>JAFAGM010000019.1 GCA_023422775.1 Pseudomonadota bacterium
GTTATAAGCCGTAAAGCCACTGCGCAGGGAAGGCCGGAGTGTTTCCGCTGAACCTGTATGCTCGTGTGCGCGTTTTTCTGTGCGCAACTGCACACGAGACCGCGGGTGCAGCGTGCACCCGGTCTTCTCTGCGCCCTCGGATTTTCTGGAGGGCAAGGTCAAGAGCAAACCTCGGGCGCAACGCGTCGCGAGAATGAGAACATATGTCGCCCCGTCATTGCGAGCGCAGCGAAGCAATCCATCTATCCCCTTGCCGAGACGTGGATTGCTTCGCTCCGCTCGCAATGACGCCGATGGGCCGCCGCGTACTGGATCCCCCGCCGCTCGCCGAAGGCGAGACCCGTTGGCATGGAACGACGATCTGCGCCGGACTACGTCCTCGCCGGCACCAGCATGCGCCTGACGCTGCCGAACGCCTTGTCGATCACCGGCCAGAACAACAGCACGATCGCGAGCGTCGTGATCGTGCCGACCAGGCCATTGGACCAGAACACCTTCATGTCGCCGCCGGAGCCGATCATCGACAGGCGGAACGCATCCTCGGCGCGGTTGCCGAGCACCAGCGCCAGCGTGAACGGCGCCAGCGGAATGCCGATCTTCTTGAAGACGTAGCCGACGACGCCAAAACCCAGCATCAGCCAGATGTCGAACATCGCGTTCTGGATCGCATAGGCGCCGATCGCGCAGGACACCACGATCATCGGTGCTACCGCTGCGAACGGCACCCGCAGGATGGAGGCAAAGATCGGCACCGTCGTCAGCACCAGCACGAGGCCGACGACGTTGCCGAGATACATAGAGGCGATCAGGCCCCAGACGAAATCCTTGTGCTCGACGAACAGCAACGGTCCGGGGTTGAGGCCCCACACCATCAGGCCACCGAGCAGGATCGCCGCCGTGCCCGAACCGGGAATGCCGAGCGCCAGCATCGGCAGCAGCGCCGCGGTGCCGGAGGCGTGCGCCGCGGTTTCCGGCGCGAACACGCCCTCGATGCGGCCCTTGCCAAAACTGTCCTGGTCCTTGGAGAAGCGCTTGGCGAGGTTGTAGCCCATGAAGGACGCGGCAATCGCGCCGCCCGGCGTGATGCCGAGCCAGCAGCCGATGAACGAGGAACGAAACAGCGTCACCCAGTATTGCGGCAGGTCCCTCCAGACCGACAGCACCACGCGCAGCGAGATGGCGGCGGCGTGGCCGCGCAGCGCCAGCCGCTCTTCCATGGTCAGGAGGATTTCGCTGATGCCGAACAGGCCGATGACGGCGACCAGGAAGTTGACGCCGCGCAAGAGTTCCGCCGAACCGAATGTCATGCGCAACTGGCCGGACACGGTGTCCATCCCGATGCCGGCGAGCAGCAGGCCGAGCGACATCGAAATCACCGTCTTGTGCTTGGCCTCGCGGCCGAGGCCGACGAACGAGCAGAAGGTCAGAAGATACACCGCGAAGAATTCCGGCGGACCGAATTTGAGCGCGAACGACGAGATCATCGGCGCCAGGAACGTGATCAGCATGACCGCGACCAGCGAGCCGATGAACGACGAGGTGAAGGCCGCGGTCAGCGCTTCCGCCGCCCTGCCCTGTTGCGCCATCGGATAGCCGTCGAACGTGGTCGCCACCGACCATGCTTCGCCGGGGATGTTGAACAGGATCGAGGTGATGGCGCCGCCGAACAGTGCCCCCCAGTAAATGCACGACAGCATCACGATCGCCGAGGTCGGATCCATCGTGAATGTCAGCGGCAGCAGGATCGCTACGCCGTTGGGGCCGCCGAGGCCGGGCAGCACGCCGACGAAGATGCCGAGCACCAGCCCGAGCATCATCAGCAGCAGCGTTTTCCACGTCAGCAGCACGGCGAAGCCGTGCATCAAGAGGCTGAGGGCTTCCATCAATCGATTCCCGGAATTTCGTCATTGCGAGCGCAGCGAAGCAATCCACACTTGCTATGCGGCCTCATGGATTGCTTCGCTGCGCTCGCAATGACGGAAGAAGTCATGCCGATCCTGTCAGCGGCCGAGCGCCGCTTCGAGCGGGCCCTTTGGCATGATGACGTCGAAGGCGACGTCGAAGGTGATGAACATCACGGCGGTGAACACGAAGGCGGTGAGCAGCGATTTCCACAGCGCGATCTTGCCGACCACGCGCATGAAACCCGCGATCAGCAGGAAGCTCGCGACATAGAGCCCGAGGAACTGCATGGCCAGGCAAAACAGCAGCGTCGGCACGAACACCGCCAGCACGCGGCGAAGTTGCGCCCGCGTCACGAAGACCTCGGCAGCCTCCTTGCGCGACAGGAACGCTGCGGCCAGGCCATAGAGGCTGGCGCCGGCGAGGATCACCGAGAGATAGAATGGAAAATAGCCGGACTGCGGGCCGGTCGATTCCCAACCGGCGCCCGTGCGCCAGTTGTCGTAGCCGAGCGTCAGCGCCAGCGCCAGCAGCATGAGCGAGACAACCGCGTCGGCGGCGCGAATGCTGGTCACCGCGGGCGAATTGGCTTCGGGCGCGGTCGGATCTTCGACAACGATTTCGATATCGGTATTGGACATGGAGGTGATGCACCCGGAAGCAACGGCGTGGGCACGGATTACGTGCCGCTGCCGCCGGCGTCAATGACCCGCGCTGCGCTCCGGGAATGCGCTCGCAAGTGCAGCACGCTCGGGGCGAAGCAGGCCGCGTTCGGTGATCAGCCCCGTCACGAGGCGCGCCGGCGTGACATCGAAGGCGTAATTGGCCACGGGCGAGCCCTCGGGAACCACGCGCACGGTCTCGACCCGCCCGTCGGCGGTGCGGCCGGTCATGGTCGCGACCTCCTCGGTGCCGCGCTGCTCGATTGGAATCTGGCTGACACCGTCTCCGATACTAAAGTCGATGGTCGGCGACGGCAGTGCAACATAGAACGGCACGGCGTTGTCGTGGGCGGCGAGCGCCTTCAGATAGGTACCGATCTTGTTGCAGACATCGCCATTGGCGGTCACCCGGTCGGTGCCGACAATCGCGAGATCGACCATCCGGTGCTGCATCAGATGGCCGCCGGTGTTATCGGCGATGACGGTATGGGGCACGCCGTGGTGGCCGAGTTCCCAGGCGGTCAGCGAAGCGCCCTGATTGCGCGGCCTTGTCTCGTCGACCCACACATGGACCTTCAGGCCACGATCGTGCGCCTGATAGATCGGCGCCGTAGCCGTGCCCCAATCGACGGTCGCCAGCCAGCCGGCATTGCAGTGCGTCAGGATGTTCACGGGCTCGCCCGGCGCCTTCGCGGCGACGACCTGCTCGATCAGCGCCAGGCCATGCCGGCCGATCTCGCGGTTGATTGCGACATCCTCCTCGGCGATCTCAGCGGCGCGGGCATAGGCGATTTGCACGCGCTGGGACGGCGCCGCCGGCCTGAGTGCGCACTTCATCTCGTCGAGCGCCCATTTCAGGTTGATCGCCGTCGGTCGCGTCGCGATCAGCAATTCGCAGGCGCGATCGATGCCGACGTCGGAACGGTCGTCCCGCATCGCCAGCGCCATCCCGTAAGCGGCGGTGGCGCCGATCAGGGGTGCACCACGGACCAGCATGGTGCGAATGGCGTCTGCTGCCGCGTCGGCTGTATCGAGGCGCGCGATCACGAATTCATGGGGCAGGCGCCGCTGGTCGATCGCACCGACCGACCAGCCGTCCGCCTCGAGCCAGATGCTGCGGAAATGCCGGCCATCGACCTTCATGACCTCAACACCCGTCCGGCAACGGCGTCGAGTTTGACGAGCAGTTTGGGATCGCGCGCCTCCGGCGCCGTGATCAGAGCGGTGTCGAGCACCCGGTCCGATCCAACCGGACACGGCTCATGCTGGCGCGGAAAATCGCGGGCCAAACGCCCGACCAGCGCTTTCGCCTTGCTGGCGTTCGAGTTCAGCACGCGAATGATGTCCTGCACGGTGACCGCGTCGTGGTCGGGATGCCAGCAATCGAAATCGGTGACCATCGCCACGCTGGCGTAGCAGATCTCGGCCTCGCGGGCGAGCTTGGCCTCCGGCATGTTGGTCATGCCGATCACGGAATAGCCTTGCGCCTTGTAGCTCAGGCTCTCGGCGAGGCTGGAGAATTGCGGGCCTTCCATGCAAACATAAGTTCCGCCCTGCACCGCCGCTATGCCCTCGGTCTTGGCGGCGGCCGCGAGATGCACGTGCAGGCGCGGCGATACCGGGTGAGCCATCGAGACATGGGCCACGCAGCCCCTGCCGAAGAACGAGTTCTCACGCTTGAGGGTACGGTCCACGAACTGATCGACCAGCACGAAGGTTCCGGGTGTCAACTCCTCCTTGAACGAGCCGCAGGCCGACAGCGATACGAGATCGGTCACGCCCGCCCGCTTCAGCACGTCGATATTGGCGCGGTAGTTGATGTCGGAGGGCGACAGCACATGTCCCTTGCCGTGGCGCGGCAGGAACACGACCGGCAGACCATCGATGACGCCGCGAGTCACGGCTGCGGACGGCTCGCCCCAGGGGCTTTCGATGGCCTCGTCGCGGACGTCTTCCAGACCCGGCAGGTCGTAGATGCCGGATCCGCCGATGATGCCAAGCACGGCGCTCGTCATGACTTCTCCATCCAACTCTCTTCACAGAGATGTTCGACTATACTGCGAAGCAATAATCAAGCATTGTCCGCAGGTTGCAAGAGGGCGTTGAAATGCTGACGAAGGAAGACAGGGAAAAGCGTCAATCCATCATCGATGCCTGCCTGCGCATGAATGCGCTCGGCATCAACCAGGGGACGTCGGGCAATATCAGCCTGCGCCACGGCGAGGGCATGCTGGTCACGCCGACGAGCACGCCGTATGAGGCGATGCAGCCTGAGCAGATCGTCTACATGCATCTCGACGGTTCGCACGATCCTGCCCAGCGCCCGTCGAGCGAGTGGCGGTTTCACCGCGACATCCTCAAGGCTCGCGCAGACGTGAACGCCGTCGTCCACGCCCACCCGCCCTACTCGACCATGCTGGCGATCATGGGCATGGAGATTCCACCGGTGCATTACATGGTCGCCTGCGCCGGCGGCGACACCATCCGCTGCGCACCCTACGCGACCTTCGGCACCCAGGAACTGTCGGAACATGCCGTTCGCGCGCTCGAAGGCAGGCTGGCCTGCCTGCTCAGGCATCACGGCATGATCGCGATCGGGCCTTCGCTGCCAAAGGCGATGTGGCTCGCGGTCGAGGTCGAAAACCTGGCGCGGCAGTATCACGGCTGCCTGCAGATCGGCACGCCGCCATTGCTATCGAAAGAGGAGATCGAGAGGGTCCGCGTCCGCATGGCCGGATACGGCCACGCGGACGAGTGAGAGCGATATGCTTGGCGCGAGGAAGCGTGTTACTTCGCGACGAAGCCCGCTTCGTTCATCAGCGACGCGTTGAGCTTGTCATCCTCTTCGAGGAATTTCAGCATATCCTTGCCGGTGAGGAAGATCGGCTTCAGCGCCTGCTTCTCCATGTATTCCTTGTACTCCGGCGTCTGCGTCACCTTCTGGAACAGGTCGACATAGAACGCCTGCTGCTCGGGTGTCACCTTGCCGGGCAGGAACATCGCGCGCAGCATCAGGTACTGCACGTCGAGCCCCTCCTCCTTGCAGGTCGGGACGTCGTTCCACGATTGCGTTTCGGTGACCTTGGTCTTGTAGGAGATGCGCTCCTTGTCGAACACGCAGAGCGCGCGGACCTGGCCGGCGCGCCAGACTTCGAGATTTTCGGAAGGGTTGTTGACGTTGGCTTCGGTGTGCTTGCCGACCAGTTGCGTCGCCGCCTCGCCGCCGGACTTGTACGGCAGATAGGAGAACTTCGCGCCGGTCTTCTGCTCCATGAACACGGTCAGCACATGATCCTCGCGCTTGGAGCCGGTGCCGCCCATCTTGAACGGGGAGCCGGCCGCCTTGGCGGCTGCGATGAAATCCTTCACCGTCTTGGGTCCCTCGGCATTGTCCCACAACACGAACTGGTCGAGCGCCACGACGGACACCGGGGTAAGATCGCGCCAGTTGAACGGAATTTTCGCCGACAGCGGCAGCATGTAGATCAGCGAATAGGCAATCAAAACCTTGTTGGGGTCGCCGTCGCTGGACTTCATGTACATCAGCGCCTCGGCACCCGACGCGCCGCCCTTCAGCGACACCACCATCGGCTGCTTCATCAGATTGTTCTTCTGGATCGCCGCCTGCATCATCCGCGCCATCTGGTCGGAGGCGCCGCCGGCGCCGGCTGCGACGACGATTTCAACGGGTTTGGTGGGCTCCCACGCGGCGAACGCCGGCGCGGTTGCGATCATGGCCGTCAAGGCGGCCGCGGCCTTCAGCATCTGTCCCACGTGTTTCTTCCCTATGTAATTGGTGTGTTTAGACAATTTGGAGCTGCTTTTGGCTCCATTCTGCGGGGGAATGCGGGCGAGTTCAAGCTGCACCGCAACCTCGCTGCGTATGACTTTCGCATGAGAATGCGACTTTCGCAAAACAGCGCGGGCTGGCTGGAAGCCCGCACTTTCATGGAAACTCTCACGCAACCGCGAAGGTCATTTACCCTTGAAGTTCGGCGCACGCTTGTTGAGGAACGCATCCATGCCCTCGCGGAAATCCTCGCTCATATAGGCGCGCAGGATCAGGTCTTCGCCCTCGTCACGCGACAGCGTCCGCCGGATGCGCCGCACCGCCTCCTTGGTGACCTCGAGCGTGATCGGGGCATGGCTTGCAACGAGCTTCGCGGTTTCGTCGGCGCGGCGTTGCAGCGTCGCCACGTCAGGCACCACCTCGTTGAGCAGCCCGAGCGCCAGCGCTTCGGGGGCCTCGACCAGCCGCGCCTTGAAGATCAGGTCCTTGGTCCGCGCCGGGCCGACCAGCGAAACCAGCCGGGAGATGTTGGACATCGACAGGCAATTGCCGAGCGTGCGCGCGATCGGAAAGCCTATCCGCGTGGACTCGGTGCCGATGCGAATGTCGCAGCAAGCGGCGATGCCCGCGCCGCCGCCGGTGCAGGCCCCGGCAATCGCCGCGATGACGGGCACCCGGCACGCCTCCAGCGCGCCGAGCACGCGGTCGATTCGGGCTTCGTAATCGAGCGCGTCCTGCGCGGTCTTGAAGGCGCGGAACTGCGAAATGTCCGTACCCGACGCAAACGCCTTGTCGCCCGCGCCGGTCATGATCAGCGCCTTGATCGAGCGATCGTCGTTGATGGTCTCGCAGATCGCGGCCATCTGCTCGTACATCGCAAAGGTCAGCGCGTTGCGTGCCTGCGGACGGTTGAACGTCAGGCGCGCAATGCCGTCCTCGACGGCGTAGATCAGGTCTTCGGACGCAGCTACCGGTGCGTTCATCGCAGCTCTTTCTGTTGTTGTGTTTCAGCTCGCGAAACCGCCTCAGGCCACCGCAGCCTTCGGCCTCGCGACGACGTCGCGTCCCTTGAGCACGTCCATCGCCGCCAGCACGCCGCCGCTGCGATGCGGCACCTTGGCGAGATCGAGACCCATCTCGACGCCCGACAGCGTGCCCATCAGCATCAGGTCGTTGAAGTGGCCGATATGGCCGATCCGGAACACCTTGCCCTTGATCTTGTTCAGGCCGGTGCCGAGCGACATGTCGAAGTTTTCCAGCACCACCTTGCGGAAGTTATCTGCGTCGTGGCCTTCCGGCATGACGACGCCAGTCAGCGCGGGCGAGTGCGCGCCCTGCTCCTGGCATTGCGTTTCCAGTTCCCACACCTTGGCGGCTGCGCGCGTCGCAGCGCTGTGGCGTTTGTGCCGGGCGAAGACGTTCTCAAGGCCCTCCTCCTCGAGCATCTTCACCGCCTCGCGCAATCCGAACAGCAGGTTGGTTGCAGGCGTATAGGGCCAGGTGCCAGCCTTGTTGATGGCGATGACTTCCTGCCAGTCCCAATAGGAGCGCATGGCCGGGTTCGCCTTCGCCACCGCAAGCGCCTTTTCCGAGATGGCGTTGAAGCCGAGACCCGGCGGCAGCATCAGCCCCTTCTGCGATCCGGCGACCGAGACGTCGATGCCCCAGGCGTCGTGCTCATATTCCAGCGATCCGAGGCCGGAGATGGTGTCGACCATCAGCAGCGCCGGATGATTGACGCGGTCCAGAATCTTGCGGACATCCTGCGGATGGGTGACGCAGCCGGTCGAGGTCTCGTTGTGGACCACGCACACGGCCTTGATCTTGTGCGCCTTGTCGGCCGACAGCCGCGCCTCGATCTGCCCGAGATCGGCGCCGTGGCGCCAGTCGCCGGGAATGAAATCCACTTCGAGCTTGAACTTCTCGGCGATGCCGCGCCATAGCACGGCGAACTGCCCGGTCTCGGCCATCAGCACCTTGTCGCCGGGCTGCAGTGTGTTGACGAGGGCCGCCTCCCAGGCGCCGGTGCCCGACGACGGGTAGATGATGACAGGCTGTTTGGTGCGGAACACCCGCTGCATGGCGGCGAGCACGGCGTGACCGACCTCGGCAAATTCGGGACCCCGGTGGTCCATGGTCGGCATGTCCATGGCGCGCAGCACCCGGTCCGGCACGTTGGTCGGTCCCGGAATCTGCAGAAAATGCCTTCCAGTATGCACGGTCATGGGCGTCCTTCCCGGTATAGCCTTGGTTTCGCGACGGTCGAATATCACTATTTGGCGGGCTTGTCCCCCGCCCGGCGGCGACCGTCAATGCATAAGAAGCGGGGCTTTGCCTTGCCAAGCCGGACCCCGGCGGGCAAGAGATTGACCAGCATTCGTCAGGATCAGGGCGATGGCGGCGGCAGTGGCCGAAAATCCGCAAAATTCGTCCAAAACTCGCACCCATACCTTGCCACAAAGGAAACCATCCATGGCTGAACTCACCCTCGACGTTGCCCGCAAGATCCTCGACGCTGCGCTTGCGAAAGGCGTCGAGAAGAAACTGAAGCCGCTGGTCATCACCATTCTGGACGCCCGCGGCTGCGTGAAGGTCACGGCGGCACAGGACGGCACCAGCCTGATGCGGGCCGAGATCGCGCACGGAAAAGCCTATGGCGCGCTCGCCCTGGGCATGGGGTCGCGGGCGCTATTCCAGCGCGCGCAGGAGCAGGCCTATTTCGTCAGTGCGGTGAATACGATGGCACAGGGCCGCCTGGTGCCAGTACCGGGCGGCGTGCTGATCCAGGGTGACGGCGGCCTGCTCGGCGCGGTCGGCGTAAGCGGCGACACGTCGGACAATGACGAGATCTGCGCCGTCGCCGGCATCGAAGCCGCCGGATTGAGGGCGAGCGTGGGGTAATCAGCGCCCCGTCCACGAGGGCTTGCGCTTCTCGCCGAAGGCCTTGAGGCCCTCCCTGGCGTCTTCGGTCATTGCCAGCAGCGCGATCTGGCTCTCGGTATAGGCGATGCTCTCGTCGAACGACATCGAGGCGATTGCCCGCATCGCGTATTTGCCGCGTCGGATCGCGGTCGGCGACTTGTCGACGAGGCGGCCGACCAGCCAATCGACCTTGGCGTCGAGTTCGGCAGCCGGCACGACGTAGTTGAGAAGCCCGGCCGCCTGCGCGGTGTGGGCGTCGAACGGCTCGCCGGTCAGCGACCACTCGCTGACGAGGCGCCTTGGCGCGATCGACTGCAGCAGGCTGAGGACCTGCATCGGGAACACCCCGACCTTCACCTCGGGCAGTCCAAAGATGACATGCTCGGCGGCGACCGCCATGTCAGTCATGCACAATAGGCCCATGCCGCCGGCCATGCAGACGCCCCCTACCCGCGCGATCGCCGGCTTGGTGGCGTCCTGCGACAGCCGCAGCAGATCGGCGTAGTCGACGTTGGGTTTGGAAAAATCCATCGCGAACGCAGCACCGCTGTTCTGCAGGTCGGCGCCGGCGCAGAACGCCTTGTCGCCCGCGCCCGTCAGCACGATGACGCGGACGTCCTTGTCGTCATGGGCTTCGCGGTAGCCCTGGGTGATCCCAGCGACCACGTCGGCATTGATGGCGTTGCGCTTGTCCGGCCGGTTGATGGTGATCCAGAATGCCTGCCCACGCTTTTCGCGTATCACGCTGCTCGTATCGGTCATTGTCGTCCACCCGTTTGCCAAATGCTGGTCAGCATTTGCGGCAGGATGACCGTGGACTGCAAGTGCGGTCTAGCTCTTGCGCGCAGTCGCTGGCGCCGCCTTTTTCACCCAGACCTTGTTGTCATGGAACGCCGCGCCGCCCACGGGAGCGACGGTTTCGGCCCCGGTCAGCATGTTGATGCCGCGGCCGCCGATATGGGACTTGTTCGGATGAATGGATTCGGCGATCAGGACGCCACGGCGGACGCCGTCAAACAATTTCGCGGTCAGCGTGGTTTCGCCACGCGTATTGCCCAGCGTCACCGCGTCGCCATCAGCGATCGAAAGGCTTGCTGCGTCCTCGGGGTGTATCATCACCGTCGGCGTGCCCTCGCGCGCCTGCGAGCCCGGCGTCTCGTTGAAGCTGGTGTTGAGGTAGCTGCGCGATGGCGACGTGGCGAGGCGGAACGGGTGCTGCTCATCCGCCTCCTCGATGATGGTCCAGTGGTCCGGCAACGATGGCATCTGCGCCCACGGGCCCAAGCCCGGATTTCCGGAAGGCGGATTGGCCCAGTCGGCCTTGAAGTGGAACTTCTTGTCGGCGTGCGCGAAGCCGTCGAGATAGTGCGAGGTGCGGAAATCCGGCTGGATATCCCGCCACAAATCCGCTTCGAGGGTTTCGATATCGCCGTGACCGCTCTTCTTCAGCGTCGCATCGATCAGTTCGCGCGGCGTCATCTCGAATGCGGGATGCACGGCGTTGAGGCGGCGGCCGAGGCCCTGCAGCACCTGATGGTTGGAACGGCACTCGCCCGGCGGATCGACCAGCTTGGGCCCGACCGAAATATGCTGGTGGCCGCCGCCGTAATAGAGATCGTCATGCTCCATGAACATAGTGGCCGGGAGCACGATGTCGGCCATCGCAGCAGTCTCGGTCATGAACTGCTCATGCACCACCATGAACAGGTCTTCGCGGGCAAAGCCCTTTCGCACCAGTGCCTGTTCCGGTGCCACCGTCACCGGGTTGGTATTCTGGATCAGCATCGCCTTGACCGGCGGTCCGCCTTTCAACGCTTCCGCGTCGCCGGTCAGGATGCGCCCGATCCGGGACTGGTCGAGCCAGCGGGTCGTGCGGTCGATCGCGTCATGCCCTTCAATGATGGATTCGTCGAACTTCCAGATCGACGCATTGTTGAAGAAGGCGCCGCCACCTTCGTATTGCCAGGCGCCAGTCACCGCCGGGATGCACAGCGCGGCATGCATCTGCGCCGCTCCATTGCGGCTGCGGGTAAAGCCGTAGCCGAGGCGAAAGAACGAACGCTTGGTCTGACCGACAACGCGCGCGAATGCCTCGATTTCTTCGACCGGCACGCCCGAGATTTTTGAGGCCCATTCCGGCGTGCGGGTCGCGAGATGCGCCTCGAGTTCGTTGGGGCAATCGGTGTAGCGGTCCATATAGGCGCGATCCGCGTAACCCTCGCGGAACAGCACGTTCATGACGCCGCAAGCGAAGGCGCCATCGGTGCCGGGCCGGAGCAGTATCCTGATATCGGCCTGCTTCATCGTGTCGTTGTTATAGACGTCGACCGCCGCGATCTTCGCGCCGCGCTCCTTGCGGGCGCGCGATGCGTGGGTCATCACGTTGACTTGGGTATTCACCGGATTGGTGCCCCAGATCACGACGAGATCGGAAACCCCCATCTCGCGCGGGTCGACGCCAGCGATCTTGCCGGTGCCGATAGAAAATCCGACACGTGCGATCGTCGCGCAAATGGTGCCGTAGAATCGAGAATATTTCTTCACATGCGCGAGTCGATTGATGCCGTCGCGCATCACGAGGCCCATGGTGCCGGCGTAATAATAAGGCCAGACGGACTGGGCACCGAACTCGCGCTCGGCCTCGTCGAAGCGCGCGGCGGTTTCGTCCAGCGCCTCGTCCCAGGAAATTCGTGCAAACTGACCGGAGCCCTTTGGTCCGGTGCGGCGCATCGGATGCAGCAGCCGGTCAGGATGATGAATGCGCTCGGCATATCGCGCGACCTTGGCGCAGACGACGCCGGCCGTGTAGGTCTGCAGCTTGGAGCCGCGTACCCGGCCGATCGAGCGGCCCTCGATCACCTCGATGTCTAGCGCGCAGGCCGACGGGCAATCGTGCGGACAGGTGGAGTGGCGAATATCGACCTTGGCGTGCTGGTTCATGGATCCCTAGGTAACATCAAATGCCATGATCGCCGAGAGGCTTTCTCGGCAAGTATACCCGCAAAAGCTGCACTTTAGCCATGCATCAGCCGCCCAAATAGGCACCGCCATTGGCGTGGATCGCCTGCCCATTGATGTAGCGCGGCCCGGCCGCACAGGAATCGCACAGTCGCCGCGACGTCTTCCGGCCGGCCACGATTGCCGATGATGGTCTGGTGGGTGAGATGATCACGCAGTTCGGGACTAGCGGTCCGCGCGCGGATGGCTAGACTTGGCACGAGGCCAACTAACAGGCAGCATATAGCACAGGGAGGTTGATATGGGGCGCCTGAGGGCAGCGTTAGCTCTGGCCGCGTTTCTGCTTACATCGCCCGTCCTTTTGCCCACGCCAGGCCTGGCGCAGGACTATCCGTCACGGCCCATAAAGGTGATCGTGCCCTTCGGCGCAGGTGGGCCCGCCGACGTCACCGCCCGGCAAATCGGCACCATCCTGCAAGAGAGCTTTGGCCAGCCGTTCGTCATCGAAAACCGCACCGGGGCCGGCGGCGTCATCGGCACGCAGGAAGCCGCCAATTCGCCACCCGACGGCTACACGCTGCTGATGATGTCGAACACCCAGACCGCCAATGAATCGCTGGTTCCGCAGCGCAAATACGAACTGATGCGCGACCTTGCGCCGATCGCACCGGTCAACTACTCCGACCTCGTCATCGTGGTTCATCCCTCCGTGCAGGCAAAGACGCTGCAGGAATTCATCGCGCTCGCCAAAACGCAACCCGGGAAGTTGAACTATGCATCCTCGGGCCAGGGCACGCCGTACCACATGGCCGGAGAATTGTTCAAAGCCATGGCCGGGATAGATCTGGTGCACGTGCCTTATCGCAACAGTGGCGAGGCGCGCAGCGGCGTGATCGGCGGCCAGGTTCAGATGATGATCGACGCGGTCCCGGCGATGGCTCCCAACATCGCGGAAAACCAGGTGCGCGCGCTGGCGACCACGGGCAAGATGCGTTCGACCGTCCTGCCCGATGCGCCGACGGTGATCGAGGCAGGCATTCCCGGCTATGAGGCCACCATCTGGCTTGGCCTGATGGCGCCTGCGGGCACGCCAAGGCCGGTGATCGACAAGATCAACGCTGCCGTGAATGCCGCGGTGAAGCGCCCTGACATCGTCAAGCTCTGGACCCGGCAAGGCGCCGTCCCGATGTCGATGACGCCGGATGAGTTCGACAAATTCCTGCGCGGCGATATCGTGAAGTGGGCGGAAGTCGTAAAGAAGTTCGACAAGCCGCCGCAATAAGAGGCCGCAAGAGAAGGGCTCGCCCGCGATGCTTAACATTCGATTCCGCCTTAACGGCACCGAGACGGAAGTTGACGCCGATCCCGATCGGTCGCTGCTGGATATTCTGCGGAGCCAGTTCGGCATCACCGGCGCGCATTTCGGCTGCGGCGCCGGCGAGTGTGGCGCCTGCAATGTCATCCTCGGCGATCGCGCGGTATCCGCCTGCGATACACCGCTCTGGTCCGTTGCGGACAAGGATGTCACCACCGTCGAGGGGCTGGGGACGAGCGAGCGTCCCCACCCGCTGCAGCGCGCCTTCATTGCCGAGCAGGCGCTGCAATGCGGCTATTGTGTTTCGGGCATCCTCATGAGTGCTGCGGCGCTGTTGCAACGAAATCCGTCGCCGACAAGCCGCGAAGTGAAGGAAGCGCTCGACCGCAACCTTTGCCGGTGCGGTTCGCATAATCGCATGGTGCGGGCGGTGCTCCGCGCGGCGGAAGAAATGTCGGCGCGATGAACCAGCAGACAACGGCTCCGTCTCCGACCAAATTGCCGGTGAGCCTCGCGGCGAATCCGAAATTGTCGTCCTGGCTGAAATTTTCGGGTACCGGACAGGTAACCGTCTCGCCGGGAAAGGTGGAGATCGGGCAAGGCATCGTGACGGCGCTGGCGCAGATCGCAGCCGACGAACTCGATATCGACCTGTCGCGCGTACAGATGGTACGGGCATCGACCGCGATCAGCCCCAATGAAGGCGTGACTTCGGGCAGCCTCTCGATCCAGCAATCGGGCCGTGCGCTGCGCCACGCCTGCGCCGAGGTGCGCCGGATATTCCTTTATCAGGCGGCGAAAAGGCTGGGCGTCGATATCGGTACGCTCGACGTCGAGGACGGCACGATTTTTGGCCCCGGCAACGTCAGAACCAGCTATTGGGAGCTTGCCGAGGAAGTTTCGCTCGATCGCGACGCCACGCCGGACGCGCGGCCGAAGGCAGCGACGCAACGCGCGCTGGCCGGCAATTCGGTCCAGCGGCTCGACATTCCCGACAAGGTCTTTGCCCGATCGCGATTCATCCACGATCAGGCGTTATCGGGAATGCTGCACGGCCGCGTGCTGCGTCCGGAAAATGCGCGCGCAAAGCTCATGGAACTGAACGAGGATGGCGCCTGTGCAGTAGCCGGTCTCGTCGCTGTCGTACGCGACGGCAGTTTTGCAGGCGTCGTTAGCGACACCGAGCATGGCGCGGAACTGGCCCTTCAGGCGTTGCGCAAGGGTGCAAGGTGGTCCGACGGCGAGGCGCTTCCCGACGAAAGCGACCTGGCCTCATTTCTGAAGGCCGAGCCGTCGGAATCGACGGTCATCGACGAGAGGACGGCCGCATCGCCCGGCGTGGCGGTGCGCACGATCCGGCGGCAATACACCCGGCCCTACATTGCCCACGCTTCGATCGCCCCGTCCTGTGCGATGGCGCAATGGAACGGCGACCACGTCCATGTCTGGACCCACAGCCAGGGCGTCTATCTCCTTCGCGCCGATCTGGCGCTGGTTCTCAAGCTGCCGGCCGGGAACGTCACGGTCGAACACATGGAAGGCGCCGGCTGCTACGGGCACAATTCCGCCGACGACGTCGCACTCGATGCCGTGCTTCTCGCCAAAGCTGCCGGTGGCCGGCCGGTGCGGGTTCAATGGTCGCGCCAGGGCGAGATGTCGGATGCGCCGTTCGGGGCGGCGATGGCGATCGAGATCGAGGCGAACCTGGATGCGCAGGGCGAGATCGTCGACTGGCGGCACGATGTCTGGAGCAACGGCCACGTGGCGCGGCCGGGACGCGCGGCGCTGCCCGCCCTGCTGGCAGGATTCGAACTGGCAGAACCGTTTCCGCGCATGGTCTCGACTAATCCACCGCAGGCAAACGGCGGCGGCAGCGATCGCAACTCGGTCCCGCTCTATGATTTTCCTTCCTGGCGGATCGAATGCCATCGCCTGACGACCATGCCGATCCGCACCTCTGCACTGCGGACGCTCGGCGGACAGGGCAACGTGTTCGCCATCGAATCCTTTCTCGACGAACTTGCCGCCGAGCGCGGCGAAGATCCGGTCGCATTACGGCTGCGCCACCTGCGGGATGAACGGGCCAGGGACGTCATCCGTGCTGCGGCCAGGCGCGCCGGTTGGAAACCGAAGAAGCAGGCCAACATCGGACACGGCGTCGGCTTTGCCCGCTACAAGAACACCGGCGCCTATTGCGCTGCCATCGCCGAGATCGAGAGCGCCGAGGACATCCGCGTTCGAAAGCTGACGCTCGCGGTCGATGTCGGCGAGGCCATCAATCCGGACGGCGTCGTCAACCAGATCGAAGGCGGCGCCATCCAGGCGACGAGCTGGGTGCTGAAGGAACGCGTCCGCTTCGACCGGCAGCGCATCACCAGCACCAGCTGGACCGAGTATCCGATCCTGCGTTTCAGCGAGGTGCCCGATGTCGAGGTCGAGGTGATCCAGCGGCCGGAGGTGGACCCGGTCGGCGCCGGCGAAGCCGCCCACGGCCCGGTGACAGCCGCCATCGCCAATGCGGTGTTCGATGCACTCGGCGTGCGCGTGCGCCATCTGCCGATCACGCGCGACGCAATCATTGCCGCCATGGAACAGACTTGATGAGCCGCCTTAATATTCTCAGCGGCGGCGCAGCGCAGGGCCTGGTCGGAAGCCTTTCGTCGGCCTTCAAGGCCCAAACCGGATTCGATATCGCCGGTGAATTCGGTGCGGTCGGCATCATGGCCGAAAAACTGCGCGGCGGCATGCCGGCTGACTTGATCATCCTGACCTCGGCGCTGGTTGCCAAACTCTCCGAGGAGAAACTGGTTGTTGCAGCTTCGATGGCGGATGTCGGTCTGGTCGAGACCGCCCTCGCCGTCCGCACCGGCGACGCACCGGTAACGGCAAGCGACGCCGCAGGCCTGCGAGACGCGCTGCTGGCGTCGGACGCGATCTTCGTGCCGGACACGAAGGCCTCCACGGCCGGAATTCATGTCGCTGATGTCCTGAGTCGGCTCGGCATCGCCGCCGACATCGCTGGCCGCCTCAAAATTTTTCCAAATGGCGCGACCGCGATGCGCGAGCTCGCGGCATCCGGAGCGCGGCATCCGATCGGTTGCACGCAATCGACTGAGATCATCGGCACGAAGGGCGTGACTTTGTCAGGCTCCCTGCCGCCGGGGTGCGAACTCGCAACCATGTACACGGCGGGGATCACGGCGCGGGCTGCTCACGCCGCAGAAGCGCAGATCCTGATCGACCTGCTAACCGGCGTCGATAAAAGCGAACAGCGCGAACGCGCCGGCTTCTTCAGCAAGAAGAATTAGCCGCCGACTTCAGCTTCATCGGCTCTGCCAACTGCTGCCGTCAGCGCATCCACATCAGCGTGACAGTCGGCACCGACCTGCTGCCGCCGTTGCTGCGACGCGCCGCCCTCTTCCTAAGCGAAATATTGATGGGCGTGACCTACATCCGCTGTCTGTCACTGGCCCTGCCGAGAATGTTCGGGTTCTAGAACAGACGCCAGAGCCACGGCGGGGAGATCTGGCGTGAAGATCGTTGACCTCAACCAGGAGTTCTATCATCGCGCGCCGAGCTATCCAGGCCACCCTCCCGTCATGCATGGCGTCTGGTAGGCCCACGATCGCTGCCACCGAATGGCCGGCGAGGCAGGGCATCGTTCATTTCGGCATCGACGCGATGCGACGGGGGCCCGAGGGCCGCGTGAATGCCCTCGTGCACAGGGCCTGCCTCGACCTCGACATCACCCACATCGAGAGCCTGTGCAAGAATTACCCGGCCGCGGCCAGTTTGCCTTATCAGCCTGCCGATGAGGTGGCGCGGCGGGACGGCATCGCCCATTCGCGCTGTGGCCGTGTTCGACTTGTGATGGAGGAGAAGCGCCGCTGAGCCGGTGCGACATCTTCGACGTGATCCGTCCGGCCGACCGCTCCGATCTTCCCTTCCGGCCTCGGCTCGTATAGACGCGCTTCAAAAGCTTGCCTAAACTCATCGCCAATGACGGCCGACATCAATCGGCACGCACAATCGGGCGGGAAGCACCCGTCGACATCAGAGGGGAGGAATTCATGATCCGTTCTTGGCGGGCTGACCGCACTGTCGTGGCTGCGTCTGTCGCAGCGATTTCGCTTGCACTGGTGGCGCCGACCTCGGCGCAAGAGACCTTCAAGCTCGGCATCGTCACCTTCCTGTCCGGGCCAGCGGCGGACAGTTTCGGCGTTCCCGCCCGCAATGGCGCGCAATTCGTCATCGACCAGCTGAACAAAGGGGCAGCGCCCTCCCCCTACGAGAAGGTCGGCTTCGGTGGGATGAAGGTCGAGCCCGTCATTATTGACGAGAATGGCGGCGCCACCAAGCAGGTGCAGGAACTACGCAACCTGTACCAGCGCGACAATGTCGACGTCGTGCTCGGCTATATCGGCTCCGGCGACTGCCTCGCGGTCGCGCCGATCGCCGAAGAATTGAAGAAGATGCTGGTGCTGATGGATTGCGGCACGCCGCGCATCTTCGAGGAATCCAAGTACAACTATGTGTTCCGCACAGCCGCCCACGCGACGATGGATAATGTCGGCCTCATCAGGTACATGAAGGCCAAGAACATCAAGATGGAGACGCTGTCGGCGATCAACCAGGACTACGCCTGGGGTCAGGACAGCCGGGCCGATTTCGTCGCTGCAGCCCAACAACTCTATCCCAACGTCAAGGTTCAGACCGACCTGTTGCCCAAGTTCGGCGCGGGGCAATACGGCACCGAAATCTCCGCGCTGGTGGGCGCCGGATCGGACGTGGTCTATTCGAGCCTGTGGGGCGGCGATCTGCAGGCCTTCATCCTGCAATCGGCTCCGCGCGGGCTGCCGAAGCGCAGCCAACTGGTATTCAGCGCCGCCGATCACGTCTTGCCGCCGCTCGGCGACAAGATGCCCGACGGCACCATCATCGGTGCACGCGGCGCATATGGCCTGATGTCGCAAAAGTCGCCGCTGAACGACTGGCTATTCAAGGGATATGAAGCCGCCAACGGCGTCTATCCAGTTCAGGCATCCTATCGCATGACACAGGCGATCCTGGGGTTGAAGGCCGCGGTCGAGAAGGCCATGAGCAAGAACGGCGGCAAGAAGCCCTCCACAGATGAAATCGTCGCAGCCATGACCGGATTGGAGTGGCAAACGCCCGGCGGCCTCATTCAGATGAAGCTTGCCGACGGCCACCAGGCGATCCAGCCGATCGCCTTCAGCCGGACAAAATACAATCCGGACCTGAAGCGGGTCGATCTGGTGGATATCCAGTACTTCGCTGCCGAATGCGTCAATCCTCCTCCCGGCGTGAAGTCGCTCGACTGGATCAAGGGCGGCATGCAGGGCGCCAAGTGCAATTAGACGGCGCCGGCGCTCGATGAGCCTGCGAGGGCGGCGCGTGCCTGAAGTTCGCGCTGCTTGATTCCTGCCCGCCAATGATACGCGTGACGCCAACGCCATGAATTTCTTTCTGACGATTGTTCTCGATGGCCTGATTCAGGCCTCGTGGCTGTTCATCGTAGCCCTCGGCCTGACGCTGGTCTTCGGCGTATTGAAGATCCTCAACATCGCCCATGGCAGCTTCTACGCCCTCGGCGCCTATATCGCGGCGAGTGCCGTTACGATGGTCGCCGCGCGGGGCCTCCCTCCCGGCGCCGGCTTCGTCGCCATGCTGGTCTCGGTGGCCCTGATCGCGTCCGTCGTTGGCCTGCTGCTCGAGCGTGGGATCTTGAAGATGTTCTACGGCCGCGACGAGGTGGTTCTGCTGCTGGTGACCTACGCCGTGTTCCTGATCTTCGAAGACGTCACGAAGCTGATCTGGGGTGTCAACCCGATCTATGCGACGCAGCCGTACGAGTTGTTCGGCAACCTCGAGTTCGCCGGGCTCTATTACGTCGGGTACGATCTGCTGCTGATACCGGTTTCGATGCTGATAGGATTCGCGATCTGGTTCGGCCTCAACCGCACTGTGATCGGGAAGATCGTGCTGGCCGTCATACACAACGAGGAAATGAGCGTCAGCATGGGCGTGCGCGTCAATCGCGTCTACGCGATCGCCTTCGCGTTCGGCGTCCTGCTGGCGGCCCTCGCGGGCGCCCTTACCGCGCCGAAAATATCAATGCAGCCCGGTCTCAGTTCGGACGTCATCATCCTCAGCTTCGCTATCGTGGTGATCGGCGGCTTGGGCAGTGTCGAGGGCGCGGCGGTCGGCGCCATCCTGGTCGGGTTGGCGCGTGCAGCGTCCGTTCACCTGATGCCGCAGGCTGAACTGTTCATGATCTATCTCATCATGGCCGCTGTATTGATGTTTCGCCCCGAGGGACTGTTCAAGCGCGAGACGGCAAGGCGGATTTGATGAAGAAAGACCTGCATCCCCTGGTCATGATCGCGCTCGTTGCGGCGGTGGCGCTGCTCGGCCGTGTACTGCCGACCTGGACGCTGTCGCTGGCGACCATCGCCGCCTCGAATGCGCTGATTGCACTGGGCATCGTGGTGCTGGCCCGCACCGGAAACGTGTCGTTCGGCCAGGGCCTGTTCTTTGCCGCCGGCGGCTATGGCGTGGCGCTGATCGCCAACGCCTGCGGCCTCACCGACGCCGTGGCGCAAGTAATCATCGGCGCGGCGTGCAGTGGCCTACTTGGCCTCGTCATCGGTCCCTTGATCGCGCGCTACAGCGGCATTTTCTTCGGCATGTTGACACTCGCCCTGTCGATGGTGTTTTACGGCGCGCTGGTGAAGTCGACGGCGCTCGGTGGCTCGGACGGATTCAATGTGGGGCGGCCGACCCTGTTTGGACTGAGCTTCGCCGATCCGCGGGAAGCCGACTTCATGCTCTATGCCGTCTCGGTCATCGTGACCGGGTTTGCCGGCATCGGCGCGACCTTCCTGTTCCGCTCCGAATTCGGTCTTGCCAGCCTCGCGGTGCGCGAAAACAACCTGCGCGTCGAATATCTGGGTATCTCGGCTAACCGTATCATATCGATCAATTTCGTGATTGCCGCGATCTTCGCCGGCGCCAGCGGCGCGTTTGCATTGATGGCGCAACGGCATATCGATCCCCAATTCGCGTACTGGACCACCTCGGGCGAGTTCGTCTTCATTGCCGTCCTTGCCGGCAACCAGAGCGTGGCCGCAGTCTTTGTGGCCTCGATGGCGCTCGAACTGGTCCGTTCCTTCTCGAACCTCTATTTGCCCAATACCTGGCAACTCGTACTCGGCGTTTTCCTTCTCGGCGTCATCCTGTTCCTGCCTCGCGGCATCGGTTCACTTTGGATCAGGAATCGACGCAAGCGGAATAGGTCGATTGCAGAAGCACCGCTCGCTGCCGAGAGAGGAGCCACGCCGTGAACCCGGTTCTCTCGGTGCGTGGGCTCGAAAAGCGGTTTGGCGCGGTCGTCGCGGCCGACGCACTCACCCTTGATATTCCGGCTGGCCAGAAAATAAGTCTGATTGGCGCCAATGGCGCCGGCAAAACCACCTTCGTCAACATGGTCACGGGTTACCTGAAGCCTGACAGTGGATCGATCGCGCTCGACGGGAGCGACATCGGAAGGCGCTCGCCTCAAAGCGTGGCCCGGCTCGGCATTTCGCGCTCCTTCCAGATTCCGCAGCTTTTTGTCGAACTCACGGCCGCCGAGAATCTCACCGTGGCCATTTCCGGCGTGGGCACCCAAATGTCCCTTCGAGCGCCGGCGGAAGCCCAGGGCCGCCATGACCAGGCCGTCGAACTTCTCAGCCGCTTTGGCCTTGCCGATCTGGCCGATCGTCCGGTTTCGGAGCTTGCCGGTGGCGTGCGAAAATTGATCGATATCGCCATGGCGCTGGTGCGCCGCCCCAGGCTACTGTTGCTGGACGAACCAACGTCCGGCGTTTCCGCAGAAGAGAAGTTCGCGACCATGGAGCGCGTGATCCACGCCGTGGCACCGGATGCCGCGACGCTCGTGTTCGTCGAGCACGACATGGAGATCGTCAACCGCTATGCCGATCGCGTCGTGGCGTTCTATCAGGGCCGGATCCTGGCCGACGGCGTGCCCTCGGACGTCTTGAAGGATCAGGAAGTTCGCCGCTACGTCACCGGAGGCGTGCGATGAGCGGGGCGGCACCATTGCTCGAAATCGACAATCTCGTCGTCGAGATCCAGTCGATGCCAGCATTGCGCGGCTTTTCAATGCACATTGCCAGGGGAGCCATGGTGAGCCTTGTCGGCCGCAACGGAGCCGGCAAGACCACACTGATGCGTTCGATCATGGGACACCTCAAGCCTGCGCGGGGCGTGGTGCGGTTTGAGGGTGCCGATCTGTCATCCAGTCAGCGTCATGCGCGCGCGTCGCTTGGGATCGGCTACATGCCGGAGGATCGCTGCCTCGTCCCTCAACTCACGGTCGAAGAAAACATAATGCTGCCGCTATGGGTCTCTGGTCATCTCGACCGCAAGGCCCGGCTCGACTTCGTCTATGGAGTCATTGGCGAACTGACCGAGATGCGTCAGCGCAAGGCGCTGTTGTTAAGCGGCGGACAACAGAAGTTGGTCGCCCTCGGCCGGGCGCTTGCCATCGGCACCAAGTGCCTGCTGCTCGACGAGCCCTTCGAAGGCATTGCGCCGGCACTGTCCGAGCGGCTGTCGGAGGTACTGGCATCGCTCCGTGGCAAGGATCTCACCTTGCTGATGTCGCAGTCGGACATGAATCATTCACGCGGCCTGATTGACGTCGAATTCACGATCGAGCGCGGCGCCAATCCTCAATAATCCCGACGTTCCGGACTTGTCGGCCGGCTTTGAGGGGAGCGTTACCAGAGACGGCCACTATGGATCGCCCTACTTCGAACCAGCCTCGCCCTCGTTTCCGGATCCCGCTTCAGCCAACTCGCGAAGCATCTCGGCATTCAGCACGACAATGGCACCGTGCTCGAGGCGCACCCATTCGTGCCCTGCCCAGGCGCGCAACTGCTTGTTGATGCTCTCCCGGGTCATGCCAACCATCTCGCTCATCTCCTGCTGGGTGATAGCGATGGTTCGGCCCTGAGGTGAAGATTTGTGTTTCTCGGTCAGGCGAAGCAACGCGCTGGCCAGTCTGCCCGGCAGATTCTGGAGAATCACCTGCTCAACCTGATCGCTGGTCCGGCGAATCCGCGTGCACAACAGCTCGATGAACTTCATCGCCAGCCCCGGCTGGTTGCGCACGAAGGGTATGAATTCGCGCCGATCGATCGTAAAGAGCTCGCAATTCGTGTTTGCGATAGCATCGGCCGAACGTACCGAGTTGTCGAGCAGCGCAATTTCGCCGAAGATCTCGCCGGCCTCGATCAGGTTCAGGATCGCATTGCGACCATCCGGCGACGAAATGCTGATCTTCACTGTGCCCGATATTACCGCGAACAGGCTGATTCCCGGATCGCCCTTGGAAAAGATCGTGGCTCCCCGCTTCAGCGTGGAATGCTTGGCGTAGCGGCACAACTGGTCGAACGCCTCGGGCTCGAGATCGGCAAAATACGGATGCCTTCGCAAGACCGATAGCTTGCTGCTCGAGAATCCGTGAGCTTCACCCGTCCTTTGTTGAGGCACGACAGTCAAACTCCAAGGGATAAAATTGAGGATGCAACCCTTCCGTAGTCAACACCAGCCCCCTTTTCAACCGGAAAGCATCCAGCCTCGTCGATTTGGTGGCCGCAGGGCATGGCCGAGGAACCTGCTAGCGGGCAATTTTGCCAACCAGCCCTGAACCCGGCCGCCAGTAACATCCGTCCGCCGATCAATGCGATAGCGAACTTGGCTGGCCGAATGTCGGCTGACCCTGTAGTAGTATAAAGCTTACCAACCGCCCAGAAGATGCAGAGTTTACGCTTTGTACGTATACGGCAGCTGCCATCCCAAGCGAACCTTCCCCCGGAGCCTATTGAAGACGCCATCAAGGTCGCCCGTCACCAACAGGCAAGAGAATGTAATCGTCAGCGCAGCGGTCGAGTAACATTCCAGGCACACATCAGCGCCCGGTAAACTTTGGCTCGCGCTTCTCCATAAACGCCTTGATGCCCTCCTGCATATCCTGGGTCTTGAACAGTGGGAGCAATTGCAGGTAGACGTGATGCACGTGATCGGGAAATGTCTCGTTGAGCCCCATTCGCATCATGCGCTTCGCGGCCTCGACCGCCAGCGGAGCGTTTGCCGCAATCTCTCGCGCTACCTCGCGCGCACGCCTCATCAGATCGCCGTCCGGCACGACTTCATTGGCCAGCCCCCAATCCAGGGCTTCCCGCGCCGAGAGCGTGCGGCCGGTAAAAATCAGCTCAGAGGCCTTTGCCCAGCCGATCATGCGCGGCAGGAACCAGGTGCCACCAGATTCCGGCACCACGCCGCGTTTGACGAAGGCTGCCGCCAGTTTGGCAGATTCCGCCATGATGCGAATATCGCAACCGAGCGCGGTATCCATGCCGTAGCCGGCCGCGCCGCCATTCACGGCGCAGATAGTCGGCTTGTCCATCGCCTGCAGGACCGTCGGTGGCGTGTTGCGCAAGTCGAGCGATGTCGCCGAAGAAGCCGCGCTGAGGCCATCGCCGCCGCGTTCCTTCCGCAAATCCAGACCGGCACAAAATGCGCGCCCATTTCCGGTCAGGATGACACAGCGAACATCCCGGTCCTCATTCGCCTTGATGAGTAGCCGAGCGAGGTTATTGAGCATCGGTCCGGAAATCGTGTTCATGCGCTCCGGCGCATTGAGCGTGATGACAGCGATATGATCGGCGACATCATAGAGAACTTCGTTGGATTCGGTCTGCTCAACGCTGTGGGCTTGGTCCATAGTGGTTCTCATTTCCTGTATCGGTTATCGGAACAGTTGATCAGATCCGCCCCAGGGCACTCAGGATAACCTGGGGCGTCAGCGGGATCTCCGTGATTGTCACCTCAAACGGCCTGAGCGCGTCGTTGACAGCGTTGGTCACGGCTGCTGCGGCGCCCGCCGTGCCGGCCTCGCCTGCGCCCTTGGCACCGAGCTCCGATTCGCGCGTCGGCGATACCACATGCCCGACATCGATATCCGGCATCTCGCCGGACATCGGGACCAGATAGTCGGCCATGTTGGCGTTGGTGAGCTGGCCGCGCTCATCATAGATGCATTTCTCGAATAGCGCCGCGCCGAGGCCCTGTACTACACCGCCTCTGATCTGTTCATCGACCAGTTGCGGATTGATGATGGTGCCGCAATCCTCGACAACCCAATGTTTGAGCAGCTTGACGAATCCGGTATCGGTATCAACCTCCAGCCAGGAGGCCTGAACGCCATTGGTGAAGGCGAACGGATATTCTCGTGGGACAAAGTGCCGGGTGGCCATCAGTTCGGGCTGAATACCTGGTGGTAGCGTGTCCGGTCGGAAGTAGACGATCCGCGCAAGTTCGCTCAACTCGATCCGCGGTGCGCCATCGACGACATTTACGACGCTGCTGTCGACGATATCGAGCTCACCCGCGGTCGATTGCAAGATGGCTGCCGCAACACCGAGAATGTTCCTGCGCAGTACCTTGGTCGCCTGGAGGGCTGCTTCGCCGCCGATGCCGGCACCACGGGAGGCCCAGGTTCCGCCTCCGTAGGGCGTATGATCGGTGTCGCCCAGGATCACACGGACACGATCCATCGAAACACCAAGCACGCTGCCGACGATCTGTGCCGTGAGCGACTCCGATCCCTGCCCCTGTTCGGTGATGCTGGTCTGGCATATCACAGAACCCTGCGCGTCGAGCCGCACGGCGACCCCGTCCTGCGACGATATCTTCGCACCGCCGACGCCGTAGAAGGCGGCGCTGGGATTTGTCACCTCAATGAAGCTGGCGATACCGATGCCGCGATGAATATTCTTCGTCCGCAAGGCCGCCTGCTCGGCGCGAAGCGCATCGTAGTCCATCATATTGACGAGCTTGGCCAGCGCAGCATGGTGCGACAACTGCTCAAAGCGCAGACCTGAAGGCGAACCGCAGGGGTATGCGTCATCGGGAATCAGATTGCGGCGTCTGAACTCGACCGGATCCATGCCGATCTTCATCGCCGCCAGATCAACCAGTCCTTCCGTCACCGAGCAGGCGATCGGGTGGCCAACGGCACGATATTGGCACATGACATTCTTGTTCTGGAACACGACACGCGCTCGCGCACGGTAGTTGCTGTTGGTGTAGGGCCCGCCGACGAGGTTGACGACCTGGTTGGCCTCGATCGCGCTGGTACGCGGATACATCGAGTAGGGTCCGATGCCCGTGAGATCATCGATCTCGAATGCCGTGATGGTGCCGTCGCGCTTGACGCCAATCCTTCCCTTGCAATGGTGATCACGCGCGTGAATGTCGGTGTTAAAGCTCTCGACCCGATCGGCGACGAATTTCACAGGCCGGCGCAGCAACTTCGCAAGCGCGTAGGTGGCCATCTCATCGGCATAGATGTGAACCTTGATGCCGAAGGAGCCGCCGACGTCCTTGCAGACCACCCGCACCTGCTGCTCCTTCAAGCCCAGATGCAACGCCGCAATATTCTGCACCATGTGTGGGGCCTGAGTGCCCTGATAGATCGTCAGCCGTGCTTCCGCAACATTCCAGTCGGCCACCACCGCTCTTGGTTCAAGCGTCACGCCGGTATGCCGGCCGAAGATGAAATCCGCCTCTATCACCTCGTCGGACTCGGCAAGGGCCCGGTCGACATTGCCAGCGTCGTGATTGCGCTCAAAGGCAAGATTATCGCCTAGAGAGGCGTGGATCACCGGCGTTGCCGGATCGAGCGCAGCGTGCATATCCGTTACGGCATCAAGTTCCTCATATTCGACCAGGACATGCTCCGCAGCGTCCTCAGCTTGAGCGCGGCTGATCGCGACCACGGCCACAACTGCCTCGCCCTGCCAGCACACACGGTCGATCGCGATGGCGCTTTGCGGCGCGGACTTCAGACCTTTCAAATGCGAGAGCACGCCGACCCACGGCGTAACGACGGCGGCTAGTTCCTGGCCTGAAACGACCGCAACCACGCCCGGCATCTGCATGGCCGCCGAAGTGTCGATGCCGCGGATCCTGGCGTGCGCGTGCGGCGAGCGCAGGAACACGACATGCACCATACGCGGCAGTTCGATGTCGCTGACATAGAGCCCGCGCCCCTGCATCAGGCGGTCGAGATTCGGCCGCGGCACTGTTTTGCCGATGTAGGAATTTGGCCGGTCGAGCGCCGAAAGCACCTCGGGATCTCCCCGTTCCGACGTCATGGTTGGTGCCCGGCGCGCGCACGCGCGGTGCTTTCGATAGCATCGACAATCGCCTGGTAGCCAGTACACCGGCAATAGTTGCCGGACAGGTGCTCGCGAATCTGGTCTCGATCCGGCTGCGACGAGTGCTTCAGCAGGTCCTGCGCCGCCATCAACATGCCCGGCGTGCAGAAACCACATTGCAGCGCGTTCCGTGCGCGAAATGCAGCCTGCAGATCGGCAATCTCTCCGCTATCCGACAGGCCTTCGATCGTCTCGACTGAACAGTCCTGCGCCTGTACCGCCAGCATCAGACAGGACCGAACGATCTCACCATTGACGCGTACCGTGCAGGCACCGCAGACCCCATGCTCGCAGCCGACATGGGTGCCGGTCAGCTTGAGACGTTCGCGAAGAAAATCCGACAGGTTTAGTCGCGGCGGAACATCGGCTTCGATGCGCTCTCCATTGACATTGAACGAGATTGTCAAGGCACTCGTCACGCTGTCGCTCCGGCGCAGAGATCGGGACGCGAAAGCAGCGAGGAGACGCCACGCGCCAGCAAGATCTTTGCCAGATGTCGACGCATCCCCGGCGTTGCCTGCTGATCCCCCGGGGGATCCAGTTCCTCACCCAACAAGAACGACGCTTCGGACAAAACCGCAGGGGTGATGGCCACATCGACCAGCCGGTTGGCGGACTTGGCGAGCAACGGGCGATCGCCGACGGCAAAGAAGCCAAGGCGGATGTCTGCGAACTGCCCGTCCTTTACGATCGCCTGCGCCGCCAGGCCGACAATCGCGTAATCACCATGCCTGCGGGCAAACTCACGAAAGAAATGCGTCGAATGCGCTGGCGCCACCGGTAGCTCGACGGCGACCAGCAACTCCTGCGGGGAAAGCACTGTTTCGTAGATGCCGGCGAAGAACGCATTCGCGGCAACCCGTCTCTCGCCGCCGGGTCCTCGAGTGATGATGGTTGCACCCAACGTAACCATGCAGGCAGGCAACTCCGAGGCTGGATCGGCGTGAGCAAGGCTGCCCCCGATGGTACCCCGGTTACGGATCGCCGGATGAGCGACGTGGGAGACCGCGCGTGCGAGCAATGGAGCATGCGCATCCACCTCCGTGGATCTCAGGAGATCGACGTGGCGGGTCAGCGCGCCAATGGTGAGAACGCCGTGCTTCATGGTGATACCGCGCAGTTCGGCCAAGTCACCAATATCGACAATAAGTTCGGGAGATATCAGGCGTAGATTCATCGCCGGCATCAGGCTCTGGCCGCCCGACAAGACCTTCGCTCTCTCGCCATGCGTTGCCAACAACTCCAGCGCATGTGCGACGCTGGTTACACGGGCATAAGCGAAAGCCGAGGCTTTCATTTCGGCGTGACCCTCCCCGGTCAAGTACCTGCATTTTCGCTGGATTAGAGGGTTGCGATCGTCAAAGGTCAAGGTTGTTATCGCCGCAATTGTCCCGACTTTGGGCTTGTCTTTGCATAGCAAAGGCCGCACGTTCTCTACTGAGAAGAAGACCTGCCTTTGGGGAAGAGCAGACGATGAAGCTTGGGTTCTTTACGATGCCGATCCATCCTGTTGGCAAGGATTGGCAGCTTTCCCTCAAGGAGGATCGCGAGGCCTTCCTGTTGGCGGATGAACTTGGGTTTACCGAGGCCTATGTCGGTGAGCATGTCACCGACCGGGCCGAGAACATCACCTCCTGCATAGCCTTTATCGCGTGGCTCGCGGCCGCAACCAGACAGATCAAGTTGGGCACCGGCACGATCAACATGCCAAACGCCCATCCGGCTGCGGTTGCCGCCTCGATCGCAATGCTCGATCATATGCTGGATGGACGTCTGATCTTCGGCATCAGCCCCGGCGGCCTGCTCTCCGATGCGGAGGTGTTCGGCAATCTCGAGGCAGACAGGAACGCAATGTTCCTGGAGGCAATCAATCAGGTGCTGCAGATCTGGGCAGGCCAGCCCCCGTATAATCTCCAGGGCAGGTACTGGAACATATCGGTTCAGAAGACCCTGATTGAAGAGATCGGCCAGGGCTTCATCCCGCGTCCCCTGCAACAGCCGCACCCGCCGATCGTGGTGACGGCGGTCGCTCCATTCTCAAAGGGCGTGACGGAAGCCGCCGCGCGTGGATGGGATCCGATCTCCGCGAACTTCCTGATGCCGGCCTGGGTGAAGAGCCATTGGCCGAGATATGTCGAGGGCTGCGAACGGGCGGGCCGCGCCGCGGACCCAGCAAACTGGCGCGTTGCCAAGAGCATTTTCGTCGCCAGGGACGCCGCAACCGCGAAGGCCTACGCCACCGATCCGAACGGGCCCTACGTTTATTATTACCGCTCACTGTTTACCAAGCTCAAGCGCGGCGGCCGCATCGAGTTGTTCAAGACCCATCGCGACCAGCCTGACGACAAAGTGACGCTGGAATCGATCTGCGACAAGCTTATCATTCATGGTACCCCGGAGAGCGTTGCGGACCAACTCCTTTCCTTTCAGGAAGAGACCGGCGCCTTTGGCACACTGCTTTACGCGGGCAAGGATTGGAGGGATCGCGAGCTTGGACGTCAGTCGATGATACTGATGGCCGAAAAGGTGATGCCGCGCGTCAACGCCGGGACATCCGACCGTCTCAAGGCTGACGAATAGCCGGGTCACTCGGGGAACCACTGTGGCACTCAGCGATCGCATCCCCTATCAAGCTCAAATCGACCGACCACAGCTGAGACTCCCCGGCGGCAAGAAGCTCGCCGTGTGGATCATCCTCAATGTGGAAGAATGGCGGATCGAAAGTGCGATGCCGCGCACGGTGCTGAGCCCACCCATGGGCCAGCCGCTATTGCCCGACGTACCGAACTGGTCATGGCACGAATACGGGATGCGTGCCGGCTTCTGGCGTCAGTTCAAGGCGCTGACCGACCGCGGGATGCCGGTAACTCTGGCCATCAATGCCAATGTCTGCAATACCTACCCGCGTGTCGCGTCCGCCGCCCGAGACGCCGGTTTTGAATTCATGGGCCACGGCTTCGTGCAGGGTCCGACGCACAAGGTCGAGAACCAGGCCGATGCAATCAAGCGCGCGGTCGAAACAATTTCGCAGTTTACCGGGAAGCCGCCGCGGTCGTGGGAAAGCCCTGGCCTGACGGAAACCGAGGAGACGTTGGATCTGCTGCGCCTCAATGGAATCGAGTACGTTGCGGACTGGGTGATAGACGATCTGCCGCAAGACATCGCCACGCCTCACGGCACCATCACGACGATTCCCTATTCGGTCGAAACCAACGACATCGTCATCCACGCGCTGCAGCACCTGCCATCCGAGCAGTTCCTGAAACGATGCACCGATCAATTTGACCGGCTATATCTGGAGGGCGCAACGAACGCGCGCATCATGGCAATCTCGGTCCATCCGTACATCACGGGAGTACCTCATCGCATCAAGTATCTGGAGGCTCTGCTCGACTATGTCATCAGCCACGACGGCGTGGCGCTGATGACGGCCGGCGAGATCGGCGATTGGTATCGTGCAGAGATGGGAAGGAAATAACACCAGCTTACGCTTGCGATTGCTACAGATCGCCAGGCGTCCACCGATGGATCGAGGAGCCGATCAGGACGATTTCTTGCCATCGCCGGCACTGAACTGGCCGAAGCTGCCGCGCGCAAACAGCAGCGGTTCCCCGTGATTATAGGCATACGCCTCGACAGCCCCCAAAAAGATGATGTGATCGCCGCCATAATACCGGTTGGCGGCCCGGCATTGGAAATTGGCCACGCTGTCGGCCAACACCGGCGCATTTCCAAGTCCCGGCGTCCAGTTCACGCCGGCAAATTTGTCGCCCGAGGATTTCGCAAACTGCGACGCCAATGCCTGTTGCGAGGCTCCGAGAATATTGACCGTGAAGTGACTGGCATTCTGGAAAGTCGTCAGGCCCTGCGAAAACATACCGAGACTCCACAGCACCAGCGGTGGATTGAGCGAAACCGATGCAAAGGAGTTGCAGGTTACGCCATACGGCTTTCCGTCAGCCGCCATTGCCGTGACGATGGTGACGCCGGTCGCGAATGTGCCAAGCGCATTCCGAAAGTCCCGGGGGTCGATCGCCGAGTTGTCGCTGGCAAGTTCATTTGCTGGGTCGGCCGGATGTTTGGGTGCGTCAGACATCCACCAACCTCAGAGCGTCAGATTTTCGGACGGCAGACCAAGCGTCACACGTCCATAATTGGTTCCTGCCGCATCAAAATTGAATGCGAGATGAGAATTCACCGCGTGCGCGTCGCGGAACTGCCGCTGCAGCGCGCCGGAAGTGAACAGACTACGCGCGCCAGCAGCCGCAAACAGCAGCGAGACTGCGTCGGTGCAAAGGTTCACCGAGAAGGCGCCGTCCCGCCGCAGCCTGGTCTTGACCGATAGATCGGGAACGTGGCCACGTCTTGCATCGGCCATCGCATCGATGCAGTTGGTACGCATGACGAGGCGGGCCGCGTCGATCTTGGCGGATGCTTCCGCGATCTTGATTTGGGTCGTCTGCATGTCGCTGAGCTTGGCGCGATTGTAGGTCGAGGCCCGATGCCGCGCGAACTCGATATAATCGTTCAGGCAAGCCTGCGCGTTGCCGAGACCAACGCCCGACAAAACATAAGGAAACAGCGAGAAGACCGGCAGCGCATAAAGTGCGCCTGGATTGACGTCGCTGCCAGGTGTTGGCCCACCCGTAAGATCGCTCACGGCGACTGTCATCTTCTCGGGGACAAATGTATCGGCGACCCTGACATCGTTGGAGCCCGTACCGCACAGGCCCGTCGCATTCCAGGTATCGTTGACCTTGTATTCGCTCCTGTTGAGCAGGAATATCCGGTACTCGATGCCGTCAGCCTCATCTTCGGAAGAAACCACGCTGGCGAGCATATTCCAGTCGCAGGACTCCACGCCCGAGGAAAACGGCCAATGGCCGTTGAGCACATAGCCGCCATCCACCCTCTTGGCGCGGCCGGCCGGGAAGATGAAGGACGACGCGATCAGGGAGTTTACGTCTCCGCCCCAGACCGCGTCCTGAGCGCCCTGGTCAAACATGCCCAGCATCCAGTGATGGCTGGCTAGATTGGCGAAATTCCACGCCACGGAAGCATCCGCCTGCCCCAACGCCTCAGCACAATCAATCAACGACACATAATCGAGTTCGGAACCACCAACGCGTTTCGGCTGCACGATCCGGAACAGGCCGGCATCGTGCAAGTCGCGCTCTGTCTCTGGCGGCAGCCGCCGGAGCTCTTCGGTCCTGGACGCACGATCGCGCAACATCGGGATCAGCGCCTTGGCACGCGCGACCATGGCAGTATAATCCTCCGTACCAGGCCCCGCAAAACCAACCGCATTCGGCCGGCCACCGTCACCCACCATAGGCGTCTTCCTCACTCGCACAGTCATCTCGCATATGCTGCGACCGAACTCCTCCAGTTTACCGCCTGGTCACCAAGGATCAAGGCGCGCCACCGGCATGGCCACACCGCATTAGCTCCACCGCACTCCCAAAACCGGAAAAAGCCCGGCAGCCAAGAGGCCACCGGGCGCGTGCCGTTCAGAGGGCTAGAAATGCGTCCTCCAGCTATTTGATGGCCTTCCGCCAATAGAGGGTTCGCGGCCAGGCCCAGGGGTGCCTTGGTTCGAACAGTCGGTAGCCGGCCCGGATAAAGTTGTTGGCTGACGACAGATTATCGGTGGTATCCGAAACGACAGAGCACCATCCGTTCAGGCGAGCCCGCGTTTCCAGCGCCCGCATCAGTCGCAGCTGAAGCCGGTTTCCCCAATGCCCACTCAATACGCCAACCCGACAAAAATAGCCGGCATTGCTGACATGGGTGGAGGGAATGAGTCCGGCGAACGCAACCGCCTCCATTTCGTGATAAGCGAGCCACCAGTGCCCCTGATCGAATTTCGGGACCGACGCCGCGTCAAGGAAAGCCAGCCGGTGGAGTTCAGCCAGCGTATCCGCGATCTCATCATCGCTCCCGTCAACAGCGCGAATTCGGTACATTCGACCACACCTGAGTTCTGGCTTTTCGCTACCGGCAGATGAAGTTGGACATCGGTCCGGCGGCGATCATTTCCCCAGGGTCGCCTTGATGCCGAGCCACACGGCCCCGACAAACCCAGTCACGATCACAGTGATGACAGCCTTGAAAGTATAGCTCTGCGCCTGCTCCACGCTTCGTCGCCATCGCCGCAGATGCTGAAAATCCGCGCGCAGTTCCCGCCGATCGTCCTCCTCGATTCCGAACGAGATCAGGGTAGTCGCGACAGCCTTCAGGACCACGGCATCGATATCCTCCTGCCGCAGCCTTTGCTGTTCGGCCAGCGTCTCGACGACGATGGCCCTGATGTCTGCGGCCTGCACGTCAGTCATCGCTTGATGATCCGCGCGACGTTTTCAAAACCTCGCTTGGCGAAGTAGAAAGATACCACGAGGTTCGAGGTGATTGCCGCGAAGCCAGCCAGCGGATCGGTCGTACCGAGACCGAGCACCTTGTCCCAGACCAGGAGCTTCCCGAAATAAACCGCCACAAAATAGCCCATCAGCTTGTCGGGCTCGTACCAATGCCCGATTTCGGCGATGCGATACCGCATGATTGCGTTGGCCTCGGCGACTTGGGCCGCAATTTCGGCAGATGCGGTTTCGCTGGCGGTTTTCTCGGAAGTATTGCCGGTCGCCAGCTTCGCCTTGTAGCCATCAATCAAGGCTTTGACGACCGGGCCACCGATGAAGGATAGAATGGTCAGCCACATGTCAGAGCGTCCTGCGTCGAGCGATTTCAGTGAGAACACCGGACACCGCGACCGCACAAAGCATCTTGAATACGCCTTTGGCGTCCATGCTCGTCAGTTGCGTGAAATCGTAACCGGAGAATGCAGCAACGAGCCCCGCCGCGATGACCCCGCCGACGTACTGAATGCGAGCCCAAAGAATCGTCATTGAATCCTTGAACCACGTCTTTGTCTTGTCCCACCAGGTGATCATGACTTCCTCCGAAAGGCCGCACTGAAGATACTGGCAATGAAAGCGCCAAGCGAACCCTTGGCCGGATTGGTGATGGATGGCGGAGCGGGCTTTTTGGTCGGGGCCCGGGAAACTGGTGGCGCAATTCGCGCTCCCGTGAACGTGATCGTGGGATCAATTTCCATCATCGCCATCAGCAGGCCGGCGCAACCGGGCTGGCGATCGACGACGCCGGCATCGTAGACGCCATCGCGCACATACTTGCCGGATCTGTATTGGTCGGTGCCCGACCAGATATAGGGCGAAGGCCTTCCGCGCGCCGCATATCCAAGCCCGTTGTATTCCTCGAGCTTGGTCAGCGTCCGGCCTATGCTCCAGTCCTTGTTGCGCGCGGCACGAGGCGCGCAGTTGACCAACGCATCGATCGCGGCCTCCTCCCACGACGCGAATGGCCCTCTCCCGGCCGGTACGTGAACGGAAACCCTGTTCCAGGGATCGCCTTGCGCCAGCGAACCGGTCCAGTCCTGCGAACACTCCCGCTGGTGGATGACAGCGATCACCGCCCACGGCACGCCGGTCCTAGCCGAAACAGCTTGATATCTGGTCTTGGCAGTCGGGGCGACCAGACGACGGGCGATCGGCGTGACGTTTCGCGTCGGCTTGGCGGTCGCCCAGCGTTTCGCGTTCGCGGCCCGGAGGGCAACGAGGTCCACCATTTCCATTTCTCCAATGATTTGAGTCAGGTGCTCGACCGCAGATACTGCGGTGCGGACCTGCGATCTAGCGTTGAGACTCGCCCCGGTGACAGGGTTAAGGTTCCGCCCGACAGGGAGGCGTGCACGGATTTTCATTGGGAGCAGCAAGGCCCAATATGGGTGTTGCTGCCGGCTGCCGGCGAAACCCATCACGGTAGAGCCGGACGGGGATTTCTGGAGCGTTTACGTGAACGGACACCGGTTGATGGCCGGCAATTACACTGATGCCAGTGGTGCGAAGATCGACGCCCGGCAGTTCGTGTTGAGCAAGGGCAGGGCCTCTTCGGCACCTACAGCGTCAAATTATCCGCATGATGTAATTGGCAATGATAGTCGGCTGCACGATGCTAAAAGCAGCGCTGATGCCCCCCTGTGCCGCGCCGGTGAAGGTCTGGCCAGAGACGGTGCCGGTAGATGTGATTTGCGATTGTCCCATGCCGAGCGAAGCGCTGGGAGTAAAGCCGGGGTTGCCGCCACCAGCTCGTGCAATGTCACCAACGGTCGAAACGACGCTGACACCGACTGAACTGTTCGTTCCGGAGGGAGTATACGGCGGCAGATTTGCGGTCACCAGCGCCTTGCTTTGAGCGCCGCCGGTTTCGCCCAGAGCGTCGCCGAATCCAGAAACCAAATCCGTCAGACGCGACGCCGCAGAGCCTCCCATGTTGTCAGGCGCTGCCGAAACCCGCCCCCGCTTGTCCGGCAGATTGAACGTCGCGCTCCCGTCACCACCGCCATAAGTGGTTCCGATTAATGCGAACAAAGCAGCATACATTGTTCGCGATATCGCCTGCCCTGCCGGAAACGCAAACGCACTATTCGGCGTAGTGGGCCCCCAATAGTCCATTCCGGCCCCGAGTGGCACATTGTAAGGGTTGCCATAGAACCCATGCAGATAGAATGTGGCGTCTGAGTTATTGTATAGCGCCAAGTAAGGCGTCCCTTGGATCAGCGTTCCCGCCGGCAACTCCGTCGCCGGTGACGATCGCAGCGGTTTTGGGCCCAGCGAGTCCACATTGAGGGTCGCGGTAGCGCCATTTGTCACGTGCGGCGTGAACGCGATGATCTGGCCACCAAGCCGGGCTAGCGTATCGAACGCCTCATAGCTTGAGACTGTGTACGCCGTCGATGTACCGCCGGTGATGATCGCGCCCGCGATATCGTCCCGGTGCTTGGCCACCGAAGCCATCATGGCACGTGCAGAGTCGTTCACGCTGGAAGGCGCCTGGCCTTCCTGCCAGTTGATCGAAGGATCGGAGGTGGCGTTGCTGGCTGCAGTATGCGACCACTTGTAGAACGTCATTTTACAATTCCTTCGTTCGCGGCTGGCGTTGAATTATGCCTTGGCATTCAGTTCGAGATACTGCGCACACGGGCATGCCGGCGCACGCGCGGTCAGAAGATTGCGTATCACGCCGGGCGGAACACCCGGACTCTCCTTGACCACCCGCTCGACGTGCGCGTCTACGACGGCTTCGATGTCGGCGCGGACCTGCTTGATGCGGTCTTCAAGCGGCGGGATGCGTGTCGTCTTCATGGAAGTTACTTTCCTCTTTTGGACGGATTTCCCTCTTTAGACATCCAGCCAGCCGCTGCTTCGCGCTGGCCGCCTCGTTCTGTGCCCGTCGCAGCGCCTTCTCCCGCTGCAATTCGTGGGCTGCTACATAGACCTGCAGGTCATATGGCAGCGATTTGAAACGCTGCTTGCAGTCGGTCGGCCAGGAGCGCGGCGGATCAATTCTTGCAAGGTCGCTGATGGCTGCGGCCACCGGACCACCCAACGTCGGATCGGCGAGGCCGACCTCAACATGCAGTCCCGAAATTTCCTGGACGGCAGGCCACAGCCGATCGATGCCGAGGGAAGCGCAGTTGACGATAAACCGAGCGACGTTCGCCGGGGCCGCGGGACGAGACTCGACGCCATTCAGCTCACACCATTTCACAAACATGGGTGCAACGCGCATCCGCGCTTGCGCCAGCGCAGCAAGCACCGGATTTGCCGGGAGCGACATTCGCGCGTTCTAGCGCTTTGCTTTGCGCAGCGCTTCGTGAACGCCGCCCATCTGCTTGCGCAGCGCCATCAACTGAACGCGCCGGCGCAGGCTGTGCGGACTGGAATCGATCTCGCCGCGCATTTCGTTGTCGAATTTTTCGAGGGCGATGGCGCGCTTCTGCAACCCATAGAGCGCGAAGTTGCGCGCGATCTCGTCAGCCGCCAGCGGCTCCCCATGAAGTTTCACGGCTACCGAATCGGCACGTTCGATGAAGTCGCGGTCGTCGTCAGCCATTGCGTTCTCCTTTGGGTCAATCGACATCATTAAAACTGAGCGCACAGTTCATCGAGCGGTGCCTTCGATCCCACGATCGCTCTCTCGCCACGCTCAGCCGCGCGGCATCAATTATGTTGTCAGAGATGATGGAATCCCGCAGACGCGGCGAAGACAGAACGCGCCTAGGGCGAACCGAAGAAAACCCACGGCGGCAGCAACCTTTGCTGAGTCGCGGCTCCGCCCGAGATACCAGGCAGGCTTTGCTGCGGCTGGCCCGGGCTTTTGGGATCGACACCAGCCATCGAGGCGATCCATCTGGCGACGCCGCCTGACATCGGATTGGCGCTTGTAGAATTGCCGAAAGGCGGCACCACTGCGCCGAAGCCGGACGCCCGCACCTGACCACCGTGTGCCTGATCCAGATGTTGAAGATGCTCTTTGATCGCAGGCGGTAGGGCAGCGGTAAAGCTCGGCAACAATCCAGATGGCGCGCTACCAGGATACGCAAATTCCCTGCGGCGAGCGGCGCTTAACTGTGCATCCGTGAAAGGATGGTAGACCCTCCCGATTCCCCGATCTGGACCCGCCTCGCCGGGCCGTCCATATCCGCGATACTGGATCTCATATTTCGAACCTTGGTCTTGAGGATCAAGTATTTGCCGCCCTATGGCGCGACTGCCTTCGATTAATGGATTCTTGGTATTGTGTTCAAAATCAAAATTCGTATCGAGCGGCCTGATTTCGATTTTCCTGAACAACTTGGAACGATCCGGATTGACCACGACCTCTCCAGAAATCCTAGCACTTTCGTTGCCGAATGCGATTGCACGCAATGGATAGTCCGTCGAGCGCACATCTGTCCCATAGTGCGATATTCCGGCCTTCAAGGCATCTTCCTCGGCGGCAAGCTTAGTCAAATCGTAGGTACCCGGAACAAGGTTTTGGTTGTCAATAATCTGATCCATGACTGGGAACATTCCAGGATGATAGTATCTGCCCGGCCCTTCCCCCATGTACCACGACATGTCCACATCAACAGGCTCGGGCGGACCAGCTACCGGCGTCGGCGAACCTGACGCAGAAGGCTGCGAGTAATGATCGAGAAATTGCCGCACGCTCCAACGCTGACCATTTGTCAACTTGGCCTCGGTTCCAGCCACATTCTTCTCCTATCACTCCACATCCTTGTATGAATCATCGCCAAAGATCTCACCGCAGTTTGACATCTCCACGTGCGCAATCCGGTCTCGGTAACGGGTAGAAGCCTTTGTACGCAGATCAACAATCCAAACAATCACCCCGAAGATGGTACGAGTTCTGACTGCGCGACAGCAATTCTCGGTCTCGTCGAGCGAATCCACAAATTCGTGTGCGCTTCCGAACGAATCGGAGCTGAACGACCTGTCTTTGACGATCCTCATTTTGGCGACTTCAATCGCGTCCAATCTGGATTGAATCGGACGGTCGTCAGCCGAACAGACATTATTTTTACGGTAGGCGAAGTGGGTGAACCACACGACTAGCAGCCCGACTAGAAGGAGGACTACGTTCCTTGCACGAAGTATCTTTCCCATCTTGACTATCCGGCAGCGATCGGCCGGGCTCCCAATTGCAGTCTATCTGTAACTCATCGAATAACCAACGAGTTCAGGCACCTGATCGATGGATCCGTAAATCGCATAGCGACTGTAATTCGCTCGACCGCCCGGATCTTTGCTTGCTTGATCACACTCGTCTCCGACCTAATCGGGCGATCCCCGGGAGGACAGAGGTTACTCTCTTGCGATCGGCGATTCAGCAGGACGTATCCACCGTGACCGGCAAGGGTCGCCGAGCAACCGGGACCGGCGTACCCGACGCAGTGGGCTCGTAATAGTGATCGAGAAAGTTCTGCCACGTCCAGCGGTCGCCATTTGTCAGCTTGACTTCGTTGCCAGACATGACTTCTTTCCCTTAATAGTCTGCATCCTTGTAGGATTCAGAAGTGGAAATCACCCCGCAGTTCGACATCGCGACAAGGGCGGTATGGCTCATTTGACTTCTCGATGGTCGCCAGTACATGCCGGTTGGAGCAGATGAAATGCTCGCGCCCAGATGGACATCCCAGAAAGTCAGACCAATAATGTTGCGAGACCGAATTGCGTTACAGCAATTTTCCGTTCTCTCGAGGGCATCGACAAAATCAGGCGCGCTTCCGAAGCTCTTGGAGCTGAAGAATGGGTTCTTGACCATTTTCCTCTTCGCCACGGCAATCGCGTCTGCTTCTGACGCAATAGGATGATCTCCCGGTTCACAAAAATTGTTCGTGCGATAGACGAATTGAGCGATCCACACGAACAAGAAAATCGCCAACGCAGGGACCACATTCCTGGCGCGGAATATTTTCTTCATGTTTGTCCTCGATCCTTGGCAGGTACCAGCTCTTGCAGCTGCCGTTGGCCTCATTCACGAACGATGCGATGGCTTCAAGCGCATAGTTCCAGGGCTTCTTATGCAGAACCGTTGCTCCGCATGCGCAAGATCACTGTCAACATTTGCCCGATTTCCGCGCGTGATAAAGCGCCACCGCGTCCTTGATATCACCCGAACTCGACAGCCTGGCGCTAAGCGCCCGCAGATCCGCGTGTTGCCGTTCCGACGGCGAGCGCGCCGTTCCGGGCCGCAGCACCGGCGGCAGCGGCCTCGCAGCGGCCGCATCCTTTGCCTTCATCATCAGGCGATATTTCCCCGCGTCATCTTGAAGCCCACGGAAGATGATTAGCCCGTCGCCGGGAGTCTCGATCTTGTCGTTGAACAGCTTGAAGCCGCTGCCGACGCCAAGCGAGGCGATCTTGCTCTCGATCAGCCGCTTGGAGGATTGCGCCAGCGTCCGCTGCGCCTCGCGGATACAGACTGCGAGCGTGCCGCGCTCGGCCTGGCATGTCTCGACGAGAAGCTCGCCGAAGAAGTGTGATTTACCAGAGCCACGTCCTCCGTAAACCCCCTTGTAGCGCGCGGGCGCGAGCAACGGCTCGAAGACCTTCGCGGTCGGAATCCTTAGTATGGCCAATGACGCGTCCTGTTTGACAAGGGGGTCGAGCGCGCGCCGATGGAATGGGGATCATTACACTCTCTACAGACGGCCGGTGAGCGCGCGAAACAACCAGGGTTGCGGCAGTCCGTTGCTTTCAAATTCGGTACCGTACTGCGGCAGCACACGCGGGTATGGATTCACGGAGTCGTTGCTAGCCAGCGCGGCGATTCGACCAGCGAGACCTCCTGGCGTTTCAGGAGAATGAAGACTGGGAAGTCGATCGGGTTGAGAAGACGCCATCACTCGACCGGAACTGCCAGATGGATAAATGCTTCCACCCAACGACGGATTGCGCGGCATGACACGACTGCCTGGGACTCGCGCACTCTGATCATCATCGAAGCCAGTTGCTATCTTTTCAGACGATGGCTCCTCTACCGCGTTGCGGACGAACGCGGACGGTGGCTGGTTGGCTATCCTCCGACTCAGGACTCGAATCGGCCTTCTGCCTGATGTCCGATATGATTCACCAGTTTGCGGCGTCGGCACCGGCGGCTGGGCCTCCAAGCCAATTGGCAGGGCACCATTGTTTAGAAATCTTGGGCTTATCACCCTGGGATCATCAATTGGATCGTCAGTATTCGGAGGATCGCGCCGAATACCATCTCTGCCTTCACTATATCGTGCGGCTTCTTCGACCTGCTGTGTCGCTTGGCCGATCAAATCGATGATGGAATCCATGATCAAGCCAGGGTCGTCAGCAAATTGCTTCGATGCAATCACCCTGTCCTTGAATGTTTTCAGATCGTTGACCGTACTGTCTCCAAGCTCGCCTACCAGCGGCTTGCGCGGCCCAGCATCCCAATAAGATCCAGGACCGTTGAGATAGTAATCGATAACGGCGTTTGCGTGAGCAATCATTTCGGCCCTATCCGCCTCGGTTATCGTAGTGGCTTTGAAACTTGGCGGGGGCAGCGGCTTTCTTTCTATCGGCGCCATGAAGATGATCCCAGTCGTTGCAATGCGGCCTCAAAAGTTCGCGAAAAGAACAGCCAGCCTAGCTAGGCTTCCGCTGGCTCCAGCGAATCAAAAACGGGGTTTCAAGGTTGGGCAGCTACGCTGCGGGCTTGCGTGCTGTTGCGCCGATCCGTCAAGCCTCAAGCGAAGACGGACACAAGCGAGCTAAATGCCGAAGTGTCCACCTTTACCCGGACGGCCCCTTTTTGGGCAGATGGAATTTCAGATAGAGAGCACCCACGCGTTCGTTCTGCACAAACAAGCCGCCCCTGGCCCTGACTCCCTTGAAGAACGGCACTCGGAACGGCGGCTTGAATGGATCGATAGTTATGGAGTCTGTGGCATCGGCGGGTGACTTCTCTCTAACGCATGCACTGGATTCCAGTTGGATGCGCGGTCTTGGCGTCGAGACCATCATTCCATTACCTTCGGAAGCGACGTTCGACGCGATTTCAGCGAAGATTGAACCTCAGATAAAGCGCCCCTACGCGTTGGTTCTCGATGAACAAGGCGCCCCTGGGTCCCATCCCTTTATACAGCGGCACATGACTTGGCTTCTCGGCACCGACAACGATCGAGCTCACAGGGCCTGCGAAATAGCAGCAATCCAGATTGTCGCCATCTAACCTTACGCGAGCAAACAGAGATTTGTCTCGGGATACTTCCACACGGACTGTCAGTCCCAGAGATTCCAACTTTCCTTTACATACTTCATCAAATCGACAACTGATGGTGCCCGCGTCTCTTCCTCGGTCTGTTTCGGCACCAAAGTCGAGGCTATAGCCGTCGGCGACAGCGGGGCTGTTCGACAGCAGAGTACCAACGACGCAAAGAGCCAGGATTGCCGTCATTGAATTTCGGGCGAACGATCGCATTGCTCACTCTATACGTTGTTGAAGGGCGTGAGATTTCATAGAACATAAAGTGAACACAGTCAATTCATCGCATGGTCCGAAGCCGGAAGCGGTTCAAACATTTTCGTTGTCCGACCGTTCAGGACGAACAATGACTCGCTCGATCCGGTGAACTAGTTCGAACGCTCCGCTGTTATCCTGCGGCTGCGTGGCCTTGCCCCAGCCGCGATCCAGGATGGCGTTGGCGGCGGACACCCGCGCGGCAGGCGTCGCATCCTTGCACCGCATGATGCCGACGAGAACGCGGACGGCGGTTCTGGTGTGGCTCCTCGCTAAAGAGCGAATTTCTACAAGCGACTTGGCCATTCAGGTTTCCCGGCTGGCCGGCCCGGCCTGCTTCTCCGCCCCTGCATCCACAGATGCAATCTTCGGGTCGCGCACGGCAGAGCGGAACGCAATTGTCGGAAAATCCGTTTGGGCGCGGTTGCGCTTCGGGGGCGGGATGAACTGAATGATTTCGGTGCTCACGAGAACTCCTCCGATATGGCGATGAAAACGAGACCGACGAGCGCGAGCGATATCAGACAGGCGGTCATCGGCGTCTCTCCAAAAAATGTGCGGCATGGTCGCGGGTGCAGGCGCAGACCATTTGGGGCGCGAACCTTATCCCGTTGGGGGCCGCGTGCGGCGGCGGTGACGATCCGCGCCGCAAGCCGGCGCGTTCGCGCGCGCCGGCCAATAGCCAATAGCTTATGGTTAAAAGGCTCGGACGACGGCATACCCACGACACCCAGGCGACGGGCGTAAGGAGATGCGGCGTCGTGCTGAGCAGCCGCCGTCCGATTCGAATATCTCAAAGAAAAAGCCCGCGACAGATTTCTCCATGCGGGCTTTACTAGTCTCGCGATGTTGTCATTTAGCCAGTGATCTGCCCGACGTATCAAACGTCGACGCAGGAAGCGGCTCAATCACCTTCGTTGGCGAGATCTTCGTGATTTTGACTACGGATGCTGACCCGAAATCCGAACTGGCGACATATGCAGGATCATCGCCGCCAAATCGATGCAACCAGCGGAACCCCGCTTGCAGTTGGCAAGGATACAGCACACATCGTCATTCGAGCCGGAGACGATCGAGTCGCTACTTGTTCACCCACCCAGCGCTGTGAGCGAGAGATTTTTTCTTGACTGCATCATACCCGAACTCAACTTGAACGTCGTTGCTCCAGAAGGCAACAAAGTAAGTCTTTGCCCGTGGACTGTAGGTTATTGGCCGGACAAACCGAGATCGGGTCGTTTCCACTAGCAGCAGGTCAACGTCACATCCCTCAAGAGGAGAGTATCGCTCATTGAGTTCGATGAAGGGCATGATCCAATTTTTTCTTTTGACAGCAACTGATCGATTTCAGCGATATAGGCCTTTGCTTTTTCCAAGCAGAGGACAGGATCGGCGCGAACAACCGACGGCTGCACAACCAGCAGCGAAGAAGCGGTAGCCAGCGAGAACATGATTGAACGCGCTAGCGAGATTGTCGCGTTCTGATGGGTCATTTTTCGAAGGCCACGCATGGTGCGGAATCAACCTGCCATTGAAGAACTCTATCGAGCATGTGAGGATTTCTCGTGCATTCTGCTCTGGATAGCATCCAATCTGGATAGCATCCAATGGTTTCAGGTTTTTTTGTGCAGGATTGTTGATGGAATGAAGGCTCGGACGACGGCACGCCCACGACGCCCAGGCGACGGGCGTTGGGGGATGTGGCGTCGTGCTGGGCGGCCGCCGTCCGATTGGGGGATTTCAAAGAAAAAGCCCGCGACGGATTTCTCCGTGCGGGCATCCACGATTTTTGCGATGATGTTATTTTGCCAGTGATTTGCCCGACGAGTCAAATCATCTTCGAACCGTTACCGAACCGCGTAAAATGCAGCGGAATAGTTTCGACAAATTGAAACTGCTTTGAGCGATCATGCCAAAAGAAGAAAACCCGCGGCCGGTTTCGGCGCGGGCTCTGCGATATCGGCGATGGTGCCAGTGTGCCCCTGATTTGCCCGACGCGTCAAGCGCTGACGCAACCAGATGAAGCACGGCGACATCGAAACCAAATCAATGGACGCTGGATGCGTCATGCCGACGGCCAGTTGGAGCGCAAGGAGGCGTTCGATGTATTTCGTTGCTGCCGTGCTCACGATTCTGTCAGGGGTGTTCTATGCAGCAAGCCGACACGAGATCGGCTCGCTCGGCGTCACGATGTGCCAGTATGGCAGTCCGTTCTGCGACAATCCGCTGCTTGTGCTGGTGGGTGCAGGGTTGGCCGCCTGCTGGGCGACGTTCGTCAGCGTACGTTGACGCACGTCCAGCGAGGCTTGCCGACTTTTGTGATGATGCAATTGTGCCCGTGATTTGCCCGACGTGTCAAACGCCGCGCGACTTCACGTGCCGCTTTTAGCCCCTCGCGATCGTCGCACCCGACCGCAATGCGATCCTACTGGCGAGGCGTTGGATTGGCCGGATTGACTGGCTTCGGCCCGGCTGGATCAGGCTCCACTTTCAGCTTCGGGTCGGTCGGCCTCACTTCGGCGCCCGCCGCCCGGGCAGCCTCGCTCGTAGTGCTGTAGTGCGCGGTGGCAGCCGGCCGTACCCTGAGCTTGTTCCACGGTCCATAGTCCACGATCAGGATGCTCAGCGTGCCGACAACGGCAACTGCAATCGCGGCGAACAGCGGCGTGCCGCCACCGCGCCTCCTCTTGGTTTCGTCGGGATGAACTTGCGTCATTTCAATGCCGTAGACTGGTTTCCTCTGACGGATTCAAATCCCGAGGGGAAAGAATGTTCCCTCATTTCTTCCATCAACCGGCCACGCGGTCGCGGAACAAATGGTCCTGCCCGGGCATTGTCAGGCATCAAGCGCAAGCGCGCCATTCGGCAGCCGTCCATCCGAAAGTGAGTTGCAGACCGTGAACATGGAATCATCAGACCTGTCGCAGCCCGGGATGGCGGAGCGTGCCATCGACACCGCGACTGACGTATCCCGCACGCTCACGGAGGCGTCCGCTGCGCTCCGGGCCGCTGTCGACGGTCTCAGCAACGCGATTGCATCGGCGCGGCAACCGGGAAAGCCGCTTGCGACGATCGCCGCGATCACCCGCGAAGCGCCGCTCGCCAGCCTGTTCGTCGCGTTTCTGTTTGGGGTCGCGGTCGCACGGCGACGCTAGCTCTCACCGTCGGCGCTCGTTACCCTCTCAGAATTTTCCCTTCGTTGCATCCTTGGCCGCCGACATGACGCCGCCAGTGATCTGTCGCATATGTTCACCGGCATTGGTGAACTGGCTGCGCAGGAATTCCGACTGGATCTGCATCGCTTCCTGAAGATCGGTCGCATGAACCAGCTTTCGAGCATGTTCGAATGCGGCCTTCATGTTCTGTTCGGTGAAGGACAGCGCCTGCCTGGAAATCTCCGTGCCGGCGCCGGGCATCGACGACATGGACTTGCCGGCGGCATCGAAGAACATACCAAACGCCTTCTCCGCCTGATCGATGGTTTTTTCGGCCAGATCGCGCAATTCGGCCGGGACTTCGAGTTTCGGTTCAATCATGATCGCCATCTCCAATGTCGCCTTTGGCAGGTTAGCATAATTCCCGGCCGCGTCTTCGCCGCATTAACCAATGTTCGGGCCGGGTTGCGGACCGACCAGACCCCTATCGCCCAAAGTTCAAGGAATGATTTCCTTTGCACGCACCGAGCCGATTCCAATGGTGGCAGCAGTGTGGCATAGTGATTCGGGGATGGAGATTTGATTGTGGCGTTGCGTCTCTGGATACGTCTCTCTTGGGACATGGGGATAGGATGCTGCGATCTTTCCGGCCGACGCCGACCTGCACGCGATTTCAAACCAGTATAGAAATGCCTTGCATGAAATGCGGTGCACAAATGCGCCTCGCCGCAATCGAGCCGCGCGACCAGAACTATGATCTGCTGACCTACCGGTGCGCGCCCTGCGACTCCGGCGAGAGTTTCCTGAAGCCGCGCTAGCGAAATTCCTACCCGTTCACCGCGGCAATGCCTGCCGGGGTCAACACGGGTCCTTCGTCACGCACGTCGATCAGGCCGAGGTCCTTCAGTACCGTCAGATCTTCGTCGCTGACAGGCGACATCTTCAGCCTGCGCGCCTGTATATCCCGCAATGTCCAGCGAAGACCGATAGCCCTCTCGAGGCTGAGTTCAGCAAAGGGATTGTCCGCCATTGTCGTTCGATTACAGGTTCACCGGAATCAGGTTTGTCTTGCTGCGGCACCTCTTTGGGCGCGCATGACAATGCGTCAATCGCCGCCGTGTTCCGGTCAGCGACAATTCAATGGCTCGACAGGCACACCGCGGGCAGCTGCGCCTGGCGCGGGGCCAGCCGGCTGCCTTCATCAGTAGCGATAGGGCTCGATATCCAGTAGCGGAAACGCGCTGAACACGCTCGGCGGATTGGTCGGTGTCGCCGCGTGCAAATAAGACTTGTTCAGTTCGCCGAAGCTGGTGACGCCAAGGAGTCCGAGACAGCGGATCACTTCGTCCTCCAGCAATTCCAGCATCCGCACGATCCCCGCCTCGCCCGCGGCGGCAAGCGCCCAGCATTGCAGGCGGCCGATCCCGACCAGATCTGCACCGGAGGCGATCGCCTTGACGATGTCGGTGCCACGGCAGAACGAGCCATCGACCATGATCTTGGCGCGGCCGGCAACGGCATCAACGATTTCGGGCAGCACGTGCATCGAACCGCGGCCGTGATCGAGTTGCCGTCCGCCATGGTTCGATACGTAGATCCAATCCACGCCGTGATCGAGTGCGATGATGGCGTCTTCCGCAGTGGCGATACCCTTGATCACCAGCGGTATCTTGTACTTGTCCTTGATCAGCTTCACGGTGCGCCATTCCAGCCCTTTCTGGAAGTCCCCACCCGTGGCACGGATGCGGCTCTCGCGGACGTATCGTTTGGCGATATCGCGTTCTCTCCGGCTGTAATGCGCGGTATCGACGGTCAGGCAGAACGCGGCATAGCCGTTATCGATCGTCCGGCTGACAACATCCTCGACAAAGGCGTCGTCGCCGCGGACATAGAGCTGATAGATACGGAGCGCGTCGGGCGCGGCCTTGGCCGTCGCCTCCAGCCCGGGCTCGGACACCGAACTCAGCATGTGGGAGGCGCCGAACTGCCCTACCCCGCGCGCGACCGCGGCGCCTGAATCGGGGTCGAAAATCTCGAGCGCGCCGACCGGCGCGATCATGACCGGCAGGCGCAGGCGGCGTCCGAACAGTTCGGTGGACGTGTCGACCTTGGCAACATTTCGCAGCACCCGCGGTCGGAATGCAATCTCGTCCAACGCCATCCGGTTGCGGCGCATCGTGGTCTCGGTCTCCGCAGCGCCAACGATGTAATCCCAGGCGTTCTGGTTGAGCCGGGAACGGGCCTTCCGCACGAACTCGTGGAGGTTTTGAAATTCCTCGCCGCTGGCGCCGAGTTCTACATTCCGCGTCGGCCGAATGGGCGTCCCGTCATTCATGGTGTTTCTCTCCCGTTTTGGCGGCACATTAGCCGCAGACAAACGGGAAAAGCTACCGCTTTGAACGGGTTAAACGGATGCGAGAATGGGAGGCTGCCATACGCTGGCGGGCTGGATCGGGGCAGGGAAAAAATCTCTCTTCGGGATTCTGCCCTCAGGCCGTATTGCCAGCCTTTCCGAAAGCTCCAGCCTCGGCCAGGGCCGCGATACGACGGTCATCGTAACCGAGGGTCTTTCGAAGCACCTCCTCGGTATGTTCGCCGAGCAGCGGCGCCGCGACGGGATCGATGGTCGGCGTCAGGCTCATATGAAGCGGCGTTTCGATGTTGGGCACCGTCCCCGCGGTCGGATGCGGGATCCGGCTGAGGCGATGGCGGTCGCGCACTTCCGGTGCATTGAAGCCTTCTTCCACCGTCCGCAGATACCCGACCGGGATATTGGCCTTCTTCATCTTGGCCATCCAGTGCTCAAGGCTGTCGCTCGCAAAGACACCTGCGATGATGGCCCGCAACTTTTCCTTGTTGGCCGTTCGCTGCTTCCGATGGGCGAATTCGGGATCGGTGACAAGGTCCGGCCGATCGAGCACGTCGGTCACCAGCCGACGGTAAAGCCGATCGTTGGCGCAGGCCATATAGAGCGGCCCATCGGAGGCTTGATAGACCCCGACCGTGGGCGACCCGTTCGGTGAATTTCCGAACCGGCCCGGGTTCGCGCCACTGATCAGATAGGCCATGCCGTAGAAACCGGTCATCGCCACCGCGGTGTCGATCAGCGCGACCTCTACCTGCTGGCCGCGGCCCAGCCGGTCCCGGGCGATCAACGCCAGCAGGATCGCATTGCAGGCCGACATGCCCGTCGCCAAGTCGACGATCGGCGGCCCCGTACGCACCGGCTCCCCGTCCGGAAAGCCATTGAGCGACATGAAACCGCTTTCAGCCTGCGTGATCGGATCGAAGCCGGGGCGCAGGGCCCACTCTCCCTTGCGGCCGTAGGCCGAGATCGAGCAATAGATCAGGCGCGGATTGCTTGGCGCGACCGACGCATAGTCGAGACCGAACTTCTTCATCACGCCGCCGGAGAAATTCTCCACCACCACGTCGGCCTTCGCGATCAGCTCGCGCGCAACCTCCAGCGCCGCCGGATTGTTGAAATCGAGCACGATGCCGCGCTTGTTCCGGTTCAAACTGAGAAAGGCCGCGCTCTCGCCACCGATTTCAGCGTGTTCATAGTGGCGGGTATCGTCGCCACCCTCGGGATTCTCAATCTTGATGACCTCGGCGCCAAAATCGGCCAGCGTTTGCGTGCAGGCGGGCCCGGCGACAACCCGGGTGAAGTCGACGACCAGCAGACCATCCAAGGCTCTCGGTTCGCCCTGTGCGCGCGGCGTTCGCTCCGGCAATTGCGGTCTGGCAGTCATTTCCGGCATTTCCCCTCGTTATTTTGCCTGATGAAACCGGCGACAATCGCCGCGACAGGCAATTTCGGGTCTTTTTACCGGAAGCAGACGGTGTGCACCAAACCCCGATTTTGCAGGGCGGGAGCTGCCGCTGACATAGCTCTTGGGCTCCAGGGCATGGCTTTCTGCAAGACTCCGCCGCGCGATCCGGGGGATCTAGCGGCGGGTGACGTTCACAAAGCGGCTGACGCTGCGGAAGTGCGACCTATTCGGTGATCATTTCACCGGAACCGCCGAGCTCGGCCGGAAAGTCCTTCAGGTTCGGCAGTCCGTCTCGCATCGGCAGCACCGTCTCGGCGTAGTTGACATGGACGCCGGGTGCGAAGGCAAGGGTCGGAAGCGTGGCTGCGAAGACATCGACGAGCCCAAGCGTCGGGTGATTGGTCATCAGATGCCCACCGCACTTGGCGCAGTACTTGCGCTCGCTGGCGTCTTCGCGAACGTCGCAACGTGCTCCTTCCCGGCCGTGACCTGAACCGCTTCCGACTTCCAGAGCGTGAACGCGTTCACGGGACCGCCGGACCAGGAGCGGCAATGGCAATAGCCCATTCCCTCCGGAGTACCCGTGACCTGCACTTCGACGGCCCCACAAAGGCAGCTTCCAGTATGCGTCATGACTTCGTGTCTCCTTGCGGACGATCGGGTAGCTCTCAGATCGATTTGCGCCACGGGAGGAGCATGGAGACCCGTTCCCGGTACTGGCGGTATTCATCGCCGAACATCCCGACGAGATCCCGCTCCTCGAGCGCAATGCCGACGAAGATGTAGGCCGTGGTCACCGCGGCGAACAGCAGGTGCCCGGCGCTCATCACAGGGGCAGCCCAGAACGCGATGATGAACCCGAGATAGATCGGGTGCCGAACGAAACTGTAGAGGAACGGCGTGCGGAACACTGGCGCCGGCATCTCCCGGCCGACCAGATTGTTGGCGACCTGATGCAAGCCGAACAGTTCGAAATGATTGATCATGAACGTGCTCGTGAACACGATCACCCAGCCGATGAACGACAGCGTCGCAATGGCGGCGGCCATTCCGGGCTCTCCGACGCTCCAGATCACGGTCGGCATCGGGCGCCATTGCCAGAACAACAGCAGCAGCGTCAGGCTAGCGCACAGTACATAGGTACTGCGCTCGATCGACTTGGGAATAAACTTCGTCCACCATTGCTTGAACGACTTTCGCGCCATGACGCTATGTTGAATGGCGAACAAAGACATTAGCGCCAGATTGACGATGATTGCTTCAAATGCTGGTGATTTCGAGCCTGTATCGATGTCTTTCGGCACGACGAGCCCCGATACGAAGCCGATGGCGTACAAAATCGTGAAGAGAAATGTGAGATAGGCCACAGCGCCGAACAAAAATGCAGTGCTCTTTGCCATTCGATTGCCCGGCGCCGCCGGGCCAATGGTTTGGGTCTGGCTCATGACTAAAACTCCGCTCCAGGCAATGAGGGTCGCAATTCCTGGTTTTCTCAGGATGCAGCAAAAGCGGGCACAAGGCTTTGCCTGACGCTTGATCTCTCCATGAGATTCTCTTTAGAAAGCATGCGACAACGCACGTGAAATTCAGCTTCGACAATCACATCCTCGATACAGAACTTCGTGAGTGCGCCGCGACCAGGAACTGGTTGCGATGCGGCCGCAGGTCTTCGACTTGCTGGCGCACTTGTTGAAGCACCGCCACCAGGTCGTCAGCCGGGCGAATCTCATCGAGCTGGTGTAGGGAGGCCGGATCGTCTCCGATCCGATTGCCGCCGATAGCGAGGATGCATGGGCGCACACCGCGCTCGGTAGTGTTTATTTCTCCACGCGCCGTCTTGATCATTCGCTGGGCGAGTTCGAAATGGCGCTACAGCTCAATCCGAACTTCTCGCTGGCGCAGGGATACTACGCCCTGACGCTATCCTATTGCGGGCGATGGCAGGACGCCTACGCGGCAACGCAACGCGCCATCCGCCAGAGCCCGCGCGACCCCTCCTCCGCCATCTATTACGGCGTTGCCGCCTACGCCCGGTTCGTCGGCAGGAACTATCCGGAGGCGATCGCGCTGGCGCGCGAGGCGCCCCGCCAGCGTGGCGACCTCAGCGGCGCCTATCGCGTGCTCACGGTCGCCGCCGGGATGACCGGCCAGATCGAGCTGGCCCGAACGGCGCTACAGGAGTTGCGCCGCACCCAGCCCAACATTTCGCTGGCCTGGATCGCGACCCAACTGCCCTGGAAGCTCGACGCATATCGCGAGCACTACCTGGAAGGCTTTCGCCGCGCCGGGCTGGAATAGAAGCGTCCGGTCCGGGCGTCCTGCGTCGTCCGGACCAGCGCCACCACCCGTGACCGCAGGTCGTCAGCGTGGGATATTCCTGACGGGAACTGGATGCTCGGTGGCATACCCATAGAGCAGCGCCAGCCGGTCAAGGCATTCGCGGAATCGTCGCGAGAAATAATCGTTCCAGCGCTGGGTACGCAGGCCCCGCCGCAATCCGACCTGTTCCATGGTAAGACCCTGGACCAGAACGTCATGCACCAGTGCCGAACCATCGGCGCCCAGTTCGCGCTCGGCCCTGTTCAGCCGCAGCACGGCCTTGCGCTGGCTTTCGGTGATCGGCTCGCGCTTCTGCCCGCCATCGACATATTCCCGGGTCGGATCGACCGCGCGCGGGCCGCGTTCCGCCTTCTCCCAGTCGGCCTGGAAAGCACGACCGCCCTGATACTGCGCCTCGTCGATCTGGCGATGCGAGTGCAGCCGGCCGAGCGGATCGTTGCGGATCGAACGGATCGCAACAATCTTCTCGCCCGGCTCCAGCGCGAGCGGGTTATCGACCTCGACGGTCGCGACATCGGCATTGCGTAGCAGGTCCCTCGCGCGGCGGTCGTGCGCTTTCGCGGGGCCATACGGCTTCTTGCGTTTGGCTTTCGGCATGGGTAGCGAACTCCTCTAAAATGGGGCGTGCAAGCGTGGTCTAGCGATACTCATGCCGCCTCGACGACTCGCAGCCAGACAGTGCTCATCAGGCACTCCAGCGGCGGGGTCGGGATACGACTCAAATGGAAATGCGGCGTGCAGTAGCTCGAACCAGCGCGGCGCGGGTGGCCGCAGAAGGTGATCGCCTCGTCCTCCCCGTCTCCGCCATAAGGATACCGGCAATCGCCATGCGCCAAATCGATCAACGAGAGATGCCGCGGCTCGATATTGACGCAGCGCAGCTTCTTCGGCTTGACCCTCTTGAACACCGGGACCGGCCAGGGAAACGCGGCCATCCTCGCCTCGGTCGGACGAATTTCGCCAATCCCCGGCAGTGTTGCAGGCCTGGCCTCCAGCGGCGATGCCGGCCGTTCCTCGCCTGCAAGCCCCATACGCCTGGCCCGACCGAGCGCTGCGTTGCGCGAATAGGTGGTGTTGAACCTTGAATTGATCGCTTTCGCGATCGCCGAAAAGGACATGCCTTTGGCCAGATGCTCTCGCAGAGCGTCCGAGTGCTCGGGCGCCCAGTTTGTGGGTTCCATGGTTTTTCCTGCTCTTGTCGACGCCGCCCGACGCTATTGATAATTTCTGATATTCCGAAATCAAAGTCAAGCTTGATTTCGGATAATCGGAATTGCTATCGTTTCTGAAATTCGGAAAGGTCTGACCATGCTGGATATCAGGTTGATCGAACGGGGGCTGGAAAAGCCGGGCAAGACCAAGGGCGGACTCGCTACGGCGATGGGCGTTCGCCCAGGTGCGGTCTCAGAGATCCTGTCCGGTATTCGCCTCATCAAGGCGTCGGAGATCGCGCCCATCATGGAGTACCTGGAGCTGAACTCGGTGCCGATAATGGGCCGGGTTGGCGCCGGCGCCTCGATCGAACCTGAACACGAGCAGGTACCGCCGGAAGGCCTCGGCGAAGTCGAGCTTCCCTTCCCAATTGCCGAGGAAACGATCGCCTTCGAGGTGGCCGGCGATTCCATGCTGCCGAAATATGAGAATGGCGATATTATCGTCGTCTATCGCGAGCAGCGTCACCCGCTGTCGAGCTTCTTCGGGGAAGAAGCCGCCGTTCGCCTGAAGACCGGCGAGCGCTATCTGAAAACGATCGAACGGGGCAAATCCTCGACGTCGGTCAATCTTACGAGCTTCAATGCCAAGCCGATCACGGGTGTAAAGCTTGAATGGATCGGCGAGATCTGCGTCACCCTGCCCCGGGGCCAGATCGAGCGGCTGCGCAACAAGGCAGCCGCCCGAACACGCAAGGCGGCGAAGGCGCAGGGCGGACGCACGCCCGACAAATAGCGAAGCCGCTGGGATTGCTGTACTGGCTGATTCTGCCCACAGTCAGGCTAGCCTCCTTGCGGCGACGATTCATTTCTGATTTTCCGAATTGCACCTTGACTGATTTCTGATTTTCAGAAACAATAGTATGTTGATTTCAACACGCTGAGGACAGACAGCCAGCATGCAATACTTCGTCGTGATGATCGATTACGGCCGCCGCGGCCGCGAGGCCATCGTCGATCCCGAAATAACCAGGCGGGAGGTCATTTCGCGGGTTGCCTCCGGCGAATACAAGAACATCAGCTTCGTTCATGAAATCGTGGGCTCGTCTGTCGAAGATATCACCGCCGACGTCATGATCGAGGCTGCGGTGCCGGATCTCAGCGCGACGGAAGCCGATCTGCAGGCCAATCATTTCGATCACCTGCGCGATCTTCGTAAGCACGAAAGCGCCTGAGGCGCTCGATCGCCTATTCCCTCAAACAATCGTGATCGTCGACCGGCTTAAATTGACGAGGCGCTGATTAAGTATTCATCACGCAAAGTCTACTCCGACTGGGCGGACAGTCGGGTATTGTCCCGATTCGATTCCTCGGACCTGCGAAGTTCTTATTCCCAAATGCATCCGTCAATGAAGGCCGAGCTCGCCGCGCGAGACGGCGATCTCCGACTCTATCTGCTGCTTGGTATCGCAGCCTGGTTTCTGTTCTTGGATCACGTTCCCCACAACGTGGTCAGTCTGCTGACCATGCGAAATTTCGGATTCAGCGGTGCCGCCGATCTTTTCGTGTTTGTCGGCGGCTATACGGCCTCAATTTTCTACGGAAGGATGATGCTCGAACGTGGGCTGGTCGTGACGGCGACCCGCATTTTCAAACGGCTGTGGCAGCTTTACGTCGCCTATGTCGTCCTGTTTGTGGTCTATATCGAACTCATCGGGTATGTTGCGGGCAAATCGAGCGCTTCCGCGCTGATCGGCGAATTCAACGTTACGGGCATCATCGATCATACGATCCGCACGCTGATTCACGGCCTTCTGCTCCAGGCCAAGCCGCTCAATCTCGAAGTGCTGCAACTGTTCATCGTCCTGATGGCGTTCTTTCCGCTCGTGCTGCTTGGCATGATGCGCCGGCCGAACCTCACGATGGCGGCGTCGATTTCGGTCTACTTCGCCGCTCGCCAGCTCGACTGGAACCTGTCTTCATTTCCCGACGGACGCTGGTCCTTGAATCCGTTTTGCTGGCAGTTGCTGTTTGTGTTCGGAGCCTGGCTTGCCTCGATCAACGCCCGACATAAACAAGCCTTCAGTGCGCTCCACGATTTCGGGATCCTGCGTGTTGCAGCGTGGCTGTATCTGGCATTTTCGCTGGCCGTGACGACGTCAGGAAGATTCCCGCAATTGGCCGGGATCGTCCCGGATTACCTGCACGATGTTCTTCTTCCCGACCAGAGGGAGAACCTCGTTCCATACCGGGTCCTCCATTTCCTCGCGCTGGTGTTTCTCTTTACCCATGTGGTGCCGCGGGATTGGCATGGCTTCAAATCGCAAGCACTGCAGCCGGTCATCAAGTGCGGCGAGGAATGGCTGCCGGTCTTCTGCGCCGGCGTGTTTCTTTCGTTTGCCGCCCATCTTGTCCTGATCACGGGACCGAACCTGTTGGCGATGCACGTTCTGGTCAGCGTCGGCGGGATTTCGATCATGACGGCCGTCGCCTACTACGCATCCTGGTCCAGGCAGCAGGACCGCAAGCCCGCGCCACGGCTTCAATCGATGGCCGGACTTCCGAAGGAAGGGCGGCTGGTGAAATAGTTCGTGCCGGCTTGTCCCTTCTTATATCTGAGCTTCCGGCGCAACCCCTCTCGATCCATCGGGAATCTGCCAGCTTCAGTTCCCGACGGCGTAGAACCGATCGGCTAAACTCGCTCGATAATGATTGCCGGCGCCATGCCGCCGGCAGCGCACATCGTCACCAGGCCGCGCCTGAGGTCGCGCCGCTCCAGTTCGTCGAGCACTGTTCCGATCAGGATCGATCCGGTCGCGCCGATCGGATGGCCAAGCGCGATCGAGCCGCCGTTGACATTGACCTTGTCGCGATCGAGTTTGAGATCGCGGATGAACTTTTCGGCGACGACCGCAAAGGCCTCGTTGATCTCGAACAGGTCGATATCGTCGAGCGTGAGCCCTGCCTTGGCCAGCACCTTGCGGGCAGCCGGCACCGGCGCGTTCAGCATCAAGGTCGGGGAGTCCCCCATGTTCGCCATTGCCACAACGCGCGCGCGGGGCTTCAGGCCGTGCGCCTTGGCGTAACTCGGCGACGCCAGCAGGATGGCCGCCGAACCATCGACGACACCAGAGGAATTGCCTGCGTGATGCACGAAGTTGATGTCGAGATCGGGATACTTGTCCAGAATAAGTTTCCGATAGGTCGTGCCCTTGTCGTCGAGCGCATAGTCCGCGATTGCCGGGAAGGCCGGCTTCAACCCAGCCAATCCTTCCATCGTGGTCTGCGGCCGTGGGTATTCCTCGCGGTCCAGGGCAAGGCTGCCGTCCTCGCGGTAGACGGGCACGAGGCTCTTGTCGAAGTGGCCGCCCTTGATCGCCGCAGCCGCCCGCTTCTGGCTTTCGAGGCCAAGTTCGTCGACTTCCTGCCGCATGATGCCCTCGAGCGTAGCGACCGCATCGGCGCAGACTCCCTGATGCGACTGCGGATGCCTGGCACGGAGGCGAAGGTTGCCGTTGTCCATCATGAACGGCCCCTCGCCGCGGCGGCCCTCCATCGACATCATCTCGGTGCCGCCCGCGATCACGAGATCCTCGGAACCCGACATGATGGAATTGGCCGCCATGTTGACGCTGGTGATGCCGGAACCGCAAAACCGATCAAGCGTGACGGCGCTGGCGCGCACGTCATAGCCGGCATCGAGCGCCGACATGCGGCCGAGATCGCCGCTCTGCTGGCCCCGCTGCGAGCTGGTGCCCCAGACGATGTCGTCGACATCCGCGGTGTCGATGCCGGTACGATCGGCTAGCGCGCGCAAGACCGCTGCGCCGAGCTGCTGCGGATGAATACCAGACAAGGCGCCCTTGCCGGCCTTGCCGATACCGCGTGGCGTCCTGCATGCATCGATGATCAGCGCATCAACCATGGTGTTTCCCTCAAAACCTGTCGATTGGCGGCATTTGCCGCCGATCAAGCGACAAAGTCAATCCAGTCCGGCGCAGCCGGATTTCACTGCCGCCCTCTCAGCGCCAGGATATTCTCCGCCGCGCGCAGATGCGGCTTGTCGATCATCTTGCCGTCGATCTTCACGACGCCCGACGTCGGATTGTCGTTGAACGACTTGACCACTTTTTCCGACCAGGCGACTTCCTCGTCCGTCGGCATGAAGGCGGCGTTGACGACGTCGACATGCTTGGGATGGATCACCGCCTTGGCGAGGAAACCGTCCTGCCGCGCGGCAATCGCCTCTTCCCGGAGTGCGTCGAGGTCATTGATATCGGTCGCGATAGTGTCGATGGCGACCACGCCGGCCGCCGCCGCGCTGATCAGGCAGAGATCACGCGCCAGCAGGAACGGTCCGTGGTAGCGCCCGGCGGTCCGGTTTCGCGACGCGCCCAGCGAAGCCGCGAGATCCTCGGCGCCCCACATCATGCCCCACAGCCGTGGGCTCATGTTTTCGAAGTCCAGCAGCTTGAGGACTGCCCTCGCCGTCTCGGTTGCCACGGTAACGATTCTCGTCGATCCATGTTCGATCCCGGCGGCAGCCTCGAAGGCATCGAGATAGAGCGACAGGCGGTTGACGTCGGCGGCGCCGGCGCATTTCGGCAGCACGATTCCGTCAGGCCGGCCCGGCATGACGGACGCAAGGTCGCCAAGCGTCATGCCGGTATCGAGCGCGTTGACGCGGATATAGCATTTCTGGTTCGGATTCCTTGCATCGAGCATCTCGCGAACCGTGCGTCGCGCGCCGACCTTTTCGTCCGGCGCGATCGAATCCTCGAGGTCGAGGATCAGCGCATCGGCCGCGGTCTTTTTGGCATTCTCAAACTTGCGCTGGCTGTCGCCGGGAACGAACAGGAACGATCTCATCGCCTCACGCCTTCGGCTTGCAGTGCATCAGGCCGGTACGGCGGCAGCTTGCCACCACCTCGCCGCGCTGGTTGGTCATGGTGTGCTCGAACTCGACGATGCCCTGGGTCGGCCGCGACTTGCTGGCGCGCTTCGAGATGATCTTGGTGTGCGCCTTCAGCGTGTCGCCGTGAAACACCGGCTTCGGGAACTTGACGTCGGTCATGCCCAGATTGCCGATCGTAGTGCCGAGCGTCGTATCGTAGACGCTCATGCCGATCATGATGCCGAGCGTATAGAGGCTGTTGAACAGCCGCTGGCCGAACTCGGTATTCTCGGAGAAATGCGCATCGATATGCAGCGGCTGCGGGTTCATGGTCAGCAGGCTGAACATCGTGTTGTCCATCTCGGTGACCGTTCGGGAGAACTCATGATGGAACTCGCGGCCTACCTCGAATTCCTCGAAATACAATCCCGCCATCAGCGCCCTCTGTAGTTGGGCGTCCGCTTCTCGACGAACGCATTCAGGCCTTCCTGACAATCTTCCGTCGTTGCGACCAGCGCGAAACTCTCGGCTGCGTTTTCCACCGACCGGCGGAAGTCGGCATCGACCGCCCGCATGAAGGCATCGCGGCCGATCCTCATGACGATGGGCGATTTGGTGGCAAGCTTCCGCGCAATCTCCTGCGCCCGGTCAAGCGCGGTTCCCTTCGGTACCACCTCGCTGAGAAGCCCCATGCGGAAGGCCATCGCGGCATCAAATGGCTCACCGAGGAAGAGTGGCCCAAAAGCCTGATGCTTCCCGACCAGCCGCGGCAACTGCACGAAATGAATCGCCGGGATCAATCCGACATCGATCTCGGGATAGCCGAAGGTCGAACCATCGCCGGCGACGATCATGTCGCACGAGATCGCGATCGTCATGCCGCCGGCGCGAACCGCGCCGTCGATGGCGGCGATGGTCGGCTTGCCCATGCGATATTGGGTATCGTTGAGCGCGAAATACAACCGCTCGAGGAACTTCTTGGTCTCGATCCCGGGCTTGCCCCTGACGATGTCGAGATCGAGCCCGGCACAAAACACCTTGTGTGCGCTGCCGATGACGACGGCGCGAACCGTTTCGTCGTCTCTGGCCTTCGCCAGCGCCGCCAACAGCGCATCGATCAATTGCATGCTCAGCGCGTTGACCGGCGGGCGATCCAGCATGATCTCCGCTATATTGCCGGAGACGGAGTAACGAACGAGATCTTCACTCATGCTATGCCTCCGCTGGCCTGACGGACCGCGCCGGCCTTGACCAGATCGTCAATGGCGCCGCGTTCGAACCCTGCTTCCAGCAGTACTCCGTAGCTGTCCTGTCCGATATCCGGCGCCGGGCATAGCTGATCCTCCGAACGGCTTGCGATGCCCGGCGTCCGCGGCGAATACACCGGACCCACGCCCGGCGTTTGCTGGCAGACCGCCGCCGCGGTCGCCTCGACATGGACGTTGCGCAGCCATTCGCCGGGATTGAGGATCCTTTCCGCAATCAGATCGGCGGCATGCAGCCGCGACAACCAGACATCCGTCGGCTGCGTCAGAAACACCTCGCGCAGTTGCGGGATCAACACATCGACGGCATCCGCCCGCCGCGCAAAATCCGCGAACCGCGGATCGCTGGCAAGGTCCTCACGTCCGATCGCCGCACACAGCCGCTTGTACTGCGGCTCGTTCACCAGCGTGACCATCATCCAGCCGTCGGTTGTCTGATATGAACCCGCCGGCACATTGAGGGCGCGCGGCGCGCCGCCCTCCAGAATATGTTCGGCGACCTTGTGGCCGAGCAAGGCGGATGTCGACTGGCAGAGATTGACGTCGATCCAGCGCCCGGTGCCGACGGTTGCGCGCGCGAACAAAGTCGTCGCGATCGCCTGGAAGGCATAGACGCCGGTGACGACGTCGGAGATCGTGGTTCCTGCCCGGTGCGGGGTGCCGTCGTTGCCGACGTTGATCGATACGAAGCCGGAAAATGCCTGCGCCACGGAATCCGAGCCCGGCCGTTTCGAGTAAGGGCCGCTCTGCCCGAACGCGCTGACCGAGAGATAGATCAGTCCGGGATTGTCGCGCGACAATTCCTCGTAACCGATCCCGAGCCGCGCAGCCACGCCGGGCCGAAAACCTTCGATCAGGACATCGCATTCCCTCGCCAGCCGCCGGGCGATTGCGATCCCGTCCCTCTGCTTCATGTCGAGGCAGAGGCTGCGCTTGCCGCGATTGTAGACCGCCGACAGCGTGGTATGGCTGCCATAGGTCGTGCCGAGAAATCGCGACCAATCCCCTTCGGGTGGCTCAACCTTGATGACGTCAGCCCCGTACACGCCGAGCAGCATCGCGCAATAGGGCGAGGCGATGCCCTGCCCGAAATCCAGCACGCGCAGGCCGCGATACGGCGCCTCATGCGTCGGCGATAGCTTGCGTTCCATGGTCATGTCATCTCCCGGATCGGGCCGAAAGCTACAGCGCGAGGTAGCGCTGACGAATGTTTTCGTTGGCTTTCAGCTCTTCGATCCCGGATGTGTAGACGATCTGGCCCTTGTCGATAACCGTCGCGTGGCTCGCAAGGCCAAGGCAAAAATGCATGTTCTGCTCGGCGATCAGCACCGTGGCCCCGGTGCCCCGCAACTGCCGCAGCAATTCGCCGATCCGCTGGACGATGATGGGGGCCAGCCCTTCGCTCGGCTCGTCCAGCAGCAGCAGCGCGGGATTGCCCATCAGCGTGCGCGCAATGGCCAGCATCTGCTGTTCGCCGCCCGACAGCCGCCCCGCGATCCGGTACCGCAGCGGCTCCAGCAGCGGAAACAGGTCGTAAATGCGCCGGATCGACCATTCGTCCTCGCCGTTGGGCCCCTTCTTGGCGCCGATCACCAGATTGTCCTCGACCGTGTGCTCGGGGAAGATCTGGCGGTCCTCCGGCACGAAGCCGAGACCGGCGCGCGCAATATGGTGCGGCTTCAGCCCGGACACCACCCGGCCCTTCAGGGTGACCTGGCCGCGGCGCGCGGGAGCGAGCCCCATGATCGCCTTCATGGTCGTCGATTTCCCGGCGCCGTTGCGGCCGAGCAGCGCCATGGTCTCGCCCTGCCGCACCGAAAGACCGACACCGAACAGTATCTGGCTGGTGCCGTAATAGACGTCGAGATCCTCGACCTGCACCACCGGCTGCGTACTCATATCGCAGCTCCGGCGTGGTGTTCGGTGCCGAGATAGGCCTCGATCACCGCTTCGTTGCGGCGGATTGCATCCGGCGTGCCGGTTGCAAGAATACGGCCGTAGCAGAGCACGACGATCTCGGGCGCGATCTGGAACACGATATCCATGTCGTGCTCGATGAACACCACGGTGATCTTCTGCTTCTCCCAGAGTTCCCTCACCTTGTCGATCATCCGCCAGCGCTCTTCGGTACCCATGCCGGCGGTAGGCTCATCGAGCAGCAACACCTTGGGATCGAGCACCAGCGCCAATGCGATATCGAGCAGCTTCTGGTCGCCATGCGAAAGCGTTGCCGCGGTCCGATCCCGCTTGCCGGCGAGCCCCAGCAATTCCATCGCATGCTCGGCACGGTCGCGCGTCTCGGCCAGCGGAAACCGGCGATGCAGCACGCCAGCGCGGCGCTGGTCGGCGCAAACTGCGGCGAGCATCGTCTCATGCACTGTCAGCGAGGGAAAAATGCTCGCGACCTGAAACGCCCGGCCGATGCCATGTCGCACGATCTCCGGTGGCGAACGTCCGGCCAAGTCGACGCCGTTGAGCAAAATCTGACCGGAATCGGGCCTCAGGGCGCCCGTGATCAGGTTGAAGAACGTGCTCTTGCCGGCGCCATTGGGGCCGATCACGGCGGTGAGCGAACCGGCAGCGAAATCCAGCGAGACATTGTCGGTCGCCTTGACGCCGCCGAACGATTTGGAAAGGGAGCGTATCTCCAGCATGGCTAGCCACGCTCCCCGGACGAACCCCGGCGTTGCGCGTACCACTCGAAGACGAAATCCATCAGGCCCTTTCGCAGGCCGATAGCAAAAAACAGGATCACGATCCCGAGCACGATGCCGTGATATTCGGTCAGGCGCGTCACGGTGTCGTTGAGGATCAGCAGCAGGACGGTGCCGACCATCGGCCCGAGGAACGTGGTGACGCCACCCAGCATGTTGATGAAGATGCCCTCGCCGGAAATCGTCCAGTAGGCGAATTCGGGATAGGCGCCCGAGACGAACAGCGCCATGATCATGCCGCCGGTCGAGGCAAACAGCGCAGCCAGCACGAAGATCGTGAGCTTGGCCCGCCAGACGTCGATGCCGATGAAGCTGGCACGGTTAGCGTTGTCACGGATCATCCGCAAGGTATAGCCGAACGGCGATTGCGTGATCTCGCGCATCAGCAAGAGCCCGATCACCAGAAGCGCGCAGCTTACGATGTAGAGATGGTTGTGGTTCGCCAGATCGATGCCAAGGAAAGGCGGGCGCGGAATGCCGCCGCGCAGGCCCTGATCACCACCGGTCAGCGATACCCAGGACAGGATCGTGCTGTGGATCAGCATCTGGAACGCCAGCGTGACGAAAGCAAAATAGATTTCCTTGAGCCGCACGCAGATCGCGCCGATTACCGTGGCGAAAATGGCAGTAATGACAAGAGCTGCCACGAAGGCGACCGGCACCGGAACACCGCTGCGCTGCATGAGCAACCCAAAACTGTAGGCGCCGAGGCCGAAGAACATGCCATGGCCGAACGAGACCATGCCGGTAAACCCCACCAGCAGGTTGAGCGAAGTCGCGAACAATCCGAAAGCGGAGCAGCGGATCACGAAGTCGAGCAGCGCCTTGCTGCCAGTCAGCATCGGCAGGACCGCCAGCACCGCGAAAGCGGCGAGCGCGACCCCTACGTCGAAATAGCGCGCACGCTGCCGATTTACACTCCTCGGCACGGCAGCGGCCTGTTCGGCCTGCAGCTCGGTCATGCGACCTCCTTGCCGAACAGGCCGGTCGGCCGCGATACCAGCACGATCACCATGAACAGGTACATCAGCCCTTCCGTGAACAACGGAAAGCCGAGTGATCCGAACGAACGGATCAGGCCGATCAACAGCGCGCCGATCAGTGCGCCGAGGATCGAGCCCATGCCACCGATGACGGTAACGATGAAGGATTCGATCAGGACCGAAAATCCCATGCCCGGCGTCAGCGACCGCACCGGCGCCGCAAGCGCCCCGGCCAGCCCCGCCAGCATGCCGCCGAGGGCAAACACCCCGCCATAGATCAGGCCGGTGTTGATGCCGAGCGCCGATACCATGCCCGGATTGTGCGCAGCCGCCCGGATCACCTTGCCCATCCGCGTGCGGGCAAGGCCGAGCCCGAGGACTACGGCCGCCGCAAGTGCCACGCCGATCAGCAGCAGATAATAGGGCGGCACCACACCGCCTGCGATGAACAGCGGCGGCACCTGGAATGCCGACGGCATCCCCATCGACTTGAACTCCGGGCCCCATACCATTCGGACCACGTCGTCGAAGATCAGCACGAAGGCGTAGCACACCAGCAACTGCATCAGCACGTCGCGGCCGTAGACCCGGCTCATGAACGCGCGCTCGAAGATCAAGCCGAGAATGGCGGTGCCCGCCGCGCCGGACAACATCGCCAGCGCGAAGCTGCCGGTGAGCTGAAACGTCGTCATCGCGAAATAGGCGCCGAACATATAGAAGGCGCCGTGGCTGAAATTGACGACCTTGAGCACGCCGAAGATCAGCGTCAGCCCGACGGCGACGAGAAACAGCAGCATTCCGATGATCAGCCCGCTGGTGGTTTGCGTCACCAGGCAGGCGGGACTGGCGAGGCAGCCGGCGAGTGCGTCGAGATCCACGACAAGATTCCATTACGGCGAGCCGCAGCGATCGGCGCGCAACAAGCGTCAATGGCCAGCGGCGGCTTCGCGCCGCTGCCGGCTTTGCGTCAGTCTCAGGTGTAACCCTTGCTCTTCTTCCACTCGGCTTCGAGTTCGAAGATGGTCTTCCAGTCGCCTGCCTTCACTTCCGGCACGTAGGGCTCCTGCGGGATCGTGGTGCCCCATCCGATCGCGTAGCCGACCAGGGTGCGATCCTCGGCCCGCATCGTGACGGTGCCGTCGGCGCCGAACGGGCACTTGATGGTGAGTCCCGTGAGCGCTTCCGCGACCTTCTTGCCGTCGGTGGAATTGGCCTTCTTCACCGCCTCGGTGAGCAGCATCACCGCGGTCGCGTTCTGCCACGACCAGTTCGTCGGATACTCGTTGTACTTTTTCCGGTAGGCATCGCCCCATGCCGCGTTCTCGGGGGTCGTGGGGAACGTCTTGATGTAGCGGTTGCCGGAGTGGATGCCCTTCGGCAGGTTCTTCACCACGGTGAGCGCGGTGTAATCAGCCATGTTGACCGCGAAGACCTCCATCTGCGTGAACAGCGCGTAGATGTTGGCCTGGTCGATATAGGAGGTGAGATCGCCGCCCCACAGGCAGGAGTAAAGGGCCTGGGGCTTGGCCTGCAGGATCTTCGTCACCACTTCGGTGTAGTCGGGCTGGAACAGTTTCGGCCAGGACTCGCTGATGATCTCCACGTCGGGCGCGAAGCGCTTGAGGTACAGCGTGAACTCGCCGGTGGTGTCGCGACCATAGGCGTAATCCGGTGAGCATGTTGCCCACTTCTTCAGGCCCTTGGCCTTGGCGATCGATGCGGCGTAGCTGCCGCCGACGATCGAGTCGTGGATGCCCTGGCGCACGCAGCGGAACGCATTCGGAATATGCTGCTTCGGATCGGCCGTCAGCGAGGACGCCTCCGAGCAGGTATGGATGCAGAGCACGCCGAGATCGCGCGCGACCTCATGGACCGCGAACGAACCCGACGATGCTTCGCCGTCGAGCAACATCTCGCAGCCATCGGTGTTGACCAGCTCACGGGCGATACGGGCCGCCTCCTGCGGCTGCCCCTTGGAGTCGCGGATCACCATCTCGATCTGGCGTCCGGCCAGGCCGCCGGCAGCATTGACCTTTTCTACTTCCAGCATCACCGCATTGCGCGAAGAGGTTCCAAGCTGCGCGACGCGCCCGGACAAAATCGTCGGCATGCCGATCTTGATGGTCTTGGCTTGCGCCCGCGCCACCCAGGGCGCGGCAAATGTTACGGCACCGGCGCCCATCATCGCCAACGTCGCGCGACGGCTCACGCCCGGTTTGCGGGTTCTCGTCATGTTTCCTCCCAGTGGGCCCTGCCCAAATCCTTGCCGGAGATCGTTCCGCCTCCGTACGGTCAGAAGGATTTCAGAGCAAAGGGGGTGACGTCAAGCCAAAGATGAATTACGAGTCAGAATTCATTCAGAGCGTTTTCGAGCGAAGTGGATATCGGTTCGCGTCAAGAAAACGCATCAAAACAAAAATCTAGAGCTTCGGTTCTGATTGAATCAGAACCGAAGCTCCAGGGAGAAAACGGACCCGGAAACAGGGCGTTGGGCGGATAATGATCAATCTATCCAGCTTCATCGCGTTTCACGCCAGGCGGACGCCTGACCGTTGTGCGCTGAAATACCGCGGCGAGGACGTGTCCTATGCGGAATTCGATGGCCGCATCCGGCGGGTCGGCGGATGGCTCGCCGCGCAGGGGATCGGTCCCGGCGACATCGTCGCGGTGCTGATGAAGAACAGCACCGCCTTTCTGGAATTCGTGTTCGCGACCAGCCACATCGGGGCGGTTTTTCTACCGATCAATTACCGGCTGTCGGCCGATGAAGTGGGCTACATCGTCGGCAATGCCGGCGCGCGCCTCCTGATTGCGGACGAAGAGTTCGCGAGCATCGCCGCAGGCGGCGCGCCCGTGGTGCTGCTGGACGAGGCAGCACAATCCAGCGCGACGAAGCTTGCACCCGACGCAGCCCCTGCCCCGATGAACGTCCGGCAGCCGCGCGATCTGATGCGGCTGATGTACACCTCAGGCACCACGGACCGCCCCAAGGGCGTGATGCTGACCTACGAAAACATGTACTGGAAGTCGGCCGACCAGACGCTGGTTCTGGGCCTGAACACCGAAACGCGATTGCTGGTGGTCGGCCCGCTCTACCATGTCGGCGCGCTTGACCTCCCGGGCATTTCGGTGCTGTGGCACGGCGGCATGCTTTCCGTTCACCGCAACTTCGAGCCCGAGCGGGCTCTGGCCGCGATCGAGGCCGAGAAACTCAATGCCGCGTGGTTCGCACCTGTCATGACCACCGGGATCCTTACCTGCCCGGCCCGCGACCGCTACGATGTCTCGAGCCTGCAATGGGCGATCGGCGGCGGCGAAAAGACACCGGAAGTGCGCATCCGCGCCTTCTCCGAATATTTTGGGAATGCTCGCTACATCGACGCATACGGCCTGACCGAGACCTGCGGCGGCGATACCTTCATGGAAGCCGGACGCGAGATCGAGAAGATCGGCTCGACCGGCCGCGCCATTGCCCATGTCGAAATCGAAATCCGCGACGATGCCGGCAACAGGCTTCCTCCCGGTGAGAATGGTGAGATTTGCCTGCGCGGGCCAAAGGTCACGCAGGGCTACTGGAAAGATCAGAAAAAAACCGCGGCTGCATTCTTCGGCGACTGGTTCCGCACCGGCGACGTCGGCTATCTCGACAACGACGGCTTCCTCTATCTGACCGACCGCAAGAAGGACATGATCATTTCCGGCGGCGAGAACATCGCCTCCTCCGAAGTAGAGCGCGTCATCTACGAACTGCCGCAGGTACGCGAGGTCGCCGTCATCGGGATATCAGATGAACGCTGGGGTGAAAGGCCGGTGGCGGTCGTGGTGCTGGGAGATGGCGCCACGCTGGAACTACCCGCGCTCGCCGACCATTGCCGTGCGCGTCTCGCCGGCTTCAAGGTGCCCAGGCGACTGATCATCCGCGACAGCCTGCCGCGCAATCCCTCCGGAAAGGTCCTCAAGCGCGTGCTGCGCGCCGAACTGGAACCTCACACATGACGCATCCGCCGCAGGCCGCATCCGGCAAGGTCGCCAAGCTCAAGCGGGTCGAGCGCAACGCCTGGACCAAGCAAAAGATATTCGATGCCGCCACCAAGGTAGTCGGCAAATACGGCTACGCCGAGGCTTCTGTCGCCCGCATCACCGAGGAAGCCGGTGTCGCACAGGGGACGTTCTACAATCATTTCGAGAACCGCCAGGAGTTGCTCGACCAATTGCTGCCCAAGATCGGCATCGACATGGTGCATTTCATCCGAAAGCGGACTGGAACCGCTGATGCGGCAAGGCAGGAAATCGCGCGCTTTGGCGCCTTCTTCGAGTTCATCCGCGAGGTCCCGGAATTCCTGCGCATCCTCAACGAGGCCGAGCATTTCGCACCGATCGGATACCAGAAACATCTCGACAACATCGCGAGCGCCTATGTCCGCATCCTCCGGCGCGCACGCCTGGCGGGCGCCATCGTGGATTTCAGCGACGAAGAGTTCGAGGCGATCGTCCACATGTTCATGGGCGCCCGCGGCTATCTCAGCCGGCGCTATTCCTACGTAGACGGTAAGGTTACAGCCGTGCCCGATCACGTCGTCTCCGCCTACCAGAAGCTGGTCACACGCGGACTATTCGCACCGGACAAGGGGTAACGGCCATGACCGCTGAAGGTATCGTTCTCGTCACCGGCGGAAGCCGCGGCATTGGCGCCGCCACCGCGACGCTCCTGGCCGGACGGGGCCAGCGCGTCGTGATTACGGACATCGCGCCCGAGCCGCTGGCAGGGACGCAAACAATCCTCTGGCCGGCACCGTTCGACGTCGCCAGCGAAAGCGCCGTTGTGAGCGGCATCGCCGATATCGAAGCCGCACATGGCCCGATCACAGGTCTCGTCAATGCCGCCGGCGTCTTCGGAAAGATGCACAGAATCGAGCGCGTGCGCATGGATCAATGGGATCGCGAGGTCGACATCGACCTGCGCGGCACGTTCCTCGTCGCGCGCAGCGTCGGCGTGAAGATGGCCGAGCGCCGGGATGGCGCGATCGTCAATGTCGCGTCCGTCGCTGGCATGACTTCGGGACCGATCCACGCCTACACCGCAGCGAAAGCCGGCGTCATCCAGATCACGCAGACGCTTGCCGCCGAATGGGGCCGCACTGGAGTCCGCGTCAACGCGGTCTCCCCCGGCTTCACGCGCACCGCGGCACTTGAAGCCGGCATCGCCTCCGGCGCGCTGAACAGGAAATTGCTCGAAAGCCCGACGGCGATGAACCGGCTGGTCGAGCCGATCGAGGTCGCGCAGGCGATCGCGTGGCTGCTTTCGCCGATGAGCAGCGGCGTGACCGGAATCAACCTTCCGGTGGACGCCGGATACATCGCAGGCACCACCTGGACCGCCTATGGCGGCCTGCGCGACGCACCGGGAGCGCAGTGAGGACATGGGTATGAACATCGAAGTACCGCGCAAGAAACTCGATCTGTCGTCCGCGATCGCCGAGGGCGATATCCGCGTGCTGCTGATGGTGCTGGTCCACATGACCGGCGACGAGCGCTGGCTGGAGCCGCCCTACAAGCCGAAGCGCGACGTCCGCCTGATTCCGGATCCACAAGCCGGTGTACCGGCTGAAATCCAGGCCGAAATCCGCGCCGCGGTGCTGAAGCTGTTCGCCAACGGGGAACCGAAGCCTGTCATCACCGACCCCGGCGATGAACTGATGCTGAAGATGATGCGCGCGACGCTGGGTGAAAACGTCGCGCCGGAATACGCGCCGCTGATGCGCGAGGAGATGGGCTTTGTGCCGCGTGAAGCGCGTTGGACCAAGCCACCATCGGACGAAAAGCTGGCGCAGCAGCATGTGCTGATCGTCGGCGCCGGGGTCTGCGCCATCGCGCTGGGCGTCGCGCTCGGCCGCCTTCGTATCCCCTACACCATCGTCGAGAAGAACGCCGAACTCGGCGGCACCTGGTATGTCAACCGTTATCCCGGTTGCGGCGTCGATACGCCGAACCATTCCTATTCCTTCTCGTTCGGCGCGCGGAATCCGTGGACACGCTACTTCGCGCAGCGCCAGGAACTGCTCGACTACCTCAGGAAGATCGCGCTCGAATACGACATCCGGAAGCACCTCCGCCTCAACACCGAACTGACGTCATCGCGTTGGGACGAGAGCAAGCGGCGCTGGATTTCGACGCTCAGGACCGCCAATGGCGAGGAGACATTTGAATCGACCACGCTGGTAAGCGCGATCGGCCAGCTCAACGACCCCTCGCCCGCGCATTTCAAGGGCGAGAAGGATTTCAAGGGCCTGATGCTGCACTCGGCCTTGTGGTCCGACGACATCAATCTCGACGGCAAGCATGTTTCCGTCATCGGCACCGGCGCAACCGCCATGCAACTGGTGCCGTCGATCGCCGACCGCGTCGCGTCGGTCACCGTCTATCAGCGCACCGCGCAATGGGCGCGGCCGGTTGCAGGCTATTCCGACCCCATCACCGAAGGCGCGCAGTGGCTGCTCGCGCACCTGCCGTTCTACGTACAGTGGTATCGCTTCAACATGTTCTGGCGCTACGGTGATGGATTGCTGCCGTTCCTGCGCAAGGATCCGCAATGGCCGCATCCCGATCGCGCCGTGAACAAGGGCAATGACCGGCATCGCGAAGAGCTGACGGATTTCATCCTGTCCGAGCTCAAGGATCGTCCCGACCTGATCGAGAAATGCGTGCCGACCTATCCGCCCTACGGCAAGCGCATCCTGCTGGACAACAACTGGTTCAGGACGCTGACCAGGCCGAATGTCGAACTGGTCACCGACAGCATCGATCATTTCGCACCGGACGGCATCGTTGCTTCGGACGGCAAGTTGCGGCCCGCGGACGTCATCGTGATCTCCACCGGTTTCAAAGTCACGGAGATGGCTGCGCGTCTCAACATCAGCGGACGTGACGGCAAAAATCTCCGGACTGCGTGGGCCGACGATAATCCGACCGCCTATCTCGGCCTCACCGTCCCGGACTTTCCGAACTTCTTCGTGATGCTCGGTCCCAATTCGGGTCCCGCCCATGGCGGCAGCGTGATCTTCCAGTCGGAATGCCAAAGCCGCTATATCTCCGCTTGTCTCGTTGAAATGATGGAGCGTGATATCGCCGCCATCGATGTTCGCGCGGAAGCGCACGATCAATACATCCGGAAGGTAGACGCTGAACATGAGCAGTTGATCTGGTCTCATCCAGGCATGACCACCTACTACCGCAACCGCCGGGGCCGCGTGTTCTCGGCGATGCCCTGGCGCTTCGTGGATTACTGGGCCATGACGCACGATCCGGACCTGCAGGATTACCACCTGACAAATGCATGACAGGGTGCGGAACTCAACACGTAGCGTCTTTGGGATAACTTGACACCCGCCTGTATCTGCCGCAGCATTTCCAGCGCTGCACCTGCCGGAGTAACGGAGCGTTCGGCTCCCCGCTTCACAGGTATTGACGCCCCGGGTCAGATGATCAAGGCGACACGCAGTCGGAGCGGACACAAGTCCGTTGGCCCACACTTGGAGAGGAGCATGACGCCGCCGGATCAAGCCGGTGACCTTGCTCAGCGCAAGGTCCAGGCGCAGTTGAGGTGATTGAGCAGCTGCCAGCCGCATTGCGCCTTCGACAATTTGAATACATTCACGGGACTGGAGCGCAAAGGCCACGTGCTTTCGGATCTCGAAACAGTACTGGTGTGTACCAGAAATCCTTCGCAGAGACGAAGATGTCGGGCCCCGCGATGCTCTAACGCACCGGGGCCCATTCGTTTTTGCAACGTCAAATCCGTACCAGCCCGGTTCCATGCCTTGTCCGGATCAGGGATAATGATCCAACAGAGCAGGGAAACGCCATGGGAAAACCGCGCGTACGCATCTACACCGACTACAAAAGCCCCTATGCGTTCGTCGCCAACCAGCGGCTGTTCGAGCTGGAGGAAAAATACGGCGTCGAACTGGAATGGCTGCCCTACACGCTTCGTATTCCCGAATTCATGGGCTCGGTCGAAGAGCGGACACCGCATTTCTGGCGCAAGGTCCGTTATCTCTACATGGATGCACGCCGCTATGCCAACGCCCAGGGCCTCACCATGAAGGGACCGCGGCGCATCTACGATGCTTTCTACTCCAGCGCCGGCATGCTGTTCGCTCAGCAACAAGGTCTGTTCCGCCCCTACCATGACACGGTGTTCCGGCGCTTCTGGAGCCATGATCTCGAGATCGACGAATTGTCGGACATTTCCGGCGTGATCGCCTCGATCGGCGGTTCGGTCAGAGAATTCGAAGCTTACGTCCAGGGCCCCGCGCGAGCCGAACACGACCGCATCATCGATGAAGCCGAAACGCTCGGCGTGTTTGGCGTTCCAACCATGGTCTTCAACGGCGAGTTGTTCTGGGGCGGCGACCGCATCGACATGCTGATCGAGCGGATCAAGGATCCGGATTCAGCCTTGGCGGCGCTCGGCAGCAGGCATCGCAAGTGACGCTGCGCACTTAACCGGCGGCCAGATGTTCCCAACACCCTGTCCGATTCAGCACAGGCCGCAGCGCAGCCCTGCTCTCCGCGTCCAATGCTGCGAACTTTTCGCGAAGCTGCTGCAGGCACTTCACCTGATATTTGAACGGCGCCAGCGCGTATGGCAGGCCCCAGACGCTGATCTCGAGCCGTTCGAGCCCCTTCGCAAAAGCTTCGGCATTGGCGACCAGGAATGGCAGATAAAGCTCGCCGGCAATCTTCAGCAGCGCTTCGGCCATCCCACCGAGCGCGCGCTCGCGCGGGTACCATTCCCCATCGACACCTGAGGCGTCGTCCAACCGCCGCACCCAGTGATCGGTGAAGGGCGCCCGGGCGCGCATGATCCGCATCGGCGTCGGATCGGTCGCCATCTCGCTGAACTGTCCGAACCAGGCAAAATCTGCCAGCGACGGCCGGCTACCGAACAAATAGCTGGTCATGCCGACGTGCGGCTCGAATGCAGCCAGCATCCGCAAGTAGCTCTGTTCCAGCAACGGCTTGTTTTCCGCGGTCGCTCCGAGGATGACCATGCGCGAAATCTGCCGCTCACGAAACTGCTCGATTTCCTCCGCGCTGCCGGTGGCAGCCTCGGATACCGACCACTCTTCGCCGGCCCAGCGCGAGACGTAGGCCTGGTCCTCCGGATCCCACCAGCGATATAGAAACAACGGCTTGACGGCCCATTCGTCGGCAAGGTCTTCCAGCAGGTCGCAAACGAACGCGACCGCCCTGTCGTGCGGAATCACGGACCGCACCTTGTGGCGGCTCTCCAGATCGTAGGCCAGCGCCGTGGTCTCGCCACGATAGGTACCATCGGGATATTGCAGTACCGGGATCAAATTGGGCCGCAGATGCTCGGTCGCCTTCCGCAACGTCTTGGTCATGATGACCCAGTCGAAGGAAATTCTCCGGTAGCGCAGCAGCGCGCGCAGCTTGATGGCGTAAGGCGATGCGGTCGAGCCGATCAGCCGGTATCGTCCCTCGGTCATGGCGTTCCCCTCGCCTCCCGCCATAGCGCATTCGAATTTCACCCGCCAGACCTGCAATAACGCCGAGAGCGCCTGCCTTGCCGCGCGGCGAATTTTGCAGGTATCCTGGTTTCAATGACCGAGGCCCGCGCGGCCCGATAATTCGTTCCGTGGAGAAACGCATGAATCCGCCCGTCAGTTCGCCCGCCATCAAGGTCGTGAAATCGGTCCGCGAACAGGTGAGCGCGGAGGAATGGCAGGCGCGTGTCGATCTTGCGGCCTGCTACCGCCTCACGGCGATGTACGGGATGACCGAGATGGTCGCCAACCACATCTCCTGCCGGGTCCCCGGGACCACCGACCAGTTCCTGATCAACGCTTACGGAATGCTGTATGAGGAGATCGACGCCTCCAGCCTGATCAAGGTCGACGTCGAGGGCAACACGCTGCTCAACGCCTCCGACTATGACGTCAACGTCGCCGGCTTCGTCATTCACAGCGCCATCCACATGGCCAAGCACGACATGGATTGCGTGGCGCATACGCACACGCCGGCCGGCATGGCCGTCTCTGCCATGGAATGCGGGCTGCTGCCGCTGGCGCAAACCTCGATGCGGTTTCTCCACATCGCCTATCACGATTTCGAAGGCATCGCCGACAATGTCGACGAGCGCGAACGGCTGGTGCGAGACCTCGGCGACAACGAAGCCATGATCCTGCGTAACCATGGACTGCTCGTCGTCGGCCGCACGGTGCCCGCAGCGTTCAACGTGCTGTTCCGCCTCGAGCGTGCCTGCCAGGTTCAGGTCATGGCGCTGTCCTGCAACACCAGGCTGATCTATCCGCCGCAGAGCATCCTCGAAGACACCTACGAGAGAATGCAGCCGAAGCCCGGCCGCAGCGCCCGCAACGGCGACCTTGCCTGGCCGGCGCTGCTGCGCAAACTCGACCGGGCCGATCCATCCTATCGGGACTGAGCTTCGTCCGGCTCTTGAGGCACGCAGCCCTCGATACGGCGGCCCGAGGAAGTTTTGCGGTCGCGGGTCGCGGCTATCCGGTCTTTTTATGGTGGCGGTAGAGGGTCACGATTAATATCGCGGATGCGAGGATGTAGAAAATGATGACGTCGATGTTCGGATGTGCCTCGATCAAAGCGAGCATTGCGATCCTCTCCCTGCTTGGCTGGCGTGGCTTCTTGTTTCCCCTCGGGTGAGCCTTGATTGCCGGATTCTAACCGGGAGCGAGGCGTCCCGGTAGCCGACTTTATGCGGAGGGTTTACCGCAGCGTCCGGAAGAACTCCCGTACTTCCCCGACAAACAAGTCAGGCTGCTCGAATGCGGCGAAGTGGCCGCCCTTCGGCATTTCGCGCCAGTGCCGGATATTCGTGTAGCTCGCTTCCATCCACTTCCGCACCGGCGTGACGATCTCCTTGGGGAATACGGCGACACCGGTCGGTACCGTGACCTTGTGGGCAGTCCGGCGCTTCGGCCCAAAACTCTCCCAGTACAGGCGCGCGGACGAGGCGGCGCTCGCCGTTACCCAGTACAGCATGACGTTGTCGAGCAGTTCGTCGCGGCCGAGGATGTTCTCGGGATGGCCGTCGCAATCGGTCCAGGCCCAGAACTTTTCCAGGATCCATGCTGCCTGCCCGCTCGGCGAATCCGTCAGGGCGTAACCCAGCGTCTGTGGCCGGGTAGACTGCTGCCTGGAATAGCCGGAATCCCAGTCGGCGTAATATTTGATCCCTTCGAGCGCCCGCGCCTCCTCGGGCGTCGGCGTGCCCTCAACGTTGGGCCGGGCGGACATCGCAAGCGTGATATGAATGCCGGCACAATGTTCGGCATCCTGCGCGCCGATCGCCGTAGTGACCACCGATCCCCAATCACCACCCTGCGCGCCGTAACGGGCGTACCCAAGGCGGTCCAATAGCACCGCCCAGCACGACGCAATGCGATCGACGCCCCAGCCGGTGGTTGCCGGCTTCGCCGAAAAGCCGAAGCCGGGCAATGACGGACAAACGACATGAAAAGCGTCTGCCGCGTCGCCGCCATGCGCAGTCGGATCGGTCAGTGGTTCGATCACCTTGTGGAACTCGACGATCGAACCCGGCCAGCCATGGGTGATGATCAGCGGCATCGCATCCGGATGCGGTGAGCGGACGTGCAGGAAGTGAATGTCGAGCCCGTCAATCTCGGTCGTGAACTGCGCAAAGCGATTGAGGCGCGCTTCGCGCTGGCGCCAATCATAGGCCTCGGCCCAGTAGCCGCAGATGTCCTTGATCCAATTCAGCGGCGCGCCCTGACTCCAGTTACCGACCAGTTCGGCTTCCGGCCAGCGCGTCCTGCGCAACCGTGACTTTAGGTCGTCGAGCAAATCGTCGCCGACGGAAATGCGATAGGGCCGGATTTCAGTTTGCATGGCAGACTTTCTGATGGGCAGGCCGCTCAGTTGAGCCGCAACTCGGTGATGTGCCGTGGATCCGGGCTCAGTTCATTGCGCTCAACACGCTTGACGATGTCGGTCAGCGCGGCATTGGCCCGGCATGTGAGGCCGACCTTCTCGCCCTCGCGCACGACCAGGCCGTTGAGAAATTCGATCTCCGTACGACGGCCCTTCTGCATATCCTGCCCCATCGAGGGACGCTGCGCGCCCGAGGTGCGCTTGCTGTCCTTGAAGCGCTGCGCGTCGCAGGCACGCATGGCTTCCTCGTCGCCCTCGCCGGCACGCGCGATGGCTTCGGGAGGCAGATGCAGGATCTCCTCCAGCTCATAGCCCTGTGCCAGCCCGACGCGGATCGCTTCGCTGCCGAGCCTGATCGAGAAACGGCGGATCGGCTCGTTCTGCAACATCTCGCCGCCGGTCAGACCGGTGCATGCGGACAGCCCGTTGCCCATGACGTTCGCGACCAGTTTCGACCAGCGTTCGCCCCACAGATTGCCGGTTACCTTGGCGCTGTCGGAATATCCGACCAGCCGGCAAATCTCCTCTGCCCGCGGCGTGACCCGGCCGTGAACCTCGCCGGCTCGAAACACCGTATGCGCCGCGCCGCCCTTGCCGGCGCCACGGTGGATGTGGCCGGGCGCCGGAAGATTGACCGTGATGCTGCTCGCGATGCAGCCGAGCGTCTTGCCCCACCCGACGATGCCGGCGATCGTCTCTTCATTCATGCAGTTCTGCAGCGACACGACATAGCCGTCGGGCGCCAGATATTGCTGGATCAGCATGGTGGCCCAGGCCGTGTCGTAGGACTTCATGCACACGAAGGCGATGTCCGCCGGCTGTTCCTTGGATAGGAGCTGCGCGTCGGTGACGTGCAACGCGCGCACGGGAACGGAGAATTCGGCGACATCCATGGCGTGGGTGACGCGGAGGCCCTGCATCTTCATGTGCTCGACATGCGCGGGCCATGGATCGATGAACGTCACGTCCTCGCCCGCCTGCACCATATGGGCTCCGACATACCCGCCGACCGCACCTGCTCCGACGATGACGATCCTCCGACCCATGCTTCCTCCCGCTTGTCTTCTGGCGGCGAGGATAGCCCGTCGGGCGGTTGCTCGGGAATAGCCCACGTAAAGGGTCTGCGGATGGCAGCCCTGCGCGCACGGGACGCCGGATCAGCGGAGCGTCGCTACCCGCCGATTACAACGTTTGATATTTGCCACGTGCTTTCAACGACTTCGCTGAAGAGCGACCTCTGGAGCATTCGCTCCACACTGAGTTGCTCACGCCCTAACGACGTCCCCCCATCAGACGCAGCAGCATCATGAACAGGTTGATGAAGTTGAGGTAGAGCGACAGCGCGCCCATCACGGCCTTGCGGCCCGCCGAAGTGGCGTCGTCGTTGCGGTCATACATCTCCTTGATCCGCTGGGTATCGTAGGCCGTGAGGCCCGCAAAGACACCGACGCCGATGATGGAAATCATCCAGTCCAGCCCGCTCGATCTGAGGAAGAGATTGACAAGGCTCGCGATGATGATGCCGATCAGACCCATGAACAGGAAAGTTCCGAACCCCGACAAGCTTCGCGGGGTGGTGTAACCCCAGAGGCTTAGGGCGCCGAAGGCCGCCGCCGAGATGAAGAACACCCGCGTGATCGAGGATTGCGTGTAGATGTGGAATATGGTCGACAATGATATCCCGACGAGGGCGGCATAGAGGAAGAACAATCCTCGCGCAGTTTCCACCGACAGCGTGTTGATCCGGGCACTGATGAAGAACACCAGCCCCAGCGGCGCCAGTATCAGTATCCACATCAGCGGGCTTTGAAGCAGTGCATCACCGGTGAACTGATAGGTCAGGAACGCCGCCACGCCGGTCAGGCCAACCCCTGCGGCCATGTAGTTATACACGCGCAGCATGTACTCACGCAGGCCGGCGTCTATGGCGACGGCGCCGGTAGCGGGAATTCCGGGAGCGGTTGCATTTCGATCGTAATCCGACATGGCTTATTCCTCCCTATCGCCGACGAGCGCGCCGGGACGCTTCCTCGAGCCCGCGGGATGCGTGTCGCCCCAATACGACCAGAACGCCACGGCAAGGCCAACAAAAAACACCGCGGCCAGGATAAAGAACAGTGCGGATTGCTTGACCCACGAGATCGCCGGAACTGCCAGCGCCAGCGCAACGCCGAGAAAGCCGATTTGCAGCGACCGCAGGTGAACACCGGCGAGAAACGTACCCAGTGCAAGCAATACGAGAAGGACGAGACTGGTGGCCAGCGTGGGCAACAGCTGCTGCACGCCGGAAAAGAGCATGATGTTCATCGTGACCAGAACAGCCAGCCAATGCAGCGCTTGCGTCCACATCAACCGAAAGCGCGTATCCTTGTCTTCGAGTTCCGACCACTGGGTGACGACGCAGACGATACCCATCACGATAGCCAGGAACTCCCAATAGCCAACGAGAGGCCGCTGCGAAATATTGGTATAGGCCACACCCCCGATCGCCAGCGCCAGTATGGCGAGGAAGGGCAACTGCCGGCGCAGCAGGCTGATCTTGCCCGCGTTGTGATCAACAGCATTGCGATCTGACGACGCCTCAAGTTCGGTCATGGAGTATACCAACGCAGTACATGCCTGTCCGTGGCTGCCCCACCCTCCAGCAAGAACCGGCTCTGCCGGATACCTGCAGCCGCAAATCTGCGCACGGGCGCACTGCCGCGCCGGTGTTTTAGCAGAATTGCATCAATACCGCACCGCGGGACATCAGATGATTACCTTAGCAGGAAAGGGAATTACCCTGAAAGACAACTCTCGTCACCTGTGTTTACCTTCCTGCTGACGGGATAATCACCGGAGGACGTACACCGCACATGAACTTTGCGATTGCACCGTGCGTCAGAACGCTGTGCGGTCGTATGCCGGACGCCATAGCGAAAACCAGAATCCAACGGAGGTTTCCATGTCTGATCTTGTCGTCATCGTATATCCGTCCGAGGAGAAGGCCGAAGAAGTACGCCAACGTCTGTTCAAACTGCAGAAGGAGTACCTGATAACCCTCAACGACGCGGTCATTGCCGTCAAAACCGAGGCCGGCGCGGTCAAGCTGAACCAGCTTGTCAACACGACAGCTGTAGGAGCGGCCTCGGGAAGTTTCTGGGGGCTTCTTATCGGTGTCCTGTTCCTGAATCCGATCATAGGCGTTGCGCTGGGCGCCGCATCGGGAGCGCTCGGCGGCGCGCTATCCGATTTCGGCATCAATGACAACTTCATGAAGGAACTCGCAGCGAGCATCAAACCGGGTGACGCCGCGCTGTTTGTCCTGATCAAGAACATGACGGCCGACAAGGTGCTCAAGGAAATCCAGGACGCCGGTGGCATCGTGCTGAAAACTTCCCTCGACGAGACCAAGGAACAGGTGTTGCGCGATGCTCTCGCCAAGGCAACGCCCGCCGAGGCACCGCCGCAATCGACACCGTCGGCGTGAGTGCAGGTCGGCGATCGCAGCCGGCCGCCGGTACGCACGAGCGCTTTGGTTCAGTGTCATGTGGGTCTGATCCGGCAGGATTGGCTCAGACCCTAGCCTCCGTCCTCAGGTTGCCCGTCCACAACGATGCGCTCCGGCTTGAGCAAGCCGAATGATCCATCGCTCCGCGCCGCCAGCGTATGAATGTAGAAGTAGGTATTCTCGTCGTCGGTCGCTTCCATGACCGGCGACGGCGCCGACACGATCGAGAGCGCGGCACATTTTCCGATCCAGTCAGTATGCCGGTGACCGTGCATCAGCACTACGCGGTCACCCCATGCCTGCAACCGCCGGACAAACCAGTTCCCATTCACCAACGCGGTACCGATGCGTTCAGACAGTCCCTTTGTCACTTTCGGATATTCGATGACATGGTGGTGAAGCGCAATGATCCAGCGGGCCTGGGGATACTGTGCTGCGGCGATCTCGATTCCCTTGACCTGCTCCATCGAAATCATCCCGAGCGCGTTGGTAAAGGAAAAATGCGTATCCGCGTTCGAGTCCAGCAGGATAATACCGAGACCGTCATTGCCGTCGGGCGGCAGCACCATCGGGAAGGCAGCGGCCCATAATTCATTCAGAACTCTGGATAGGCGCGGCCTTCCGACGTCGGCAAATCTGGCGATCTCCGCCCGATGCGGCTCGAGCGCTTCGGTGAGGCTTCCAGACAGGCAGCGGCCGGATTGATCGATCAAGCGAACGCGCGCGCCATGAAGCGCGTCAGCCGCCGACAAAAACCGCAGCCGCCGCAGGGTTCTGTTCGGGCTTGTCGGAAGGTCGAGGCGAGCCGGGTTGGCACGATCGACGATGTTGAGGTCATGATTTCCCGGCAGCATCAGGACACGCTCCGCAAGGCGGGGATAGGCCATCAGCGCGTCCATGAATTCCGACCATTCCGCGGAACGGCCCGCATCCGTCATGTCGCCGGTGACGACGATGGCGTCGACAGGATTCTTCGCATGAACCAGATCGAGCAGCGCGAGTAGCCGGTTCAGACGACCATTTCCGCGCGGACCCGCCCGGCCGCTCTCGATCCGAAACCCGTAACGCTCGCCCACTACATGAATGTCCGACAAGTGGGCAATGCGCCACGTCCGGTCCTCGGGCACACCTGCTGGAAATTCGCCGAGATCCCGAAGTCGGGGCATGGTCGCGTCGGCGAAGGCCCAGACAAGCGAGGCGATGGCAAGATAAGCGGCGACGAGCACGACACTGTTGGCGAGTGCGACGGAGATCAGATCACGAGGCGAAGCGAGATCGGCGACATGTCCCAGCCAGCGCGAGCCTGGCCAGCAAGCCACCAAAACCGCCAACGCTGCGGCAGAGATGACGACGCCAGCAGCCCCGGCGGTGCCGGCGCGCACTGCCGCAAGCTGCGGCCGGTTGAGCCGCGATTGCACAAGCTTTTCAACCAGTTGCCGAAAACCCTCCCGGCAGGCGATATAGACCGGTTCGACGGCGAGCGAATTAAGAGACCAGAAACTGCTTTCGGCCATGCGAAGCAACGATCGCACTCCGAAGAACCCGATGGCGAGCACAGCCACCAGAAGCAAAGCGGGCCACACTCCAAGGAGCGGCGATGTGATTTTGTGCGAGACCAGGCTCACCCACGCGGAGGCAACGATCGGCGCTACTCCGAGCAGCAAGGCAGGAACGACGAACAGCATGATCCAGGACAGGATCAGCTTGGGAAAACTGATCTCGGCCAGCATGCTGCCGGCAAGCGACAGCAGCGACCGACGCTTCGTGCTTGATGCGTCATCCTCGACGTCGCCGCCGCGGGGATCGATGACCGGATTCATGACGGCATTCTGACCATTGCGAGCACGCCAACGCTACTCCATCGCTATTTGCGGTCACCTTCCAGCCAGTCTTCGACATAGAACCGGAGAACGGCGACACGGCCGACCGCAAACAACGGCATCGCAAGTGCGATGCCCCATACACCGAACAAGGAGCCGAACAGGACGATTGCCACCAATGTCCATGCGGGAGGCAGCTCAACTGCCTGACGCTGAATGAGAGGGCCGACCACGTAGCCCTCGATGGACTGTATGACGGTATAGACCCCGACGGCCCAGATCAGCATCGAGGGCCCCAGAGGCATGGCGACCAGTCCGACCGGGATGGCCGCCAGTATTGGGCCGAGATATGGCACGAAATTCGATACGCCGGCCTGCAGGCCGAGCAGAAATGCACCCGGCAGGCCCAATAGATAGAGAGCAAGCCAGACGCACGCGGTCATCAGCACGATCCTGATGAACTGTCCGACAAGCCACGAGCGGAGGACGCTACCCATCTCGTCCAGAACGTTCCGCACACGCTCACGCGACGAAGGCTTGACCAGCAACACCACGCCATCGCGGTAGGCTTGCGGATCGAGTGCAAAAAGCAGGCCGAGAAACACGATGACGAGGATGTTGGCCAGAATGGCGGACGCGGTCCCGACGGCCGTCTGAGCGTGCCCGAACAGCCTGTCATGATCGGGAAACCAGCGGGAAAAATCCCGACCGCCGTCCGGACCAAACAGTTCAACCCCGACGGACTGAAGGCGCTGCTGCAGAACATCGAGCTGGGCATCCATGACGCGTATCAGGAGGCGCGCTTGTTCGGGGACCTTTCCTATTCCCCAGACGGCGGCCAGAACGATCACGGCTGTCAGGATGAGAATCACGAGGGTTAGCCGCCACGCGCGGCCAGCAGGTATGACCGGACCGAGTGCCCGGGCGCAGGCATCGAGAAACGATGCAAACAGGATACCCGCAAAGATGACGAGAAGACTGGACGACGTCCGCCATATCAGGAGAAGGCCGAGGGTGACACCCAGTACGACAAGAGCCCCGGCGAGGGTGAACCGGCGCCCGGCCCCCTCCACTGCCGACGAGAGCTCGGTCCGCTGAACGTTACCGGCGGTTCTGTCCGGATCGGTCTTCGATCTTCCCATCGAGCCCTCGACACTCGTTCCCAACAGCAGCGGCGCGAGTCGGTTGCTCGCGACTGGCATGATCGCATGTTCGCGGATGCCGCCTCAATCGGAAAAGCAGGATCAACGGGTCAAAACAATATCGGTCAAAGTCCGACCAGTTTTGTACGAATTGCATAACGAACCAGTTCGGCGGTCGACGAAATATTGAGTTTTCGCATTGCCGATGCGCGGTGGGTCTCGACCGTCTTGACGCTGAGATTCAAAACTGCGCCCACGGACTTGTTGGTGTGCCCTTCCGCAATCAGCTGAACGACGCTCTGCTCGCGCGAAGACAGCAGGACTTCCGACTTGTCCTTCTTGTTCGACAGATAGTCATGAAGCAACTTCTCCAGCAGAACACTGGTGAAGTAGGGTCGATGGTCAAGCAACGCTTCAATTGCCGCAATGAGGTGGCTCCTCGCATCTGACTTCAGCAGGAACCCCCGCACGCCGGCCAGAAGGACCTCCGTCAGAATCTCCTCGCTTTCATGCATTGTAAGGATAAGAACTTCGGTCTGCAGATGATGCGATTTAATTCGACGGCTGACTTCCAGCCCGTTCATGACCGGCATCGAATAATCGACGATTGCCACATCCGGCTTCAGCTTCAACACCTGGGCAACGGCGTCCCTGCCGTCGACCGCTTCCCCGCACACGACCCAGTCGGCGCGAGTTTCGATGATCGCGCGGAGACCGGACCGCACGACTTCATGGTCGTCCGCAATCAGGATCTGCTTCACAGTGACGTTCCTGCTGGTTGGAACCACTGGCCGGGGACTCTCAAAACCGAAATGCGACAGCAAGACTGACTCATCCTACTGGGTAGTTTGCCCGGCGTTAATCCGACAAAACCCTGAAATTCGTGGATGAGTATTGGAATTTTCCCGAACGCCCTCTTCCATCCGCTGGTCCGCGTCCTCAGGCCTCCACCAACTTGCTGCGAACAGCGTATCGAACCAGGCCTGCGGTCGATTTGATGTTGAGCTTGCGCATGGCTGAAGCCCGGTGGGTCTCGGTCGTCTTGATGCTGAGGTTCAGGATCGCGCTCACGCCCTTGTTGCTGTGCCCTTCGGCAACCAGTTTGACGATTGTCAATTCCCGAGGCGAAAGCAACCGGTTGGCATCGGCCCTACCGACCGCCATGCCCTTCAGTTCGCTGGCGAACATGCCCTTCAGTTCGTTTGAGAAGGAGCCCGCGTAGAACGGCTTGTGAACCATCAATGACTCGACCGCCGCCAGCAGCAATTTGTTCGCATCAGACTTCAGCAGGAATGCGCGCGCCCCCGCCCGGAACGCCTGCAGCGCAAGCACCTCCGAGTCATGCATCGTGAAAATGAGTATCTCCGTCGTTTGCTGACGCTCTCTGACGCGTCGCGCAACTTCTATCCCCGTCATGAAGGGCATCTCGTGGTCAATAATCGCGACGTCAGGCCTTTTGCCGACAACCGCAGCGACCGCCTCTTTGCCATCGCGTGCCTCGGCCACCACTTCCCAACCGGCGCGTCCTTCCAACACGGCACGCAGTCCCGATCGCACCGTTTCGTGATCGTCAGCTATCAGAATCCCCTTCATGATCGAACAACTCACCAATGTCGCACCGCATAGAGCATCGTTGAATCATTGTGCTTCTCTCCATTCACCTCCTTTGATTTATCTCAATGCTGTTGCGCAAAGGACTTTTGGTGGCCAGGATGGCTTTGATCCCGTTCCTTCAATCGAACTTTCTTGCGCGACAGGCGGTGAGGAATTATCGCATACAATGTCGTACCTCGGCGACCTGCTGCCGATGAGGAATGAATTTCCAGAGCTCCTCCCATTTGCTGCAATCTGGTTCTCATGGCGGGGATTCCAACGCCAAACGACATTGCCTTAGGACCCGATCTCGGCTGGCTGATTGGCATCCCACGACCATTGTCGCTGATTCGAAGTTTGAAATGCGCATCCGTAACTTCCATTATCACCTTCACTTCGGTGGCTTGCGCGTGCCGGAAGATGTTCGCAAAGGCTTCCTGGATGACTCTCAGCACCGAGCGCTGCTTCTCGTAATGCAATTCATCGACCTCCTCGGCAATCTTGAGACTGGTCCTCAACGAAGTACGCGCCGCAAATCCATTTGCGAACTGTTCGATAGCAGCCTTCAATCCTTCACCGATCAGATTTTGGGGGTGCAGCAGGTAGGTAAAGGCACGGATTTCCTTCTGTGCCTGATCGATCGACGCATCGATATCGTCGAAAAATTTCTCTGCGCTCTCGCCATCCTTCATTGCACGCCGCAGTCGCATCAGGTTCAGGCTGGCGGCAATCAAGTGCTGGCAAGTCGAGTCGTGCAGATCGGATGCAATCCGCTGCTGCACCTCTTCCTGAAGCGATAGCAGTCGGAGGTCGAGTTCCGCTGCGGCCTGTCTCCTGGCCATCCGGTCGCCAGCGGCCGCGCGTTCATCGACCGGCTGGTGGCTACCGACCAGCCTGACTATTCTTCCGGTTTTGGAATCGCGGACGGGATTGATGATTGTATCAAACTCACGTCGCCGTCCGCCGAGAGTGAGATACTGCCGGCGACGAACCGACCTCCCTTCGACCATGCATGCATCGCAGGAAGCGCAAATCGACTTCGCGTCTTCCTCGCTCATGCAATGATGGATTGCTTTTTTCTTGTCGCCTTCGATCGAGATTCCGAGCGAACGCTCGAACGCCGGATTCATGCTTTCGTAGAAAAACTGTCCGGCGTCCGAAATCTGCATTCCGAAGAGATATTCCGGAGCATGCATCCAGTGGAGTTCATGGTACGTTGGCCGGGGGGTCATCGTGCTCTTCGCCCCTGCTATTACTCCCCGGGTCGCGCGACGGCATTACGTCGCCTTCCGAGTTTACCTAAGTAGATACCCTCTGCAGAACACCCGTCAAGCATCTGATTGATACTGGAAGAACGTGAGGCAGATTGGCATATTTTGCACATTTCATTTCTGCTCGAGTTTCCCATTTGGCTGTCACAATTTGGGATTGAGGGCGATTTCAGCCACTTGACGGCAATAGTGAAGCAGCCGTTGCAAGTGCCGGGCCGGGTCGGGATTCGGCAAAAACTTCCCGGCAACGACTGTTCGTCGGCGAGGATCTTCAACGAATCCCTGTTACGTCGACCTTCTGCGGCAGACGTTACTCTCCGCATTCCTTCTCGCTCGTCGATGGGTGAACGCCGACGAATGGAAGACTTTGGCGGACGCCGATACCGGCGGCGCGGTGCGGCTGTCATGCGTGCGCCCCCTTATGCAGCCATGCAGCGCCGGGACATTCAGGAGGAACGCTCAGTACATTTGCTGATAGCGAAGGCTCCTCGCCCGACAGAAGTTACCTGTACAGTTCGATCTGCAGCTGCCACCCGGGGTCCAGCCATGCCTTCACGCTGCGGCAAAACAAAATTGCGTCGACTGCTGATGACGGCGCTTGTCGCGACGGCGCCGGCCTTGTCGCTCGCCGCGTGTCAGCCAGAGACGGACGCCGCAGCGCCGGCCGCCCGCCCGGTTCGGACTACAACCGTCGAGAAGCGCGAGGTTGGCCAGGCGCTGACATTCACCGGCCGTATCGAGGCTGAAGACGAGGTAAACATAGCGTTTCGGATTTCCGGGCGGCTGCTGGAAAACAGCGGCAAGCTCGGGGACCGGGTGCAGGCCGGGCAGATAATGGCGCGCCTTGAGCCGCAGAACGAGCTGAACGCGCTACGGCAGGCGCAAGCAGGTCTGGCAGCCGCCCAAGGCCAATTGACACAGGCGCGCAATCACTTCGAGCGCCAGGAGACCCTTCTGGCGCAGGGGTGGACGACGCGTGCCAATTTCGATGTCGCAACGCAAGCGCAGCAAACCGCCCAGTCGCAGGTAGACGCCGCCGAAGCCCAACTCCGCACCGCCCACGATCTGGTAGGCTTCACCGAACTCAAGGCCGATGCGCCGGGAACAATAACCGCCACAGGTCCCGGCGCGGGAGAAGTCGTTCAGGCCGGGCAGATGGTCGTCAGGCTTGCACGGAAGGACGGACGGGATGCGGTTTTCGACGTTCCCGCCCAGTTACTTCGATCGACATCGAGCGATCCCCAAATCACGGTCAGCCTGACGGACGATCCCTCCGTCAACGCGCAAGGCCGAATCCGCGAGGTTGCCGCTCAGGCCAATCCTGTAACCCGAACCTTCGAGGTCAAGGTCGGCCTGACCGACCCTCCGGCAGCCATGCGGCTTGGGGCTACCGTGGTTGGGCGCCTGCAAACCGATGCTTCACCGATGATCGACATTCCGGCGACGGCCCTGACCAAGATCAATCAGCAACCTGCGGTGTGGATTGTCGATCCCTCGACCAAAACGGTTTCGATCCGAAACGTCGATATCCTGCGCTTTGACCAGGCACGGGTGGTCGTTTCCCGGGGACTGGACACCGGCGAAATCGTGGTCACGGCGGGCGTTCAGGCACTTCATCCGGGCCAGAAGATTCGCTTGCTCGGATCAGAGCCATGATCAATCTCTCCGAATGGGCGCTCAAGCACCGTTCGCTCGTCGCCTACCTCATGGTCGTCGCCGTCATTGCCGGCGTCCTGTCCTATTATCGGCTTGGCCGCAGTGAAGATCCATCCTTCATCATCAAGACCATGATCGTACAGGCGGCCTGGCCCGGGGCCACCGTCGAAGAGACGCTCAAGCAGGTAACGGAGCGGCTTGAGCGCAAACTGCAGGAAACGCCTCACCTGGATTTTCTCCGCAGCTTCACCCGTGCCGGCGTTACGACGATCTTTGTCAACCTGAAGGGCAGCGCCAACGCAAAGGAAGTCGCCGATACCTGGTATCAGGTTCGCAAGAATGTCGGAGATATCCGCCACACGCTTCCGGCGGGAATCGTCGGACCCGGTTTCAATGACGATTTCGGCGATACGTTCGGCATCATCTACGGCTTCACCAGCGACGGCTTCACGCATCGCGAACTGCGTGATCGTGTCGAGGATATCCGTTCCCAGCTTCTCCTGGTGCCCGACGTGTCAAAAATCGAAATGTTGGGAGCCCAGGACGAAAGGATCTTCGTCGAATTCTCGATGAAGGAGCTGGCCGCCCTGGGAATTGACCGGTCCGCACTGATCGCAGCATTGCAGGCGCAGAATATCGTACGGCCGGCCGGCACGATTCAAACAGGCAATGAAAGTCTTTCGCTGCGGGTTTCAGGTGCATTTGCCTCCGAACAGGATGTCGCGAACACCAATTTTGTCGCTGGCGGACGCGTCCTCCGCCTGAGCGATATCGCGCAGGTTCGGCGTGACTATTCCGATCCGCCGCAGCCGCAGTTTCGCGTGAACGGTGAACCGGCCATCGGGCTTGCGATCGCGATGCGGGACGGTGGTGACATTCTTGCCCTCGGCGCAAACATCAAGAAGCTGATGGCGACGGTTACCGCGGATCTGCCCATCGGCATCGAGCCGAAGCTCATCGCGGACCAGGCTGTCACCGTCGACGGCGCCATCTCGGAATTCATGACATCGCTGCTGCAGGCGATCGCCATTATTCTCGTCGTGAGCTTCATCAGCCTCGGCGTCCGGCCTGGGTTGATCATTGCGCTCTCCATCCCGTTGACCCTGGCCATTGTCTTTCCGATCATGCAAATGGCGAACATCGATATGCAGCGCATATCACTCGGCGCGCTGATCATCGCCCTCGCCCTCCTCGTCGACGACGCGATGACGACCACCGATGCCACGCTCAATCGCCTCGCGGAAGGCGACGACAAGGTCGAGGCCGCGACATACGCGTTCCGGACCTACGCCTTTGCCATGCTCGCGGGAACGCTGGTGACGATCGCGGGCTTCGTCCCCGTCGGCTTTGCGGCCAGTTCGGCCGGAGAATATACATTCTCGCTGTTCGCGGTGGTCAGCATCGCGCTGATCGTGTCCTGGTTCGTTGCGGTGATCTTTGCGCCGCTATTGGGTGTCGTCATCCTCAAGCCGCCGGCGGCTGCGGCCGGCGCCGAGCCCGGCAGGGTCTTTCGATGGTATCGGAGCTTCCTCACCTTCGCCATGCGCGCGAAATGGCTGACTATCTTCGTTTCGTTGGCGCTCTTCGTGGCATCGTTCCTTGCGCTTCCGCTCATCCCCCGGCAGTTCTTCCCGTCCTCGGATCGTCCGGAGTTGCTCGTTGACCTCAGTCTGCCGCAGAATGCGTCGATCTATGCCAGCGAAGCCGCGGCGCAACGCCTCGATACCGCTCTGAAGGGCGACCCTGACGTCGCGCGCTGGAGCACCTATGTTGGCCGCGGCGCCATTCGCTTCTATCTGCCTCTCAATGTTCAGTTGCCGAACAACTTCTTCAGCCAGGCCGTGATTGTTGCAAAGGACGTTGCAGCACGTGAGCGTCTTCGCTCGAAGCTGGAAAAAATCCTGTCCGAGGAGTTTCCAAGTGCAATCTCGCGGGTGTCCCCGCTTGAACTCGGACCTCCGGTCGGATGGCCGGTGCAGTATCGCGTCAGCGGCCCTGACGTCGGTCAGGTGCGCGAGATCGCCCTCAAGCTCGCGCAGATCGTCGCGACCGATCCCAACGCAGAAAAGATCAATTTCGACTGGATGGAGCCAGCCCGCCAGGTGCGCATTCGTGTCGACCAGGATGAAGCGCGCCTGCTCGGTCTCAGTTCGCAGGCATTGGCCGGCGTATTGAATACCGTCATCTCGGGCAGCTCGGTTACCCAGGTGCGCGACGACATCTATCTGGTCGATGTCATCGCGCGCGCGACCGACGAACAGCGTGTCTCGCTTTCTACCCTGCGCACCGTGCAGGTGCCGCTGCCCAGCGGTCGAACCGTTCCGCTCAATCAGTTTGCGACATTCGAGTACGAGCAGGAATATCCCTTGATCTGGCGGCGCGACCGCGTTCCGACCCTCACCGTGCAGGCTGACACCGCCGCAGGTGCCCTACCGGAGACCGTGGTGACTGCGCTTTCGCCCAAGGTGGAAGCCCTGACGAAAACCCTTCCTGCCGGGTATCGTATCGTTGTCGGCGGCACCGTGGAGGAGAGCGCGAAGTCGCAGGCTTCCGTCATCGCCGTCGTGCCGGTCATGCTGCTCATCATGCTCACCGTCCTGATGGTGCAGTTGCAAAGCTTCCAGCGGTTGTTCCTGGTCCTCAGCGTAGCGCCGCTCGGCCTGATCGGCGTCGTCGCCGCGCTCCTGCTGTCCGGCAGGCCGTTGGGCTTCGTTGCAATTCTCGGCATCCTGGCGCTGCTGGGCATGATTACAAAGAATGCGGTGATCCTGATCGGCCAGATCGAGGCAGAGCGTTCTCAGGGGAAGAGCGTCTGGGATGCCGCCGTCGATGCCAGCAGTTCCCGTTTCCGTCCGATCATGCTGACCGCCGTGTCCACCGTTCTCGGCATGATACCGATCGCTCCGACGGTGTTCTGGGGACCAATGGCCTTTGCGATCATGGGAGGCTTGCTGGTCGCGACAATTCTGACGCTGATCTTTCTTCCCACATTGTACATCGCCTGGTTCAGGGGAACCGAGGGATCCCCCGCTCCTCCGTCGAAGCCTAACGCAGTCGCTTGAAATGCAGATTTCTCCTGCGGAATCGGTCGAATCATGAGTTCATCAGAGGAACACGACAGGCCAGCCGACCGTCCGGGCATTACTGGGAGCGCCATCTCACGCTCCATCGGATTTTTTGGTTTTTGGCTGATACTAACAGGCGCTGACCCGAGCGACCTTGTGGCGGGGTTGGTTGCTGCAGTTGCGGCAACCTGGGCAAGCCTGCGCCTGATGCCGGTGCAGCCCTGGGACCTTCGCCCCATCAGGCTGGCCGGATACGTGCTGCACTTTCTGCACCAATCGGTCACCGCCGGCATGGACGTCGCATGGCGGGCGCTCGATCCCCGGCTGCGGCTGCAGCCTGGATTCGTGGTCTATCAGGCGCAGCTTCCACCGGGCACGACGCGAGAGGCATTCTGCGCAATCATGAGTCTGATGCCGGGTACGCTTCCGTGCGGTCCCGCTGAGGGCAATGGGCTAATGATTCATTGTCTCGACGTGACGCAGCCGATAGCTGAGCAGTTGGCCATGGAGGAAGCCCTGTGCGTGCAGACACTCCGGGGAGTGCCGCGCAATGGCTAGCTTCCTGTTCGCAGCAGCGAGCTTCGTATTAGCGACGATTGCGCTCGGGTTGTTCGTCATTCTTCGGCGCCGCGCCGAGGTCGACCACATGATGGCGGCGCAACTGCTGGGCACCGGCGGCGTCGCCATTCTGCTGCTGCTGGCCGCGGCGACCGAGGCGCCGCCGGTCGTGGATGTCGCGTTGCTGCTGGCGCTGTTCGCAGCGTTCGCAGCCGTGGCATTCGTCAGAAGCGCGTCCGGATCGGAGCGCAAGATCGGGGAAACAGCGAGCGACGGATGAGACTAGCGTTCGACATCCTCACCATTTCCTTTGTCTCGGCCGGGGCGTTCTTCTTCCTGGCCGGAACGGTCGGCTTGATCCGCTTTCCGGACTCACTGACACGCCTGCACGCGCTGACCAAGGTGGACAATCTTGGCCTTGGCCTCGTCGTTCTGGGCCTGCTGCCACAGATGAACGGACTGCTCGGCGCGTTGAAACTGGTGACCATCTGGCTGCTGGTCCAACTATCGGGGGCGATTGTCACACAGCTCATTGCAGGCACGGTTCGACAACACGGGCCAGATCGATGACCATTTTATCTATCTTCGATATCGGTCTTATCGTCCTGATCCTGGCGGTCGGGACCGCGACGATTGCCCTGCGTGAAGCGTTTGCAGCCGTCATCGGCTATGTCGTCTACGGACTGCTGCTGGCTATCGCCTGGGTCAGGCTCTCCGCGATCGATGTCGCGCTGACGGAGGCCGCGATCGGCGGCGGAATGACCGGCATGCTGATGCTCGGCGCAGTCGCCCGCCTGCGCTTTGCCAAAGGTAACGACATCAGGACCAGCCTGCCGGTGCGTTTGGCGGCGGGCAGTTTGTGCGCGCTTGTCGCGGCAGGCCTTGCGATCGCGGTCCTGTCCCCACCCGAAATCATTCCCACGCTCGCACCCCTGGCGATGGAAAATCTGCCGCAGAGCGGCCTCGGCAATCCTGTCGCCGGCGTTCTGTTCGTCTACCGCGCGCTCGACACGCTGCTCGAGAAGGTGGTCCTGATCCTCGCATTGCTCGGCGTCTGGTCGCTGGCGCCGGATCGCATGTGGGGCGGAGTACCGGGGCTGAGCGTCTATGCGCGGCCAGGCAGCACACTGACTTTCCTTGCCCAACTTCTGCCGCCGGTGGGGATCGTGGTCGCAGTCTATATGTGCTGGGTCGGAGCAAAGGAGCCGGGTGGCGCCTTTCAAGGCGGCACGGTGTTGGCGGCGATGTGGCTGCTTGTCATGATCGCGGGTCTGAGCAGCGTGCCTTCGATCAGCCAGCGTTGGCTGCGCCTGTTGCTCGTCATCGGTCCCGTGATTTTCCTTGTCATCGGGATAGCCGGGATGGTTTTGGCAAATGCCTTCCTTGCCTATCCGTCGGGCTACGCCAAACCATTGATCGTCACCGTGGAGGTCGCCCTCACGCTCTCGATTGGTGTAGCACTGGGTTTATTGGCCGCAGGCCCGCCGGAACAGGTGCAACGGCAATGAACGCAGCAACACTGTTCGGGCTATGCGGCGCAGCGCTGGTGGGACTCGGATTGTACGGGCTCGTCACAAATCCCGAGCCGCTGCGCAAGATCCTGGCATTCAACCTGCTGGGAAGTGGCGTGTTTCTGGTGTTCGGCGTCGTAGCAAAACGCGCCGCAGCCGCCGGTCTCGGAGGCGATCCGGTTCCTCAGGCGATGGTCATCACCGCGATTGTCGTCGCCTTCGCGGCTACCGCGATGGCGATCGCACTGGTGCTGCGACTTTTGCAGGAGACCGGCCGATCCACGCTCAGCTCCGATGGTTCCGGAGCCGGCACCGACCCAGGTGACGGCTGATGCCAGTCTTGCCCGAAGCGACGACCACCGATGGCGCGTTCCTCGTTCTGGCGATCGCCTTGCCGGCCGCAGGTGTTCTATTGTCGTTCGTCCTCGGCGGACGGTACGCGGAAAGAATTGCTTTCGTTCTGCTGCCCTCCGGCTTCGTCCTGGCGACGATCATTTTCGCCGACGTCTGGCGAAGCGGCCACCGGCTGGTCTACATCGTCGGCGATTGGAAGCCCCCGCTCGGCATTGCGCTGCGCGCCGACGGGCTTTCGGCCGCCATGATGGTGGCAATGGCCATCGTGTTCTGCGCGGTCGCGATCTTTGCGCATGCGGACTTCGGCACGCGCCCGGGATCCACTGAAGCCCGCGCACCGTTCGCGTTCTGGATCCTGCTGATGGCAATCTGGGGCGCGATGAACCTGATCTTCCTCGGCGGAGATCTGTTCACATTGTACGTCGCGCTTGAGCTCCTCACTTTCGCCGCGGTGCCGCTGGTCTGCCTCGATGGCCGGGCGGAGACACTGCAGGCGGCGCTGCGATACCTCATCTTCGCCCTGCTCGGCTCGATTCTCTACCTGGTCGGAACGGCCCTGCTCTACGGCAGCTACGCAACGCTCGACATCGTCCTGCTCTCCCGCAGAATTCATGCGGAACCCGCGACACTCGTGGCCGCCACGCTGATGACCATCGGACTCTTCGCCAAGACCGCCCTCTTTCCATTGCATCTATGGCTTCCGCCCGCCCATGCCGGCGCGCCGGCGGCCGCCAGCGCGGTTCTTTCGGCCGTGGTAGTAAAAGGCTCGTTCTTCCTCGTCGTACGGCTCTGGTTCGACGTCATGCCGGGGATGCTCGGTGGAGCCGGCGCGCAACTGTTCGGCGCGCTGGGTGCAGCGGCAATCATCTTCGGCAGCGTCGTCGCGCTGCAGCAGCAGCGGCTCAAGCTCCTGATCGCCTATTCGACGGTCGCGCAGATCGGCTACCTGTTCCTGATTTTTCCGCTTGCCCTCGACACCGCATCGGCGCAGCTCCATGGCAGCGGCGCTCTGACCGGCGGCATCATCCAGGCAATATCGCACGCGACCGCGAAGGCGGCCATGTTCATGGCCGCCGGACTTGTCTATGCCGCGCTCGGCCACGATCGCATCGCCGAACTCGGTGGAGTCGCACGGGCACTCCCGATGACGCTCTTCGCATTCGCAATCGGCGGAGTGTCCCTGATCGGGCTGCCTCCGAGCGGCGGCTTTCTGGCGAAGTGGATTTTGCTCGAGGCGACCGTCGCGACCGGGCAATGGTGGTGGGCGATCGTGATACTCGCCGGAGGCCTCTTCACCAGTTGCTACATGTTCATTGTCCTGGCGCGCGCGGTTGCGCCGCCAAGTGCGCCTCTCAAGCTCCAAACTGCCGTGCCGAAATACCAGGAAGCAGCGGCGCTGGCATTGGCGCTGACGTCGCTGTTTCTGGGTCTGGTCGCGCTTGGTCCTATCGATATTGTTGAAGTAGGCCGTCTGGAATCAATAGTGGCTGGTTCACGATGATCGGACAAACAACCTTGCTTGCGAGCTCCTTCATCGTTCCTCTCGGCATGCTCCTGCTCTGCCTCTGGCCGCAGGCGTTGAGCCGGATGCCCTCGCTGCTGGCGTTCGCCCCGATCCCGGCGCTGGCTGCGGTGTTGCTTGTCGCCACCGATTCTTCGCTGGCAATCGGTTCCGCGCGATTCCATCTGACCTTCGCCATGGACCGTCCTGGAGCCATGCTGCTGGGTGTTTCGGCGCTGTTGTGGATCGCATCGGGTGCCTACGCTTCGCAGTATCTGCAGAGCCGGTCGAACCACGGGCGATTCGTCGTGTGCTGGTTGATGACGCTGACCGGTTGCGTCGGCGTGTTTCTGGCCGCCGACATGATCGGCTTTTATTTTCTGCTCGCGCTGCTTACCCTCGGTGCCTCCGGTCTTGTCATCTACCATGGAACGCCGAGCGCATGGCGCGCCGGCGCGGTCTATATCGGGCTCGCATTGCTGGCCGAAGCGTTCCTGCTGATGGCCTTCGTGCTGCTGGCGGCACAAATCCCGGGGGACAGCCTGCTGATCCGCGACGCCGCGGCAGCCCTGCCGGCCTCGCCTCAGCGCAATCTGATCCTTGTTCTGCTGATAGTCGGCTTCGGTATGAAGGCGGGCCTCGTGCCATTTCACTTCTGGATGCCACTGGCATACTCGGCGGCGCCGACGCCGGCTGCCGCTGTGCTCAGCGGCGCGGTCGTCAAGGCAAGCATCCTTGGCATGATCCGGTTCCTGCCGCTCGAAACCGCCTTCCCCGACTGGGGCACGGCCCTCGCGGCCGCGGGGCTTTTTGCAGCCCTCTACGGCGTCGTAATCGGGGTCATGCAACGCAATCCAAGGGTCGTGCTGGCGTATTCCAGCGTCAGCCAGATGGGGTTCATCATCGCAATCATCGGCATGGGGATGCTCGCAGGCGATGGCCGCGCTGCACTGGGAGCGGCTTTCTATGCCGCCCACCACGTGCTGGTGAAGGGCGCGCTGTTCCTGTCCGTGGGCGTCGTCGCCGCAACCGGCAGCCGGCGTCTATGGCCGATGCTGCTGCCCACGGCAATCATTGCGGTGGGCCTCGGCGGCCTCCCGCTCACCGGCGGCGCATTGGCCAAGTTCGTGGCCGACGAGCTTCTCGGAGATAGCACCGCGAGCGCGATTGCAACGCTGTCTGCGATTGGCACAACGCTGCTGATGCTGCAGTTCCTGCGCCATCTTGCGAACACGGCATCGCAGGACCCGCAAGCGACAGCCGCCGCGGGACTGGTCTGGCCCTGGCTGGCGACCGCTGTCGTTTCACTGGTCGTGCCATGGACGCTGTATCTGACGGTTCCGACCGGAACGCTGCCTGACCCGCTTTCACCTGCGGTGCTATGGAAGGCGCTCTGGCCCGTTCTGCTGGGAGCCGCCCTGGCGATTGCGCTGCGGCGCTGGTCGCGCTCGATGCCGCAAATTCCCAAGGGAGACCTCATCGTGACGCTGGACGGCGGCGTCCGGATGGCAGCCACATGGGGAAAGGCGCTGCAACGAATGGACAGCGTTCTACGCCAGTGGCCGACGGCCACTGTATCGCTGCTGATACTGACGGTCGCGCTGGGTGCAGCGGTGCTCGTACGATGAAGCGGCGTTCCCGCCGACGACCGTAGCCATCTGGCGCGACGGGAACTACTGCGAGAAGCCAGGCAATTATACCCATCGCCAGCCGCAGCGGCGACGTCCCCTGTGCCACCAGCAAACCCACCGCCGTCGGCGGCGACGGCGCGGATTCACGACGACGACCTGAGCCTTCACCGCCAGGTCATCGACCTCGACGTGATTTCCCTTGGCCATGGCCAGTGGCATGGCATCCGCGACGTCAGGCGCGACAGCCCACCCAATCGTCCCGACGCCGGCTATGGCAACGGCCGCACCGGGCAGGACATGCGTGAGCATCTTGCGGCGACTCATTGCATCCATGAGTTTTCTCCCTTGTCCGAATGCTTCTTTGTGCTTCTTTCGGGCGCTGCAGCCGTCACGATACAATTGAACTCGCCTGGCACACCACAGCGGTTCCAATTGTCCAGTTCGTATCGAGGGGCGGCCAACCCGCAGGCATCTAAATTGAAATCACTCTGTCGGACAATCGGGGTATTAATCCACGCAGGTCAGGGTTTCTTCCTATCAACTCCAACGTAGCGCATTGGCATGATACGTGTGGTCGAAGTTCCCTTTTCCTGCGAGTAAACCATCGATGCAGATCGTAATGTCCGGTATTCGCGTGTCGGCACTCGCTTGCGCCTTGCTGACCGTTCTCTCCAGTTCGGCGACTGCGCAGGCGCGGCCGCCATTTCGGATCGGCGGATTGACATGCAACACCGACCCGAGGGTCGGACTGGTCCTCGGCTCGCGGCAGGACATGCGATGTGTTTTCGTCGCGAGCGCAACGGGCCAGCAATACGTCTACAGAGGTACGATCAGGCGCATTGGCGTCGATATTGGCGTAACCAGAGGCGGAACGCTGTTCTGGGCCGTGTTTGCGCGAAACAGCCGGATCGGCCAGGGCACGCTACGAGGAAACTACATAGGTGCCAGCGCCAACGTAGCGCTCGGTCTCGGTCTGGGCGCCAAGGTGCTGGTCGGCGGATCACGCCGCACCATCACGCTGCAGCCGCTGTCGGTCGAAGGCCAGATCGGACTTAACCTGGCGTTGGGCGTCGCAAATCTCACGCTCCGATGATGAGTGTCCGGTCCGGGATGCTGATCGGATCACCTATTGTACAGGCCCGGCACCGCGTGCCGCCGCGGGAATCCCCTCGCCGATCCGTCCGGTCATGTAGGGGAAGAACGGGTTTGACGATGCCCGCATCAGCGAGTCGAGGCTGGCGATCAGGACATTGCGCTCGCCCCGTGGCGCCAGGGTACCGAGATTCTCTCCGAAATTCTCGGATGGATCGGGTTCGGCGCCATACAGACTGTCGCTGACGGGAAACGGCAGCGCGACGTGCGACAGTGAATAGAATCCCCGCGGATACGATAATCCGAGCGGTCGCACCTTCTCGACGTCGCTGCCGGCTTCGGTCACGCGCTCGATCACATCGTCATGATTGTCGTCGGCATTGGTGATGATCGTGAGGCGATAGCGCCGCGGGCCACTCGGCACGATACGCGCGAGTGCGGTATCCGCGCTCGAGCGGAGCAATGGACCGAACTTGGCCGTGCGGTTGACATCGAACAGCACGAGTTCGTGACCGTTCTCGGGAAGCTGCGCATACAGCGCCGACACGATGGCCCTCGTACTCACGGTGAAGTCGATGAGCGATTGAAAGGTGAGGATCGGCGGCAACTGACCCAGCTTGCCTTCGCGGGCATAGCGGGCAATCCGCTCCTGCAGATCTCGCGTCAGGCGATACGATTGGCGCGCGCCGTTGACAGGAAACGAATTGTACTTGAACGGATTGAACTCGGGCACGATGCCCAGCCAGGCCGCCTTGGCGAAGGCGGGCAGGAGCGCCGGCAGGCCTGCAAGGCCGGCATAGCGTGCGATGCGTGTGATGCCGACCATTGGCGAAATCAATACAAGGCGATCCGGCCGGGACAGCTTTTCGTCGCTGATGGAATCAAGCGCATACATCAACGCCAGCGCGCCGCCGTTGGAGAAACCGACCAGATGCAACGGCGCGGACGGTCCGGTGCGGGCGCGCGCCTCGCGCACCGCGAGTCGCGTTGCCGCCATCCAGTCCTCCCACTCCACGTCGGTCAGTGCGGCAGGGACAGTGCCGTGTGCCGGCATCCTCGGCACGATAGCCACGAACCCCTGGTCACGGTAGAAGCCCGCGATATGGCGCTGACTGTAGGGGGAATCCGTCAGGCCATGCAGAAGCACGACGGCACCGACCGGCTTTCCCTTCGGCTCGAGCACAAAGGAACGATTGAAATCCTGCACAAAGTGCCCCGGGTAGATCGGACTGCCTTCAAAATAGCGATTGGCCGGCACGCGTTCGCCCGCGTCGAGTTTCCGGGAAACCTCGCGCCGGACATCGTCGAATATCCTGGCCTCGGCCGCCAGATACTCCGTCCAGTTCGCCGCCTCGAGTTTTTCCGTGCGCAGTTCATCCGGAACGTAGGTATGCCAAGGCTCGAGCGGCAACCCCTTCTGCGAATCGTAGATGCGGACGGCAAGGAAAGTCAGCAGGGCCACGCCCAGCAGCGCTCCGGCAATTTTTGCGTATCTGAACATTTTCGCTCGCATGATCGAAACTCTCCAACTGCGATGATGCTGCGAAACTGCGGCATAGAGCAACCGGGAATGTCCCGCGGGCCTGTCCGCTTCACACCCGGGTACTTCCTAGAAGGAGCCAAACATCGAGCCCAGCACAATGACGGCCACCAGGGCGATGAGGGCGCTGACAATCCCGACCATGACGATATCGAGATAACTTTCACGATGCGTTGAACCGCAAACGGCGAGCAGCGTCACGACAGCTCCATTGTGCGGCAGGCTGTCGAGGGTACCGGAGCCAATCGCGGCCACCCGGTGCATCAACGCGGGATTGATACCCTGCTCTGCAGCGATGCGCATATAGATATCGCCGAGGGCATCGAGCGCGATCGTCATGCCGCCGGAGGCCGAGCCGGTCAGGGCAGCGAGCACGTTGGTCGCCACCGCGAGCGAGACCAGCGGCCCGCCTCCGATCGAAAGCACCCAGTCGCGCACCGCCGCGAACGCGGGCAGCATCGCGACGACGGCGCCGAAGCCGACAAGGCTGGCGACACTGAAGGCCGGCAAGACGGAGGCGTTGGCGCCGGCATCCATGCTCTCGCGCAAGGCCGGCAACCGCTGGCGGTTGAAAAGGACAAGCACGAGGATCGCGGCCGCGAGTGCCACAGCCACCGACCAGACACCGGCAACGGCCGACAGCGAGGTGGCACCCCAATGCGGCTCCGCCAGGAACGAAAAATCCAGACGCGGCAGAATGACGAGCGACATCAGGAGATTGACGCTCACGACGACAACCAGCGGCAGCACCGCAATGGCAATCGGCACCGGGGTTTCCCCATGGCGGCCGTGGCCGATCTCGGCGGGATCGAACTCGCGGGCGGTCGTCGCCCGCTCCCGGATGATCTGGTCATCGGCAACCGCGCGCGGGGAGACATCGGCACCACCGCCATAGCCCTCGTTCGCCCGCCGGGCGGCAGCTTCGCAACGGGCGAGCCACCACAATCCAAATCCCAGCATGATCGCCGATGCGATGACGCCAAGGCCGGGCGCGGCAAACGGCGTAGTGCCGAAAAACGGCATTGGAATAGCATTCTGGATGGCGGGCGTTCCGGGGAACGCCGTCATCGTGAACGTCGAAGTGCCGAGTGCAATCGCCGCCGGCATCAGCCGACGTGGAATGTCGGCGGCCTGAAACAACGCCTGGGCCATCGGTGCCAACACAAAAAAGGCAACGAACAGGCTGACGCCGCCATATGTCACCAACGCACCTGCGAGCACCACGGCCAGTATGGCGCGGCGCGGACCCAGCTGCTCGGTCATGAAGCCCGCGATGGCGGTAACCGAGCCGCTGTCATCCATCAGCTTGCCGAACAGCGCACCGAGCAGGAACAGCGGGAAAAATTGCGCGAGGAACTGCGCCGCGCTGCCCATGAAGGTCTGGGTCCAATGGGCGAGTAGCGGCTCCCTCGAGACAGCAGCAGCAATCAGCGCTGCTGCTGGCGCCAGCAGAAGCACGCTCCATCCGCGAAAAGCCAGCCAGACGAGCAGCCCCAGCGCCAGGAGGATACCCAGAAGGCCCATGGAATCAGACCTGCTCCAGGAGGACGTCGAGATTGATGGTGGACTGTTTGCCGACATTCGCGCCGTGCTTGGCCAGGAAGTCTTCCGCGCAGCGGCGACCCTCAACCTTCAGCATGGTCAGAAAGTCCCATTCCGCGTTGAACTTGGAGGATGCACCGAGCTTGTCCAGGGCCGTACTGGAAATGAGATGAATCCGCATGCCCGCCCACTGAGCCCCTTCGCCGCTGCCGACGTCCGCAACCTGACGTAACAGCGCAATCATGCGCAATTCCTTCAGCAGCGTGGCGTTGAAGGAAACCTCGTTCAGGCGATCGAGGATATCGCGCGCCGAACGCGGCGTGCCTTGGCGTTCAACGGGGTTGACCGCAACGAGCAGCGTATCCTGCGATGCGCACTCGCGCACCAACGGCGTGATGGTCGGATTGCCCGAATAGCCGCCATCCCAATAGGCCTCGCCGTCGATTTCGATGGCCTGGAACAGCGTCGGCAGGCAGGCTGACGCCAGCAGCACATCCGGCGTGAGTTCGTTGTTTCGGAACACACGGCCGCGCCCGGTGCGGACGTTGGTGGCGGTCACGAACAGGCGGATTTTGGATTTCGCCGCTCGTTCGAAGTCAACGCAGTCGGCCAATATATCGCGCAAGGGGTTGGCGCCTCGCGGGTTCAGGTCGTAAGGCGAGAACACGCGCGCGGCCAAATCGAAGGCAAGGAAGAACGGCGAGTTGTCCAGACTCCATCGGCCGAGCAAAACATCCATCGGGCTGCGCCGGATCGGACTGAACCGGGCCGATTGCGAGACGCGCCGCCAGAACTCTTCGAGTGCCGCCCGCGCGCCCTCGGGCCCGCCCTTTTCATAACCATCGACCAGCACCACGGCATTCATCGCGCCGGCGGAGGTGCCGGAGATGCCATCGATACGCAGCCATGGTTCCTCGAGCAGCCGGTCGAGCACACCCCACGTGAAGGCCCCGTGAGAACCGCCACCCTGGAGGGCGAGATCGACCAGAACGGCCTCGCGGCCCGGTTTCGCCGGAGGAACGGCTACCATCACACCCTCGTGAATTGCTGCGGTTGCTAACAACCTAACGAAACATCTCCCCATCGCTATCGGGTTTTACCCTTAGCGCCAGCCAGCGAGATCACCTGAGTGGATGGCTCAGCCCTCCAATGTACGATGTTCGGGTCATTTGACGACAAAGGTTATCCACACACACACGCACACACGGAGGCAAGCATGGGTATCCGACTGGTATTTAGCGCCATCATTATCGGCGCATTGGCGGCCGTTACGGTGCCTCAGAATCTGTCGATGGCTCAGTCGAGTGCCCCGGGAGCGTCTGCGAAAACCGCGACGCCCAATGTGAATACGACCCCGCGCAAGCATCGCTATTGGCGTCACCGCGGTGGAAGGCATCCGCACTTCGGCAGCCGGCGGGTCCCTACGCAAACGTCCAAGGCAACCGCAGCCCCGTCGGCCAAGTGAGCCGCCGGCACGGCACGCGCCGTGCGACAAATCGATGTCGCGCGAAAATGGCTTCCCGCGGTGCTTCCTCCATCGCGCGGGGCTGCAGGGACGTCAGCGCTCGCGGAAGGCGCGATTCATCTGGTCGGTGAAGGGTTTGGACAGATACGAGGCGACTGTTCTTTCCTGTGTCGAAATAAACACCTCCGCCGGCATTCCGGGCACCAGTTTCATTCCACTCGATTGGATGACGGGCTCCTCGCTTGATAGCAGACTGACGTATGCAACGTAGTGCTCCTGCCCACTTATAGGATCTCGCGCGGAGGCAGGGGAAACCATGACGACCCGACCCTTCATCTCGGGCGTCGTCGTGCGATTGAAAGCCGTGAGACGTACCCTGGCGGACCGCCCTTCCTTCACCTGGTCGATGTCGGCAGGCGATATCCTGATCTCGAACTTGAGTTCCACGTTTTGAGGGACGATCGTGGCAATCTTTGCCGCGGGCGTAATGACGCCACCAACCGTATGCACAAACAGTTCGTTCACGTAACCCGAGACGGGTGACCGAATTTCAGTTCGGGACAGGCGATCCTCGATCGCCAGCTTGCGTTCGCTCAGTTCGGAAATGCGGGCGTCCACGGTGCGCAGCTCGCGCTGCGCCTCGGTGCTGGCATTCTGGTCGACGGCGATGATCTGCACTCTTATCTCGCTGGCGCGAACTTTAGCGCGCGCGATGCTGGCCGAGATCTCGCCTCGCTCTCCCAGTATGCGCGCCCAATCACGATGCGCCGAATAGACCCGCGTGTACTCGACGATCTTCTTCTCGAACAGATGATCCAGCTTGTCGCGCTCGGCACCAACGAGCTTTATCTCCTCCTCCTTGGCCGCGAGCCGCGCCTGCATGCCCCTGATCTCCTCCTGGGTCTGACTGATGCTCAGCTCGAGTTGCTCCTTCTGGCTGTCCCTGCCCAGCTTGTTGCCCGCAAACAGGCGGCTTTCTCCGTGAATCACGATGTCCGCAGCGCTCGAGATCCGTCCGAGATCGGTCGGGAATTCGATTGAGCGAAGATTGTCGCGTTCTGCCATCAGCCGCGCCTGGCGGCCCATGGCCTCGCCCAATTGCGAGCGGACAATAAGTAACTCCGCCCTGATCTGGACGTCGTCCAGCGTCGCCAGAACCTGGCCCTCCCTGACGAGGTCGCCCTGCCGAATCGCGAGCGTCTTCACGATGCCCCCGTCCCGGTGCTGGACCTCCTTCAGGTTCTGGTCCACTTTCACCGTACCGGCGGCGACGACAGCTCCTTCCAGCCTCGCGATTGCGGCCCACCCGCCGCAACCGAGCACCAGCAGGACCACGAGCGCCAGACCACCCAGCACCCTTGGCCACAGCCGAAAGGACCGGTCGGCGGCGTTGGCAACGGCAACTCGCGATGTTTCCGGGACGAATTTTTTGGGATCGTAATGTTTCATGGCCTGGTTCCTCGGCTGCCTTAGCCGACGGCAACGGTGAATTGAAGGTTATGATGTCCGACAAGTTCGATGGTGAAGAACTCATCGGTGTCAGGGCGGTCGTGCACTTCCACCAGCGTCATCTGGTTGCTGTCCAGTTCCTCGAACCGGAAGCGCACAGGCCGATGGTCGCCATTTGCCGACAGGTAGATGTCGTCAAACATGTCAGAGATTGTCCCTTCGACGCCATCTTCCTTGAGGTAGCTGATCTCGTAGGTCGCGGCCACGATCCGGTCGCCCACCGTGAAGTCGGTGATCTTGCGAACCGTCATCGCCTGTTGATCCTCGGACCTGTGAAACTCGAACGTATCGTTGCCTTCACCTCCCGTCATCGAAACCGAAGTGGATCCGGCCACGATATGGTCATCGCCGGATCCGGCAATCACTTCCTCGAAGGCAGCGATCAGATCGTGACCGATATCAACGCCGTTGGCCTTGCCACGTCCGACGTCGACCGTGACGCTGAGGGTTGCGGTCGAGTAATCCAGCACATCGTGCCCGGAGCCCCCGTCGTAGGTATCATCGGCCGCGTCGATCGCAGCCACGACGCGGTCGTCACCGGCATCGCCCATGACCGTGTCGGAGCCCGTTCCATCGGACAGTACGTCGTTGCCGTCGCCCCCCAGCAGGAAGTCGTTGCCGTCGCCCGCATTGACTACGTCATTGCCCGTTCCTCCAGCGAGGTAATCATGGCCGCCGTCGCCATCCAGCGTGTCATTCCCCGCGTCTCCGTGAAGGATATCGTTGCCCTCGCCGGCCATCAGAATATCCGCTCCCGAGCCACCCGAGATGAAATCGTTGCCCTCCTGGCCGATAATAGTATCGTCACCGTCCTCTCCGTGAAGCTGGTCGTTGCCAGCTCCGCCGAAGACGATGTCGTTGCCAGATCCGCCGAAGACGACGTCGTTACCCGCTCCCGCGTAGACGATATCGTCGCCGGATCCGGCGATGATGTGGTCGTCGCCCTCTCCTCCAATAATGACGTCGCTGCCGCCGCGACCATCGATGTTGTCGTCACCGGAGCGACCGTCGATGGTCTCGCCGCAGTTCGTGCCGAGAAGATTATCATCACCAATCGTCCCAATGATCGGTGGCGCTTCGACCACGCTAAAATAGGCCGTCTGCTGTACGAATGCCGAGCCGTCGGAGATCGTATAGGTCAGGTTGACGTTGCCCAGCATGCCGCTGTCGCGCACGAACATCCAACCACCGTCTTCGGTTGGTGTGAGTGTCCCGGAACTCGACGAGAGGTTCGATATTGTTAGCCGATCGCCATCCGGATCGGTGGTCCCGGCCAACAAGGCCAGCACGGAAATCATCAATGCCTGGCAGCCGACCATGTCCTGCAGGTGCACCGGTCCACTGGACCGCGGCGCCCGGTTGCGAACGGGATCCGGCGATGTGACGACGGGTGGATTCGGGTTGCGAGGGAATGGTGGCCTGTCGTGGCCGCTGCCACCACCGCCGCCGCCGCCTCCTCCCCCGCCCCCCTTCCCGCCTTCGCCCAATCCTGATGCGGCAGATGAATGATTATCGTTGCTGGTCCGGATAGTATCCCCGATCGGGACGGTCGCGACACGAAGCGAGAACGGAGGCGCTGGTTGAACCGCGGGAGAGCCGTACGTTGGGTTGTCGTCATTGTCGTATGCGATCCGGATCGGGAACACCTTGTCAGACGATCCGGCATTACGTTCTTCTGATTCTGCCTCTTCTTGAGCTTCCTCTGCCGCAGCGGTGATCGCGTCGTCCAATGGCTGGTCGCTTTGATCTCCGTCATCACGCTTGCCGGCCTGTTGCGATTCGCGAGCTTCGAGCTTGACGGGCAGAAAGCTCTTCAGATATGCGGCACATCCAGTCAGAAACAGCAGAAAGGCAAGAGGTACGATCCTCCTCTTCTGCTGTTCAGGCTCGACATAATCCTCGCGCGTCGGTTGCGACTGCTGCGATCGCGGTGCGGCCTGGAGTCCTTTGGTTATGATCATGCTGGCCTCCGTACTTGCGTTTGGAGTTGGTCTGGCATGGTCCGCGCTGCCGGCTGTGGTCCAGGCGTCATGATGTCCTGCTTCTTGCCGAAAGAGACCATGCGGCCATTCTGTACAATCGCAACGAAATCGACGGCGACGAGTGCACTGGGGCGGTGCGCGATCACAATGGCGATGCCACCCCGCGCTCTGATCCCCTCGATCGCCCGGGTCAGAGCTTCCTCTCCCTCGCCATCAAGATTCGAATTGGGTTCGTCCATGACGACGACGAATGGATTGCCGTAAAGCGCACGCGCCAGTGCCACGCGTTGCCGCTGCCCCGCCGACAAGGCCGTTCCCTGCGGGCCGAGCTGGGTCCGGTAACCCTCGGGCATTTTCAGGATCATGTCGTGCACGCCCGCCGCTTTGGCCGCTTTCACAATCCTCAAGGAATCCGGCTGAGGTTCGAATCGGCAGATGTTGTCTTCGATCGTCGCGTCCATCAGGCTGACTTCCTGAGGAAGATAGCCAATGTGCTGTCCAATCTCCTCCTCGCGCCATTGAGTCAGATCGGCACCATCGAGCCGGACGCTGCCGCGCAGCACCGGCCAGATACCGGTAAGCGCGCGAACCATCGTGGTCTTCCCGCCGGCGCTGGGTCCAATGATGCCCAGCGCCTGGCCGGCCTCAAGCTCGAAGGCGACATCGCTCAAGATGATCTGCCCGGAACCGGGCACTGCGACCGTGATCTTCTCAACGGTGAGACGCTGATTCGGCGCAGGCAACTTCATGGGCTCGTCAGCAGCTGCCAGCGCTACGACCGTATCGCGAAGCCGCTGGTAAGCCATCCGGGCGGCGACGAAAGGCTTCCAGTTTCCGATCGCCTGGTCCACCGGCGCCAAGGCCCGCGCGGATGCCACCGAGCATGCGATGATGGCCCCAGCGGTGAGTTCGCCCTTGATTGTAAGATAGGCACCGAGGCCGAGTACCGCCGACTGCAGCAACATGCGAAGCACCCGCGACACCGCGGCAAACGTCCCTGTGATGTCGTTCGCCCTGGTCTGAAGCTCCAGATGTTCACGGTTGGCTTCGTTGAAGCGCTTCACGGCGCGGCCCGCAAAACCCATGGCCTTGAGGACCTCCGCGCTGCGCGCGTTGGTGTCGGCAATGGTGTTGCGCGCCATCGCCGCCTTACGGGTGGAAACGCTGAGACGCTTCGTCATGATTTCGCTGACGACGGTGAGAACCGTGAGCACGAATGCGCCGGCGAATGTCAGCGCCCCCAGGGCCGGATGCAGAAAGTAGATAAACGCCAGATAGATTGGCATCCATGGCAGGTCGAACAGCGCCGCCGGCCCCTGGCTACCGAGAAAGCCGCGAACCGTATCGACGTCCCGTCCCCGTTCGAGGGCTTCCGAAGTCGAGAAACCGAAACGCGGCATGTCGATCGCTACTCGATGCGCCAGCGGCGCCACCTTTTGATCAAGCCGGGCGCCTACCCGAACCAGCACCTGGGTGCGAATGACGTCGAAGCAACCCTGGAAGAGATATAGGCCGATGACCAGGCTCGAAAGAACGAGAAGCGTCGGAATGCTGCCGCTCGTCAGCGCCCGGTCGTAGATCTGCATCATGTACAATGATCCGGTCAATGCCAGCACGTTGATCACCCCGGAAATCAGGCACAGGAAGAACACAATGCCGCGAAATCCGCGCGTCAGATCGGCAAGGTTACGACGCTTCGCGGGAGTTAGTTCTTTTGGATTGACCATGTGATGCCGCCAAGGCTGGAAAAAGCTGAAAAAGATGACGTCCTGAAAATGCGGCTGGACGGGAGGCAGACCAGTCATCTGCCTCCCGTCATGTTGTGGTGCTTCAGAGACCGAGATTCGCGCTGGTCAGATTATGATGACCTGCGATCTCGATCGTGAAGTCGGCATCGCCGTTACCGTCGATGTTGCCCTGGAGAACCGTAACGTCGCCGTCGGCGCGGGTCTCAAGCGTCACTCCGAGCTGCCCTGCCGCCGTGGGTGCACCGCTGACAAGCGTGAAGCTCTGGTCGCCGGCCGTGCCGATATTGGCATCGATAGCAGTCAGGTCGATCCGGTCGCCGGGTTCGAAGGTGACGATAGTATCGCCGTTGGCGGCCACGGTTGACGTGAACTTGAAGGTGTCACTACCGGCACCGCCGTTGATCACGTTGACTGCATTGCTGGCGGTGATGGTGTCGTTGCCGGATCCGGTATTGACGTTCTCAATTCCCCAGATCGTGTCGTTACCCGTCTGGGAGCTCGACGCCGTTCCGTTGGACAACGCACCCGATCCGAGGTTGACGGTGACGTTCGCGGTCGCCGCCGACATATCGAGAGTATCAATGCCGGTGCCGCCACCGCCTTCGTCGCCGAAGTAGACGTCGTTGCCGTCGCCGATTTCCGCTACGAACAGGTCGTCCCCGGCGCCGCCGAACACCGCATCGTCACCCGCCCCGGCGGTGATCATGTCGTTGCCCTGATCGCCGAAGATGCGATCCGCTCCGGCATCGCCGTAGACGATGTCGTTGTCCGCGCCGGCAAGCACCTGGTCGTCGCCTGCGCCGGCGAAGATCACGTCCCGGCCTGCTCCGCCACTGACGAAATCGCCGCCTTCCCCGGCCGAGATCACATCGGCCCCGGCATCGCCCATGGCAACGTCATCTCCGGCAAAGGCGATGATGTTGTCGTCACCGGCCGTCCCCATCAGCACATCCGCCTGAGGCGTTCCGATCTTCGGCGCGCCCGCCGCCGGCGGCGTGGTTTCCTCATCCACCGCACCACCGATCTGCGGGCCATCACCACTCGCGACGTACGAGATGCTGTGGTTCCCGTTCGTCAGGGTGGTCACACCGTTGGTAACGGTCTGGACGTAGTCATCGATCGTCTCGCCATCCGGCAGTTCGATGACATCCTGCGGCCGCATCGCGCCGACGATGGTATCGTTGCCGCCGTTGGAGCGGAAGACGATGCGATGGGCAGAGTCGAGCGACGAGATGTCGATCGTATCATCGCCGGCGTTGCCGTCGATGGTGATGGTGCTGAAGTTGAGGCTGGTAACGGTGAAGTCGCCGATCACCTGGATGGTGTCGCCGTTGCTCGTCCCTCCATCCGGCTGCGTCGGATTGTTACCGGTATTGCTGGTGGTGTTGAGCGTGTTGACGGTGATCTCTTCGATATTGTCGAGTTCGGCGATGATCGTCGTGGTCAGGCCAACCGTTCGGGTGATCACGATCTCCGTGTCAACCCCGGAAACCGCTATACCTGCGGCGAGCGCCGCCGCCCTGGCATAGATGCGGAACGTCTCTGTCTCGGTCGCCCGTCCATTCACAGTGAAGGTATCGGCGCCCCCCGCCTCGCCATTGACCATGTCGAAGCCGTCGGTGTCGCCGGCCCCGTTGGCATTCCAGGTGATCGTGTCGTTGCCGGTGCCAGCGAGGATCACGTCGTTGCCGAGGCCGCCATTGATGGTGTCGCCGCTGTCGCCGGCACTGATGTGGTCATTACCACCGCCACCGGTGATCGTGTTGGCCCCCCCGTTGCCGATGATGATCTCGCTAGAACCGGTGCCGGCGATACCCGTGGTCGTGACACGGTTGACGGTGACGGTCGCTGGATCGGTGGCCGTCCCGTCGCTGCCAGTGTAAGTGAACGTGCCACCCGACGTGGCATTGTCAGTGAGGGTGATGACGCCGGCTCCCAGCGTGGGACCTGACGCGAGACCGGAGGCGCCGCCAACTACGGCGATGGTGACGGCCTGTCCCTCGGGATCCGTGTCGTTGGCGAGCAGGGCCGCCTGCGAGATCGAGATTGTGGCGCCCGCCGCCACGTTCGTGATCACGGTGTCGTTGTTGGCAGAGGGCGCATCGTTCTGCGCCACTACCGTAATCGTCGTTGTGGCGACCGCGCTGTCGAGAAGGCCATCATTGACGGTGACCTGCAGGATGCGTGCCGCAGGGTCCGGATTCTGCGAGGTGTTGTTGTAGCGCACCTGGTTTATAGCCGTCTGGTAACTCGCCGGCGATGCGTTGCCGGTGAGAGTCAGGGTGATCTGGCCGGCAACGCTGACGTCAACCGCGGAGGTAATACCGCCTGGCAAGGTACCTGCCACGGAGAGGACATCACCCGCGCTGGCATTGGTAAGCACGACACGAGCCGAATTGATGGTCGGTCCGTCATCGGTGATCACCGTGCCGAGGGCAATTGCAATGGGCCCCGCATCTTCGGTGAAAGTGGTCTCGTAGTTATTCCCGGGCCCGCCCGGAACCGGCGTAATCGTGTCGATTTCGGTCTGGATGTTGACGTTGTCTATGAAGAAGTTCTCGCCTGCTTCATAGGTGCCCTGTGCGCGGAAGCGGATTTGCGTATTCGCCCCGATCAGCGCGGTGGGCAGTTGGATGGAGAAGTCGTCGGTCACATCGCCGCCGAGCGTTGTCAGTGCGGTCCATGCTCCGGTCGTGCTGTTGCGTGCTTCGAGCACCACGTTCTCGCCGCCGTCGAGATCGTCGGCCTGGTAGTCAAAGGACAGAGTGGCTCTGGTGACACCCGCAAGGTTGACGGCACGGGCAATGATTTCATTGCCATCAGTTCCCTGGATGAATTGCAGTCTGCCGCCAGCGACGCTCACGTCTCCGCCGGTAGCACCGCCGGTATCGTTGGTTTCGGTCCAGTTCCCGTTCCAGTTCGAAGCGCCATTATTGTTGGTATAGGCGTTGGCGCCGAACTGGTCGCGGTAGGCCTGCGCCACCGTTGCGGTGGTTGTGGTGGTGCTGGGACCGTGCAGGTCCAGCGTCGGCACCTGCAGCAGGATATCCTGGTCGGCGAAGTCGAGCACTTCGACATTGCGGACGGTATCCGTGCCGTCGGTCGCCAGCCCGCCTGTATGGGCCACGGTGATGGTGCCATTCGGGTTGAAGGTAATGTCGTACTCGTCCAGGTTTCCGGAAAACACCGCCCGATCGACATCGGCGATCCCGTCGCTGTCGACGTCGTCGTTGCTGTTCCTGATCGTCCGCACGATGCCCAACTGGCCCGGATTGATCGAGCCGTTGAACATGCTGGCGGCGAGCGTCGTCATCGACTTGTGCAGGGCGATCGGCGGGCCGGCATGCTCGGAATCGCCGGGGGCGAAGACGCCGATCTGAACGTCCAGGTACTTGTCGCCATCGATGATGTCGTCACCGGCATTGCCAGTGATCTCGTCGCTGCCGTCGCCGCCCAGGATGATATCTCCACCATCAAAGGAAGTGACGCCGTCCCCAAGAACCTCCTGCAGGCCAGCGATCAGAGCGATACCTTCCTCGGTCAGCGCGCTGCCGCGGAACCCTGTGGTGCCGCCGGCAGACAATGGCGCGCGATCCGCGGCCACATCTTCGGTGCCCTTCAGCACGTCGTTGAACCTGGTGCCGGAGAGCCCTTCCACCGACTCGTACTCGTCGAGGGCGGCGTTCTGCGGCAACACCGGAGCCTCGTCGAAGACGATCGGGATGGACAGGTCGGCGTTCACGCCGAGCAGGTTGTCCTTGTAGGTCGCCCAGTCGAAACCGGACATGCCGACCATCTTGCCGCGGCCGGCGCTGCCGACCATGATGTCGTCGCCGCCCTCGCCGATGAACTCGTCGAAGCCGCCGTCGCCCAGGAACACGTCGTGTCCGTCGATGCCGTCGTGGGCAAAGATTTCGTCGAAATTGTCGCCCGGGGCGCCGTCGAAGGTGCCGGTTTCGATCCAGTCGTTGCCCTCGTTGCCAAGGATGCGCTCGGCGTTCTTGTTACCGAAGATGAAGTCGTTGCCTTCGCCGGCGAAGACCTCCGACCCCTCGTCGGTCCCAAGGAAGATGAAATCCTGCCCAGCCCCGCCAAGAACCAGGTCGAGGCCCGGACCGGCGTGGACCACGTCGTTGCCGCTGCCGGCCTTGATGTTGTCGTCGCCTCCGGAATCCTTGATGATGTCATCGCCGTCGCCGCCATTGATAATGTCGTTGCCGAAACCACCTTCGAGGTTGTCGTTGCCGCCATCGCCGAACAGCGTGTCGTCGCCGATACCCGCGATGATGATGTCGGCCGCGTCGGTGCCGCCGAGGACGACGTGGTCACCGCCGGTGTAGCGCAGATAATTGGCGTCCGTCCCCGGCGTGGCCGGGTTGTTCCGAACCACCAACGGGGTGAGGATGCCGCCACCTTGCGGGTCGCCGCCTTCCAGGTCGCCATCGCCATCCAGATCGTTGAACTGGCGGGTCGGGTCGACCTCGAGGATCAGGCCCGGTGTCGAGAACACGTCGGACGGCAGGTGGGTCGCATCGGTGTTGCGCATGATCATGGATGCGAAGGAGTTGTTCTCCATCTCGCCGAACAGGTGCAGGCCGTCGAGGCGCTGCAGGTAGTAGAAACGGTCGCCGCTCTGCAGATTCTCCATCTGCACTTCGAACACGAAGTTGAAGGTGGAGCCGAGCATGCCGCCGAATGGCATGATCTCTTCGGCCAGGCCGCCGATCCAGAGATCGACGTTCTCGAGTCCGCCCAGATCAGTGGCATAGGCGCCGATACCGTTGAGGAAATCACTGGCATCCGCCGGCGCCGCAATCGTGCGCTCGTCGATGCCGTCGCCGTCGATGTCGACACCCTGCGGAGTTCCGAAGATGATGGCCATCGCAGCCGCCCGCTTGCCGACGACCGTGGCTTCCGCCTCGATCAGGTCATGCGAGCCATAGGCAGCAATGAAGTTGATGATCGATGCTTCGTGCTTGAGGTGTCCCGCGTAGTCGATCCAGCTCGTATAGGGCGCGAGCCGGACGTCCTGGGCGGTCGCCTCGAAGAAGGTGCGGCGCGCTTCGTTGAGCGAGGGCACGCCGGTGTCACGGCCGCGAGCCAGGTTGATCGTCGCGAGGTCGAGCGGCAGGCCGAGCAGGTTGTTGCGCAGCGCGCTGGTCACGAACTCGTCGATCTCGTTGCCGACCTGGCGGGTCATGCCGCGGATGATGGCGCCGGCGGCGACATCATCTTCGATCGTGCCACCAGGGCCGGTAAAGGCCGTGGGATTCAGGAACCCCTGGATCAGGCTGATGTGGTTGGGCGCGAAGTTCGGATCGAATTGATCGATCGACTCGGTCAGCATCGAGTGGCCGAAGCGGTAGACCACATGCGCGAACTCGGCGACGATCGAGGGATCCATGGTCGTGTCGAAGCCATCGGGCACCAGGAAGGCGTTGATGGTCGGCTGCACCTTGCGGGCGAACTCCTCGAACACGAGATGCTGGTACTGCATTTCGGTGCCGAACTTGGCGGCCTGAAACAGCCGTTCGCCGTCCCAGATCAGGTTGACCGCGCTTGCCGGAACGCTCGTTACATCGACTGCCAGCCATTCGTTGAGGAACGCTACCGCCTCGGCCTCGGAGGCGCCGCCATCGAGCATGGCCTGGGCGTCGGCAAAAGCGACTTCCTTGGTATGCTCGACGAGCCGGTTGTGCTCCGAATGGAACACGTGGTGGACGGCGGTCAGGCCGATATTCTCGTTGGCGCGGCCGTCGCCGGCGATGAAGTGCGCGTCGAGCAATTCGTTGTCGTACACCCCGTCCACGGGAATGTTGCCGCCGATTTCAGTGTCGCCATCGGCGAGACCGTCCGGCGTCGCGCCATGCGCGATGTCGGCGAGGAAGGCGTGATTGGTAAAGACCGAGCGCACCGGAACTTCGGGCGCGACCGTGCCGAAGACGTTGTGCGGATCGACCGGATTGTCGGGGTTACCCTCGATGACCACGTCGTCAGACGTGTTGGGGATGCCATCGGCGCCGATGCCGATGATCAACTGCGGGAAGCCATTCTCGCCCGGAATGAAGTTGCCATAGGGATCTGTCCGCATCAGCGGCACCGCTGCAACATCCTGGTCGGTCAGCTGGATCCCGAGGATAGTGGCCGCCTGTGTCTTCAGTTCGGCCCAGGTCGCCATCCCACCGTTGGCGCCTTCGATGAGCTTGCCGGTCGCCACCGGACCGTCCGGCGTCGACACGTACTGGCGCAGGAAGAGCTGATGCGAGGGATGCGAGGCATAGGTCTGGTTCTGGTCGACGAATGACGTGGTCGTATTGACCGGACGGCCATCGTCCAGGCTTTCGTCCACTCCGATGGTGGTGGGATCGTCACCGAGGTAGCCATCCGCCCCCGGCGACGTCGTGGCGCGCGTCAGCACCATGAAATTGGTGTTGCTGCCTTCGACATAAAGCGGGTCATCGGGCTGCAGCGGAATCATCACCGTGCCGTTGCCGCCCTTGTTGACGAGATCGAGTCCGTGATCGAAGAACTGGCCGAACAGCGTGAACCATGAGTTGAACGGAGCCGACAGACCCTCGTCGGGCGCAGTATTGGGGATGTGAAGGTTGGCGCCATCAAGCGTAATGCCATTGGCAGCGAGGATCTCGGTGAGCCCGCCGGGCACGTCCGCGGCGGCGGCGAGCGCGTCTTGAGCAGCGGCCAGCTCAGCATTGGCCGTCGCCAATGCCGCCTGAAGCGTTGCGTTTCCCGGGTTGGCAGCGGCAGCGGCGGCGGCTGACGCCTGCTCTCGCGCCGCTTCCGCAACATCGATGAACAGGGGGCGCAGCGGCGCATAGGCGTCCGAAATCTGTCCGGTGATGACCAGGCCGGGATCGTCGACGCCGGCATTCTGCAGCGCGGTCAGGATGGCCGATGGGTTGCCCAGCGTCTGGTCGACGATGAGATTGGAAATGATACGAATCGAAGGGTCGATGACGTCGCCCGGCGTGGCGTTGGGTCCCGGTCCATCCACGTCGTTACCGGGGGTGTAGGGCATCTGAACCGGCACCGGAGCCATCGGCCCATCGCCGTCGAAATCGACCATCGCGGTCGCGGTGCGGTATTCAGGCGGCATCAATTCGGGGAACTCGCGATCCGCGGCACCCCATTGCTCCTGACCCGGCAGCAGGTGGTTGTAGGACCCGTCGACCGTTCGTAGCCCCCAGGCGATGTTGTACGAGGGGATCGATGCGGGATTGCCACTCGTGCTCGTCCCGAACAGCGGCGCGCCCGCCGTTCCGTTGCTTTGCAGGTAAAGGGCATGGTCCTCGGCAATCTTGATCTGCTTCAGGATGAATTCCAGATCGCTTTTGATATAGACAACCATGACACCCTCACCTGTTGGACCGGATCGCGACCGCGACCGGGTTGCTGAAGTTCAAATTGATCATGAATCTGGTGCGCGGATCTGCATCGACGCCGCTGCCCGAAATGCCGCAACGGTCTTGACCGCAGGTTGAACTCGATCTCGCCCCTGTCGACCGTCTCGTGGTCATGGCAACTCATCCAGCCCGATCGCGCTCGGTCTCTCGCATGACGCCAACACCGTGGCTCACGCTGCAGCGAGACCTGCTCCAGGATGCCATCTGAGACTGTTCGGAAGGCGCCGCTAAGGGGACAAGGTCCCGCAAAGCGCAAGGCTCAAGGTCCCGGGCGAACGAGGAGAAAGGTCCCGATGGAAATCGGGACCAAGGTCCCGAGACTTCGCCTGGCTGAGGTGCTCGTCGGCGACGGCACCGGCACCGTTGGCAGGCTTCACGCCCAGGGCTCGTCGTCGCGCCTGGATGCACTACCCTCGGCAGGGCAGTGCCGTTCTTTGTACTAAATTGACAAGCGACAAAAACAATACTTTGTTGAGCTGCACCGTATTCTCCGACGTTGTTCGTTGCGCTTTCGCAAAGACACAAAACAATGATTGGGCGATCTGGCAAGATCGGCACCGGGACTACCTCGCTTGCCCGCAAATTTGTCCTGGCGGCGACCGCAACGATAGCCGTCTCGATGGGATTGCTGTCGCTGGCAATCTCGCAACGGATCGAGGCCAGCATGATGCAGGCGGCTGCCGACGAAGGCGCTCGCTTCATCCAGGTCTTTCTCGAGCCGATCGCTCAAGACCTCGCCACCTCCCGGAGCCTTTCCTCCGATAATATGAAGAAGCTGGATGATTTGGCTGCGGAAAAGCCTGGAGACTACCTGACCCTGGTCAAGATCTGGCTGCCGGACGCCACGCTGGTGTACTCGACCAATAGGGAATCCATCGGCCGGCGATTCCCGTCGCGTCACATCACCTCAGCTCTGAAAGGCAAGGCGACCAGCGAGTTTGATTATCTGGAAGACCCCGAAAACGCTGCCGACAAACACCTGCATACTCCGCTGATCGAAATTTATGCGCCACTGTTCCGTACAGGGACGCAGGAAGTCATCGCCGTCGGAGAGGTGTACACCGATGGCAGGGAGCTTGCGGCGGACCTCGCTTCGATCAGGCTGACATCAGCCGCAATCGTCGGCGCCGTCACCGCTCCCATGATGCTGATACTGTTCCTGATGGTCCGTAGCGCGTCAAACCTGGTCAACCGGTACCAGTCGAATCTCATACAGAATATGCTGGAAGCCAAACGCCTTGCCGTACAGAATGACAGGTTGCGCCGCCTGGCAAACGATGCACGCTTGCAAGCCGCGGACTCCAACGAAGAACTCCTCGCCCGGATTGGGCAGGATCTGCACGACGGACCGATCCAACTCGTCAGCCTGTTGATGCTCAAGGTGACCGAGCCCACGTCCACGAAGCGGCCTGAGGCCGGACGCAGCGACACGCCCGATCCCACCATTGAACGTCTGACACGACGAATATTGACTGAGCTCCGCAATATCTCAATCGGACTAGTATTGCCCGAACTGGAGGGATTCACGCCAAGTGAAATCATCCGGCATGCGGTGCAAAACCATGAGGAGGCGACGGGGACGAAGGTCTGCAGCCAAATCGGCGACCTGCCCGCAAATCTCACGCGGGCAATCACCTTGTGCCTGTACCGGATCGCGCAGGAAGGACTGAACAACGCTTTTCATCATGGAAAAGCGATCGAGCAACACGTCGAGGTTCGAACTGAAGAGCAATCAATCATCATCGTCGTCAGCGACAAAGGTCCGGGAGTCGTCGATAGCCGTCGCCAGAGCCGCCCGACCAGAACCGGACTTGGCATCGCAGGCCTGCGAAATCGCGTCGAAGCGCTCCAGGGCACCTTTGAGCTGACATCCCGGCGCGGCCATGGAACCCAAATTCAAGCGAGACTGCCGATTACCTTAAGCTCCAACTAGACGTGGACTTTTACCGCCAAATCAAGGTATTTGCTGCGTTGCCAAAAACAGGCCAAAAACAGGCAATGTAACCTCTGGTTACCGCAGGATTACGAGGCAGGACTTGACGGAGCACCGCGCGACTTCCGCAACCCGTTAATGGTGTATGAACGTCAACATTTACATTTGCCGTTTGATGGAGCAAACTATCCTCAGTTAGGTTACAGAATTTTTTGTTGCGTCCATTTTGGTGTTGGAGGCCTATTGTGGTTTCCGTTGCCGTTGTTGATGACCATCCCTTGCTGATTGAAGGCATCATCGCGCTGTTTTCACGCGCGCGGGACCTCGAGATAACATCGACCGGTTCGTCGGCGAAAGACATCATCGACATTTCGTCGCGCTTTCGCCCTGACGTCATCATCGTCGATCTGAATATGGCAGGCGATGTCTACGGCGCCATTGCAGCGTCGGTCAGCATCTCACCGAACACGAAGATTGTGGCGTTCACGGCCGCGACCGGCGTGGAGTCTGCCATTCGCGCGCTCGATGCCGGCGCAAACGGATACGTCCGGAAAGGTAGCAGCGCGCAAGAGCTGCTCCAGGCTGTCGAAGCGGTTCGCCACGGCGAGACTTACATTACCCAAAGTTTTGCGAACCAGGTCATCGCCGGCCTGCGTAATGCGTCGCTGCGAAGAATCGCAGCGGAAGCGGTGAGATTCAGCATCCGCGAAGATCAGATCGTTCGACTGCTGTTGCGTGGAAAAACCAACAAGGAAATCGCCACCGCGCTGAACATCAGCGAGAAGACCGTCAAGAACTACATGACGATTTTGATGCAAAAACTCAATGCACGGAATCGCCTTGAGGTTGTCATTGCGGCACAGGCGTTTACCGAGCGTGAACTGGACGATACTAACCGCAGTTCACAGTCGGGGCGGCGTCAAATCTCCTGACCTCTGGCCGGCGTGCGGACCTCTTACACCGCCGGCCTGCGATCATCGGGAATTTCACGTTTGGCCGCATGTGTGCGCTCGCGACAGCTATCGCCAGCCAAATCTGCACAGGACGGTACGTGAGCTAGTATGGCGCGGTCAGTGTATTGTGGGTAAACGCGCGTTTCTCCTCGCCTCGATCACGGCCTCACGGCGATTGCGTGCCTTGAACTTTTGCCTGAGGGCAGCCATGTGATTATCGAGAGTCGTTCTGTCGATCCTGAGCGCGACCGCGATTTGCTCGTCAGTCTTTCCAATCGTGAGCAAGTGTATGATCCGAAGCTCGCGAACGTTGAATATCAGGGCCTTCGCGGCCTTTCGTCTAAAGTGTGCGTCCCGCAGCCTCGCTATCACCTCGCTCGCAAAGCGATGCGTAACGTAGATCCCTCCAGCGTGAACGGATTCGATAGCTTGAACAAGCTCGGCTGAAGTACCCCCTTTCGAGACATATCCGGTTGCGCCGGCATCCAGCGCCAAAATTGCCGGCTCCACACCCAGCGCCGCAGTGAAAGCCACAACCTTCGTTCGAGGGGCGATTCGAATCGCTGCGGAGATTACCGCGCAAATATCGCAGCCCATGAACAGGTCAACTACGATAACTTCCGGCTCATGAACCTTGCAAATCTCCAGAATATCCCGTGGTGACCTTCCCGTCGCTACGATCTCGAAGCCTCCGGATCGAGACAAAAGATCCTGTAACCCATTCAGCATAAGCGGGTGGTCGTCTACCAGAGCTACCTTGATCGTAGGCATGCTCCCTCCCGCACGAGCCGTGATTGTTAGCCGGCCTTATCGTGCTCGCATGGCGGCTCTAAGCATGCGAAGCAAAAGCGATACTTGGGCAATACGTCGCATGCAATCGTAGCACAGTTTCCCGGGCAACCCGGGGGTAACCCGTTCGATGTGGATCCGCGCTTCCCCGATGCCGCCCTGCGCGGTCTTGCCGGTGACCTGCCGGAGTTGAAGACCTGTCCTCGCTTCGAGAGGTTGGCACGGACATCATCCGCCTGCTTCCGGCTGAATATGTGATCCGTTCTTTATACCCCAGATTGCGGCCTGCGTCCGGTTCTTGACCCGGATCTTGCGAAGGATCGCCTTGACGTGGGTCTTCACGGTTGCCTCGGTGATATCCATCCTGCGAGCGATGCATTTATTTGAGGCGCCTTCGGTGATGCAGCGCAGAATTACCTGCTCCCGCGGAGAAAGCAGGGGCGTCGCCACGTCTCCCGCAGCAAACAGAATTTGCTCACCATTTCCATCGCCTGCCGCGGCCTCGACCAGGCGGGGGCGATTGGCATCGAGTATGAACGATAGAGATGCTGGAGGAAAAATCGTTTCGCCCATCATCACCAGTTCGATCGACCTGATGAACCTGTCACAGCTGATGATGTTGACGAAGTATCCGTTAACGCCTGCGCGGAATGCCAAACCTATCTCGTTCATCCGATAGCGGTCGGCCACTATCGCAATGCGCGCGTCCGGGCGCTGGTTTCTGAAGCGCTCTATCTGCTCGAGCGCGACATCAAAATCATCGCCGGTATGGACGACAAGATAGAGCGGAAGGCAATGCCTGGCTTTGCTCTGTCGCAGATCGTCGGCGCTGGATACAGAAGCTGCGATACGAAAATTCTCTGCGCGCAATATTTCAGCGAGCCCTTCCCTGAGCAAAGTATTCTTTCCTACGAGAATGACTTCAAAGAACCGTTGCCTCTCCATGGCGGCTGACCCTGCACGCATAATTGGCCTCGATCGCCCCCGACCGTAGCAACATCACATGTCAATGATCATCCTTCTCGCCGGCACGGTCATTTGCGCTGTATTGTGACGTAACCATCGTGGCTGGCACTGCATCGGGATCTGCCGCGCGATCCCATCTGAGACTGTTTCGGAAGACACCGGTAAGGGGACAAGGTCCCGCCAAGCGCAAGGCCCAAGGTCCCGGGCGTAACGAGGAGAAAAGTCCCGGGAAGGCCGGGACCAATGTCCCGAAGGCCTGCATGAGGCGGGAGCCTTGATGATCCATATCCACCCTCCGGCAAACGGAATGGAAGCCGCACACCTGATGGCCAGGACAAGACAGCAGTTGGTCACCGGGCTACCGAGCCTGGCGTTCGAAACTGGCACCGACCATTCGCCACCGGCGAGATACCGCGTTGTCATTGTCGCGATATAGCGAGCGCAGCAAGTACTGTCCGGTTATTGATTTCGAGCTTCTGATATATGTGGTGCAGATGCACTTTTGTCGTACCCTGGGAAATGTTCAGCTGGCGCGCAATTTCCTTGTTCGACAATCCCTTGGACACCAGTCGCATGATCTCGCTTTCGCGGTCCGTCAGCACCTCCAGCACACTCTCGCTGGCGTCGTTTCTTACCTTCCGAGGGGGATACAGCGCCGAGGAGAGACGCGGCAAATTCCAGCCATCCACGATTTGCCGCAGGGACTGGACCAGACGCTCGGGCGCCGAGGACTTTGAAATCACACTGCAAACACCGGCCGCAGTTGCCGCAACGAGATCGTCCTGATCAACTGATGCGGTAAAGAACACCAGCCGGGTAAGAAGGCTCTCGGCGTTGACGGTGGCGAGGATTTCCGCCCCTGTCAGGTCGGACATCGAGTCGAGCACTGCGACGTCGGGCGCCAAGCTCCGTATCGCTTCGACACAGCTTGCTCCATCGCTGCAAGACGCAACTATCACGAAGTCACGCTCTTCAGCGAAAACCGACGTCAAGCCGTGCAGCACGATTGGGTGCATGTCGGCGATCACCAGCCTGGTGCTACGCATCGGCGGTCCTCAGCCTGTTCCCCTACGTGAACCCCGCGCACCGAGCATGCTTCCCTAGGAACTCGAAAATGACGCAGAATGCCCCCGCATGGAACTACCCAAGGCAATCTTTTTCGAGCTTTCGCAATCTAACATTGCAGTATGTCGCGGTATATAACCAAAGATATATAGGGTGATCACGAATTCGAATCTAAAGTTCCCCAAACCAATTCTGAACTTTTTCAACGCCTCGCGACGGACAGCGGGAGCTTTGGACTACGTCCTGCTATTCGAGACCAGGGGATTTGCAACGAAATCAATTTGCGTCAGGGCTGGGAGCACCGACATGCGAAGGCAACATTCCTTTGCAATCATCCTTGTGGGGAAAAGTATCCTGCTCCGGGAAGGGCTTGCCAGAATCCTATGCGCGGCGAACTTTCGTATCCTGGCCTCGGTATCATGCGCCGATGATTTGCGGCCGAGCAAATCCGCCGCTGATCCTTCGCTTTTTCTTATTGTCCATACCGGCGACGATTTCGGCGCGGCCCTCGAACAAATCGAACTTCTGAGAAGCCGGCACGCGGACGCGCGCATTGCGATCGTTGCCCAGCACTATCGTCTGAACGAATTGACTTCGGCATTCCGCGCAGGCGCCAGCGGATATTTCGTCAACATCATCACGTGCGACCGGTTCATCAGGTCCGTAGAACTTGTCATGTTGGGCGAAACAATCTTCCCGTCGGATTTCCTGTCATACATGCTCCACGCCAATGGCCACAGGACGGTCGAGGTCGCGGGCGACGATCCACGTGATGAGCACATCCTGGTTGCGGCAGACGAGGCGGCCGTGACCTTGCTTTCTCCGCGAGAGAAGCTGATTCTCCGCTGCATAATCGAAGGCGATTCCAACAAATGCATAGCGCGCAAGATCGACATTGCAGAGGCCACTGTGAAGGTTCACGTCAAGGCGATCCTTCGCAAGATCCGGGTTCAGAACCGGACCCAGGCGGCAATCTGGGGCATAAACAACGGGCCTCATATACAACCGGATCTCGAGGCGCATGAGGCGTTCTTCTCCATTCACGCACCCTTCTCTCTTGCAAGTTCTTCCGATTGCCCGCCGGACATCCACCAGCGCTCGCGATCAAACCTGCAACTCGAGATACACCCGCTTCGCAAGCGGCGGTGAACTCTCCGGATGCTATTGGATATTCGGGGTACCACTCGGAGCTACTTTGCGCCCATGGCGCTGATCACGGCGGGTGGTGTCGCAATGAGAATATACAGATCGAGCCAGAGCGAACGGTTCTTGATATAGAAGCAGTCCTCCGCACGCTGCACGTCCAGGTCACCATTGCTGCGTGACGAGATTTGCCACAGTCCGGTCAATCCCGGCGCGACGGCTTCTCTCAGCACCCGGAATTCCGGGTCGAAGGCATCCAAATGGTAAGCGGGAAACGGCCGCGGTCCGACCAGACTCATGTCGCCGCGAACGACATTCCAGAACTGGGGTAGTTCATCAAGGCTGGCGCGCCGCATCAGGTTGCCGACATGCGGCAAGATGCGCGGATCCTGCTCCAGCTTGAAGTGCCGCTGCCAATGCTTGCGCATGTCGGGATCGCTCGCGAGCACCTGCTCGAGTCGCCGCTCGGCATCCCCGTACATCGTGCGCAACTTCAGAACGCGGATTGGTCTGCCGTTACGGCCAACGCGCCACTGTCCATAGAACGCAGGCCCCGGGTCGACGAGTTTGATCGCGAGTGCGAACAGCCCGATGATCGGCGCAGCTAGAAGCAGGAGCGCCAGTCCGACGACCAGATCGATGACGCGCTTCAACTCGTCGCTGTAATCGCTGGGCTGCCCATTCAGCTCCGTGGCGACGAAGCAGTCACTGTTGCGAACCTGAAGGCCGAACGTTGGAAACTCGCCCAACCTGGTGACCACCAGGACTTGCCGGGCCCCCAACCGATACAGCGCGGCAGCATCCCGGGGGAGGCTCTCGCAATCCGGCACGATCACCACTTCCGCACTTCCGACGGCGCGCCACCCGTCAAGCGTACCGAGCACCGGCAAGCCCGAACTTGCCAAACCCAAGCTTGCATCGTGGAAATCCTGTCGCAAGCCCGGTTCGTCCGCGACGTCTTCGGAGCGAACGCCATCGTCGACGAATCCTATGGGGCGAAGCCCACAACCGGGGTGGCTGAGCAACAGGCGGGCAAGAGCCCGGCTGTTTGCGCCGGTACCCAGAATCGCGGTAGGGGCGCGAAACATTCCGGACCTGGCCAATGGCGCACCGATCAAGTGCTCGATCCACAGACCGAAGACAAGCGCGATGACGCCTACCACTGGAACGACTGCCAGTTCGACCAGTGGACCCTGACGAATCCACATCAGCATTCCGGCGAAGACGAACAACAGCGTTGCCGTCGCGCGCAGGCGGAAGCGCTCCATCGGGCTTCTGATGTTGGATCGGTAGAGGCCGAGCGAACAGTTGATGCCAAGCAACAGCAGCAAGAGCAACCACATCTGCGCCGGCATCCGACCGGCCAAGCCAAACTGGCCGGCCGCAAGGGCGAAGATCGCTGCCGCTGCAACGATTGCCATGGCGCCAGATACGACGTCGCCTGCAAAACGAATCGCGGCGAAGAGCCGGCGCCGGCTGGCCCCCTTCCCCGGAAGCCTCCCCCGGCGCCATGCCCCGCCAACCCCGAACGGCTCACCGCCGCGCGGCGGCAATGCATGGGTACGCGCCAGACGTTCGTCGATGTTCGACATGGATCATCACCCGGCCGATGACGGAACGAAGCGAATTTCTATCCAGGACACCTATTCCGCCGCAACGACCGCGCCGGGCACGCCGACCGATGCCGAGGCTGCCAGTTCCGCGGCAATCCAACGGTAGGTAGGAACAATGCCCTTACGCAAAGTCATGCGGGGCTCCCACCGCAGCACCTCCCGCAACCGCGCATTATCGCTGTTGCGACCGCGCACTCCCTGCGGCTTGGAGAGATCGTGCATCAACGTGATCTTCTTCTCCGACGCCCCAATCACGATTTCCGCGAGTTCATCAACAGTAACCAGTTCATCCGTGCCGAGGTTGAGTGGCGTTCCGTAATTCGAACGCATGATGCGATCGATGCCCTCGACGCAGTCATCGATATACATGAACGAGCGTGTCTGCTTGCCATCTCCCCAAACTTCGATCTGGCCGGGATTCGGGGCGGATGCCACCTTACGGCACATTGCCGCCGGTGCCTTCTCGCGGCCGCCATCGTAGGTCCCCAGCGGGCCATATACGTTGTGGAATCGTACCACACGCGTAGGCAGGTCATAATCCTCCGTATAGTACTGGCAGAGCTTCTCCGCGTAGAGCTTCTCGAAGCCGTAACCTTCTTCAGGCTGCGCGGGAAACGCGTCCTCCTCGCGCAACGGTGTCACGTCCGGAGAGGTCTGCAAGCCGTGTGGATAGACGCAGGCAGACGATGAAAACAGAAACCGCTCGACGTCGCTGCGGCGCGCCGCTTCGAGCATGTAAAGATTTATCAGGGAGTTGTTGTGAGCGATGCCGGCGCGCGACGCAGTGATATACCCGATCCCTCCCATGTCAGCCGCCAGGTTGTAGACAAACTTCATGCCGGCGGTGCAGGTCAGACAGTTCTTCAGCTCCCGAAGGTCGAGCAACATGAATTCGTCGGCATCTGTGCCGCTGTATTCAGGCAGCTTGATGTCCACGCCGCGCACGCGATAGCCCGCCGCCTTCAGATACGACACCAGGTGATGTCCGATGAAGCCGCCCGCTCCGGTGACCAACGCCCAAGGCTTCGGTGCTTTTGGCATGCTGATTCTCCATCTCAGACACTGGTGCAGAGGTGCAGACGATCGGTGTGGTGCGATCACCGCATTGACGGTACGACGCGTCGCGCCTCGCTCAAGCGCGAAGAAGGGGTAGTCCGATTGTTGCGAAGGCTCTACCGCGCGCAGTACGAAACAAAACGGGGACTCACGCCGTTATGGAAATACTTGTGAGCTTGTGCTACACGCCCGAGCGCGATACCGGCCGTGGTGGGTGTTTTGTAGTGGGCCTGGCCGGGTGAAGGGACATTCGCCGAGCGCTGATACTTCAGTCTGAGCCGCCTGCATGTCGTGGGGATCTCACGATCATGGGCATCTCACGGCCACAATGTCAGGGAAGTCACTGGTATCCCTTTGTCAAAGGGCTGCTTCCTTGGTGCCCTACGCGAAGCCATTCCGGATGGCGGGCGAGCTCCAGGGCTCAAGAATTCGGATGGTTCGGCGACGTAGGTCGCCAGCAAAGGACGCTCTCATGATTTTGCCATATGATTCACTGCGTGACGCCATTCTCCAGGAACTCAGCTGGGCGGTTAGCACCCGTCGAGCGCAGGGAGCTTCGTTCGACGCACTGGAGCAGGAATACGGGCTGTCGAAGGAAACGCTTTATCTGATCGTAGGATACAACGATCAGCATCCGGATCGGAACCTGGAGCGCGCGACTGAAGCCAAAAGCCCGACGCCTTGCAAGATAGATCGAACAGCTTGATCGGCCGAAGCGGCTCAGCGCTCAGTTGACGGTCGCAGTCGATCCAGGGGCGCCTCCCTGTGCTGCGCCGGCATTTCCCGCTCGTGATGAGGACCCGCCTTGCACCCGCTCCTCGCTGGATGTTCCCATCAGATCCAGGGGCAACTCAGGCAGGGAAGGAAACAGCGGACCGATCTGTACCACATCTCCCGGCTCCAGCAGGAATTCGATAGCCGCCTCGTACTTCACCCTCGTGGTGCCCTTGGCGCGAATCACCGTTATGGCGGGCTGCTGCTCTTGTTCCGAAGTCAGCCTTCCGACCTGCCGTGCGTAGGCCGCGCGCAAGCGATGCGCAGCAGGAAGCGTAACAGTCAATTCCAGAATCAATCGCTCCGCTTCCCGCAGCTCAGTCGTTACACGACGCTGATAGCTGTTGCGGAGCTCCGTCATCTTGAACTGCAGATCGCCGATCGACAGCTCCGCCTTCAGCGATTCCGATTGCAGGCGCCCGATGTTTCCCTCGATACGCGCCTCCTCGCGCTTTACCTCAATGTAGGTTGACTTGCGCGCAAGTCCGCTCTTGGCCAATTGCTCGTAGTCGGACACCAGTTCGTGATTGAGGCTGCGCTGTTTGATCTCGAGTTCCGCCTGGTTCTTGAGGGATGCAATCTCGGCTTCCAATCGCGGAAGCTGCTTCTGCAGCGCCTCGGTCTCCTGCAGGACGGCTTGCCTCTCTGCCGTGAACGCAAGCTCTTCCCCGTCGCGGATCTGGGCGACGCGGGCTGGATCGACAACAAGTCCCGACATATCGGGAAAATCGATCCGGTCATTGCCGTTCTGCAGTGCGATAAGCCGCGCTCGCTTTGCAAGGAGGGCCAGGCGATTTACTTCAAGCAGACGAACCCGCTCTTCCGCCTGAAACAGCGCACCGAGCATCCCGCTCTGCTGAATTTCAGACACACCGATGCCTCCCGCGCGCGCCACGGCTCCAAGCACCGACAACCCTTCCCGGTAGGGGTAGAGGCCTGGCGTCCGGACCATACCGAGCACATAGATCGGACTAAATTCCGCGATCTTTATGCTGACCGTCGGATTGCGGATATATGCCGGTGTCAATGCCTGCGCGATGCTCCCTTCGAGTTCGGAGAGCGTAAGATTGACCGCTTGGATGTCTCCGATCATCGGCAGTCGGATATTGCCGCTTTGATCGACTGTCGCTTCACCCGACAGGTCGGGTTGGCCAAAAACGGTTATACCAATCTTGTCGCCGGCCGAGATTCGATATGCCTTCGGAGCCGTCGGCTGTGCCGCAGCAGGTTCAATCGCCCATGCATGAAGGATTACGGATATCGCCAGTACCCAGGCGCAGCCAACCAGGGAGGAAACTGATCCATTTCCATGCTTCGGCTTCCCAACGGTCGATCTCATTCCATCACCAGTTAAGGCCAGCGCCGTCGCGTCGTCATGCCGTTCCTCGGGAGTATGGCAAAACCTGCCGAGGGACGCCGGATTCTTAATGGGTACCCCTTCTTAGACAGCAGATCACCGGAATCCCAGCAGTGCCGATAAATTGACGGCGGTATGCTTGCGCATCGCCTGCCCGGACTCCGGGACCTCAATCAGGCGGTCGCAATCGACGGTGTTGGCAGCGCGGAAGAGGCAGCCGAAGGACTTACCGCAGCCTGGCTACTCAGATCGCATCCTCGAGGTGATCGAAGCAACGCGGGAGCCGGCAGATCATATTTCTCAAATTTGCATCTTATCAGGGGATAACCTGAAACGCATTTTGAAGTGATACGCTAGAGGTATTGTCATGGCGAAAAGGACAACAACTATTATTGTCGAGCCTCATCTGCTTGTTCGCGAAGCACTCGAGTCATTGATCAAGAATTATCATTATCGAGTGGTTTGCAGTGTCGGGTCCACCGCGGAAATCACCAGTCCGACCATGGTTCGTGACGGCCCCAACCTGGTAATCCTGGGTGCAGGCGCCACCGATGATGCGGTCGCCGAAGCCGTCACTATTCGAAAGCTGTGGTCCAACTGCAAGATCGTTCTGCTCATCGAGCATGTTTCTGCCGCCGATCTTCAGAACCTGCTGATGTCGGAACTCGATGGCTGTGTTCCGTTGTTCGCATCTCCCGAGACGCTGATCAGAACGCTCGACCTGGTTACGATCGAAGGCGCGCGCGTTGTGGTCACGGCCACCGCGACCAATCCGGCAATCCGCCCGTCACCGAAGCACATTTCACATCAGCCGGATGTCAGCAGCACCGGACCCGAGTCCAGATCGATCAACCTGGTTGCCCTGCCTCCGGCTCAGCCGGCAGTCGGTAGCTACAGCGAAGCGGATGTCCAGGAGGGAGACACGCATGGGGCTCCGCCTCTGCAAAATCACCCCCGGCTGTCAGAGCGCGAGGCGCAGATTCTGGAAGGTCTCGTACAGGGGCACGCCAATAAGGTGATTGCTCGATCGTGCGACATCACCGAAGCGACGGTCAAGGTACACATGAAATCGATCTTGCGGAAAATCCAGGTAGCGAACCGCACCCAGGCGGCTGTCTGGGCCCTCGAGCATGGCCACTCCGTCCATCAAGGCAAGGATGCGTGCTGACGGAAGCCGGCCAAGTCGGTACAGCGGTTGTCGGCATTCTGTCTTCATGTGTGTCACGAACTGCATCATCCGGAAGTTCACCGTGAGCTGCATCGCAGACGTTCGGCTGACCCGCATATGGGTCGCGTCAGGCTACGGGTTACCTCTTAAGAACGGTCTTTGCGCCCCTTTGAGGACGCCGGCCAATCAAGGTCATCGAATTAATGTGCAACGACGTGGCACTCAAGTGTTCAACAGTCTGAGAGAGCAAGCTGAACATGGAACCGCACGCAGGCGACTGGTTCGAGGTTTTGAGCAAGGAGGAAATCCTCGGAACGCTCGACAAGAATGGGCGCCTCGACGGCCTCCCGTTTATGCCGCAGATGTTCAGATATTGCGGTCAGCGTTTTCGCATTTACAAGACCGCGTACAAGACTTGCGACACGGTCAGTGGGCGATATGATGGGCGACGTCTGAAGGACGGGTACCACCTCAACCTTCGTTGTGACGGTCTTGCCTACGGTGGATGTCAGGCAGGCTGTCTTCTGTTCTGGAAGAGCGCCTGGCTCAAGCGCGTCGACGGGCCCACGCAGGTCCAGTACGTGATGAAGCGCGTCCATTTGCCGGGTGAGGAAGCGGCTTCATCGCCACGCTGTACGGAAAGCGACGTCTTGCACGCCACAAGGCGCCACGACGCCGGCGGAGATGCCAGATATTCCTGCCAGGCCACCGAGCTGCTGAACTATACCAAGCCGCTCAGTTGGTTGGATGCACGGCAGTACGTGCATTCCTACAGGTCAGGCGACAGAACGCTGCCGCAGCTGGCGCGCGGCTTCTTCTATCTGTTCTACTATTATGGGACGCTGGCCTTCAGCGACAGATGGGGGCGCCCGGCTCGCTGGCTATACAATGAATTTCAGGCCTTCACCGGCGGCATTCCGTTTCCCCGGGTGAAGGGAACGATCCCGCGTGGCGAACTCGCGCCCAGACGCGATCTCGACCTTCGGCCGGGCGAGTGGGTGCGTGTCAGGTCCCATAAAGAAATCCTGGCGACGCTGGACGCCCGGCTTTCGAACAGGGGCCTCTCGTTTGACGCAGAACTCGTACCATTCTGCGGCAGGGTCTTTCGCGTCAGCACCTGCGTCGAACGTTTCGTGGACGAAAAGACCGGACAGATGAGGCGGATGAAGACGCCTGCGGTCATCCTCGAAGGCGTCAGCTGCAAGGGGCTTTATAGCGCCCGGCGGATGTTCTGTCCGCGCAGCATCCATTTGTGGTGGCGCGAGATCTGGCTCGAGCGTGTCTCCATTGACGCGTGCCCTCAGGCCAACCCTTCCTCAATCCAGGCCAGCGCGTGCGCAAAAGCGGACAAGGCGGCACCCCTGCCGGCGATGTCGCCATCGCAAGCAGCGATCGTGACAATCAATGCAGAAAGCCAGCCTTCAATGGTCGGGAACGACGGGCGCTTCTGAACAGGCCCTGGTTAAGCGCGACTACCCCCGCCTCCCTTGGCCGTGCCTGCGGTCAGCATGACCGCGGGCTCTGCCGATCCGCCCGAAGAAGTCCGGTTCACAGCACGTCGCGCCAGTATTTGCCGGTAGAGCCGTTCCATCAGCAGGGCGCGGTCATTCCATTGTTGCGTTGTCGCGAAACCATAGCCGGCCTGGGACATTCGGCGAAGCCGAACTCGATCGGAAGCCAGCGAATCGATGTGGCCGGCCATCGCCTGGACTACCGCTTCCGGCGTTGTCGCCGGCACCCTGATGGCCACGTCGTCCGGCAGGTGGGTCCCCGCTCCCTGGTGGTTCAGACACATCACCGGACAGCCCTTGGCCAGGGCTTCCAGATTCACCGTCCCGAACGTGTCTCTCAGGCTGGTGAATACGAACAGATCGGCTTCGGCGAAGCGCTGCTGCAGTTCGCCCCACGGCACGTGTCCCAGGAACTCCACCCGACCTTCGAGGCCGAGCCGTTGCACGTACCGCTCAACCCACTGATGGCGACCCCAGCCCGCGACCAGAAAGCGGACATCTTGTGTTCGGACGGCTTTCGCGACTCTCAGAAAAATTGCCAGACCCTTGAAGCGCACAAGGCGGCCCGCCCACAGGACAACCAGCTTGCGGCCGGGTACCTGCTCGGGACTCCGCGGTTGAAGGAGCGTTGTGGGGATGCCTATGTCCGGCAGCAACTCCACATGCCCTGCGCCAGCCCGGCGCAGCACGGTGGCGCTCTCGCGGTTCGCTGCAAGCATCAGGTCGGTGCGCGCGACGGTACGGCGCAGGCCCGGCGTCCACGGCATGATGCTGACGCGCAGATTGCGAAGCAGTTCCGGTACAGCGGCGCGGCCGATGGAAGTCAGAAAGCGCCATGGCAAAATGTGTCCACCACCGACCGGCCCCCAGACGAAGGGCTTGCCGGTACGCCAGAGCAGTGGCGGTGCGCTGATCGAATTCCAACTGACGTGATGAACGACGTCAATCGGCTCGACGGTCATCAGCCGCTTCGCCGCTGCGACTGCCGCGTGTCGCCAGAATACGTAGTGAAGCGGCAGACCTCGCGCCTTCGTAGGACTGGGGTTCTTCCAGGGATCCCACCAGCCCAGCGGACCCACCCAGATAAACTGCAGATTGGGTCGCGGATGGTCGCGCATGTACTGCTCCACCAGCGGACGCGCAAAGCCATGCGCGATGACCCAGACACGATTTCTTTCGGCGAGGTGCCACGCCCAATTCCATGTAATGCCGGCGTCGGAGCCCATGTTGGGAAAACAGCCATGACCAACCATCAGAACATGCAGCTCTTTCATTTGAACTCTTTCCGAAAGGTATGTTCGGGCGCTGGAGCACGACCATTCCAGCAACGGGATCAAACACAGCCTGCTGGCAGCAGCCTGCCAGAACGATCGAACAGAGCGATCGAACGATCGTCGGCACCGTGTGTCGGAGTTCATCATACGCCCGGGACCATGGAGGGCGAGATACCCCAAAAGGGTAGCTCCGAAGGAGCCCGGGGCTGACACTACCTCGCCGGAAGGGTTTGCCGCCGCGGACCGCCCCGCTGGTACGATGCAGGGTACGGCCGGCAAGGGAATCCGCGGATGCGGAAGGTCATCATTCGATCGGGACTGGAGGCGCTGTATTTCACCGGCATGCATCGGTGGCTTGGCGGCGCCTGCGGCGGCGCGGGTGTGATACTGACGATGCATCACGTGCGGCCGCCAGCGAACGACCCGATCCAGTCGGGGCGCGAACTGGAAATCTCCCCCGCCTTCCTTGAGGCTACGATCGGCTTGTTGCGTCGGCACCGGCTGGAGCCGGTCAGCCTCGACGAGATAGCCGAGCGGCTCAAGGGCGGCTCTTCGCGCGCCCGTTTCGTCTGCCTGACTTTCGACGACGGCTATCGCGACAATCTCGAATGGGCCTATCCGATCCTGAAGCGGCATCGCATCCCGTTCGCGATCTACCTCACGACCGGTGTGCCGGACGGGCAGCCCTGCCTGTGGTGGCGAACGGTCGATCGGGCCGTGGCCGCGACGCAGGAGATCGAGATCACGGTCGGCGATGCACCCCGTCGACTGGCATGCGGGACTGCGGCGGAGAAACGGGCGGCCGTGGTCGAGGTGCATCGACTGATGCGAACGTTGCCCGACGAGGCGCAGCGGCGGACGTTGGTTTCCGATCTCGCCACGCGGGCGGGCGTCGATGCGTACGCGCCGACGCGCGAACTCGGGCTGACGTGGGACGAGTTGCGCACGCTCGCCACCGATCCGCTGGTGACCATCGGCGCCCACACCGTGAGCCATCCGTTCCTGTGCAAGCTCCCGATGCACGAGGCGCGGCGTGAGATGGCCGCGGGAGCAGCGCGCATCAAGGATATGCTGGGAAAGGCCCCGGCGCATTTTTCCTATCCGTACGGCGACGCGGGCGCGGCCGGGCCGCGCGACTTCGCGCTGGCGCGGGAAATCGGCTTCGCCACCGCGGTGACCACCCGGCCCGGCGTCCTGTTTCCGGAGCATCGGCTGCATCTGTGGGCGCTGCCGCGCATCTCGCTCAACGGCGAAATGCAGCGGCTGCGCTATCTCGACGTCCTCGTCTCGGGGGCCGGGACGGCGGTGTTCAACTGCTTCCGCAGGGTTAACGTCGCCTCGCCGGCAGCAGCCGGCTGACAAGCGGTTAAGGGAGGAAGGGAAACCGTTGATGCAGTACCGAACGTTCGCAGCGGGGGTGAAGGTTTCGGCGCTCGGAATAGGTTGCGGGCGTGTTGGATCGCTGAACAATCCGGTGTCCATGCGCGAGATCGAAGCGGCGCACGAGGCGGCGGTGGAAGCCGGCGTCACCTTGTTCGATACAGCGGACGTCTACGGTCAGGGCGATAGCGAACGAACGCTCCGGCGTTTGATGAAGCGGCATCCCGGACGCATGTTCGTCGTCACGAAAGTGGGGTACACCCACGGCCCTCTCGCAAGCGCGCTTCGACTGGCCAAACCGCTGCTGCGCGCCATGTTGCGCCCGCGACCGCAGGCGCGTGGCGCCGTCTTGCAGGCGCGGGCGCGGGTCATGAGCCAGAATTTCTCCACGCGATATCTCCGAGCGGCCGTCGACCGGTCGCGACGCCGGCTCGGAGTCGACTGTCTCGATGGACTGCTGCTGCACGATCCGCCGTGCGATGTGTTGAGGTCATCTGAGATCCGGGATCTGCTGAGCGATCTCGTGTTGCGGCAAATGGTGTCGCATGTCGGGGTTTCGCCGAACTCGGTCGAGGAGGTCAAGACCGCCGCCTCCATTCCGTCAGTCACGATGCTCGAGGTCTCGCTGAGCGTCGCCAGGGCGCTGAGCGGAACGCCGCTGATTGATCGCCTGCGCGACCGCAATGTCGCGCTGTTCGCACGGGAAATCTTGCGTCAATCCGAAGGAGAACGAAAGAGCGTGCTGCCCGCCGAGGCGCTGTCGGCGGCGCTCGCGCCGCCGTTCGTGACCTCCGCCGTGGTCGGCGTGAGCACGCGCGCTCATCTGAAAGACTTGCTTCCGGTGGTCGCATGATTTCCGCCGGCGACGCATTACCGCAAGATGATCTGATCGAGGTCGATATCGCGATCGTCGGGGCGGGCGCCGTTGGTGTCGCCCTGGCGACGCGGCTGGCGGGGCATGGCCGCCGCATTGCCCTGATCGAAGCGGGCGGCCCCCGCTACGACCCGCACCAGCAAGAGAGTTTCTTCAAGGCGGACGAAATCATGGATCACCGGCACGCGCCGACGGAGCTCTACCGCCGGCGCATGTTGGGCGGCACTACATCGGTCTGGGGCGGTCGTTGCATCCCCTTTGATCCCGAGGATTTCTCGCCCGGTACCGGCAGGCCCGGCTGGCCGGTGACCCATGAGGAAGTGGCGACACACTACGGTGGTGCACTGAACTTTCTCGACGGTGGAACGCCCGAATTCACGATGTCGGCGGCGCTGCCGGCGCGTTCCGCGCTACGGGCCGACGGGCCCGATTCAGACGTCCTTCTCGACCGCATCGAGCGATGGAGCAAACCGACGGACGTTTGGAGAAAATGGGAAAGTTCGCTCGCCAGGTCGGATGATGTGATGGTGATGCACGGCGTAGCCTGCACGGAAGTTTTGACCAGCCCCGACGGCAACCGCGCCGTGGGATTGCGATTGACAACCCGCTTGCATAAGTCACTTAAACTGTTCGCGCCAACCATCGTCCTGGCCTGTGGCGGTCTTGAAACACCGCGGCTTCTGCTGGCCTCCCGGTCCGTCCGGTCGTGCGGGCTCGGCAACGAGCGTGACCTGGTCGGCCGGTTCTACATGACGCACCTGGTCGGGGATGTCGGGCGACTCCGCCTGGCCGACGCCGAAACGGGCCGCGAGTTGGATTACGCGGTGACAAGCGATGGCGTGTATGTCCGCCGCCTCATCCTGCTGTCGCCGGAGGCCCGGCGCCGCGCGAGCCTGGGCAATATCGTGTTCCGACCGACCATCCCCACCATTGCCGATCCTTCGCATGGCGATCCGGTTCTATCGACAATGTACCTGGTCAAGCATTTCATCGTCACCGAATACGCCCGCCGTCTCGTCGCCGTAGGTGACGTACGCTCGGCCTCGGAATTGCGTCGGCATTACGCCAATGTCGTGCGCGGTCTGCCACGCCTCCTTGGATTCGGCGTTGACTGGATGAAGCGTCGGCATTTTGCGGCCCGCAGACTGCCATCGGTCTTCCTGCTGCGCTCCGATGGGACCTATCCGCTGGAGTTCAATGCCGAGCAGTTGCCTGATCCCGACTCGCGCGTGCTACTTGGGTCGAATGTCTGCCCAAACGGAATTCCGCGCCTCGCGGTGCGCTGGCGTGCGACGGACAACGACCTCACCTCGATTTGCCGGGCCTTGCAGGTACTGCAGGCCGCGATCCGGCATACTGGCATTGGCGAGGTTCTGCTGGACCAGGATCTACAGGTTCACGTGCGATCCGCCGCCACGTCGCAGTCCGGCCATCACATTGGCACTGCCCGCATGGGACGCGATGCCAGGACAAGCGTGGTCAATCGCCATGGCGAGGTCTGGGGAACAAGTGGGCTGTTCGTGGTCGGCACGGCCTTGTTTCCGACTTCCGGGTTTGCCAACCCGACATTGACGGCCGTTGCGTTGGCCCTCCGCCTTGCAGATCACCTGACACAACGTCAGAGCACCCTTTTCTGCGGCGCCACGGAACTCCGTGCTGCGCAGCGCTGATCGGTATGCCGAGCACGCCGGCCGCCCTCTGGTCGCTGGAACGCCATGCAGCGGATTCGCTATCTTGACGGGCTCGTTTCGGAAACGGGGACAGCGGTGTTCAGGGTTAGCATCGCCTCGCCGGCAGCGACCGGTTGACAACGGGTTCCGCATGCTTCCAGCCGGGCTCGCCAGTCCGATACCAAAACGTCGGCGTGGGTGGTGACACACCCCCAATGACCGCCGGGGACCGACACGACCGTCGTGTTCGGCCCGAGCTGGATCGCCCCGCGGCGGTAGGTCGCTGAATAATAGACGACCGGCAGCCCGATCTTGTCGGGAATGTAACGGCGGAAGAGGCGGTTGTAGATCTTCCCCTGCCTGACGCGGACGGCGAATTCTTCCGGCATCGGCCGGGTCGGCAGCAGCCGCACAAGAATGTTGCGCAGCGGGGTGACGCGCAGATGGCGCCACAGGCCGTCGACGATGTCGGTCGCATAGGCGGACAACGAACGTTGCTGCAGGTGGTTGAGTTGGCGCCACGCTATGTCCGCAATGGTGGCGAGGCGTCCGTCATGATCCGGGATAGCGGCATCGAGCATGCGCAGCATGCCGCGCGCCGCCGGACGGAAGTTGAGCGGCGGGGTGTCGATGAGCGTCACGAGGGTGACCTCGCGGCCGGCCTCCCGCAGGAGCCGGGCGCATTCGAGCGCCACCATCCCGCCGTTGCAGTAGCCCGCGAGGCGAAACGAACCGGTCGGATGTGCGTCAAGCAGAAGCGGCAGCCGATCCAGGGCTATAAGCTCGATGGACGGCGGCGTGGCGTCGAACGCATGCAGGGCAATCGCGAAGAAGGGTTGGTCGTCGCCGAACAGCCGGGCGAGGCGGCGACTGAAGTAGCCGCCGGTATAGTCGCCATGGAAGAAGAAGATCGGCGGCTTGGTGCCACGCGTCTGCACGCCGATCATCGGGTTGCCGGCGGCGCGAGCGGTCTCGCCCAATCCGCGCGCGAGGTGGCGCACGGTCGGATGGTCGAGAAGCAGGGATTCCGGCAGGCTCCGGCCCGTGAGGCGCTCGAGTTCGAGCTGCATCTTCAAGGCCGTGAGCGAGTCTCCGCCGCGTTCGAAGAAATCGTCCTCAGGGCCAACCGTCGTGTCCTTGAGCATGTCGCGGAACAAGGCGAGCACCTCCGTCTCGAGGCCGCCCACGGCGGACGTGTCCGCAGCCGGCTGCGGGCGCAATCGGCCCATCCCAAGCAGCGCGGCCATTTGTCGGCGCTGAATCTTGCCGGTCGGCCCCTTCGGGATCTGCGTGAGCGTCAGGATTCGCTTGGGCATCTTGAAGGGCGCGACGCTGGCACGCAGGAAGGTCTGCAGATCGTCGGCGGTTGCGCTGGCATGCGGGCGCAGCACAACCGCGGCGGCGATTTCCTCACCGAGTGTCGGGTGCGGAAAGGCGAAAGCCACCGCCTCGGCTACCTCGGGATGGCGCAGGAGCGCCGTGTCGATTTCGAAGGGGGAGATCTTCTCGCCGCCGCGGTTGACTTGCTCCTTCAGTCGTCCGGTGAGAACGAGGTAACCGTCGGCATCAAACCGGCCCTGGTCGCCGGTGCGGAACCAGCCGTCGACGAACGCGTCGGCATTGGCGGCGGGATTGGCCTCGTAGCCGTTCATGACGCTTTCGCCGCGGATGGCGATCTCGCCGGTCGCGCCGGGCGGCAGCACGCGGCCGCGCTCATCGAGCAGCGCGACCTCGGGACCGGCCGGCAGTCCGACCGTGCCCGGCTTCTGAGCGCTGGGCGCAAGCGGATTGCAGGTCATCTGATGAGCCGCTTCCGTCATGCTGTAGGCTTCCGTGACCGGCACGCCGAAAACCGCGACGAGTTCCTCGAACAGGCTCGCCGGCATCGGTGCAGACGACGAGCGGATGAAGCGCAGGCGGCTGCCGGCGAGGTCGCGGCCGGCGGCCTCGGCGGCAATGACCCGGTGCATGGTCGGCACCGCCGTGTACCAGGTCGGGCGGGTAGCGTCATGCCACGAAAGGAATGCGTCGGGCCGGAAGGACGGCGGGCAGACGGTCGAACCGCCGGCGGCCAACGGCGCCAGCAGTCCCCCGACAAGGCCGTGGATATGAAACAGCGGCATGAGATCGAGGCAGCGGTCGGTCGCCGACAACGCGAGCGTGCGGCCCATGTTGCGGGCTGACGCAAGCAGATTGGAGTGGCGCAGCGGCACGAGTTTGGGACGAGAGGTCGTGCCCGAAGTGTGAAGCAGGAGCGCGATGCTGTCGGTGTCCGGATCGCCCGGGAAGGCGGTGCCGGACGCGGCGTCGGCGAGGTCGAACAAGCCCGGTGCAGTGT
>JAFAGM010000053.1 GCA_023422775.1 Pseudomonadota bacterium
GTGATGCGATCGACACCCATGTGACCGGGCATCTTCTTGTTCTTGAAGGTCTTGCCGGGATCCTGACGTCCGCCGGTCGAACCGATCGAACGATGCGAAATCGACACACCGTGGGTGGCGCGCAGACCGCCGAAATTCCAGCGCTTCATGCCGCCGGCAAATCCCTTGCCGACCGAGGTGCCGGTGACGTCGACGAACTGGCCGACCACGAAATGGTCCGCCTGGATCTCGGCGCCCACCGGGATCAACGCGTCTTCAGACACGCGAAACTCGGTGACCTTCCGCTTGGGCTCGACCTTGGACACCGCAAACTGGCCGCGCTCCGCCTTCGGCAGATAGACGGTCTTGCGGGTACCCGCACCGAGCTGCAGCGCGACGTAACCGTTCTTCTCGGTCGTGCGGTGGCCCAGCACCTGGCAATTGCCCAGCTTCAGCACGGTCACAGGGATATGTTCGCCGGCCTCCGTAAAGACCCGCGTCATCCCGACCTTTTGTGCGATCACTCCGGAGCGCATCGGCGTGCTTCCTGTTCTTTCTGTCCGCTAACGTTCGGACGGTCTAAAAATTAGAGCTTGATCTCGACGTCGACACCGGCGGCCAGGTCGAGCTTCATCAGAGCGTCGACGGTCTGCGGGGTCGGGTCGACAATGTCGAGAAGGCGCTTGTGCGTGCGCATCTCGAATTGCTCACGGCTCTTCTTGTCCACGTGCGGCGAACGGTTGACGGTGAACTTCTCGATGCGGGTCGGCAGCGGAATGGGTCCGCGAACCTGGGCACCGGTACGTTTCGCCGTGTTCACGATCTCGCGGGTCGACGTATCGAGGATACGATGGTCGAACGCCTTGAGACGGATGCGAATATTCTGGCCGTTCATTGCCGTTGTCTCTTTCTTCGTCGCTTGATGCGAGTAGTGAGCGGCGGATAGCGAATGAACCATTCGCTATCCGCTTTTCGTTTTCTCTTTACTCGATGATGCTGGCGACGACGCCGGCGCCGACGGTGCGGCCGCCTTCACGGATCGCGAAGCGCAGCTTTTCTTCCATCGCGATCGGCACGATCAGGTGCACTTCCATCGCGATGTTGTCGCCCGGCATCACCATCTCGGTGCCTTCGGGCAGGTGCACGACACCGGTCACGTCGGTGGTGCGGAAGTAGAACTGGGGCCGGTAGTTGGTAAAGAACGGGGTGTGACGACCGCCCTCTTCCTTGGTCAGGATGTAGGCCTCAGCCTTGAACTTGGTGTGCGGCTTGACCGAACCCGGCTTGCACAGCACCTGGCCACGCTCGACTTCCTCGCGCTTGGTGCCGCGGAGCAGCGCACCGATGTTGTCGCCCGCCTGGCCCTGATCGAGCAGCTTGCGGAACATTTCGACGCCCGTGACGATGGTCTTCTGGGTGTCGCGCAGACCGACGATTTCGATTTCCTCGCCGACCTTGATGATGCCGCGCTCGACACGGCCGGTCACCACGGTGCCGCGGCCGGAAATCGAGAACACGTCTTCCACCGGCATCAGGAACGGCTGGTCGACCGGACGCTCCGGCTGCGGAATGTACTCGTCGACATTGCGCATCAGTTCGAGGATCGCATCGTGACCGAGCTTCTTGTCCTTGTCTTCGAGGGCGGCCAGCGCCGAGCCCTTGATGATCGGGATGGTATCGCCCGGGAATTCGTACTTCGAGAGCAATTCGCGAACCTCGAGTTCGACGAGCTCGAGCAGTTCCGGATCGTCGACCATGTCGCACTTGTTCAGGAACACGACGAGCGCGGGAACGCCGACCTGACGGGCGAGCAGGATGTGCTCGCGGGTCTGCGGCATCGGGCCGTCGGCGGCCGACACCACCAGGATCGCGCCGTCCATCTGCGCGGCACCGGTGATCATGTTCTTCACGTAGTCGGCGTGGCCGGGGCAGTCGACGTGGGCGTAGTGCCGGTTCTGGGTCTCGTATTCGACGTGAGCGGTCGAGATCGTGATGCCGCGCGCCTTCTCTTCCGGCGCCTTGTCGATCTGGTCGTACGCCGTGAACGTCGCACCGCCGGTCTCAGCCAGCACCTTGGTGATCGCTGCGGTCAGCGATGTCTTGCCATGGTCGACGTGACCGATGGTTCCGATGTTGCAGTGCGGTTTATTACGTTCAAACTTTGCTTTGGCCATTTGACTCTCCGTTCAGTCGTCAGCTTTCAACCAACGACAATCAGGCAAACTTCTTCTGGACTTCTGCCGACACGTTCGCCGGCGCTTCAGCGTAGTGATCGAATTGCATCGTAAAGGTCGCGCGTCCCTGGCTCATCGAGCGCAGGTTATTCACATACCCGAACATGTTCATGAGCGGCACCATCGCGTTGATGACGTTGGCGTTGCCGCGCATGTCCTGGCCCTGGATCTGGCCGCGCCGCGAATTCAGGTCGCCGATGACGGAGCCGGTGTAGTCTTCCGGGGTCACCACTTCGACCTTCATGATCGGCTCGAGCAGAACGGACTTGCCCTTCTGCAGCGCTTCGCGGAATGCCGCGCGCGATGCAATTTCGAAGGCCAGCGCCGAGGAGTCGACGTCGTGATACTTGCCGTCGACCAGCTGGACCTTGACGTCCACCACCGGGAAGCCGGCGACCACGCCCGAACCCATCACGCTGTTGAGGCCCTTTTCGACGCCGGGGATGTATTCCTTCGGCACCGCGCCGCCGACGATCTTCGACTCGAACTCGTAACCCTTGCCGGGCTCGTTCGGCTCGACGATGAGCGACACTTCGGCGAACTGACCGGTACCACCGGTCTGCTTCTTGTGCGTGTACTTGACTTCGGCCCGCTTGGTGACCCGCTCGCGGAACGCCACCTGCGGCGCTCCGATGTTGGCGTCGACCTTGTAGGTGCGCTTGAGGATGTCGACCTTGATGTCGAGATGGAGTTCGCCCATGCCCTTGAGAATGGTCTGGCCGGACTCCTGGTCGGTCGACACGCGGAACGACGGATCTTCGGCGGCAAGCTTCGCCAGCGCGACACCGAGCTTTTCCTGGTCGGCCTTCGACTTCGGCTCGATCGCGATTTCGATCACCGGCTCCGGGAATTCCATCTTTTCAAGGATCACCGGCTTGTCGGGATCGCACAGCGTGTCACCGGTGCGCGCTTCCTTCAGGCCTGCCAGTGCCACGATGTCGCCGGCATAGGCTTCCTTGATGTCTTCGCGGTTGTTCGCATGCATCAGCAGCATGCGGCCGATACGCTCTTTCTTCTCGCGGGTCGAGTTGACCACACCGGTGCCGCTCTGCAGCACACCCGAATAGATGCGGCAGAAGGTGATGGTGCCGACGAAGGGGTCGTCCATGATCTTGAACGCGAGCAGAGCCAGCGGCTCCTTGTCGTCGGCCTTGCGCACCACTTCGTTGCCGGCATCGTCGGTGCCCTTGATCGCAGGCACGTCGATCGGCGACGGCAAATAGTCGACCACGGCATCGAGCAGCGGCTGCACGCCCTTGTTCTTGAAGGCCGAGCCGCACAGCACGGGATAGAAGGCGCCGGTCAGCACGGCCTTGCGGATCAGCCGCTTCAGGGTGGCTTCATCGGGCTCATTGCCATCGAGATAGGCAGCCATGGCATCGTCGTCGAGTTCGACGGCGGCCTCGATCATCTTCTCGCGATATTCCTTGGCCTGGTCGACGAGGTCGGCCGGGATATCGACATAGTCGAACTTCGCGCCGAGCGATTCATCGTTCCAGACGACGCCCTGCATCTTCACGAGGTCGACGAGACCCTTGAAGTTGCTCTCGGCGCCGATCGGAAGCTGGATCGCGATCGGCTTGGCGC
>JAFAGM010000054.1 GCA_023422775.1 Pseudomonadota bacterium
CAGTTGATGGCGGCGCGCACCAGTGCCTTCTCCGAGACGTTGCCCTTCAGCCCCTTCGGCCTGAGGTCGACCAGCATCAGATGGTTGTCGGTGCCACCAGAGACGATGTCGAAGCCATGGCCGCGCAGCGTTTCGGCGAGTGCCTTCGCGTTCTCGACCACATTCTTCGCGTAGATCTTGAAATCCGGACGCAGCGCCTCGCCGAAGGCGACCGCTTTGGCGGCGATCACATGCATCAGCGGGCCGCCCTGCAGGCCCGGGAAGATCGCCGAGTTCAGCTTTTTGGCGATCGCCTCGTCGTTGCACAGGATCAGGCCGCCGCGCGGGCCGCGCAGCGACTTGTGCGTGGTCGTGGTGGTGACGTGGGCATGCGGCACCGGCGAGGCGTGGACGCCGCCGGCGACGAGGCCGGCGAAATGCGCCATGTCGACCAGCAGATAGGCGCCGACAGAGTCGGCGATCTCGCGGAAGCGCTTGAAGTCCCAGGCGCGCGAATAGGCCGATCCGCCGGCGATGATGAGCTTCGGGCGCACCTGCTCGGCCTGCTTCGCCACCTCGTCCATGTCGATGATCTGGTCCTCGCGGCGCACGGTATAGTGCGACGCCTTGAACCACTTGCCGGACATGTTGACCGGCGAGCCGTGGGTGAGATGGCCGCCGGCGGCGAGGTCGAGGCCCATGAAGGTGTCGCCGGGCTGCAGCAGCGCGAGGAAAGTCGCCTGGTTCATCTGGCTGCCGGAGTTCGGCTGCACGTTGGCAAACTGCGCGCCGAACAGTTTTTTGGCGCGGTCGATCGCCAGCGTCTCGGCGACGTCGACCCACTCGCAGCCGCCGTAATAGCGATTGCCCGGATAGCCTTCCGCATACTTGTTCGTCATCACCGAACCCTGCGCTTCCAGCACGGCCCGGCTCACGATGTTTTCCGACGCGATCAGCTCGACTTCATGGCGCTGACGGCCAAGTTCGCCCTTGATCGCGGCGGCGATTTCCGGATCGGCCTCGGCAAGCGTAGCCGTGAAGAACGACTCGGGCGCGGAGGTGGTTTTGGCGCTGGAGGAGGAGGTCATTGGGCGAAATATCTCCACCGCCGCAAGCCGTTAGGGGCAAGGCGGGCGGGTCTGGTGTGGCGGTCGAAAGAAGTGCCTGCGGGATACCACATCGGCCGGAATTGGCCAAGCACTTGCGGTATCAGGCTGATATTTATGCAAGATATGGTGGGGAGGAAGGGGGTGGCCAGATCTCTCCGTGTCCCGGACGCGGTGCAGCGCCCCTTGGCGGTGCTCCGCAGAGCCGGGACCGCCCAAGCCGCGGTAAAACTGGGTCCCGGTTCTGCAGCGCACCATTCGCTACGCTCACGCTGCGCCGCGCCCGGGACACGAGCCTCCCCTCACGCAAACCGGTACGCCCCGCCCTTTTCCACCGAGCGCTTGAATGCCGGCCGGGCGTGCATGCGCGAAAGCCAGCCGGCAAGGTTCGGGTATGGGGCGAGCTTGCCGAACGCCTTGGCCATCTCGCCGACAAAGCTCATCTGGATGTCGGCGCCGGTCAGCGACTGGCCGACAAGGAAGTCGCGGCCCTTCAGCGCGCCGTCGACGTAGCCGAGATGGTTGGCCAGTTCGCTGTCGATGCGCGGGTGCAGCGGCGCGCCTGCCTCCTTCAGCCTCGACACGTAGAGGTTCAGCATCAGCGGCAGCATCGCCGAGCCCTCGGAATAATGCAGCCACTCGTTATAGGCCTCGTAATCCGCGTTCCCCGGTGCCGGCATCATCGCCCCTTTCCCGTAGCGGCGAATGACGTAATCGACGATGGCCGCGGATTCCGCGATCGTGGTGTCGCCATCGGTGATGACCGGCGACTTGCCGAGCGGATGGATCTTCTTCAGCTCCGGTGGCGCCAGCCGCGTCTCGACGTTGCGCTGGTAACGCTTCATCTCATAGGGCGTGCCGAGTTCCTCCAGCAACCAAAGGATCCGCTGCGAGCGGGAGTCGTTGAGGTGATGAAGCGTGAGCATGGGCTTCCTTTTTTGGGCTTTGATACGCGACCGTTCGCTTGAGACTGTCATTGCGAGCGCAGCGAAGCAATCCATGTCTCCACTTGCGGCAATGGATTGCTTCGCTGCGCTCGCAATGACGTGGATACAGCTTCGCGATCTCGCGACATGTTTTGCCCGAGGTTTGCATTTCGTTGGGCCCTCTCAAGTCAGAGGGCGCAGGGAAGACCGGGTGCGCGCTGCACCCGCGGTCTCGTGTGCATTTGCGCACAGAAAGACGCGCACACGAGCATACAGGTTCAGCGGAAACACTCCGGCCTTCCCTGCGCAGTGGCTTTACGGCTTACTTCGTGATCTCCCCGGAGAACGGCTCTTTTGCCTCCGTCATCCCAAAGAAGCTTCGCTTCTCGAGGACTTGACGCCAGCACCGCGGCGTCAGGACCACACGACTTCGCCGTACGCATCATGCGCGCTCGTCTTTTGCGCAATCCGCGTCCACCGCATCTCACCGCGCGTTCGTGACGATGGCCAACGCCCCTCATTCGCCGTGAGACGCGCGGAATTAAATCAGTGATTTGCCCGACGGCGCGAGCGGAATATTTTTGCGTGAAGGGATGGACAGGCCTTTGAGTGATTTGCCCGTCGGGTTGATTTGCCGCAGTGCTGATACTTGTCCTGACGAGACTCTCTCCATCAATCGAGACGCAGGCGGCCGACAGGCTCGGCGCCGCCGCTTCCACTCCGGACCACGACGATCTCGCCGCTGGTGGGCGAGATGCCCGTCAAGGCCGCAATGTTCGCACCGTGCGTCGAGACCAGCAGGTTGCCCTGCCCGCTCCATTTCGCGATCAGCGCGCGGGCGCCCGCGGTGATTTGCTCCCGTTGATCGCGCAGCACGACCACGTTGGAGAAAGTCGCCTCAGTCTCGACAGGTCCGAGATTCAAAAGCTTCGCCGTGTCGATGCAGCGGCACCATGGCGAACTCAATATTTTCTCGAACGCGATGCCTTCCGACTTGAGGCGCGCGCCGATCTTCTCCGCATCCGCCCGCCCCCTGGCGCTGAGGTTGCGCTGCGTGGCGCAGTCCTCGACACGAAACCCCGGCGGATCGCCGAAACCGCCCGGCGCATCGGCGTGGCGCATCAACGCGACGTGGCCACCTGCCCGCAACGCGTTCCGGGCATTGGCGGCATCGTCGGCGCGGGCAATTCCCGCCGCGCCCGAGAGGCCGAGAAGAATTGCGAACACGGCCAGGTGCATGCGGGGCATGGCGGCGTCCTCCTTCAGAAGTATGCGATCAGGCGGCCTGCGCAGATCGCGCCAAGCCAGAGCACGAGCGACAGGAGCGCGGTGGCCCTGGCTCCGCCGGGCGCTTGGTCCCCCCAGCGTTCGATATGACGCCATGGGCCGGCATGCGCGATCACGATGTTGAGCAGCGCCGCTGCAATCAGCAGCAGCTTGGCCTGGAACGCCGGATTTTTCACGACATGCGACGCATCGGTGCTGAACAGCAAAAACCCCATGCTGATCGCGAGCACGAAGCCAAAGCGCGATAACGGCAACAACAATTGCGCCATCGGCTTGATGGCAATCGCGCGCCCCAGACCCAGCAGCCGCAAATCAAGCGTCAGGATCGAGCCCACCAGCACGACGAAGCCGATGATGTGCAGGATCTCCACCGCGGGATAAAGCGCGGGCGAGGCGCGCATGGCATGGCCCAGCGCGCTCTCCTGCAGGCTCAGGAATATCGATGGGCCCGCCTGATGCTCCACGGGAATCTACCGCAGTTCGATGCGCTTGCCGTCGAGCACGATGTATTCGATGCGCGCCTCGTCCGGCTTTGTCGTGTGAGGGTAGCCGGACACCGTGCAGGTCCTGCCGGGTGCGATCAGGTCGGCGGTGGCGCCACGCGCCAGCATGCGCGAGGGCGGCGCGAGGATGAAGTGCCAGTGCTTGCCATCGACCTCCATCTCGATCTCGCAATGCGGATTCTCGAAGGTCGATTTAAGGATCTTGCCGGTGACGGTGAACGATTTCGACGTGTCGTATCCGCCCCAGCCGTGATGGGCGATGGCAGAAGCCGGTGCAAGGAGAGCGGCCAGCGACAGGAACACGCGACGGGTGATTGACGCCATAGCGGAGCCTCCATCTGCTGGATCACCGAATCTAAGGCCACCCGTACGTGGTCGGCAAGGCCACCTTAGGGGGAGGCATCGCATGCACAACGAACAGCCTTGAGAAACCGAGCATTACATTACCAATGCACGGTGAATTGGGTGCGACTCCGCATACGTGTTCCTTAGGGCGCTCATCAGATAAAATGAAAAATGATGCCCCTCGTTTTTCAATTCCTTAAACTGCTCGTCATGAGTGTCTCGATCTGCAGTGACTGCGTCTAGCTTTTTTCTAATCGACGCATCCTCCATTGCCGCCAGGAACTCAGAGTAGGATTCGATTGCTCGATCTGCAGACGACCTGAGCTGGTCCCGATAGTCTGAACAGAATCTCCGCGTCGATAAGTGGAGCCTCTGCCGGGGTTAGGCTGCCGTGCGGAGCGGCAACGAGTTGAAGTAGGCTTGATCCGGAGTACTGCCGTCAAGG
>JAFAGM010000124.1 GCA_023422775.1 Pseudomonadota bacterium
ACCGCGCGGTGCCCCCCGGCATGGTGCCGAGCCCACTGGCGATCGACTATTACGGCCAGCGCGCCTCTGCGGGGCTGCTCATCACCGAGGCGAGCCAGGTTTCGCAGCAGGGCCAGGGCTATCAGGACACGCCCGGCATCTACTCGAGGGACCAGGTCGCGGCCTGGCGCAAGGTCACCGACCGCGTGCATGAAAAGGGCGGGCGCATCTTCATCCAGATCTGGCATGTCGGCCGCGTCTCGCACGACTCGCTGCAGCCGAACGGCGGCAAGCCGGTGGCGCCGTCGGCGATCCGCGCCAGGGGCAAGACCTTTGTCAACGGCACCTTCACCGAGATCTCCGAACCGCGCGCGCTCGAGCTTTCCGAGATCCCCGGGATCATCGACGACTTCAAGCGCGGCACCGAGAATGCGATTGCCGCCGGCTTCGACGGCATCGAAATCCACGGCGCCAACGGCTATCTGCTGGATCAGTTCGCGAGAGACAGCACCAACAAGCGCACCGATGCCTACGGCGGATCGATCGAGAACCGCGCCAGGCTGATGCTGGAAGTTTCCAGGGCGGTGGCTGCCGTGGCAGGACCGGAACGCACCGGCATCCGCATTTCGCCGGTCACGCCCGCCAATGACGTTTCCGACTCGAACCCGCAGCCGCTGTTCGACTATATCGTGGATCAGCTCAACGCGCTGAAGCTGACCTACATCCACGTCATCGAGGGCGCGACCGGCGGCCCGCGCGACAACGCGCCGTTCGACTATGCGAGCCTTCGCAAGCGCTTCAAGCAGGCGTACATGGCCAACAACGGCTATGATTTCGATCTCGCGAACAAGGTGCTCGATGCCAACGCGGCCGATCTGATCGCGTTCGGAAAACTGTTCATCTCGAATCCGGACCTGGTCGAGCGGCTGAAGAAGGGCGCAGCGCTGAACGAGTGGGACAAGAACACGTTCTACGGCGGGGGCGCCAAGGGATACACGGATTATCCGACGCTGGGCGCGGCGCAGGCGGCGGAGTAAGGGCTCGCTCCTTCCGCGTCATTGCGAGGAGCGACAGCGACGAAGCAATCCATCTATCCGGTATGCCGCACGATGGATTGCTTCGCTTCGCTCGCAATGACGAAAGAAAAAAAGGCCGGGATCACTCCCGGCCTTCAGTTTGTGCATCACTCTTGATTGCGAAGTTCTACTTCGCTTCCGCGCGCTTCGGAGGCGTGGCCGGCCACGACTTCACCAGCGTGTCGTAATCGACGGTTTCGCCCTTCGGCTTTTCGTTCGCCAGCTTGCGCTGGGGAGCGACGTTGCCGTCCTTTGCGGACTTGGCGAACCAGAACTCCGCCGTCTCCTTCTTGTTCAGCTTCGGCCCGCAGGCGCCCTGCACGCCGGACTTCTCGAGACGTTCGAGCACCGAGTCCTGGGCTGCGGCCAGCGCATCCATCGCCTGTTGCGGCGTCTTCGCACCGGACGACGCATCGCCGATGTTCTGCCACCACAATTGCGCGAGCTTCGGATAGTCAGGCACGTTGTTGCCGGTCGGGGTCCACTGCACGCGCGCGGGCGAGCGGTAGAACTCGATCAGGCCGCCGAGCTTCGGCGCACGCTCGGTGAACGACTTGTCCCAGATGTCGGACTCACGGACGAAGGTGAGACCGACGTGGCTCTTCTTCAAGGACACGGTCTTGGAGTTGATGAACTGCAGATAGAGCCAGGCCGCCTTGCGGCGATCCGGCGGGGTCGATTTCAGCAGCGTGACGGAGCCGGCGTCCTGATAGCCGAGCTTCATGCCTTCCTTCCAGTACGAGCCGTGCGGCGACGGCGCCATGCGCCACTTCGGCGTGCCGTCCGCGTTCACGACCGCAATACCCGGCTTCACCATGTCGGCGGTGAAGGCGGTGTACCAGAATATCTGCTGGGCGATGTTGCCCTGCGCCGGCACCGGGCCCGCCTCGGAGAAGGTCATGCCTTGCGCCTGCGGCGGGGCATACTTCTTCATCCAGTCGAGATATTTGACGATCGAATAGACCGCCGCCGGACCGTTGGTGTCGCCGCCGCGCTCGACGGACGAACCGACGGGACGGCAGCCTTCCATGCGGATGCCCCATTCGTCGACCGGCTTGCCGTTCGGGATGCCCTTGTCGCCGTTGCCGGCCATCGACAGCCAGGCGTCGGTGAAGCGCCAACCGAGCGAGGGATCCTTCTTGCCATAGTCCATGTGGCCGTAGATCTTGACGCCGTTGATCTCCTTGATGTCGTTGGTGAAGAACTCGGCGATGTCTTCATAGGCCGACCAGTTCACGGGAACGCCGAGATCGTAGCCGTACTTGGCCTTGAACCTGGCCTTGTAGTCCGGATTGGAGAACCAGTCGTAACGGAACCAGTAGAGGTTCGCGAACTGCTGGTCGGGAAGCTGATAGAGCTTGCCGTCCGGCCCCGTGGTGAAGGACTTGCCGATGAAGTCGTTGACGTCGAGTTGCGGGTTGGTGACGTCCTTGCCCTCGCCGGTCATGTAGTCCGACAGGATCACGGTCTGGCCGTAGCGGAAGTGCGTTCCGATCAGGTCGGAATCGTTGATCCAGCCGTCATAGACGTTCTTGCCGGACTGCATCTGGGTCTGCAGCTTTTCGACGACGTCGCCTTCCTGGATCAGGTCATGCTTGATCTTGATGCCGGTGATCTCGGTGAAGGCCTTTGCCAGCGTCCGCGATTCATACTCGTGCGTCGTGATCGTTTCCGACACGACGTTGATCTCCATCCCCTTGAACGGCGCCGCAGCCTTCTCGAACCACTGCAGCTCCTTCATCTGCTCTTCCTTCGACAGCGTCGAAGGCTGGAATTCGCTGTCGATCCATCTTTGATTGACAGCGTCGTCCGCACGCGCGGGTGCGGCAACGGTGACGGAAGCCGCGATCAGCGCAGCCGCGCTGGTCATCGTCAGAAAACTCTCCCTGGTCAGGGGTCCGTTTCTTCCTCTCAAGCGTCGCATGTTGAATCCTCCGGTTGCAGCGACAGACACGAACTCAGGCCCGGGTTGATCCCGGATCTGCTCTTTTTCGCTTCCCTAGACGGTGCGGAAGATCGCAACGGCCGCAAGAAGCGAAATCAGGGTTGCGAGCCACAGGCTCGAAATCTCGACGCCCTCCCCGATCGGCAGCGTCGCGATCGGGTCGGTGCCGGCAAACGCGATCCACAGCAGATGGATGACGGCGGCGAGCACCAGCGAGATGAACAGCCGGTCGCCGCGCGTGGTCGGAATCCGCAAGATCCCGATGCGCTCCGCTTCGGGATAGGCGACCGCGAGCCACGTCATGACGCCGAGCGTCGACGCCAGCATCACGAAGAAGATCGCGGTCGGCAGCGTCCAGGCCATCCATGCAAAGTGTTCCATGGCTAAACCCTGCCCAGCGCGAAGCCGCGCGCGATATAGTTGCGGACGAACCAGATCACGAGCGCACCGGGGATGATGGTGAGCACGCCGGCCGCGGCCAGCAGCCCCCAATCCATGCCGGCGGCAGAGACCGTGCGCGTCATGATCGCCGAGATCGGCTTGGCGTTGACCGAGGTCAGCGTGCGCGCCAGCAACAGCTCGACCCAGGAGAACATGAAGCAGAAGAACGCGGCGACGCCGATGCCGCTCGCGATCAGCGGCACCAAAATCTTGACGAAGAAGCGCGGGAACGAATAGCCGTCGAGGAACGCGGTCTCGTCGATCTCGCGCGGCACGCCGGAGACGAAACCTTCCAGAATCCAGACCGCGAGCGGCACATTGAAGATGCAGTGCGCCAGCGCGACCGCCCATGGCGTGTCGAACAGGTTGATCGCCGAATAGAGATTGAAGAACGGCAGTGCGAACACCGCCGCCGGCGCCATGCGGTTAGACAGCAGCCAGAAGAACAGATGCTTGTCACCGAGAAACCGATAGCGAGAGAACGCGTAGGCCGCCGGCAACGCCACTGCGATCGCGATCACGGTGTTGATCAGCACGTAGGTCAGCGAGTTGATGTAGCCGGAATACCAGCTCTCGTCGGTGAAGATGCGCTTGTAGTTCTCCAGCGTCGGCTCATGCGGCCACAAGGTCATTGTGGTGACGATCTCGGTGTTGGTCTTGAAGCTCATGTTGACGAGCCAGTAGATCGGCAACAGCAGGAAGGCCAGGAACACCACCATGATGATGCGGCGGCCGGGAATCGTGTTCATGACGCGGCTCCCTGTTTTTCGGGGCGTTCGGTCCCGGCATTGGTCATGACCGTGTAGAAGATCCAGCACACGATCAGGATGATCAAATTGTAGACCAGCGAAAGTGCTGCAGCCTTGCCGAGGTCGAACTGCCCGAGCGCGATCTTGACCAGTTCGATCGAAACGAAGGTGGTGGAGTTGCCGGGGCCGCCGCCGGTCACCACGAACGGCTCGGTATAGATCATGAAGCTGTCCATGAAGCGCAGCAGCACCGCGATCAGCAGCACGCGGTTCATCTTCGGCAGTTGTATCGCCTTGAACACCGCCCAGCGCGAGGCGCCGTCGATCTGCGCCGCCTGGTAATAGGCGTCGGGAATCGACTTCAGCCCGGCATAACACAGCAGCGCCACGAGGCTGGTCCAGTGCCACACGTCCATGACGATGACGGTGGCCCAGGCGTCGAACTCGTTGGAAACGTAGTTGTAGTCGATGCCGATGCTGTTGAGCGTGTAGCCGAGCAGGCCGATGTCGGGCCGGCCGAAGATCTGCCAGATCGTTCCGACCACGTTCCACGGGATCAGCAGCGGCAGCGCGAGGATCACCAGGCACGCCGCAACCGTCCAGCCCTGGCGCGGCATCGACAGCGCCACCACGATCCCGAGCGGCACCTCGATCGCAAGGATGATGGCCGAGAACAGCAGGTTGCGGCCGAGCGAAGCCAGGAAACGGCCGCCGAGATCGGTCGAGGGATCGAGCAATTCCTTGAACCAGCCGACACCGTTCCAGAAGAACTGGTTGTTGCCGAACGTGTCCTGCATCGAATAGTTCACGACCGTCATCAGCGGCAGGATCGCGGAGAACGCGACCACCAGGAACACCGGCAGCACCAGGAACCAGGCTTTCTGATTGATGGTCTTGTCCATCAGGCAACCCCCTCGACCAGACGGCTGTCGGCATAGACGTGAACATGGGCAGGGTCGAACACCAGCCCGACCGAGCCATCGGATGCGGAGAACCCCGGCGGCACGCGGGCGGCGAATTTTGCGTCACCGATGCGGACGCGGGCGAAGCGGACGCGGCCGAGATCGTCGATGCGCTCGATCCTGGCCGACAACAGGCCGGACGCCGGAGCCGCAACATTGACGAACTCCGGCCGCACGCCGATCTCGATGTTCGCGCCTGCCGGCAGCACGCCGTAATTGCGATGCAGGCCGATGACGTGGCCGTCGATGCGGGCCTCGTGTCCGCTCACCGCGGCGGGCACGATGTTCATGCCGGGCGAGCCGATGAAGTAGCCGACGAAGGTGTGCTCGGGCTTGTCGAACAGTTCCGCCGGCGTTCCGCTCTGCACCACGCGGCCGTCATGCATGACGACGACGGTATCGGCGAAGGTCAGCGCCTCGGTCTGGTCATGGGTAACGTAGATCATCGTGAGATCGAGCTCGCGATGCAGCGCCTTCAGCTTCGATCGGAGCTGCCATTTCAGCTCGGGATCGATCACCGTCAGCGGCTCGTCGAACAGGACCGCGGCGACGTCGGAACGGACGAGACCGCGGCCAAGCGAAATCTTCTGCTTGGCGTCGGCCGTCAGCCGCGTCGCCTTGCGGCGGAGCCAGGGCGTGAGATCGAGCAGGTCCGCGATCTCCCTCACCCGCGCATCGACTTCCGCTTTCGGGACGCCGCGGTTCTTCAGGGGAAATGCGAGGTTCTCCCCCACCGTCATGGTGTCGTAGATCACCGGAAACTGGAACACCTGCGCGATGTTGCGCTCACGGGTTGACCGCGGTGTGATGTCGGCGCCGTCGAACAGGATTTTCCCGCGCGACGGCGTGACTATCCCGGAAATGAGATTGAGCAGCGTGGTCTTGCCGCAGCCGGAAGGCCCCAGCAGCGCATAGGCGCCGCCCTGCCGCCACGTCATCGTCACCGGCTTCAGCGCGAACGATTCGGGGGCAGCGTCGTTGCCGCCGTAGGAGTGCGCGAGATCGACGAGGTCAATGCGGGCCATGTCGCATCTCCCTCACGCGGTTTTGTTTCTTGACGCGTTTTCTTCACGCGAACCGCTACGCACTTCGCTTGAAAACGCCATGGCATCCGGCGCCGCGACCAGGCGGTCAGCTTCGTCGAACACGAACAGATTGTCGGGATCGAGCACGGCATCGAGCAGATGGCCGGGCTCGTATTCATGCACGCCCTGCAGCACCGCGACCCAGTTGGAGGCGTCGCGATTGAGATGCACGAAACTCTCCGAACCGGTGATTTCGGTCACCGTGACGGTGGCGTGGAAGGCATGGCGGCCGGCGATGCCGTTTGCCACTTCGAGCTGGTGAGCGCGGAAGCCGACGCGATAGGGACCATCGGCAAGCGACGCATAGAGCCCGGTGGCCGGCGCCTGGATGCCGCCCGCATATTGCACGAAGCCGCTCTTCTTCTCGACTTCGACAATGTTGAGCGGCGGATCGGAGAACACCTGCGCCACCCGCAGCGTGCCGGGTTGACGATAGACCTTCGGCGTACTGCCGGCCTGAAGTACCTCGCCTTCCCACATGCACACGGTGTCGCCGCCGAGTAATAGCGCCTCGGAAGGTTCGGTCGTGGCGTAGACGAAGATCGCGCCCGAGGCCTCGAAGATACGCGGCAGCTCGGCGCGCAACTCCTCGCGGAGCTTGTAGTCGAGATTGGCGAGCGGCTCGTCCAGCAGCACGAGGTCGGCGCCCTTGACCAGCGCACGCGCAATCGCGGTGCGCTGCTGCTGGCCGCCGGACAATTGCAGCGGCGTGCGCTTCAGGAATGGTTCGAGCCGCAGCAGTTTGGCGGCTTCCTGGACACGCCGGTCGATCTCCTCGCGCGGCCTGCCCTGCACCCGCAGCGGCGAAGCGATGTTCTCGTATACGGTGAGCGACGGGTAATTGATGAACTGCTGATAGACCATCGCGACCGAGCGCCGGCGCACGTCGGCGCCGGTGACGTCCTTGCCGTCGACCAGCACGCGGCCCGTCGTCGGACGGTCGAGACCGGCAAGCAGCCGCATGATCGAGGTCTTGCCCGACAGCGTCGGTCCGAGCAGCACGCTCAGCGTGCCGCGCTCCAGCGTCAGCGAAACGTCGCGGATGGTCGGGAGACCGTCCACGGTTCGCGTGACGTGTTCGAGCGTGACGCTCATGGCCGTCCCCCCACTTCGCGCAAGGGGCGTTCACCGGAAGCGCGGTGGGCCTTGATCCATTCGTCGAGGCTTGCGATTTCGTCTGCCGACAGCCGCAGGCCGAGCTTGGACCTTCGCCACACGATGTCTTCGGCGCTATACGCCCATTCGTTCGCGATCAGGTACCTGACTTCGCTTTCCGTGAGCGTAGCGCCGAACGACTGGCCGAGGTCGGCAAAAGATTTCGCGCTGCCGAGCAATTTTGTCGCACGCGTGCCATAGGCATGTGCCAGCCGGTCGGCATGCGCCGGGTCAAGGAACGGATAGCTCCGCGTCAGTTCGGCGGTCAGCGCGGCGACCGCCGAAACGTCCATGTCGCCGCCCGGCAGCGGCGCCTTGCCGGTCCAGCCCTCTTTCGCTTTTGCACCGCGCAAATAGGGCGCAAGCCGCTCCAGCGCCTCTTCCGCAAGGCGCCGGTAGGTCGTGATCTTGCCGCCATAGATCGACAGCAGCGGCGCGCCGCCGGGCGTATCCAGTTCGAACACGTAATCGCGGGTCGCGGCCTTGGCTTCGCTGGCGCCATCGTCGTAGAGCGGGCGCACGCCGGAGTAGTCCCAGACGACATCGGCCGGCAGCACCGGCTTCCTCAGGTACTCGCTGGCGGAAGCGCAGAGATACTGGATCTCTTCCGGCGTCGCCTTCACCTTGGCCGGATCGCCGTCGTAGTCGCGATCGGTGGTGCCGATCAGCGTGAAATCGTTCTGGTAGGGAATGACGAAGATGATGCGGCCGTCGGCGTTCTGGAAGATGTAGGCGCGGTCGTGCTCGTAGAGCTTGCGCACCACGATGTGCGAGCCCTGCACCAGCCGCACTTTCGCGTGCGCGTTGACGCCTGAGCCTGCCGACAGCACCTGCTCGACCCAGGGGCCGCCGGCATTGACCAGCGCACGCGCCTGGATGGTGGTGAGCGCGCCGCTGATGCTGTTCTCGACGGTAACGTGCCAGATGCCGTCAATCGGCCTGATCTCGACCGCGCGCGAGCGTGTGTGGATCTCCGCGCCGCGATCGGCCGCATCGCGCGCGGTGAGCACGACGAGGCGCGCGTCATCGACGAAGCAGTCGGAATATTCAAAACCCCTCCGGTAGCGGTCGGGGATCAGGGGCTTGCCCACCTCGTCATGGACGAGATCGACCGAGCGCGTCGGCGGCAGCAGGTTTCGGCCGCCGATGTGATCGTACAGGAACAACCCCAGCCGCAGCAGCCAGGCCGGGCGCAGCCCTGCGTGGTGCGGCAAAACGAAACGCAGGGGCCTGATGATGTGGGGCGCGATCTGCCAGAGGATTTCGCGCTCGATCAGCGCCTCGCGTACCAGCCGAAACTCGTAATATTCGAGATAGCGCAGGCCGCCATGCACCAGCTTGGTCGACCAGGACGACGTCCCGCTCGCCAAGTCATTCATCTCACACAGAAAAACAGAGCTGCCCCGGCCCGCCGCGTCGCGCGCGATGCCGCAGCCGTTGATACCGCCTCCGATGATGGCGAGATCGAAAACCCTGTCCAACGAACGTCCCCGGCGGCGATCGCCTGTTCGTTTCGGCGATTTTACTTTCGGATTGGAGTAAATCACAAAGAAAAACGAAAGCAAGTGAAAACGGGGAACTGGGAGGGAAATCCACTTCAAGCAGGTTGGATCTGGATAGGGCTCGGCCTGCATCCTTCGAGACGCCGCTTCGCGGCTCCTCAGGATGAGGGTCTCGCATTTCTCGCAGGGAAACCCTCATGGTGAGGAGCCGCGAAGCGG
>JAFAGM010000147.1 GCA_023422775.1 Pseudomonadota bacterium
CGATATTCATTGGCGACATCCCGTCAGGACTACCCCGTATAACCTATTTCGGAAAATTGCGGGATTCGGGAATCGACCATGAACAGCCCCTCCAGGGTGATCTCCTTCGTTAACGCGGCCCATTTCATCGACCATTACGCGATGCTGATCTTCGCGGCCGCCGTCATCATCATGGGGCCGGCGCTCGGCATGGCCTATTCGGAACTCCTGCCTTACGCCACCCCGGGCTTCGTCGCCTTCGGCGCGGGCTCGCTGATCACCGGCTGGCTCGGCGACCGCTGGAGCCGCCGCCACATGATGGTGATCTTCTTTGCCGGCATCGGCGCCTCGATGATCGCGGTCGGCTTCGTGCAGACGCCGCTGCAACTGGGTGCGGCGCTGCTGGCGATCGGATTGTTCGCCTCGATCTACCATCCGGTCGGCACCGCGATGATCGTTTCCTATGCCGACAGGCTCGGCCGCGAGATGGGGCTGAACGGCGTCTGGGGCAATCTCGGCGTGGCGTCGTCGGCGCTGGTTACCGGCGTGATCGGGCAGTATTTCGGCTGGCGCGCGGCCTTCGTCGTCCCGGGGATCGTCACCCTCCTGATCGGGGTCGCCTTCGCGCTGATGGTGGTGCACGAGGATCGCACCGGCAGCAGGCAGGCGGCGGCGCAGGCGCGGGTGGCGAAGCAGGATATGTGGCGGGTGATCCTTTCGCTGCTGATCGTGGTGATCGCCATATCCACCACTTTCAACGCCATCACGGTGGCGATGCCGAAACTGTTCGCCGAACGGCTCGCCGGCCTGACCAGCAGCCCGGCCATGCTCGGGATCATCGCGGCCGGCGTCTACGTGTTCGGCGCGATGACGCAATACACCATCGGCAAGCTGATCGACCATTATTCGCTGAAGACCGTGATGCTGCCGCTGTCGTTCGTACTGGCGCCGTTCCTCTATTTCGCGGCGACACTGTCGAACCTGCCGCTGATCATCGCCTCCATCGGCATCGTGATGGGCGCGTTCGGACAGGTTACCGTCAACGACGCCATGGTCGGCAAATACACCACCGATGAATGGCGCAGCAGAGCCTATTCGGTGCGCTACTTCATCGGCTTTACCGCCGCGGGAGCGTCCGTCGGCCTGGTGGCGTGGCTTTATGAGCGGGGCGGCTTTTCCACCATGCTGCAGACGTTCGGCGCGCTGTGCCTGCTGGTGATCGTGGCTGCGATCATCCTGCCGCAGGAGATCAAGGCGCCAGCGCCCGGGCGATGATATCGGAGCTCTTCTCCGCGACCATGATCGTCGCCGGATGAATGTTCGGCGAGGGCATCGCCGGCATGACCGAGGCATCGACGACCCGCAGGCCCTCGATGCCGCGAACGCGGAGCTGGCTGTCGACGACGGCGCCGTCATCCTCGCCCATCCGGCAGGTGCCGCAGGGATGATAGACGGTCGAGCCGACCTTGCGGACGTAATCGGCGGCCCCTTCGTCATCTGTGATGTCGGGAGCGGGCCTGATCTGTTCGGTCACCAGCGAGCGGAACGGTTCGGTCGCGACGATCTGTCGGGCAATGCGAAAGCCCGCCACCATGATCCGCAAATCGTCGGGGTCGGTCAGGTAATTGGCCTGGATGCGCGGCGGCGCGCGCCCCTCCGCATCGCGCAGCGTGATTTCGCCGCGGCTCTTCGGCCGGCAGACGCTCCAGATGAAGGTAAATCCCGGCCAGCGATGCAGGCCGGCCTTGAAGCCGTCCGTCGAAAAATTGAGGCACTGGTACTGGATGTCGGGCACCGGCTCGGAGGGGGATGATTTGGCGAACAGCGTTGCTTCGGTCGCGCCGACCGAGAGCTGTCCCGATCCCCTGAGCAGCCATTCGAGCGCGAGTTTGACCGACTTGGCAGGACTCATCACGGCCTCGTTCAGCGTATCGGTGGCGTTGGTCCTGAACGTGAAGTTCGACTGGTAATGGTCCTGCAGGTTCTTGCCGACGCCGGGAAGATCGCGTTTCACGTCGATGCCGAGCCCGGCCAGTTCAGTGGCCGGGCCGATGCCGGAGGCGAGCAGCAGCACCGGAGAATTGATCGCGCCGCCGGAGATGATCAGCTCGCGCCGCGCGCCGATGCGCCGGATCTGGCCGTCACGCTCGACCTCGACGCCGACGGCGCGGTTTCCCTCGAACAGGATACGGCGGACCCGGGCTTTCGTCATCAGCTCGAGGTTTTTGCGGGAGAGGTTCGGCTTGAGATATCCGACTGCCGTCGAGCGGCGCCAGCCATTGTGGACGTTGAGCGGCGCGAAGCCGACGCCGTCGATGCGCTCGCCGTTGAAATCCGGGTTGCGCTGGTATTGCAGGCGCTCGCAGGCTTCCACGAACGCCTTTGCCGTCGTCGAGGGGCGCTTGATGTTGGACACCGTCATCGGGCCGCCGGTGCCGCGCCAGGTGTTGGCGCCGTCGACTGAGTGCTCCATCCGCTTGAAATAGGGCAGCACGTCGTTGTAGCCCCAGCCGCGCGCGCCGAGACGCTGCCATTCGTCGTAATCGCTGGGGGCGCCGCGCAGGAAGACGAGGCCGTTGATCGACCCGGAGCCGCCCAGCACCTTGCCGCGCGGCCAGATCACGGTTCGGCCGCCAAGGCCCGGTTCGGGTTCGGTTTCGTAACCCCAATTCATCTTCGGGTCCGGGACCAGCTTGCCGAAACCCATCGGAATGTGAATCCAGGGATTGCGATCGCGTCCGCCGGCCTCGATGACGCAAAGCGACACTTTCGGATTTTCCGTCAGCCGGGCCGACAGCACGCAGCCGGCCGAGCCGCCGCCTGCGACGACGACGTCGAATTCCGCATCAAAACCGGATTTGGGCATCAAACGTTTCGCTCCCGATCTGCTTTTGCCGCAGAGGATAGTGGCCGACGGATGGTCTGGATAGGCTTGTGTTCGCGCTACTCGATCTTCGGCAGCAGCACCATGTGCAGGTGATGGTTCGAGATCTGCATGAATCCCTGGAAGGGGTGGCTGAGATCGACGATCAGGAACAGCGCGCTCGATACCGAGAGCGCAAACACCAGCGTTGACGCCACCACGATCGGGCCCGGTTCGGCGAACAGGCTGAAGCTCGCAAAGATCGCCACCAGCCAGAACACCAGCACGATGAAGAACGGCAGCGGTATCGCATCGTCGGCTTGCGTGATCACCAACAGCCGCGTCCGGCCCATGCCTGTCGTGAGCGGGATGATGCGGGATTTCAGCGAGGTCTGTTCCGGATTGGCGGGCTTCAGCCCTTCAACCGCATTGTAGAAGCGCTCGGCCATCTCGCTGACGACAAAGGACGATCCGTCGCCCCTGCTCGATGCGTTCTCCCGCCAGATGCGCAGGGTCGCCGAGGGGAGGCCAGAAACGCGGCTGTCGAACTCATGGCGTCATCATTCCGTCAGAGATTGCACGTCATTCCGGGACGGTCATTGCATATCGGGAGGGGCGGGCTCGGGCTACCCGCGACGATTTGTTGCGGCGCAGCAGGTTAACCGCAGGTGCGTGAACTCAAACAGAACACTTGACCATCGCCACCCTCCTTGTGTGAGGTGCGCCCATGACCCGAATCCGACTTTTCCTTTGCATCATTGCGATATCAATGCCTTCGTCGGCCATAGCGCAGCAGGCCATGAATTTCGAGGAGGCCGGGGCCATGCTGGCCGCGAGCTGCGGCAAGGACATCGATGACAATTGCCGCGGCGTCAATCTCGACTCCACGCGGCTCCGGGAATGCCTGAATCGCAACCAGGACGTGGTGTCGGCGAAGTGCAAGGCCGATTATCCCACGGCTTTGAGCGCCATCCAGCAGCGCATCACGGCGCGCACTTCGCTTGTAAGGCTCTGCAACTGGGAACTGAAAAAGCTCTGCGGCGATGTGCGAACCGATCCCGTCAAGGGCCTGCAATGCCTGCTGGAAACCAAGAAGGCGACGCCGAACTGCAACAAGGCGATCACGGCCGCGGGGTATCGCTGATGCGTTCCATGAAGAGGAGGTTGCGGGACTTCGGCCTGTTGCTCGGCGCCCTCGCCGTGCTGGCCTGGCCGACGGCGGCGGTGCGCGCGCAATCGATCTCGACCGCCGACATCATCGAGAAGCTTGCGGTCGACGGGGAAGCGGATATCGACCCGGCCGCCCTGCGGCAGCAGGCCGCCGAACGGATCAAGGCGCGGGCGGATGCCCAGCCGCAAAAGCGGCCGCCGATCGCGCCGCAACTGTCGAAGCTGCCGCAGATCCGCTTCGACGTCGTGTTCGATCCGGATTCTTCGCTGATCCGGCCGGCCTCCTACCAGACCATCGGCAGCCTCGCCGACGCGCTGACCGATCCGAAACTGCGGCCCTACCGCTACCTGATCGTCGATCATGTCGAGTCCGCCGGAAGACGCGATCACAACCTGATCCTGAGCCAGCGCCGTGCCGATTCGATCCGCGATGTGCTGGTGAACACCTTCAAGGTGGCGCCGAAGCGGCTGCAGGCGCTCGGCCTTGGCGAGGAACAGCTGCAGGATACCAATCGTCCGGCAGCGCCCGTCAATGCGCGCGTCCAGATCATCGTGATAGGCAAGTTCGAGACGGCTGAACCGGCCAAGCCGGCAACACCGGCTGCGCCTGCTCAGAAGGGCGCCGCGGCGAAGAAAAAGAAGAACTAGACGCCGAAGGCCCGGCGCAACGGGCCAGGGGAGGAGCACCCGATGTTCAATCGAGCCCTGCCGGGAATGGCCGGCATCATCCTGGGAATCTCAATCATGACCACCATGCCTGCCGGTGCCGACGCACTGAAAGACGAGATCGCGCCGACCGGCAAGCTGAGGGTGGCGATCGCGATCAGCCCGGCCGGCGGCGCGTTCTGGTCTACCAGAACAGCATCCGGCTATGCCGGCGTGCCGGTCGATCTCGGCCGCGAGATGGCGGCGCAGCTCGGCGTGCCCGTCGAATATGTCGCGCATCAGAACTCGGGTCAGATCGTCGACGCCGTCACCAAGGGAACCTGGGACATCACCTTCCTGCCGAAGGATCCCGAGCGAGAGGGGCGAATGTCGTTCGGCCCGATCTATGAGGTCGCGGACGCCACCTACATCACCAAACCAGGCTCGACGGTGACGAACTTCGCGACCCTCGACCAGCCCGGCACCAAAGTTGCCGCCGTCAACAACACGACCACCATGCGCGGTGCGATTGCGCATCTGAAGAACGCTGAGGTCACCGGCTATCAGAGCTATGATGAAATCTTCGGCCTGCTTTCGAAAGGCGAGGTCGATGCGTTCGCGCTGTCGCGCGACCAGCTCAATGCGATGGCGAAGAAAATTCCGGGCACGCGCGTGCTGGACGAGACCTTCAAGCAGACTGTCACGGCGGTCGCGGTACCGCCCAATCATCCGAAGTCGCTGGCGTTCGCGGTCAAGTTTATGACCGAGGCCATCTCCAACGGCACGCTGCGCAAGGCCTATGACAACAACGGCCTGAAGGACACGCCGATCCGGACGCAGACGAAGTAGGCGAGTTGTCTCTCCTCGTCATTCTGGGGAGAGTGCACGGTTCGCGCCAACATATGGGCAACTGCACAAATACAGGGCATTGCACCTCGTCAGGAACTCCACGGTGCGATGATTAATCCCCCGGAATACCGAATCTTCTGAGCCCGCCGGCCAAATTCCCGGTTGGCACACTGATTGCTTAATCCAATCCCAGTCAATGACGACTGCCGTCCTACGGATTGCCGAAGCCAGCGTTGGCGAAGGCGCAGGGATCGGGTGACCTCGCCGAGGGGCCCGGAGCAGTCATCGGGACCATTTCCCAAGAGAACTTGTCTCAGGAAAGTCTGTCCCGCGAACGCTTGCGCGTCTCTGTCTCCAATCGAGCGTGACCGCGTTGCCCGCGACGCCGACGCAGAGCCGGTTCGTTCTGCGCACGCGTTGCATCGGGCAGCGCGAGGACGGCCTCACTCACCTTTCATCGGCGCGGGCCACGTTTGCCGGCGCTTGCTTTGAATCCTTCTGTCAACAAGGGGAACAGGAATGGCCTATCTCGCGCCTTCGGAATTCGTGACCAAGATGGTCGACGCCGGAGAATCCAAGATCTTCATGTCGACGCGCGATACGGTCATCCGCGCCTACATGGCCGGTGCGATCCTCTCGCTTGCCGCGGCGTTTGCGGTCAGTGTCAACGTATCGACCGGTATTCCGATCGTCGGCGCGGCGCTGTTTCCGGTCGGCTTCTGCATCCTGTACCTGTTCGGCTTCGATCTGCTCACCGGCGTGTTCGTGCTGGCGCCGCTGGCGCTGATCGACAGGCGCCCGGGCGTGACGCTCGGCGGCGTGCTGCGCAACTGGGGCCTCGTCTTCATCGGCAATTTCGCCGGCGCCTTCACGGTGGCGGTGATGATGGCCATCGTCTTCACCTTCGGCTTCTCGCAGCCGCCGGACAAGGTCGGCACCGTGATCGGCCACATCGGCGAGGGCCGCACGGTCGGCTATGCCGCGCACGGCGCGTCGGGCATGCTGACGCTGTTCATTCGCGGCGTGCTCTGCAACTGGATGGTTTCCGCCGGCGTCGTCGGCGCGATGATCTCCACCACCGTCAGCGGCAAGGTGATCGCGATGTGGATGCCGATCATGCTGTTCTTCTTCATGACCTTCGAGCATTCGATCGTGAACATGTTCCTGTTCCCGTCCGGGCTGCTGCTCGGCGCCAAGTTCACGCTGATGGACTACCTGATCTGGAACGAGATCCCGACCGTGATCGGCAACCTCGTCGGCGGCCTCGCCTTCACCGGGCTGACGCTGTATGCGACGCATGCCAGAACGGCGCCGAAGCGTTCCGTCGCCCGGCATCAGGCGTCCTCGCGCCTGGCGGCTTGATCTTGCGGCGCCGATGGGTCTCTCCTTGCGGGGAGAGACCCGTTGTCGTGAAAGCCGGAAATGCCGCGTGAGCTGAAAATATCGGTCGGACAATTTTCCGACAGGGGCCGCAAGGAAACCAACCAGGATTTCCATGGCGTCCTGATCCCGGACGAGCCGCTGCTCGGCCTCAAGGGCATTTCCATCGCGCTGGCCGACGGCATCAGCACGAGCAAGGTCAGCCGGGTCGCCGCGGAATCGGCGGTCAAGGGGTTCCTGACCGACTATTACTGCACGTCGGAATCCTGGTCGGTGCGCACCTCGGCCCAGCGCGTGCTGGAGGCGACCAATTCCTGGCTGCACGCGCAGACGCGCAGCCAGTACGCCCATGACAGGGACAGGGGATACGTCTGCACGCTCTCCGCCATGGTCATCAAATCGACCACGGGACACATCTTTCACGTCGGCGACAGTCGGATCTATCGCCTGTCCGGCAATTCGCTCGAACAGTTGACCACGGATCACCGCGTCGTCGTCTCGCCCGAGCAGAGCTATCTCGGCCGCGCGCTCGGCGCCAGTTCGCTGGTCGAGATCGATTATCTCACGTTCAGGATCGAGCGGGGCGACACTTTCCTGCTGGTGACCGACGGCATCTACGAACATGTCGGTGACCGCGTGATGGCAAAGGCGATCAGGGATGGCGCCGATGATCTGGACCGGGCCGCCGAAACCATCGTCGGGCTGGCCTTCGGACTGGGCAGCGGGGACAATCTCACGGTCCAGATCGTCCGCGTCGACGAATTGCCGGACGGCGAGGCAAGTGAAGTGTTGGCCCAGCCGCGCGAACTGCCGCTGCCGCCGCTGCTGGAGGCGAGGGCGGTGTTCGACGGTTACCGGATCGTCCGCGAACTGCACGGCTCCAGCCGCAGCCACATCTATCTCGCCGTCGATATCGAGACCGACGCCGTGGTCGCCATCAAGATTCCGTCGATCGATCTGCGCGACAATCCCGACTACCTGAAGCGGTTCATGATGGAGGAGTGGGTGGCGCGGCGGATCGACAGCCCGCATGTGCTCAAACCCTGCCTGCTGCAGCGCAAGCGCAATTTCCTCTATGTCGTCACCGAATACATCGACGGGCAGACGCTGACGCAATGGATGATCGACAACCCGAAGCCGGGCCTGGAAACGGTCCGCGGGATCGTCGAGCAGATCGCAAAAGGCCTGCGCGCGTTTCACCGCAAGGAAATGTTGCATCAGGACATCCGGCCCGACAACATCATGATCGACGCTACCGGAACGGTGAAGATCATCGATTTCGGTTCGACGATGGTCTCCGGCGTGGTCGAGGCCGCGCCGTCCGGCACCCGCGATGACATTCCGGGCACGCAGCAGTTCACCGCGCCCGAATATTTCCTGGGCGAGCCCGCGACCTCGCGCTCCGACCTGTTTTCGCTCGGTGTCCTCACCTATCAGATGCTGACCGGAAAGCTGCCCTACGGTATGCAGATCGCGAACGCGCGGACGCGCTCCCAGTTCAACGGGCTGGTCTACCGTGCCGCGTCACACGGCGATCGTGACGTTCCGCAATGGATCGACCGGACGCTGGAGAAGGCGGTCCATCCCAACCCTTACAAGCGCTACGACAGCCTGTCGGAATTCCTGTTCGACCTCCGTCACCCCAATGCCAACTATCTCTCGACGTCATCGACGCCGCTGATCGAACGCAACCCGCTGCTGTTCTGGAAGTGCACGGCAATCGTGCTGGTGCTGGCCGTGATCGTGCTGCTCGCCATGCAGCACGGGATGCACAGGTGATGTGTCATCGCATGCGTTTGCATTTTCCGGTAGCTCACGAATCGCGTTCTTGCGAGATCGACGTGAGTACTGCGACAAAGCAACCCGACGGGCAAATCAATAAAACCTGTCCATCCCCTCGAATAAAAATATTCCGCTCGCGCCGTCGGGCAAATCAGTGATGTAATTCCGCCCGTCTCACCCGACTGAGGGGCGTTGGCCATCGTCACGAACGCGCGGTGGGATGCGGTGGACGCGGACTGCGCGAGACGTACGCGCATGATGCGTACGGCGAAGTCGTGTGGTCCTGACGCCGCGGTGCTGGCGTCAAGTTCTCGAGAAGCAAGCTTCTTGGGGGCGACGGAGGCAAAAGAGCCGTTCTCCGGGGAGAGCACGAAGTAAGCCGTAAAGCCACTGCGCAGGGAAGGCCGGGATGCTCCCGCTGAACCTGTATGCTCGTGTGCGCGTCTTTTTGTGCGCAACTGCACACGGGACCGCGGGTGCAGCGCGCACCCGGTCTTCCCTGCGCCCTCTGAATTTGAGGGGGTGAATGAAGATGCAAAGCTCGGGCGCAATGCGTCGCGAGAACGTCGCCTCACATTCTGTTGTCATCGTCCGCGAAGGCGGACGATCCAGTATCCCAGAGACGCCTATGATTGAATCGAGAAGCCGCGGCGTACTGGGTCACCCGCCTGCGCGGGTGACGACAGTTGCGTGTGGAGCTGAGCCGGTTACCACGACTGCAACAACGCGGGCACGAATACGCTCACGAATTCACATGCACGAAATCACGCAGCAGCGGATAGATCTCGTTGTTCCAGCGCTTGCCGGAGAACACGCCGTAATGGCCGACGCCGGCCTGCATGTGGTGCACCTTGCGATAGGCCCGTACACCCGTACAGAGATCCTGCGCGGCGAGCGTCTGGCCGATCGAGCAGATGTCGTCCTTTTCGCCCTCCACCGTCATCAGGCCCATGCGCCTGATCGAGGCCGGGTCGACCTTCCGGCCGCGGTGCATCAGCCTGCCTTGCGGCAAGAGATGCTCCTGGAACACGTCGCGCACGGTCTCGATGTAGAACTCCGCCGGCAGATCCATGACGGCGAAATATTCGTCGTAGAAGGTCTTGATGATATCGGCCTTCTCCTTCTCGCCCCTGGCCAGATGGTTGGCGAGATCGATGTGCTGCTTGATGTGGCGTTCGAGATTCATCGACACGAACGCGGTGAGCTGCACGAAGCCGGGATAGACCTGGCGGAGCGCGCCCTTGCACTGCACCGGCACGTAGTTGATCAAATTGTCCGTGAACCATTCGATCGGCTTGCTCTTGGCGAATTCGTTGACCTTGGTCGGCTGGATTCGTGTGTCGATCGGGCCGGCCATCAGCGTCAGCGTCGCCGGGCGGGCGGGATGATTGTCCTCCGACATCACGGCAGCCGCAGCCAGCGCCGACACCGACGGCTGGCAGATCGCCACCATGTGCGAGCGCGGGCCCATCTTGTCGAGGAAGGTGATCAGGTGATCGGTGTAGTCCTCGAGGCCGAAGCGGCCGGCTTGAAGCGGAATGTCGCGCGGATTGTGCCAGTCGGTGATGTAGACGTCGTGGTCCTGCAGCAGCGTCTTGACGGTGCCACGGAGCAGCGTCGCGAAATGGCCGGACATCGGCGCCACCAGCAGCATGCGCGGCTGCTCCGGCGCGTTTTCCTTCTTGAAGTGCAGCAGCGAGCCGAACGGCGTGGCGAAGCTGACTTCCTCGGTCACCTCCAGCTCCTGATTGCCGACCATCACCTTGTCGATGCCGTAGGCAGGCCGGTCATAGGTCAGCGTCGAGCGCGAGATCAGTTCGAGCGAGGCGGCCAGTCGCCCGAACAGTCTGTCAGACATGCCCTGGGGCACCAGATTGAGATATTTGAGGGCCGCCGCAGCCCCGGTCCGCCATGGCGACGTCAGGTCCATGTGGTTCTGATAGGCTTGATACATCATTGGCATCATTCACATCCGCCTTACTCCCTCGATGCCATGCAATATCGAAGCCAGAGCAGGGCAGGCCGCCTGCAAAACTGGCACGTGGCTTGCTCGGTAAATGGCCCGGCGCACAGGCTTTGGGCGGCTCCCAGGCCTGCCAGGCGGGCGTTTGCGTTTGAGGGAAGGCCATATGGCGAAGACCACACTGACCATCAGCAGCAAGAACTACTCGTCCTGGTCGCTGCGCGGCTGGCTGCTGACGAAATTCTCGGGGCTCGAGTTCGAGGAGGTCGTCACCGCCCCCGACGATGCCTCGGCGCGGGCCGAAATCCTGCTGCTGTCGTCATCGATCCTGGTGCCGTGCCTGCGCCACGACGGCGCCACCGTCTGGGACACGCTGGCGATCGCCGAATACCTCAACGAGGTGATGCCGGACGCCGGCCTGCTGCCGGCGGACCGTATCCGGCGCGCCCACTGCCGCTCGATCTGCGGCGAAATCCATTCCGGTTTCACCACGCTGCGCGCCTCGCTGCCGGTCAATCTGAAGGGCCATTTCCCCGGCTTCAAGATCTGGTCGCGCGCCCAGGCCGATATCGACCGGGTTTGCACCATCTGGCGCGAATGCCTTGCGGAATCCGGCGGGCCGTTCCTGTTCGGCGAGCGCACCATGGCGGATGCGATGTACGCCCCGGTCGTCACCCGCTTCATGACCTACGACGTGAAGCTCGATCAGAGGCTTGCGGCCTACGCCAGTACCATCATGGCGATGCCCGAAATGCAGCAATGGATCGAAGCGGCGAAGGCCGAGCCGGCCGATATCGAAGAGCTCGAGGTCGAATATTAGGCAGCGCGCATGGCGCCTCTGGCTGCTGGAAGGGCCCAAGGTTCGGGCAGGCTTTGCTCAAGCCGGTGCCATCCCCAAGCGGTGCGCCGTCGTTGCCGCAACACCTTCACACAATTATCGAAGACGGATTTCGGCCTTCGGGCAAGCGGTTCGGCGTAGCGCCATCGGCGCTTACCGCGGCGCAACGCGACTGGCGCGGATTTCGCATGACAGCATGCAGCCGTGAACGCGACGCTGCGACGCTGCCGAAAAATTGGACGCGCTTCGCGTGTCGCGAATCTCGCGAACAAGAACCGTGGAGGCTTCGATGAACCAGCACGCCGTCGTCAACAAATTCTCTCACGTCAAACCGGGCGATACCGAATTCAAGGGCGGGGGTCTGCGCGACTTCTTCCTGTATCGCGATCTCGGCATCGCCGACGCCACCGGCGGGCAGGTGATCTGCCATCTGGTCAAGGCCAACCCCGAACTGCCGCCGGAGGAAGGCACCGGCTGGCACAAGCATCTGTGCGATTTCCAGATCGTCATCATGACCAAAGGCTGGGCGCGCTTCATGTACGAGGACAAGGAGACGCTGGTGGAGGCCGGCGATGTCATCCATCAGCGGCCGGGCATCACCCACTATTTGTTCGATTACTCCAGGGACATGGAATACCTCGAAATCGTCAGCCCCGCGGACTTCAAGACCGTCGATGTGCCGCCGGGCGCCGACAAGGTGCCGCCGGTCACGCCGTGGACGTGAGCGATGTCATTCCCGGAGGAATTAACCTTTGTCATCGGCCGCTGGCTGCGGCCGATTGCTCTCGTGCTGCATGTGGTACGCCGCTTGCGGGCGTGGCCGAGATATAGCCGTGAACAAGCGGGTACGGCGATCGATCAGTGATTCGGGCGCGGTTCGTTCCACCGCCGTTCCGAACGTTAACATGACGTGCGACCTCGTCGCGTTCTGACACAATCGGCGGCGCGTCAGGCCCGGTCTCCGGCGTTTTCGGATCGCGCGCGCGGCAGCCGCCAGCCGACGACCGTCGCCTCGAGCATGCCGCCGGTTCTGTCGTTGTGCCAGTGACCATCGATCCAGCGACAGGCGAAGGGCAGCTGGTAAGTTCCGCTGTGATCCTCGCACAGCACTTCCACGGGCTGGTCCGGCGGGGGGTCTCCGCTACCGTCGAATTGCGCGAGCCGTTTTTCACGCGTTGCCATATAACCAATCTCCACTGCCGCCACCTGCAAACGCCGGTCTGAGGATCGCGGCTAAATCCAACCTTCGTAACAGGTGAAAGCACAACGCCCGAATGAGGTATCAGTGTGGTATCACTGAGGAGGACCGCCTGCATCGCGCAAATTGCCGTGATGAAAGTTCCTGGTGCTTCAAACGCCAATTTGAATGAGGAGTTGATGATTACCCGAACCGCCAGGATTAAACCGATCGCCGCGCTGCTGATGGCAGCGTTCCCTGTGTGCGTTCATGCGCAGGACGTTCCCGGCATCGAAATCTGCACCGTTGAAAAGACCATGGAGCGGCGCACCAGTTGCCTGCAGAGCAATGTCGACTTCCTGCAGAAGACGATCACAAAACTCACCACGGACAATCAGCAGAAGGTCGACGCCGCCAACCGGCAGATCGAGGCGCTGAAGAGCGCGGTCATCGGCTTGCAGAGGATAGTCGCGGAGTTGCAGACGGCGCAGAAGGCGGCTGACGACGCCAGGAAATCTGCCGCGCCGGCCGCAAAAGATGCCGCGCCGGCAAAGGAGGGCGCGAAGTAGCCGCGGGCAACGGGGATCAGGATACCCGATATTGCTCCATCACCGCCTTGTCCGGTTCGTAGCCGAGCCCCGGTCCCTGCGGCACCTCGATGTCGCCATTCGCGTCGGCATCGATGCGGCCACGCCAGAGACACGCCGCGCGCTTCATGTAGAACACCTCGACGAAGGTGGCGTCGTCGCGCAGCGACATCAACTGCAGCGTCGCCAGGAAGCCGGGTCCGAAATACGGCGAATGCGGCGCAAGCCTGATGCCGAATTCGTCGGCCAGGGCTGCGATCTTCAGATACTCGGTGATGCCGCCGACCTTGATCACCGACGGCTGCGCATGGCTCACCGCGCCTGCCTTCATCATCTCGCGGAATTGATGGGACGTGCAGGCATTCTCGCCGGCCGCGATGTTGAGACCGCCCTTGTTTCGCACGTAGGCCAGCGTTGCAAAATCCTCCGGCGGCCAGACCGGCTCCTCGAGGAACATCGGCGCGGCGTCCCGGCAGGCATGCGCGAATGCGATCGCGGCCTCGCCGTCCAGCGGACAGTTCATGTCGACCATGAGCGGAATGTCAGGGCCGATCGCCTGCCGCGCGGCGAACACCGCAGGCGTCGTGGTCTCGTGAAGCTTGATTGCCTTGTAGCCCAGCCGCAGCGGCGCTTCGCATTCGCGCGCAACCAGATCGGGATTGCCGATCCGCAGCAGGCTCGCATAAGCGGGGATCCGCGTGCGTCTGGCCTCGCCGATCAAACGATGCAGCGGCACGCCCTTCGCCTTCGCGGCGAGGTCCCACAAGGCGATATCGAGCGCCGATATCGCAAACATGGTGATGCCGTAGCGGCCGAACAGATGCAGGTTGCGCTGGATCTGCTCCATGAAGGCGGGAATTGCGGCCGCATCGGGGACTTCGTGGCCGCGCGCCTGCGGCGCGATCATCTCCTCGATGGCGGTGAAACTGGTTCGCGGGCTGACATAGCCAAAGGCATCGCCCCAGCCGGTGATCCCGGCGTCGGTGGAGACCTCGAGCATGACGATTTCCAGCGCCGAGATCGCAGAAGCGCCTTGCTTGAAACTCGCCACCCCCGCGTCGTAGGGGATGCGGATATGGTGCGCCCGGACATTGGTGATCAGCATGATTTCCCCTCAAGCCGTTTCGCTCGCAATGCTGCCCTGCGCCGCCGGATCGTCAGCGGTTGCTTGGCAAGCGATATCGACTTTGCCATAACAAGCGCAATAAATCTGTTGCGCGTGCGGGGTCGAGCCTTGAATCCGCCTGCAGCCAAAGCAAGCCGGGAGGATTTCATGGCCAATATCCGCGTACTCGCCACCGATCTGGAGTTTCCCGAAGGGCCGGTGGTAATGCCCGACGGCTCGGTCGTGCTGGTCGAAATCCGCGGCAAACGGCTGACGCGGGTTTATCCCGACGGTCGCAAGGAGGTGGTCGCCCAGATCCCCGGCGGGCCCAACGGCGCGGCGCTCGGTCCCGATGGCAAGATGTACGTCTGCAACAATGGCGGCTTCAGCTGGATTCCAACCGGCAAGATGATCATGCCGGGGCCGCAGCCCGATGACTATCAGGGCGGTTCGATCCAGCGCGTCGATTTGCAAAGCGGCAAGGTCGAGACGGTGATCGACAAATGCGGCGAGCACGGGCTGAGGGGGCCGAACGACCTGGTGTTCGACAAGCACGGCGGACTCTGGTTCTCCGAGCTTGGCAAGCGCCGGCACCGCGAGATGGATGTCGGCGGGATATACTACCTCAAGCCCGGCTTGAAGGAGATCGTCGAGGTCGTGCATGGCATCCTGCCCGCCAACGGCATCGGGCTTTCGCCCGACGAGAACATCGTCTACATCGCGGAGACGCCGACGGCGCGGCTGTGGGCTTACGATCTCTCCGCGCCCGGAACGCTGAAGCCGCGCGACGTGATCTATCGCGGCGAGCGCGGCAAGCCGATCGCGGGCCTCGGCGGCTACCAGATGTTCGACTCGATGGCGGTGGAAGCAAACGGAAATGTCTGCGTGGCGACACTGATCTCGGGCTGCATCTCGGTGGTCGCGCCCGACGGCACGCTGGTCGAGCAGGTGCCGACCGGCGACCGCGTCACCACCAACATCGCGTTCGGCGGGCCGGAACTGAAGACGGCCTATATCACGCTGTCGGGCAAGGGCGAACTGATCGCGATGGACTGGCCGCGATCTGGACTGGCGCTGAATTATTTGAACAAGTAGTCGCTGATAGTAACCCTCATGGTGAGGAGCGCGTAGCGCGTCTCGAACCATGAGGCCACAGATGGGGCCTTCATCCTTCGAGACGCCGCTTCGCGGCTCCTCAGGATGAGGAAATGGAGTATGCGGAATGGCCTTCCTAGAACCGGTTACCCTCAAGGGCGCGCATGCGCGGCTGGAGCCGTTGTCGCAGGATCAATGCGACGGGCTGGTGGAAGCGGTGCGGGACGGGGAACTGTGGAAGCTCTGGTACACGTTCATTCCGACCGCCGAAAACATGCGCCAGGAGATCGACCGCCGGCTCGGGCTGTACGCGGCGGGCTCGATGCTGCCGTTCACGGTCTACGATGCCGACGGCAGGATCGCGGGCATGACGACCTACATGAACGTCGATGCCGCCAACCGCCGGGTCGAGATCGGCTCGACCTGGTACGCCAGGCGCGTGCAGCGCAGCGCGCTCAATACGCAGTGCAAATTGCTGTTGCTGACGCATGCCTTCGAGAAGCTCGATTGCATTGCGGTGGAATTCCGCACGCACTTCTTCAATCACCAGAGCCGGCGCGGCATCGAGCGTCTCGGCGCAAAGCAGGATGGCATCCTGCGCAACCACCAGATCGCGCCGAACGGCACGTTGCGCGACACTGTGGTTTACAGCATCATCGCCGGCGAATGGCCGACGGTGAAGGCGCACCTCAACTATCAACTCAACGAGAAGACGCGGTAACGCCCACGCCGCGCTAGAAACGATACGATGGAAACGTTCGATTACGTGATTATCGGCGCGGGCTCCGCGGGAAGCGTGCTCGCCAACCGGCTCGGCGAAGATACCGCCACCCGCATCTGCGTGCTCGAGGCTGGGCCGAGCGACTGGCATCCCTACATCCATCTGCCGGCCGGTTTCATCAAGACGTTCCACATGAAGAGCGTCAACTGGGCCTATCAGCAGGAACCGGGACCGTGGACCGGCGGCCGCAGCATCTATGCGCCGCGCGGCAAGACGCTGGGCGGTTCGTCCTCCATCAACGGCCATATCTACAACCGCGGCCAGCGCCAGGATTTCGACACCTGGGCGCAGCAGGGCAATCGCGGCTGGGGCTATCCGGACATCCTGCCGTATTTCAAGCGGATGGAGCGAAGGGTCGGGGAGGGCGATGAGACCTATCGCGGGCGCGATGGCAGTCTCACCGTCACCACGATGGACTGGAACGATCCGCTGTGCGAGGCCTTCATGGAAGGCGCGGTCAGCCTCGGTATCCCGCGCAACCCGGACTACAACGGCGCGATCCAGGAGGGCGTGTCCTACTGCCAGCGCACCATCGAGAAGGGCCTGCGCATGAGTGCTGCGAAAGCGTTCCTGCATCCGGCTCGGAAGCGGGGTAACGTCGACGTGCGCACGCATGCGCATGTCACCAACATCATCTTCGAGGGCAAGCGCGCGGTCGGCGTGCGCTACCTCAGGGGCGGCAAGGGCGGCACACTGGTCGAGGTGCGCGCCAGCAAGGAAGTCATCCTGTCCGGCGGCGCCTATAATTCGCCGCAGGTGCTGCAATTGTCCGGCGTCGGTTCGCCGGAACTGTTGGGCTCGCTCGGCATCGAGGTGCGGCATGCGCTGCCGGGCGTCGGCGAAGGCCTGCAGGATCACTACGCGCCGCGTTCGGTCGCGCGGGTCAAGAACATCAGGACCATCAACGAACTCCGGCGCGGCCTGAGCCTCTGGGTCGAGGCGATGAAATGGGCCACCACGCGGCGCGGGCTGCTCTCGTTGTCGCCGACCATGGTCTATTGCTTCTGGCACTCCGGCGAGACCACGGAAAGCTCCGACCTGCAGCTGACGTTCACGCCGGCGAGCTACAAGGAGGGCGTGCAGGGCCAGCTCGAGGACGAGCCCGGCATGACCGTTGCCTCATGGCAGCAGCGGCCGGAGAGCCGCGGTTATGTCCGCATTCGCTCCGCCGATCCGTTCGCGCCGCCGGTCATCCAGACCAACTATCTGGTCGAGGAGATCGATCGCCGCGTGGTCGTCGCCGGCATGAAGCTGGCGCGGCGGCTGCTGCAGTCCGCGCCGCTCGCGCCCTATTATGCCTACGAGGATTTCCCCGGCCCCAAGGTTCAGAGCGACGACGAATTCCTCGCCGCCGCCACCGAGCGCGGCACCACCACGTTCCACCCCGGCTGCACCTGCCGCATGGGACCTGCGGACACCAAATGGGCCGTGGTCGACGACCAGTTGCGCGTGCACGGGCTGCAGGGATTGCGCGTGGTCGACGCCTCGATCATGCCGCGGATGATCTCGGCCAACCTCAACGCCTCGACGCTGATGATCGCCGACAAGGCCTCCGACATGATCCGCGGCAAGACGGCGCCGGAAGCGGTGCGGTTCCCGGTGTCTGCTTAGAGCATCTCGCTCAGATCGTCGTCATGGCCGGGACGAGCCCGGCCATGACGAGACAGATGAGCATTTGAGCGCATGCGCTGCGCCAAACCGTCCTGCCTCAGCCGTAGACGAATGCCTTGTCCTTCAGGTCGATGTTCGGGAATTCGTCCTTCTCGGCCCAGTAATCCTGGTTGTGCTGCCATTCCGGCTTGTCGCCGCGCTTGGGCAGCAAGTGCATGCCGCGCATCATGTAGCCGGGATTGAAGTTTTCCGGATCGATCCAGGGCAGCAGCGGCATGTTGTGGTCTTCGGGACGCAATTGCGGCGTCACCTTCTTCACGCCGGTCGCCTTCATGTGCGTGAGCAGCCGGCAGACGAAATCGGCAACGAGATCGACGCGTAGCGTCCAGCTGGCGCGGAAATAGCCGAACACCCAGACGAGGTTCGGAACGCCGGTGAACATCATGCCGCGATAGGTCACGGTGTCGGCGAAGTCGAGCGGCTTGCCGTCGACGGCGAAATCGATGTCGCCGTTGGCCGAGAGGTGGAAGCCGGTCGCGGTGACGATGATGTCGGCTTCGAGCTCCTTGCCTGATTTTAGCAGGATACCCTTCTCGGTGAAGCGGTCGATCTCGTCGGTGACGACGGAAGCCTTGCCGGACTTGATGCCCTGGAACAGGTCGCCGTCGGGAATGAAGGCGATACGCTGCCGCCACGGCCGGTAGCTCGGCGTGAAGTGGGTCGCGATGTCGTAGTCCTTGCCGAGATAGGCCTCGACCGCGGAAAGCAGATCCTTCTTGGCCGCTTCCGGCTCCGCGAACGTCTTGCGGGTGAAGGCATCCTGGTCGAACAGGATCTTGCGGCGGGTGATCTCGTGGATCCACGTCTCGTCGACCTGCAGTTTCCGAAGTTCCTCCGCGATTTCGATCGCGTTGCGTCCGGTGCGAAAATATGTCGGTGAGCGCTGCAGCATGGTGACGTGCGCGGCATCTGGCGCCATCGCCGGGATCAGCGTCGCTGCCGTGGCGCCCGAGCCGATGACGATGACGCGCTTGTTCCTGTAGTCGAGATCCTCAGGCCATTTCTGCGGGTGGACGATCGGGCCCTTGAATTTGGCCATGTCCTTCCACTCCGGCGTATAGCCCTCGGTGTGGCGGTAATAGCCCTGGCACATCCAGAAGAAATTGGTGGTGAAGCGAAGCTGCTGGCCGGTATCCGTGCGCGTCGCCTCGATGGTCCAGAGATTCTCCTCGCTCGACCAGGACGCCGAGGTGATGGTGTGCTGATAGCGGATGTGCCGGGCGAGATCGTTCTCCTCGATCACTTCGCCCATATACTTCAGGATTTCCGCGGCGCTTGCGATCGGCGCCGACGTCCACGGCTTGAAGCGATAGCCGAAAGTGTGCAGATCGCTGTCGGAGCGGATGCCGGGATAGCGGTGGGTGCTCCAGGTACCGCCAAAGGTCTTCTGGGTTTCCAGCGCCACGAACGTCGTTCCCGGACATTGCGTGGTGAGGTGATAGGCCGCGCCGACGCCGGAGATGCCGGCGCCCGCGATCAGAACGTCGAAATGCTCGGTGGCGCCGGGTGAAGTCTTGTCGATCTGCGTTTGAACGTTCATCTGCCCTGTTCTTTTTTGCTTGTCGCGTTGCGCGAAACGAAACGCCAGAACTTTAGGTTCCGGCGCTAGAAGTCGTTAGCGAATTATACTTCGCGGCGGCTGAGGAAGGCCAGCCGCTCGAACAGGTGCACGTCCTGCTCATTCTTGAGCAACGCACCGTGCAGTGGCGGGATCAGCTTGCGCGGATCGCGCTCCCTTAGCATTTCCGGCGTGATGTCCTCGTTCAGCAGCAGCTTGAGCCAGTCGAGCAGCTCCGAGGTCGAGGGCTTCTTCTTCAGGCCCGGCACTTCGCGCACCTCGAAGAAGATGCGCAACGCTTCCTCGACGAGACGCTTCTTGATGCCGGGGAAGTGCACGTCGACGATCCGGCCCATGGTGTCGGCGTCGGGGAACTTGATGTAGTGGAAGAAGCAGCGGCGCAGGAAGGCGTCCGGCAGTTCCTTCTCGTTGTTGGAGGTGATCATCACGATCGGGCGCAGGCTCGCCTTGATATTCTCGCCGGTCTCGTAGACGTAGAATTCCATGCGGTCGAGTTCCAGCAGCAGGTCGTTGGGGAATTCGATGTCGGCCTTGTCGATCTCGTCGATCAGCAGCACCGGGCGCTTGTCGTGGGTGAACGCTTCCCACAATTTGCCGCGCTTGATGTAGTTCGAGATATCCGAAACCCTGCTGTCGCCGAGCTGGCTGTCGCGCAGGCGGGAGACCGCGTCGTATTCGTACAGGCCCTGCTGCGCCTTGGTGGTGGACTTGATGTGCCAGGTCAGCAGCGGCGCGCCGAGCGCCTTGGAGACTTCCTCGGCCA
>JAFAGM010000067.1 GCA_023422775.1 Pseudomonadota bacterium
GCGGTCTTTTCCTTGTACTTGCCGCCCACGGATACGATCGAGCCCTTGCGATAGATGTAATACAGATGCTGATCGCCGACGATGGTGGGAACGCCGTATTTGCCCATCACCTCCTTGATCATGTCCGCCTTCGAAGGCTGCTGGTCCTGCGCGAACGTCAGATTGCGGGCGACGAAATAAGCCCGGTTTGCGCTGGCCGGCGACGAGAAGCTGGTCGAGAGCATTTCGCCGTTCTGCCGGGGACCGGGAGGAAGGCTGAAGTTCATCGCCGAGACGTAGCTTGTGCCGTCGTTGCCGAACTTCTGCTGCTGGATGTCGGTCTGGGTGTCGGTGCGGCCCTTGAACAGGGAATCGAAAACGGCGCGCGCCGATTCGGCGTTCGATTCCGGCGAGATGCCAAGGATGTCGGGGTGCAGCTTGCCCGTGAACGCGGTCTCGGGTGTCTTTGGCTTGATGTCCTCGGCCGGCGACGCAGCGGGCAGGGATGCCAGCCCCATGGCAAGCATTGAAACCAGGGCGCGGCGAAGCATGAATCACCTGAAATGCGGAAAGCAAAGCGCGAATTGAAAGCGGGCGGATTACGCCAAATTTCGAACCGTCATGTCAACATTGCGGACCGTTTCCCAAAGCCGATTCCCAAGGCCAATTCCAAGGCCGATTCCCGAGGCCAATCGTGCCCGCTGTTAACGCTTTGATCCAGCTCACTTTGCCTTGCCACCGCCATATCGTTAAGGTACGCCCCGGCCATGCGGGGATCGGGCGCGGAACGCTGCAGCCCAATCGCGGTTCCCCGGAGATTGGATTATCTTAAGTGTCTGAATTATTTGATGAAATCGACGAGGATGTCCGTCGCGATCAGCTCAAGAAGCTGTGGGATAAGTATTCTGTTCTCATCGTCGCCGGCGCGATTCTGATCATCGCCTCGGTGGGCGGCTGGCGTGGCTACCAGTATGTGGAAGCCAGGAAAGCGGCCGAAGCGGGGGCTGCCTTCGACAAGGCTGTGGAGCTTTCGGACGCCAACAAGCACACCGAGGCCGAAGCGGCCTTCACTGAGCTGGTGGCGAAGGCGCCGTTCGGATATCGCACGTTGTCGCGGTTGCGCCTGGCGGCGGAAATAGCCAATCGCGATCCGCAGGCCGCGGCCAAGATGTTCGACGAAATCGCCGCCGACCGCAGCGTCGGTGCGGCCGACCGGGACCTGGCGCGAATTCGCGCCGCGCAACTGCTGCTGGACAGCATCAGCTATCCCAACATGAAGGAGCGCCTCGAGGCCTCGGCTGCATCGGGAGCGACCTTTCGCCATACTGCGCGCGAATTGCTGGCCCTGTCGGCATGGCGCGCCAACGATACGTCCGCGGCACGGCAATGGCTGGATATGATCGCCGAAGACGGCCAGACGCCGCCGAGCATGCGCTCGCGCGCCGAAGCGCTGCAGGCCTTGCTTCCGCCGGTCGCAAAGAGCTGACGGAAAACGAGTGAGTGGGAAAACAACCATGCGCCGCCCGCAACGTCTGATCGCAGCCGCCGTTCTCGTCGCACTTTCCGGTGCGCTTGCCGGCTGTGGCGGCGGCGGCCTCGGCAGTTTCGATCCCACCGACATGCTCGACTTCCTCGACACCAAGAAGAAGCTGCCGGGCGAACGCAAGCCGGTATTCCCCGACGGCGTGCCGGGCCTCGATCAGGGCGTCCCCAGGGACCTCTACAAGGGCGCCCACCAGCAGCAGCTTGACGAGCAGAACGCCCAGGCCGCTGCCGCCGCGGCTCCGCCGCCGGCAGAGCCCAGGTCGAAGCGCGGTGCCAAGGGCAGGCAGGCCGCCGCCGAGCCCGACGCCGCGCCCGAGGAGGATGGCAGCACGGCCGCAGCCCCGCCGCCTCCCAAGCCGCAGAAGATCGCGCGCAAGCGCACCATCGCGCCGCCGCCCGATCAACCTGCGGAGCCCGCGCAGGCCCAGCAGCAATCCGCCTCGCCGTTCCCGGCGCCGATGCCGAGCGGCTCGTTCACGCGTTGATTTCCTGATTTCGTTCGATTGACACGCCCTCCAGAAAGGGCGTTTGGATCATTCATGTCCTTTACGGTTGCCATCATCGGCCGGCCCAATGTCGGAAAGTCGACGCTGTTCAACCGGCTGGTCGGACAGAAGCTCGCGCTGGTGGATGACGAGCCGGGCGTTACGCGCGACCGCCGCGAGGGAAATGCGCGGCTCGGCGATCTCGAATTCACCGTCATCGATACCGCCGGTCTCGACGAGGGCGCCAGGGGTTCGCTCACCGCGCGGATGCAGGAGCAGACCGAAACCGCGATCGAGCTTGCGGATGCGCTGATGTTCGTGATCGACGCGCGCGCAGGGCTCACGCCGAACGATCGCGCCTTTGCCGATTTCGCGCGCCGCGCCAACAAGCCGGTGGTGCTGGTCGCCAACAAGAGCGAGGGCAGGCACGGCGAGCTGGGCGCGATGGAGTCCTACGCGCTGGGCCTTGGCGATCCCATCCAGATTTCCGCCGAGCACGGCGAAGGCATGAGCGATCTCTACGATGCGCTCGCAGCGCTGATGCCGGAGCCAATGGAAGAGGCCGAGGAGTTCGACGACGACGATATCATCGAGACCGATGAGGAGATCGCGCAGCGTCCGATCCGCGTCGCCATCGTCGGGCGTCCCAACGCCGGCAAGTCGACGCTGATCAATCATCTGCTCGGTGAAGAGCGGCTGCTGACCAGCGCCGAGGCCGGCACCACGCGCGATTCCATTTCCGTCGAGATCAACTGGAAGGGACGCGACTTTCGCGTGTTCGACACCGCGGGCCTGCGGCGCCGGTCGCGGATCGAGGAGAAGCTGGAAAAGCTCTCGGTGGCCGACGCCCTGCGCGCGGTGCGCTTCGCCGAAGTGGTCGTGATGATGATGGACGCGCAGAACCGGTTCGAGGAGCAGGACCTGCGCATTGCCGATCTGATCGAGCGCGAGGGGCGGGCGATCGTGCTGGCGGTCAACAAATGGGATTTGATGGAGCGCAAGCCGCATCTGATTTCCGCGCTGCGCAGCGATGCCGACCACTGGCTGCCGCAGGTCAGGGGCGCGCCGATCGTGGCGGTGTCCGGCCTGATGGGCGAGGGCATCGACCGGCTGATGACCGCGATCCAGGAAGCCTACGCGGTCTGGAACAAGCGCGTGCCGACGGCAGCCCTCAATCGCTGGTTCGAGCAGGCGGTCGATGCCAACCCGCCGCCCGCGGTTTCAGGCCGCCGGCTGAAGCTCAACTACATCACGCAAACCAAGGCGCGGCCGCCGAGTTTCGTTCTGTTCTGCTCGCGGGCCGATGCCGTGCCGCAATCCTATCTGCGCTACCTCACCAACAGCCTGCGTGAGGCCTTCGACCTGCCGGGCACGCCGATCCGGATCACGCTGCGCGAGAAGGCCAATCCCTTCGCCCACAAGCGCAAGCGGCCGTCGTGAGCGAAGAGGCTTCCGCGCCTATCGCCGACGCGCCGCCGGTACGCAGCGGCGCGGCGGCCTTCATCTTCGTCACCATCCTGCTCGACATGCTCGCGCTCGGCCTGATCCTGCCGATCCTGCCCAAGCTCGTGGAGAGTTTCGTCGACAACGATACCGCCACCGCAGCGCGGATCTTCGGACTGTTCGGCACCGCCTGGGCGCTGATGCAGTTCCTGTTCTCGCCGATTCTCGGCGCGCTCTCGGACCGGTTCGGCAGGCGGCCGGTGGTGCTGCTGTCGAACTTCGGGCTGGCGCTGGACTATGTGCTGATGGCGCTGGCACCGACGCTGGCCTGGCTATTCATCGGCCGGGTGATTTCAGGCATCACCTCGGCCAGCATCTCCACGGCCTTTGCCTATATCGCCGACGTGACGCCGCCGGAACGGCGCGCCTCTATGTTCGGCAGGATCGGCGCTGCGTTCGGCGCGGGCTTCATTCTCGGCCCTGCCATCGGTGGCCTGCTCGGTGGCATGGACCCGCGCCTGCCATTCTGGATCGCGGCGGGTCTCAGCTTTGCGAATGCGCTCTACGGCTGGCTGATCCTGCCGGAGTCGCTGCCGCCGGAGCGCCGCGCGCCGTTCCGCTGGAAGGCCGCCAGCCCGCTCGGCGCGCTGCATTTGCTGCGCTCCGACCGGATACTTGCCGGGCTTTCGCTGGCGAATTTCTTCGGACAGGTCGCGCATGTGGTGCTGCCCTCGACCTTCGTGCTCTACGCCACCTACCGGTACGGCTGGGACACGACGACGGTCGGCCTGACGCTGGCGCTGGTCGGGGTTTGCGCCATGGTGGTGCAGGGCGCGGGCGTCGGGCCGATCGTCAAGCTTCTCGGCGAACGACGGGCGCTGCTGCTCGGGCTCGCCTGCGGCGGGCTCGGCTTTTTCATCTACGGCGCCGCGCCGACCGGGCCGCTGTTCTGGATCGGCATCCCCGTGATGTCGCTGTGGGGCGTAGCGGGAGCGGCGGTTCAGGCGCTGACGACGCAACTCGTAGCACCCGATCAGCAGGGCCAGTTGCAGGGCGCAACCAACAGCGTCAACAGCATCGCGCAGATGCTGGGCCCGTTTCTGTTCACGCTGACGTTTGCCTATTTCATCAGCGACCAGGCGCCGCTGAAAATGCCGGGCGCGCCGTTTCTGCTGGCTGCAGCATTGCTTGGGCTTGCGCTCGTGATCGCGTGGCGGACGCTGAAAAAGTAGGGTGGGTTAGCCGGAGGCATAACCCACCCTTTGCTTTTGCTTCGTCATTCCGGGTTCTATGCTTCGCATAGCCCCGGAATGACGACTACGTCCTTATTTCTTCACCAGCGGACAGTCGCTGGCCGAGAGCGGCTTGGCGGCGTCCTCCGGTGAGATCGTGGCGATCTGCTTGTAGTAGTCCCACGGACCCTTCGATTCTTCCGGCTTCTTCACCTCGAACAGATAGGCCGGGATGAGGCGGCGGCCGTCGGCACGCAGCGGGCCCTTGCCGAACAGCGGATCGTCGGTCGGCAGTTCCTTCATCTTCGCGACGACCTTGGCGCCGTCGTGCGGATTGCCGCCGAGCGCTTCCATGGCCTTGAGATAGTGCAGCACCATGGCGTAGTTGCCGGCCTGGGTCATCGAGGGCATGGCGTTCTTGCTGGCGAGCGCGGAGAACCGCTTCGACCATGCGCGCGTCGCATCGTTCATGTCCCAGTAGAAGGATTCGGTGAACGTCAGGCCCTGCGCGGTCTTCAGTCCCAGCGAATGCACATCGTTGATGAACAGCAGCAGCGCGGCGAGCTTCTGGCCGCCCGCGACGATGCCGAATTCCGCCGCCTGCTTGATCGAGTTCGTGGTGTCGCCGCCGGCGTTGGCAAGCCCGATGACCTTCGCCTTGGAGGCCTGCGCCTGCAGCAGGAAGGACGAGAAATCGGCGGTGTTGATCGGCGCCTTGACGCCGCCGAGCACCTTGCCGCCATTGGCGGTCACGACGGCCGATGTGTCGCGCTCGAGCGCATGACCGAAAGCGTAGTCGGCGGTCAGGAAGAACCAGCTGTCGCCGCCGGCCTTGGTCAGCGCCTTGCCGGTGCCGTTGGCGAGCATGTAGGTGTCGTAGGTGAAGGAGACCGTGTTCGGCGTGCAGGCCTTGCCGGTGAGATCGGCGGTCGCGGCGCCGGAGTTGAGCAGGACCTTGTTCTTTTCCTTGACGAGGTTGTTGACGGCCAGCGCCACGCCCGAGTTCGGCGTATCGGCGATCGCATCGACCTTGTCGTTGTCGATCCATTGCCTTGCGATGTTGACGCCGACGTCCGGCTTGTTCTGGTGGTCGCCGCTGACGACCTCGATCTTCCAGCCCTTCTTGGTGAGCCCGGAATCCTCGACCGCCATCTTGATCGCGACCACGGAGTTGGGGCCGCCGATGTCGGCATAGAGGCTCGACATGTCGTTGAGAACGCCGATCTTGACGGTCTTGTCCTGGGCGTAGGCTGGCGCGGCCAGACAGATGCCGGCAACGCTGAGCATCGCGGCGAGGCGCCGCGTGGTGAGTGTGTTCATATACGTCCTCCATCTACGGTAGCCGGGCGGCCTTCTTCGAGCCGGGTCCGGTATTTGACTGTCGCACGATCACATCGCCAGAACTTGCGCCCTGGCTGACCTTGCAAACTGGCACCGTGTTAGTGGTTCCCGCCGGGTCCGGCAATCCGCCTATCGTAGCGCGTATCAGTTTCCCGATGCCGATTTGGGCGGCAGGCAGGTTCTGGAGTAGCGCAAATCCAGTGGAATTACGGGCGTCGCGGTCGCTCCGCCTACCACGACACCATCGGGTGTCCCGAAGCGGGAATTTACGCCGGCGGATGAAAACTCATCAGCTTGCGCGTCTTGTAGTCGTAGAGCTTGCCAGTCTCGGTCCACTCAGGCGCGCACATCGGCACGATGAATTCTGCCGCCTGCTCCGGCGTGTCCAGCGTCATCGGATCTTCGCCGGGAAATACGGCCGCGCGCATGCGGGTGCGGATCGGGCCGGGGCTGAACAGATTGACGCGCAGCTTCGTGCTCACGGTCTCGTTGGCCCAGGAGCGCGCCAGCGTATCCAGCGCGGCCTTCGAGGCCGCATAAGGACCCTGATAGGCGCTCGCCTTGCTCGCCGTGCCCGAGGTCACGAACACGGCGCGGCCGGCATCGGAGACCCTGAGCAGCGGGTCCATGCAGCGGATGAGCTGGAAGTTGGCGGTGACGTTGATCGCGATCACGTCGTTCCAGGGCTTCAGCTCGATATGGCCGAGCGGCGAGGACGGGCCGGCGATGCCGGCATTGCCGACGAGGATGTCGAGCTTGCCGTGGCGCTCGTGCAGCGCCGCGCCAAGCCGGGCGATGCCGTCGAAATCGGTCAGGTTGAGCGGCACCAGCGTGGCGCTGCCGCCGTCCTTGCGGATCTCGTCGTCGAGTTCTTCAAGGCCGCCCTGCGTGCGCGCGACGGCAACGATATGCGCGCCGGCCTTCGCCAGGGCGCGCGCGGTGGCATAGCCGATGCCGCGCGAGGCGCCGGTGACGAGGGCGATACGGGAGGCGAGGGGTTTGGTCATCGAACGAAACTCTCTCCACGGTCGTCCCCGCGAACGCGGGGACCCATACTCCGTGAAGCTTATGATGGGAGAAGGTGTTGGTGTCTAATCTTCTTCGACCAGCTACCACCGGTGGCTATGGGTCCCTGCTTTCGCAGGGACGACCCCGGTGGGCTTGTCAGCTCGCTTCCGCCAGCAGCGACAATTGCCGGGGCTGCGGTTCGACCTGGGTCTGGTCGGTGAGGTGGGTCGGGTAGGTGCCGGTGAAGCAGTGGTCGGAGAATTTCGGATTCGCCGGATCGCGGCCGGGTTCGCCCATGGCGCGGTACATGCCGTCGATCGACAGGAAGGCCAGCGAATCCGCGCCGATGATCTCGCGCATCTCCTCGAGCGAATGCGTCGCGGCGAGCAGTCCGCCGCGGTCGGGAAGGTCGATGCCGTAATAGTCGGGATACAGGATCGGCGGCGAGGCGAGGCGGAAATGCACTTCGCGGGCGCCGGCGTCGCGCATCATGCGCACGATCTTCTTCGACGTGGTGCCGCGCACCAGCGAGTCGTCGATCAGGATGATGCGCTTGCCCTCGATGGCGGCGCGGTTGGCCGAATGCTTCATGCGCACGCCGAGTTCGCGCACGCTCTGCGTCGGCTGGATGAAGGTGCGGCCGACGTAGTGGTTACGGATGATGCCGAGTTCGAACGGCACGCCGGAATGCTGGCTGTAACCGAGCGCGGCAGGCACGCCGGAATCCGGCACCGGCACCACGACGTCGACCTCGACATGGCTTTCCCGCGCGAGCTGTGCGCCGAAGGCCTTGCGGACGTCGTAGACCGAGCGGCCGCCGACGATGGAATCCGGCCGCGAGAAATAGATGTATTCGAAGATGCAGGGCCGCGGCGGCTTCGGCGGGAACGGCTTGTGGCTGTGCGCGCCGGTCTCGTCGAACACGATGATCTCGCCGGGCTCGATGTCGCGGACGTATTTGGCGCCGATCATGTCGAGCGCGCAGGTCTCCGAGGTCAGGATCGGGCGGCCGTCGAGATCGCCGAGCACCAGGGGACGGATGCCGAGCGGGTCGCGCGCGCCGATCAGCTTCTTGTTGGTCAGCGCGACCAGCGCGTAGGCGCCCTCGATCGCGCGCAGCGACTCGATGAAGCGGTCGATGAAACGGCTGCGCTTCGACTGCGCGACCAGGTGCAGGATCACCTCGGTATCGGTGGTCGACTGCATCATCGCGCCGCCCTTCACCAGTTCGCGGCGGAGCGTCAGCCCGTTGGTGAGGTTGCCGTTGTGCCCGACCGCAAAACCGCCGGCGCTGAGCTCGGCGAACAGCGGTTGCACGTTGCGCAGGATGGTGCCGCCTGTCGTGGAATAGCGGACATGGCCAACGGCCATATTGCCGGGCAGGCGCTCGATCACCTCGCGGCGGGAGAAGGTATCGCCGACGAGGCCGAGCCGGCGTTCGGAGTGGAAGCGGCTGCCGTCGAAGGAGACGATGCCGGCGGCTTCCTGGCCGCGATGCTGGAGGGCGTGCAGTCCGAGCGCGGTGATGGCGGCGGCCTCGGGGTGGCCGAAGATGCCGAACACGCCGCATTCCTCGCGTAGCGTGTCGCCTTCGAGATCGTCCTGCAACTCGATGCCGAGGTTTGAATCAGGATCCAGATCGAGTTGGTCGGAGGGATCGGAAGGGTTTTGCATCGCGTCCATCGCCTCTCTTTTGGCCAGAATTAGCGGCCCGCGGGTTTCTCGATCAGCTTCTTGAGGCTGTCGCGGGCAGGTTTGCTGTAGCCATCGCCAGACGCAGGGGTGGCCTGGTCGGCGTCAGTTTGCTCGTCCTCAGGTTTATTCTTCTTGAATCTCTTTAAGATGGTGTTCTCGGGATCATCCGGCAAGAGCGACATTAACCAATCCCCGGTTCCCTGCAGAACCAGCCGGGATTTCGCACCCGTGACCCAGTCCGGCCGCTGCTTGTCCGGTACCAGCCAGGTGAAGAACAGGAAAGCGACCACAACGATCAAAAGTCCGCGACCCAACCCGAACAGGAAGCCGAGCGTGCGATCCAGCGCGCCGATTCGGGAATCCAGCACCATGTCGGAAATTCGAACCGTGATGACGGACACCACGATCAGGGTGCCGATAAAGGTGCCGGCGACCACGGCCACCGCGGCAACTGTATCATTATTGAAATAAGTCTTGGCGGTCGGGAGCAGCTTCGAGAAAGCATAAAGCGTGACCAGCGCGGCGGCGCCCCACGCGGCGATCGACAGGATCTCCCGCATGAAGCCGCGCACCATGGCGAGCAGGCCCGAAATCAGCATCACCGCGAGCAGGACGAGATCGAGTATCGTAATCGGCATCGGCTGGTCAGGTCCGCTCGTAGGTCTCAAGCAGCGAATCGGCGGGTCAGGTTCACCCCCAAGTGAGGGCCAGACGGCATATCCCGCAAGGCTGGATATCGCGCCGTCCCGCTCGCCTTTCGCGCGCGTTGTATAGCGGCGAGGGCCGGGCGCGTCACGCCGCTTTACCCGTTCTCACGACGGAATCGCGACGGTGTGGCATTTTTCTCAGATGTTCCGGCGCCGGCGTCCCGGTTGCCGTTCCCGGCGTTCCTGGGTGTGCCCCGCGCGGCGATTTCGGCGACCAGACCGGTCAATCCGCCGACGCTGTTCAGCGCCAGGCCGCCGTCGGAGCCGACCTCGCCGCGAGCCGATTCAGGCAAAACCGCGCGGCCAAAGCCGAGTTTGGCGGCCTCTTTCAGCCGCGCCGAGGTCTGCGCCACCGGCCGGACCGCGCCGGAGAGCGAAATCTCGCCGAAATAGACCGCATCCGTGGGCAATGGCGCATTCACCAGCGACGACACCAGCGCGGCCGCCGCCGCGAGGTCGGCCGCGGGTTCCTGGATCCGCAGGCCCCCGGCGACATTCAGATAGACGTCGTAGCCGGACAATTTGACCCCGCAATGCGCCTCGAGCACGGCCAGTACCATGGCCAGACGGCTCGTATCCCAGCCCACCACCGCCCGTCTGGGGGTGCCGAGCGTGGTCGGGGCCACCAGTGCCTGCAATTCCACCAGCACCGGGCGGGTGCCCTCGATGCCGGCGAGTACCGCCGTGCCCGGGCTGCCCAGATCGCGTTCGGAAAGGAACAGTTCGGAGGGGTTGGATACCTCGCGAAGGCCAAGGCCCGTCATCTCGAACACGCCGATTTCATCGGTCGGGCCGAAGCGGTTCTTCATCGCGCGCAGAATCCGGAAATGCTGCGAGCCTTCGCCTTCGAACGACAGCACCGCGTCGACCATGTGCTCGACCACGCGGGGGCCTGCGATCTGGCCGTCCTTGGTGACGTGCCCGACCAGGATGATCGCCGCGCCCGTCTTCTTGGCGAAGCGAATCAGCGCCTGCGCGGAGGCGCGGACCTGCGTCACCGTCCCCGGCGCCGATTCCACCGTGTCGGTCCACATCGTCTGGATCGAGTCGATCACGATCAGGCGCGGCACCGCGCCCTCCGACAGCGTGGAGACGATGTCTTCCACAGAGGTTTCCGAGGCCAGTTGCACCGGCGCGTCCGCAAGGCCCAGCCGCTCGGCGCGCAGCCGCACCTGCGCCACGGCCTCTTCGCCCGAGATGTAGACCGCGCGGTGGCCGGCACGCGCCAGCATGCTGGTGGCCTGGGTGAGCAGCGTCGATTTGCCGATGCCGGGATCGCCGCCGACCAGCAATACCGAGCCGCGCACGAATCCGCCGCCGGTGACGCGGTCGAGCTCGGCCATGCCGGAGGGCAGGCGCGGGGCGTCGCTGCTCTTGCCGGTCAGGGATTCCAGCGCAAACGTCCGGCCCTTGCGCTTCGAGCGGACCGAGACCGGCATCGAGGTCGCGCCGGTCGTGTCCTCCTCGCTCAGCGTATTCCACTCGCCGCAGGAATCGCACTTCCCCTGCCAGCGGTTATACGCCGCGCCGCAGTTCTGGCAGACAAAGGAGAGGGTGGATTTGGCCATGGTGGGGTGAGTCGCTATCCAGATCGAGTCGGCGATGCGTCATAGCATGTCTGATACCGCGCGCGGATATGATACGATACTGCAATACGCTTCAGTCGAACTGTAGAACTCAACCTTAGGGAGGGGGGCCTCACCACCAGCCCGATAGATTTGGGTAACCAAATCTAACCACTTTCTTGAGATTCTATGGACGCTGGAGAAATCCCCATGGCCGAAACATCAATCGAATGGACCGACGCGACATGGAATCCAGTGGCCGGTTGCACCGTGATTACGGCTGGCTGTACGAATTGCTACGCCATGAGGATGGCGGCGAGGCTTGAGGCTATGGGTTCCGCGAAGTATCGCGGCCTCACCCGGAAAAGCGGACGACGTGCGGTCTGGACCGGCAAAATACGTCTGGATTACGCATCTCTTGATACACCTCGGGGGTGGTCGAAGCCGCGCAAGGTGTTTGTCAACTCAATGTCCGACCTTTTCCATGACGATGTTCCAATTGAGTTCATCGCTCGGGTCTGGGACGTCATGAAGGATACGCCTCGGCACACCTATCAAATTCTCACGAAGCGCCCCGAGCGCATGGTCCAAGTTCTGACTCAGCGATCGTTTGAAATCCTCCCGAATGTCTGGCTCGGTACAAGTGTTGAGGATGGTCGCGTTCTAAATAGATTGGACGCGATTCGACGAGTTCCCGCTGCAATCAGATTTGTTTCGCTTGAACCGCTGATTGGGTCCGTAGCCGAAGGCGATTTGACCGGCATTCATTGGGCGATCGTCGGTGGAGAGAGCGGCCCGCGCGCTCGTGAAATGAAGGCTGAGTGGGTCGACGAGATCGAGTCGATGTGTCGTTCCTCTGGAACTGCCTTCTTCTTCAAGCAATGGGGTGGAAAAAACAAGAAGGCTGCTGGACGCATACTGCACGGCAAGACATATGATGAGATGCCTGATCTGAGACCGTGATCTCATCGATACTTCTTAAAAATAGAGTCGATGATTTTTTGCGCAACGGGCTTCTGCGAAGCAAAGAATAAGTAATACACAACAGCATTGGTACTGTTCTTCATCGGAAGAGCCTCGGGGACGAACTGGAATCCCGCAACTTCGCGTAGCCTTTTGCGAAAGGCTCCTACGATTGCATCATTACCTTGCTTTACGATGTCCGGTGCACTGAACAAGTTGCCTTGCGGATGCTCAGCGTAGGCTGCTTCTCTCCAGGATTCATCACCCCAAAAATTGTTCATGCGGTCGATGCCTTCTTTCGGAACGGCGGTCGGATTTCGCCAGATCGCATTCCTGTTCATATCCATCACCGGAAAATTCAGGAACATGTCGACAGCGCGGGACTGACCCGCCATCTCCATTGCGCGCCATTCGAGGTGCAGACCGTAAGGATCGAAGAGGCAGAGCGCTCGCTTATATTCCTCGTATTTGATTGTCGGCAGAAGCTCCTGGGTGAGGTATTTCGAGGCGTCGCCTGTCTCGATATGGACGTTGCTGCGGTCGGCGCACAACTTTTTCAGATGGGCCGTTTTCTGGGCGTCCATATCGATAAAAAAGAAACCGTCGAACGGAGGTGTGGTCTTTAGCGCGCGGGCTGGACTGCCGTCGATCTGTCCACCGCTTCGTTTCGAAATGTGGACGCCGGCACCACTGAACGCGTCGACATAGAACTTTTTCAGACCTCGTTGGTTGGCAAAAGCTGCCGTATAGGCCGAGCCGTATTTTTCAACGATCTCAAGCTTCAACTCGGACCAGATGCCAACTTCATCAAACTTAAATGGTACTGACACGGGCGCTAGTCATCTGCTGCTGCCAATCCTTTACTGTAAGCCGAACTAGCGTATCTAGCAACTGTGACTATATTTTCAATCATTGATAGAACTACCTCATGGTCGCTTTAGCGCTTCCAGGCCCGATGCTGGCACACGTCCATATCCCCACCGGCTGCTCAAGCCCACGAATGCTCTGCGCCGGCCGCTCGACCAGCGCTGCGAAGTCTGTGCTTGAGTGATTCGGCTCGGCGCGCGCCTGCTGCACCAGCGCGTCGCTGACGACGATGGCGCAGCCGAATTCGCGGGTCAGTGCCTCGAGGCGGCTCGCCGCGTTCACGGTGGTGCCGATCACGGCGAATTCGAGCCGGTTGAGGCCGATATCTCCCAGCACCACTTGCCCGTAGTGCAATCCGACGCTGACCTGGATCGGCGGCTCGTTGCGATCGCTCCGCTCTCTGTTCAACTCGGCGATCGAGGCGATCATGCCCCTCGCGCAGCGCAAGGCGTTCAGCGCATCGGAATCGCCGGCGAACGGCGTGCCGAAAGTCGCCATCAGGCCGTCGCCGAGATACTTGTCGAGCGTTCCGCCGTGCTGGAACACTTCTCTTTCCATCCGTTCGTGGAATTGCCGCAGCGTCTCGATCACCTGCTTCGGGTCGCGTCCGTCCGAATAGGCGGTGAACCCCACGATGTCGGCAAACAGCACCGCGACGTCCTGGGTGCGAACCCGCGTGAGCGGCTCGTCGTTGCCGGAGAGTTCATCGACGACATTGGGAGAGAAGTAGCGCGCCAGATTGGCGCGCTCGCGCTCCAGCCCGGCGTGACTGATCAAGAGCGTGTTCGAACGCCGCACCGCGACCGCCAGGATTGCCGCCACGATGATGAATACGACGATCTGCTGGAAGCGCGCGCCGAAGCCGATCGACGAGGGATTGAGGATATCGAACATGCGAATGTCAGCCCCGATCGCCTCCCCGACACGCTCCGACAGCGCGGCATGGGTTTCGGGTTGCAGGTAGGCCCAGCCGACGGCGGTGGCCCACAGCGCCGATGTCCACAGGCCCATCGCGAGCACCGTCCGCCACGAATAGGCAAGCGTTGCAGTCGAAAGGAAGATGAAGAAGTAGAGGAAACTGTCGAAGCGGAATTGCATCCCGATCGGCCAGTGCGAACTGCCCCATGGATTGGGAACGATGCTGAGGAACGTCAGCAATGCGAGGTCGCAAATGATCAGGGAAACCTCGAGCGGCGAACGGCCGACCTTGCCGACCTTGAGCTGCGCCCAGCCGATCAGGGCAAAGAAGCCCAGCATCGCGACGTAATAGATGACTTCCCAGCTCGGGTTGACGATCGGCAGCGTAACGGCCGTGACTGCCAGCGCGACCCAGCGGGCGCGGACGGCCAGCAGCAGGCCTTCACGCTTGCTTTCGGTCAGGGCGGCCTCTGCAAATTTCAGCGTGTCCTGCCGGGCCTCGGTTCGTCCGGATCGCTGGTCGCCCGGATAGGGGATATCCGCCGCTTCTGCCATGACGCTCAAGACACATCTCCCCGATCGAGAATCAGATCGTGCATTCAAGTGGCGCGCCAACTCGCGGCCAGCCGGCGATGTCATATCCGATAAACGCGGCAGCGGTCAGGCCCGGGAGCAAATTAGAGCGGCTCGCTTGTCCGGGAGGATCGGCTCACGTTCTGCCCGATCTCATGAAAAGGCCGTCCACAGCATCGACAGGCCGGCGGCGATCATGATGCCGTCCATCAGGAAGCGGAACATTTCGGGTTCGAGACGCAGCACGAAGCGCTTGGCGATGAAGGCGCCGAACATCAGCGACGAGCCGGCAATGAGACCCTTGATCGCGACATCGGATGTCAGCGCGCCGAAGCGTTCGAAGGTGACGGACTTGCTCAAATAGAGGCCGAGCGAACTCGCCGCTTCGGTGGCGAGGAACGCGCCCTTGTTGAGGCCGTAGAACAGAAACAGCGGCACGCTGAGCGGCCCGGTCGACACCACGATGCCGGTGAGATAGCCGATGATCGCGCCGCCCACGGCAAGGTGCCAGAGTTGCGCCTTGAGCTGATGCCGCGCCAGCCAGTGCCGCACCGGCACCATCGCGATCAGGAACAGGCCGATCGCGATATCGACGGCGTGCGAGGGCAGCGCGAGCAGCGTGCGCGCGCCGAGTGCGCTGGCCGGAATGCCGGTGACCGAATAGGCGAGGCAGGCGCGCCAGTCGACCTCGCGCCACCAGGCCAGGATACGCGACAGGTTCGCCATCACGGCCGCGACCGCCATGATCGGCACCGCTTCCTTCGGTCCGTATTGATAGATCAGCACCGGCATCAGCATGATCGACGACCCCGTGCCGACGATGCCTGAAATGGTGCCGGCGAGCAGGCCGACGATGAGGACGAAGAGGAAGCCCAAAGGATTGTCTTTCGCGGTTCCCCGATGCTGACACCATGCTGGCAGCAGGCCCGGGTTACGACGTCTTGTTCTTACAGGGATAGGAGCCGATCGTGCCAATCAAGGGAAGCTGTCATTGCGGCCATACACAGTTCGAAGTGAGCGAGGCGCCAGTGGGCGTGACCCGCTGCACCTGCTCATTGTGCGTCAAGCGCGGCGCGCTCTGGGCCTATTACCCGCCGGCGCAGTTTCGCCTGACGTCACCAGCGGAAAACGTCGCGACCTATCTGTGGGGCAGTTGCACCGTCAAGCATCACTTCTGCGAAAAATGCGGCTGTGGAACCTTTTCCGAATCGCCTGACTGGTCGACCGGCAAGCCCGACTTCGACAAGCCGAAGGTCGCCGTGAATTCGCGACTGTTCGACGATTTCAACCTCGATGCGGTGCCGGTGGCGACCATCGACGGCAGGATTATGTGGTGACTGCTGCGCGCGTTATGCGGCGTAAAGCTCGATCGGATGATCGAATCCCTTGAGCTGGAATGCCTTCGAGGGGCTGCCCTTCAAGTCCGGCTGGGTGCGGTCAAACACAGCCCTGGTCACGAGGATCTGGTCGGCCTCGGCAACCGACTGGGCCCGGGAGGCGGTATTGACGACGGTCCCGATCGCCGTCAGGTCGCGGTGCGACCGGCCGAACTCGCCAAAGCTCAGTTCGCCTGTATGGATGCCGATGCCGATCCCCAGTTCTTCCGCAGAAAGGCCGTGCGCTTCAACCAGAGTTGCGCGCCGTTCACGCCAGTTCGCCTGAATCTCCTGCGCGGCGAGCACGGCGTTTCTGGCATGGCCGTCTCGTTTCAGGGGAAAGTTGAAGACTGCCATGACGGCATCGCCGATGGTCTTGTTGAGGAGTCCGTCGTGTTCCCAGATCGCGCCTGCGCATTCGTCATAGAACTCGTCGAGCAAACCCGAAACGGCATCCGGCGATTGCGATTGCGACAGGCTGGTGTAGCCTCGCAGGTCGGCAAACATGATGGTCGCGTCGATGGTGATCTTGCGGGCGCGCATCACTTTCGTGAACATCAGTTCGCAGATCGTGCAGGTGTTGGGATTCATCCGGCTCGGACGGATGCCGAACGCACGGAACGGCGCCGAGATCACGCCGCGGAGCGGCACCGGGACGTGCATCTGCTCCCAGCACCCTCTGCAGAATTTCGCATGTTGAGAAGCTGCCATTTTCCACCGTGATCCACGCGCGTGGCAGGCACGCTGATCCTACATACCGGTCTGTCGGCAAGCAAGCCGGGACCGCCGCAGTGCACACCTGCCGGCTGGTGGACCGGACCAAAGCTGCTAGGATCGCGTCAAAACAGCAGGACGGAGGATCGCCATGGACGCCGTGACCCCGAAGGGCGCGCAGACCGCAGACACGCATTCCCACCTGGTCCGTCCGGACAGCATGGAATGGCAGAAGACGCGCTTTCCCGGTTGCGAGGCCAAGACGTTGCTGTTCGACCGCAAGACCGGCCTGATGACCGCGCTGATGCGCTTCGCGCCGGGCGCGGTGTTGCCTGACCACGAGCACGTCAACATCGAGCAGACCTACGTCCTCGAAGGCTCGCTGGTCGACAAGGAAGGCCCGGCGCAGGGCATCGAGTGCAAGGCCGGCGAGTTCATCTGGCGCGAGGAGGGCAGCCGCCATGCCGCCTGGTGCCCCCAGGGAGGGTTGATGCTCGCGATCTTCCAGGTTCCGAACAAGTTCTTCGAGGCTGATGGGCGGGTGATCGACGCGGCCGGCGACGATTGGGATGAGACCTGGGGCCACACCCGCAAGGGCTGATCCGTCGCCGGCGTTTGCGTTCGACCGACAGGCGGCGGTCGTCCGGTCCTTGCCGTTATTGTACGGCTTGACGCTCTTCGTCTCTGCGCTGCTTCTGTTCTCGATCCAGCCGATGTTTGCGAAGATGGTGCTGCCGAAACTCGGCGGTGCGCCGGCCGTGTGGATGGGCGACTATTCCAACATTCTCGGCGTCATGCTGCGCAGGAAATTTGGCGGCTAGCGAAGGCCGGCAATTGTCCCGCGATGGCCGCCGGCGACCCCCACCATAGTTTTGCGTTATGCGTCCGGCGGGCGTTCGTAGGCGCTCCACTCGATCGCCGTCCGCCGTCGGCTTCCGTTTGACGGAGGTTCGTCACGGCGGGCTCGCGATAACTGCTCGTAGAAAGCCGGCTGCGATCGGTTGGAGCGGATGCGGGGGCGATTGGTGAGTGGCAGGCTTGCGCCGAAGGGCGGTTGACAGGTGGCTTCCGCCATCATAGTCACTCCGCCTGGAAACTAATTAATCAATTAATTAAGCAGGAAGCCTAGGGAACAGAGTACGCCTGATGCTGGCTGGCCAAAGATATTCGAAGCTGCTTGCCCCGCTTTGGTGGCGGCTTCGCTCGGCCGGAACACCACGCGCTGACAAATTCCATCCAGGCCTGACTAGACCAGGCCATGCGGCCCTTGCGTGGCAGGACGTGTCTCTCGCTGAGCCTGCGCGGCACGGCCTCGGCACGATCCACACGGGCGGCCGCCGGATGCAGAAGCACCCGTTCGCCGCGCCCAACCGTCGATCCCCGAAGAAGTCAACCAGCACCGCCGCAATCACCGACGCGGCACCATGCCTGTCCTCGCTATCAAATCCCGCGATCCTGTCCGCTCGCGCGCGGGCCGCGCCACGCTGCGCGCCAGGCGCTGACATCGCGGATCGGCGCTTTCTGCTCGAACCAGGGTGGGCTTCGCCCATCCCAACACAAACGATGATTGGGGCGTAAACGCATGGGACGTCGATCCTCGGTACTGACGGCGCAAGAGACCGCCGGCACGGACAACGTACGCGTGATACAGGTGGTATCGCGCGCATTCGACATCGTGCGCTGCTTCGACGGTAGAAGCACGCGCCTCGGCAATCGCGAAATCGCCGATCGCTGCAGCCTTCCTCGATCGACGGTCTCTCGTCTCACATTGACCCTCACCCAGATCGGCCAATTGATCTACCTGCCGCACGAGCAGAAATATGCTCTGGCTCCCGACTCCAGCGTGGCTGGCGCCCCGTTGCTCGTGGAGAGTTGCAACGAGCCGGTCTATGCGGAAGCGCAGGGGCTCGATGAGGCAAAAGCGCCCATGCAGCGAGGGATCGGTTCGCGCTTCGAGTACTTGGAAGACCAGCGCAACTCGGTTGCCGCGACGCTTGCGGTGACGGGACCTTGCCGCTGACTCCTCGGCCTGTTCCGAGGCAGAATGATCGGAATGATCGCCATCAGCCTACAGTAACGAAACAAATGAAATGAAGGGGAACGCATGTCTGAAGCATACATCATCGACGCTGTTCGCACGCCGCGGGGCATCGGCAAGCCGGCCAAAGGCGCGCTGTCGCACCTGCACCCACAGCATCTGGCAGCAACGGTGCTCGCCGCGCTCAAGGAGCGCAACAAGCTTGATACCTCGACCGTCGATGACATCATCTGGTCGACGTCGACTCAGGAAGGCAAGCAGGGCGGCGATCTCGGACGAATGTCGGCGCTCGCGGCCGGCTACGACATCAACGCCAGCGGGACCACGCTGGATCGCTTCTGCGGCGGCGGCATCACGTCGGTGAACCTTGCGGCAGCGTCGGTAATGTCCGGAATGGAGGATTGCGTCATCGCAGGTGGCACCGAGATGATGAGCTATCAGCAGACCCTCGCAGCCGAGCGCTCCAAGGCCGGACAACCGGCGCGGATGATGGGCTCCGGCAATCCGGCGCTCGACGCGGTTCACCCGCAGTCTCACCAGGGCGTCTGTGGCGACGCTATCGCGACTCGCGAGGGGATCAGCCGGGAGGCCTGCGATGCGCTGGCCCTGGTCAGCCAGCAGCGCGCCAAGCGGGCGATCGATGAAGGCCGCTTCGCCAAGTCGGTGATCCCCGTTCTCAACGATGACGGCAGCGTTGCCCTCAATCGCGAAGAATTCCCGCGCCCCGACACCACCGCCGAAGGACTTGCTTCGCTGAAGCCGAGCTTCGAACAGCTCGCCGATTTCGATCTCGGCAACGGGGTGACATTCAAGAAGCAGATCCAGCGCCGCTACCCGAACCTCGACTGGAAGGGCGTGCACCATGCCGGTAACAGTTCGGGCGTGGTGGATGGCGCCGCCGCGGTGCTGATCACCTCGAAGGAATATGCCGAGAAGCACGGCCTCAAGCCGCGCGGCCGCATTGTGGCCTATGCCAATCAGGGTGACGACCCGACGCTTATGCTCAACGCACCCGTTCCGGCGGCTAAGAAGGTGCTCGCCAAGGCCGGCCTGACCAAGGACGACATCGACGTCTGGGAGATCAATGAGGCCTTCGCGGTCGTCGCAGAGAAGTTCATCCGCGACCTCGAGCTGGACCGCGAGAAGGTCAACATCAATGGCGGCTCGATCGCGCTCGGCCACCCGATCGGCGCGACCGGATCGATCCTGATCGGCACCGCGCTCGATGAGCTCGAGCGCAGCGGCGGACGTTACGGTCTCGTCACCATGTGTGCCGCCGGCGGCATGGCGCCCGCCATCATCATCGAACGTATCTGACCACGAAAGGAACCTGAAATGAAACTCGATTCATCGGTCGCCGCCGTCGTCACCGGCGGCGCTTCCGGCCTGGGCGCAGCCACCTCGCGGGCGCTCGCTGCTCAAGGCGTCAAGGTCGCGATCTTCGACTTCAACGAGGAGAAGGGTGAAGCCATCGCCAGGGAAATCGGCGGTGTGTTCTGCAAGGTTGATGTTACCTCCGACGAGCAGGTCGATGCCGGCTTCGCCAAGGCGCGCGCGGTACACGGCCAGGAGCGCATCCTGGTAAACTGCGCCGGCACCGGCAACGCGGTGAAGACTGCCGGTCGGGACAAGAAGACCGGCGAAGCCACCCACTTCCCGATCGACGCGTTCAACCGCATCATTCAGATCAACCTCGTCGGCACCTTCCGCTGCATCGCCAAGTCGGCGCAGGGCATGCTGTCGTTGTCCCCGCTGGAGCACGGCGAGCGCGGCGCGGTGGTCAACACGGCCTCCGTCGCAGCCGAGGACGGCCAGATGGGGCAGGCCGCCTATTCGGCCTCGAAGGCCGGTGTGGTCGGCATGACCCTGCCGATCGCGCGCGACCTGATGGCTGAGGGTATCCGCGTCAACACCATCCTGCCGGGCATCTTCAACACGCCGCTGCTGCAGGGCGCTCCGGAGAACGTCAAGGCCGCGCTCAGTGCGTCGGTGCCGTTCCCGAAGCGTCTCGGCATGCCGGAGGAGTATGCGCATCTGGCGCTGACGATGATCACCAACGGATACTTCAACGGTGAAGACGTCCGCCTCGACGGCGCTATCCGCATGGCCCCGCGCTAGGCGATCGTTCACGGCAATAGGAGGCGAAAGCGATGTCCGAAGAAACGCCGGTCCTCACCGAAGTCCGCGGACCGATACTGATCATCACCTTGAACCGGCCGGAGGCGAAGAACGCGGCAAACCTCGCCCTCTCGAAGGGTGTGGCCGCCGCGATCGACAGACTTGACGCCGACGATGCCCTTGGCGTCGGCATCATCACCGGCGCCGGCGGCACATTCTGCTCGGGGATGGATCTCAAGGGGTTCCTGAAAGGCGAGCGGCCGTCGATCCCCGGTCGCGGCTTAGCCGGCCTAACCGAGGCGCCACCAAAGAAGCCGCTGATTGCGGCCGTCGATGGCTATGCGCTCGCCGGCGGAATGGAGATCGCGCTGTCGTGCGACATGATCGTCGCCAACCGCAACGCCAAGTTCGGCATCCCCGAGGTGAAGCGCGGGCTGGCCGCCGCGGCCGGCGGGCTGATCCGCATGCCGCGCCAGATGCCCATCCGTGTCGCGATGGAATTCGCATTGACCGGCGAGTTCTTTGGTGCAGAGCGCGCCTACGAACTCGGCATCATCAACCGCCTGACCGATGGCCCGGCACTCGACGCAGCGCTTGAGCTTGCGGCAGCGATCGGAGCCAACGGCCCGCTCGCGGTCAAGGCATCCAAGCAGGTGATCGTCGAATCCCGGCTCTGGCCGGAAGACGAGATGTGGAAGAAGCAGCAGGAGATCGTCGGTCCTGTCTTCGTCTCCGGGGATGCGCGCGAGGGCGCCGCTGCCTTCGCGGAAAAGCGCGCGCCGAATTGGAAGGGCAAGTAAGGCGCCGACTGTTTTGACAATGGAGCGCCGGTATCGATTGAATTGGAACCGGCGCTCCGAATTTCTACGCCGACCGGGACGACGTCGCTCGAAACGCTATTGGGGGAATGATGCGCAGCTTTACAGAAGATCAGGTCATTTTCCGCGACTCGTACCGGAAGTTCCTCGCCAGCGAAATCGCGCCCTATATGGAGGAGTGGCGGGAGGCCGGCATCGTCGACCGCAGCGCGTTCAAGAAGGCCGGCGACCTCGGCTTCCTGATGATCTGGCCCGAGGAAAAATATGGCGGCATGGGCGACGCTGATTTCCGCTATGAGCAGATCATCATCGAGGAGACCGCGCGCTCTGGCTGCAAGGGTTGGTACAACACGCTGCACAGCCGCCTGGTCGGACCCTATTTCAAGCGTTTCGGCACCGACGAGCAGCGGGACCGGTTCCTGCCCAAATGCGTGACAGGCGAGACGATTCTTGCCATCGCCATGACCGAGCCCGGCGCGGGCTCTGACCTCGCCGGCATGCGGACGACGGCGGAGGACAAGGGCGATCACTTCCTGCTCAACGGCTCGAAGACCTACATCTCCAACGGAATCAACTCCGACGTGGTGATTGTGGCGGCTAAGCTTGCCGGCGCCGAGAAGCGGCATGCTCTGGTGCTCCTGATCGTCGAACGCGGCATGGAAGGTTTCGAGCGCGGCCGCAATCTCAAGAAGATGGGCATGCCGGCCCAGGATACGGCCGAATTGTTCTTCCAGAACGTGAAGGTCCCCAAGGCCAACGTCTTGGGAGAGCCCGGCAAAGGCTTCTACTATCTGATGGAGGGCCTTGCCGAGGAGCGGCTGATCTCCGCGGTCGGCTCGATCGCCAATGGCCGCAAGGCATTCGACATCACGCGCGCCTATGTGATGGACCGTAAGCTGTTCGGTAAGCCGCTCGCCGAGCAACAGAACACCCAGTTCCGCATGGCTGAGATGGATGCCGAACTCGATCTGGTGCAGGTTTATGTTGATCACTGCGTGACCGAGCATAACGCGGGACGCCTGACCAGCAACATGGGCGCCAAGGCGAAGATGATGTCGTCGGAAGTCGAGTGGAAGATGCTCGACCTCGGGGTGCAGTTGCACGGCGGCGCAGGCTATATGGATGAATATCCGATCAGCCGAATGTTCACCGATGCGCGCGTCAACCGGATCCTGGCCGGTAGTTCCGAAGTAATGCGGCTCATCATCGGCCGCGATGTGTTCTCGGAGCACTACAAGAGTGTTCTCGAATAGCCGGTTCGAACGACTTTGAAGCACCGAAAGTACCAGCGCAAACTTGCCGCGCGGGTATTTGTTGAGCGGGTCTTCACTTTGTTCCCGGGCGCCGAGCTAAAGGGCTGGGTGAAAGCTGGCGTTGAGGAATTTTAGATTCACATGCCTTGCTAGGGCTGGCCGGAACCTACTTCAGCACGATCCACGCCGGGGCATGGTCGCTGGCGCCTTCCTCGCCGCGCACTTTCCGATCGACGCCGGCCTTGATCAGTCGCGGCGCCAGCACCGGGCTCAGCAACAAATGATCGAGCCGCAGGCCCGCGTCGCGCGGCCAGCGGTTGCGCTTGTAGTCCCAGAACGTGAACATCGGCTTTGACGGATGCAGCGTCCGGATCGCGTCGGTCCAGCCCTGGTCTACGAGCGCCTTGAAGGCGGCGCGGCTCTTCGGCTGGATCAGCGCGTCCTTGTCCCACGATCTCGTCGGATAGATGTCGAGTTCGGTCGGCGCGACGTTGTAGTCGCCGGCCAGCACCACGGGGATGTCCTGCTTGAGGAGCTTGCCGGCATGCGACCGCAGCCGCCTGAACCAGTCGAGCTTGTAGTCGAATTTCGGCCCGGGCTGCGGATTGCCGTTCGGCAAATAGATGCTGGTGACGATGATGCCTTTGACGGCGGCCTCGATGTAGCGCGCCTCATGGTCCTCGCGGTCGCCGGGCAGGGCCGTCCGTGTCAGCACCGGCTCGGCGTTTCGCGCCAGGATGGCAACGCCGTTCCACGTCTTCTGTCCGCGCCACACCGCGCCGTAGCCGGCCTTCTCGATCGCGGCGACGGGAAACTCCCTGTCGGCCGCCTTCAGCTCCTGCAGGGCAACCACGTCGGGCCTGGCCGCACGGAGCCACGCGAGCAGGTTTGGCAGGCGACGATTGATGTTGTTGATGTTGAAGGTCGCGATCTTCATGCGTGACGATGACAGGGTGCCGCTGATTTGCCCGACGTGTCAAATGACGGTCCGGCGCGCACGGCCCCGCGCCCGCAAAAGCTACTTTGCATGGGGTTGTTTTGCAGATTTTGGTGCGGCGTCAGGATGACGGGGCAGCTACTCGCCCGTCAGGAGGCGGCGGGGGGCTCTGCTGCGGGTTCGGCCACGGGTTCGACCACGGGTGCTGCGCCGCCCCTGTAGACCCGTGCATAGCGCCTGCCGAGGCTGGTCAGCACTTCGTAGCCGATCGTTCCGAAATGGTGGGCGAGTTCGTCGACCGTGATGCCTTCGCCGATCAGCGTCACCATGTGACCGCGCCGCACGGCGTTCTTGTCGAGGTCGGTGACGTCGACCGCGGTCAGGTCCATGGAGATCCGCCCTGCAATCGGGCAGCGCTTGCCGGCGACCACCACCTCGGCGCCGCGGGTGCCGTCATTGGCGCTGGCCGCGCGGAAATAGCCGTCGGCGTAGCCCGCGGAAACGATCGCTATCCGGGTCGGGCGCCGCGCGGTCCAGGTTCCGCCATAGCCGACGGTCTCGCCGCGCTCGACATTGCGGATCTGCACGACGCGCGCCTTCAGGTCGACGACCGGCTGCATCGGATTATCGGCTTCGGGCGTCGGGTTGATGCCGTAGAGGGCGCATCCGGGCCGCACCAGGTCGAACACGAACTGGGAGCCCAGGAAAATGCCGGATGAATTCGAAAGCGACTTCGGCACGCCCGAGTAAAGGCTCGCGATCTCCCGGAAGGCGGCGAGTTGCCTGGCGTTGGCGGTATTGTGGAGCATTTCCGCGGAAGCGAGGTGGCTCATTACCAGCGCAATGCCGTGATCGCCGGCATTGATGCGCGGGATCAGGCCCTGCGCTTCGGTCACCGTCATGCCGAGCCGGTTCATGCCGGTGTCGATATGAATGGCGGCGCCGCCCGACCAGCCGGAGCGGCGGCAGAACACGTCCCATTCGGCGAGCTCATTGAGATCGCCGATCACGGGCTTGCAGTCGATCTGCGCGTAGACGTCGCCGGTGTTCTGGAAGAAGCCGTCGAGCACATAGATCGCAGCCGCCGCCGGCACCGCGGAGCGGACCACGCGGGCTTCGTCCAGCGTTGTCACGAAAAACGTCCTGCAGCCGGCCCGGGAAAGCGCGCCGGCGACCTGCGCGGCGCCGCAGCCATAGGCATCCGCCTTGACGACGCCGGCGCATTCGGCCGGCACCGCCGTCTTCTCGAGCTTGCGCCAGTTGGCGACGATGGCGTCGAGATCGACCGTCAGCACGCCGGTCGCGCTGCCCGCGATCGCCGCCTGGCTCGCTTCAGGCGTGAGCAGATTGCCTTGCGGAATGGATTTGGGATCGGGGGCGATGTTCATGCCACACTTTAGGCGGCGGAACGCTGCGGTTCAACCGCACTGAAGGCCAGAATTACGGCGTGCGGTAGGGCAGGTTGTCCTCTTCGATGAGATCACTGAATCGCGTGTATTGCCCTTCGAATTGCAGCGGGACCGTACCCGTAGGTCCGTGGCGCTGCTTGGCGATGATGACTTCGGCCTTGCCGTGCGCGAGCTCCATGTCGAGTTTCCACTTCTCGTGCTCGGGCGTGCCCATCTTGGGCTCCTTGTTCTGCAGATAATATTCCTCGCGATAGACGAAGAGCACGACGTCGGCGTCCTGCTCGATCGAGCCGGATTCACGCAGGTCCGACAATTGCGGATGCTTGTCGTCGCGATTTTCGACCTGGCGCGATAGCTGCGAGAGCGCGATGACGGGAACATTGAGCTCCTTCGCCAGCGCCTTCAGGTTGGTGGTGATTTCCGTGACTTCCTGGACGCGGTTGTCGTTGCCACGCTTGCCCGAGCCCTGAAGCAGCTGGATGTAATCCACGACGATGACGTCGAGACCCTTCTGGCGCTTCAGCCGCCGGGCGCGCGCCGTCAGTTGCGAGATCGAAAGGCCGCCGGTCTCGTCGACATAGAGCGGCAGGTGCTCGAGCTCGATCGTGTAGTCACGGATCTTGTCGAACTCCTGCTGGTTGATGCCGCCGCGGCGGATCATGCTGGAGGCAATGCGGGTTTGCTCTGCAAGGATACGCGTGGCGAGCTGTTCTGCCGACATTTCGCAGGAGTAGAAGCCGACAACGCCGCCATTGGCTGCTGCCGTGGTGCCGTCGGCCTTGGTTTCCGGCTGGTATGCCCTGGCAATGTTATAGGCGATATTGGTCGCGAGCGAGGTCTTGCCCATGCCGGGACGACCGGCCAGGATGATCAGGTCGGAGCGCTGCAGGCCGCCCATTTTCGAGTCGAGATCGCGCAGGCCGGTGGAGATGCCCGACAGCTTGCCGTCGCGCTGGTACGCATTGGCGGCCATGTCGAGAGCGATCTTCATCGCCTGCGAGAAGCGCTGGAAGCCGCCTTCGTAACGGCCGGATTCGGCAAGTTCGTAGAGCTGCCGCTCGGCGTCCTCGATCTGCGCGCGCGGGGCAAAGTCCACCGGCGCGTCGAAGGCGACGTTGACCATGTCCTCGCCGATCCGGATCAGGTCCCGGCGCAGCGACATGTCGTAGATCGTGCGGCCGTAATCCTGCGCGTTGATGATCGTGGTGGCTTCCGCCGCCACGCGGGCGAGGTATTGGCCAACCGTCATGCCGCCGATGTCGGTGTCGGCCGGCAGGAACGTCTTCAGCGTGACGGGCGTGGCCACCTTGCCCATTCTGATCAGGCTGCCGGCGGTTTCGAAAATGGTCTGGTGGAGCGGTTCGAAGAAGTGTTTCGGCTCCAGGAAGTCGGACACCCGGTAGAACGCGTCGTTGTTGACCAGGATCGCGCCCAGCAGGCTCTGTTCCGCCTCGATGTTGTGCGGCGCGCTCCGATAGGCCGGAGTTCCCGCGTCGGGGGCGAGCTTGAGGACGTTCGAATCAGTCAAGGCCATGATCTCGGATTGTGCTTCGCTTTTTTGTCGTTGTTTGGATTCCGGAAACGATTCCCGGAAGCGGGGGGAGCGATAAGGCGCCACTCGCGGACGAGGTGAAAGTCTGAAGGTACCTTATGCACGATTCCCACATGCGGAGTGTGGATGCTGGCCCGCGGGCGCATTCTCCTTGACGGGGTTCCGGCCGATACCGGGCGTTGGCGGGACTTGACCCGCGCAAATGCCACATAAAATTTTAGGATTGTCTGAACCTTATCGCCGCCGCGGCGGACATATCCCGAGCTTGGGTACGATTCGAGCTGCGATCTTAAGCGTTGATCAAACCAGGATCAGGTAGATGAACGCGCACACGGCAGCGGTCACGCCGATAACGATCAGGACGTAGTCGGTCCTGATGTCGGTGTCGAACGAAGCTGGGTAGGGCTTCTCGGCCATGTCGGAGGTCTAGGACGCGCCACTGATGGCTTCTGTGAAGTAGATCACATCGGCCAGATTTTCTTTTTGGCAGCGTGTTCTGGTTACCAATTCGGGAACGAGACGGCGGCTTTCGGGTTGCCAATAACAAAGGGCCAAAGGGACAGGCGATGGGTCGGCAACTCAGGGAATGGCAATCGGCAAGCAGCCAGCGCCTGTGGCTGTCGTTGCTGATCGATACCGCCGAAGAGATTTCGCGTCCTGAACGGCGTGCCGTACCTTGCGACCGGGAGGTCCTTGCCGCCCTGCGTGCGCAGCTTGCCCGTCCGGCGTCGCTTCCCATTCCTTACGCCTCGCCCTACAGCCTGCGGAACTGAGAGACCGGTTCCGGCGCCCGGCTATTCTCCCGCCAACTGCCACCGCGGCCGCTTCCCCTGTTCGACCCCGCGCAGTCTCGCTTCTTCCCGCGCGATGTAGTCGCGCGTGATCGGCACGATGCCCTGGCGCTTGGTCAACTGGATCTGGAAATTCATCAGGTTCTGCTTCCGGAACGACATCTCGGACGCCGCCAGATAGAATTCCCACATTCTGGCAAAGCGCTCGTCGTAAAGGCGTACCGCCTCTTCGCGCCGCGCCATGAAGCGTTCGCGCCAGGCCTTCAGCGTCTCCGCATAGTGCAGCCGCAGGATCTCGATGTCGCAGACGAGGAGGCCGGCCTTCTCGATTGCGGGGATGACCTCGGAGACGGCGGGGATATAGCCGCCCGGAAAGATGTACTTCGTGATCCATGGGCTCGTGACGTCGGGCCCGGTGGAGCGGCCGATCGAGTGCAACACCATGACACCGTCGTCGCCGAGGAGGTCGGCGCATCGCCTGAAAAACGTTTCGTAGAAGCCGACACCGACATGTTCGAACATGCCGACTGACACGATCCTGTCGAAGGGGCCGGGGACATCGCGATAATCGTTCAACAGGAATTTCGCCGACCCGGCCAGGCCCTTTTCCGTCGAACGGGCGTTCGAAACCTGCAACTGCTCCGACGACAGCGTGATGCCGGTAACATCGGCGCCGGTCATTTCAGCCAGGTAGAGGCCAAGCCCGCCCCAGCCAGAGCCGATGTCGAGCACGCGCGTTCCATGTCCGATCAGGAGCTTGGCGGCAACGTGACGCTTCTTGGCAAGCTGGGCATCGTCGAGCGACGCGTCCGGGGTCTCGAAATAGGCGCAGCTATATTGCCTGTCAGCGTCGAGGAAGAGGGAATAGAGCCGCCCGTCGAGATCGTAATGATGGGCGACGTTGGTCCGCGCCCGGCCGCGCCGGTTGAACTGGCGGACGTGCCGGCCGAAATACCGCAGCCACCATTGCAGCACCGCCCAGCGCGGCACCATTTCGGGCTGGTCGAGCAGGATTGCGAGAACGTCCGCGATCGAGCCGTTCTCGACCACGAAGGTGCCGTCCATATAGGCTTCGCCGAGCGCCAGTTCCGGATTGAGGAGGATGCGGCGCTGGGTCCGCTCGGTCAGGAATCTCGCCGAAACCGGGCGCCCGGCGCCATCACCGCAGGTAAATCTGGCCCCGCTCGCGACCGTGAAGGTCATCGTGCCGCGGCGAATGAACTGCCCCAGGAAATAACGCAACAAGCGATCCATCGAAGCACCAATGGAACTACCGGCCGCTCTACCGATGCAGACGCACGGTGGAAAGGTTGGTTCCAAAGTGCGTCGACAGGATGATAATTACGATGATGACGCGGCGCTAGTGCGTTGGAGTCAAAGCGGATATTCTCTAACGTAGCGATCACGCGGTTGCGCAATGAGTGCGCTTCCATTCGCGGCATAATCGGCTAAAAGGTGACGCCGCCGTCGGGGTATGCTGGAAGCGATTCCATATCTGGAGAAGCAGCGAATGTTGAGCCGAGCGCTCATTATAGCGACGGTGACGATCCTGATCGGCTGCATCACGACAGTGGGCGTGCGGGCGCAGGAAAATCTGGAGCGCGGCAAGAGCCCTTCCCAGCTATTCTCGGGCACCTGCAGCACCTGCCACAAGAGTCCGCGGGGCCTGTTGAAGAACGTCCCGGCTTCGTCGTTGCAGGGATTTCTGCGCCAGCACTATACGACGGGCAGCGAGATGGCCTCCATGCTGGCCGGCTTCCTCATCTCCAACGGCGCCGCCGACCCGCGTTACCAGCAGAAGGATCAGTCGAAGCAAAGGGACGCAAGGCCGGATCAACCCGACCGCTTCGGGCGGCGGCAGCAACCCGCCGCACCGGCAACGGAGACTTCGCGGACCGAACCTGACCGCGCGAGACCGCAAAGCCAGGGCGAGGGCGCGCGCACCGGCCGCGATTCCAGGCGGCAGGCAAGGCCGACAGCTCCGCCCGACGCCAATCGATCCGCGGACGGCCAGGCCCCGGCGCAGGCCGCGACCGACAGCAAGCCAGGCGCCAGGCAAAAGCTCGGCAAGCGCGCCAAGCCGGCCGCCGAAGAGCCCCCGAAGACCGAGGAGGCTGGCCAGGGTGCCGCGAAGGACCAGCCTTCCAGCGAGGCCGCCAAGGTCGAGAGCGGCAAGACGGAAGACAGCAAGAGCGAAACGGCCAAGACTAGCGCTGACAAGCCCAACGCTGACAAGGGCGACGCCGCGGCAGCAGACGCCGTCAAGACCGAGGGCGATAGGCCTTCGGGTGCCCAACCGCCGGGCGACGCAGCCAAGCCCGCCAGCGAGACCAGCAAGCCCGTCGGGGAGGCCAATAAGCCCGCCGAAACCAGCAAGCCCACAGAGGCCAAGCCTGACACCGCCAAGCCTGACACTGCCAAGCCTGACACTGCCAAGCCTGACACTGCCAAATCTGACACCGTCAGCTCCGATGCGCCCAAGGAGAGTGTCGGAAGCGAGCAGGCTCCCGTTCGGCCCGATCCGGCGCCGTCGGCCACGCCCGCATCGCCGGCTTTGTCATCTGGCACCGGCTCACCCGAGCCTGCCGCTAGTCCAGCGGCCGCAGCTCCCGTGGTGACGCCGACGCCGGCTGCGCCTCCTGCGGCTACGGCACCTGCGTCGTCGCCCGCCGCCCCGCTAGGTCCCCCGATATCACGATGATTCCCGCCACGGGCGAGCGCCTGATCTGCCGCGCGCGTGATCAAGCCTGGACGTCAGGTCGCCGTCGTGGCGGCCGACGTGTTCTGCGTGACAGATGGCGTCGAGAAACACACCGCCACCGCGCTGGCCTCGATCGCGATGCTCGACGAGAAGGCGGCGACGAGACTGCAGCGTTTTCCAGCGAAGTGGAAACCGGTTCGCGTCAAGAAAACGGGTCAAAACAAGAATCTGGAGCCCCGTTCCGATTCCATCGGAACGGAAAAGGCTCAAGCAAGCCCGGCCTGATGGCCGGGCTTGAAGTCGTCGTGGAGTCTTGATCGATCCGCGCGTCAATTCTCGGTCGAAGCAGGCGCGGGCGCCTCGTCGTCGTGCTGGGCTTCCGGATCGAAGAACTCGCCCGCTGCGGCGAGCGCCTCCGCGGCGGCGTCCTGGTCCTCCTGGCGGGTCGAGATGTCCTCGCCGCGGTTGATGCGCTCGGCCTCGTCGGCGCTGCGCGCCACGGTGACGCTGACGCTGACTTCGACTTCCGGATGCACCGCGATGTTGATCTCGTGCTTGCCGATGGTCTTGATCGGCGCATCCAGCAGAACCTGGCTGCGGCTGATGGTGACGCCGTCGGCCTCGAACGAGGCGATGATGTCGCGCACGCTCACCGATCCGAACAATTGGCCGGTTTCGGAGGCCTGACGCAGCACGATCACGTTGCGTCCGTTGATCTTCTCCGCGACCGTGCTCGCCTCGGCCTTGGCCTTGATGTTGTTGGCCTCGAGTTCGGCCTTCATGCCGTCGAACTTGGCGCGATTGTCCGCGGTGGCGCGCAGCGCCTTGCCGCGCTTGAGCAGAAAGTTGCGGGCAAATCCGTCCTTGACGCGGACGACTTCGCCCATCTGGCCGAGCTTGGCCACACGTTCCAGCAAGATGACTTCCATTTTCGTTCTCCTTTGAGTGTACTTATTCAGCTTGAAGTGGATGGTTGGCGTTTCAGGATGCGGGCAAGGGCGGCGGCTTGCCGCGCAAATAGCGTTGACGGATGCCGAAGAGCGCGTCCGCAAGACCGAGCGCGATCATTGCCAGCATCGGCCAGCCGAAGGTGATGACGACGGCGTAGGCGCAGCAGAGCCAGAACACGCGGCTGTTGAGCGAAAGCGTCACCGTGTGCAGTACGGCGAAACCGATCAGGGCGTAGGCCATCAGCAGCGCGGTGGCCGCGATCTGCGCAAACATGGCGAGCAGTCCGCCGATGAAGCAGAATGCCAGCGCGACACAGAGCGCGACCAGCGTCATCGGCGGCAACTCCGCGCTCTTCAGGTCGGGCCAGGGCCGGTGAAGCCGGCCCGACGTCGCCGTGATCTTGCCGGCGAGCCAGAGGTTTAGCGTCAATGTCATCATGGCGACGATCGTGGCGGCTGCCGGCGCGATGATGGAGAGCGCGGTGACCACGCGCTCTATGTCGCCTGGCGAGGCCGGATCGCGGGCTCCCAGAATTCGCGACAGGCCGTGGCGCAGCGAAGTGGTGATCGTTTCGGCGTCGGTGCCGAGCGTCAGCATCGCCGCAATCGTGGTCAATGCGGCAAAGCCCGCGATCCAGAGCATGATGCGGCCGACCGGATACCATTCGAGTTGCGGCGGCGCGGGCTCGGCCGAGCCATTGCCGGAAATCGCACCAGGTGCCGGCCGCCCAAGCAACGCGAGGTGACCGAGCCACCAGGCAGGCAGCGCAATGGTGATGGCAAAGGCGATGCCGTAGGGCAGGCCGAAGATCGCGCCGAGGCCGGAAGCAGCCAGGATACCGCCGATCGTTGCGGTGATCGGGCCCCAACCCAGTGCCGCCACCATCAGCGGCAGCGGCGCCAGATAAAACAACAGCAGCGAGATCAGCGCGCCCGAGATGATCGAGGCAAACATCAGCGCCGACGCGCAGCCGGCCGCAACAGCAATGAGTATGATCGCGATCATCAGCTGTCCCGCCCCCTTCGAGCGGTTAGATACCACTAACTAATTTCGTTGTGATACCAACTACTTAGTGATTTTCCGTGGCGGTTTCGTAGCAGAAACGCGCCGGTAGTTTAGCGGCTGGACTGGGGCTTCACCGCAAAATCCAAGCAAATGCGGCCCCCAACGGGAGCCGCGCCGAGCTTTTATGGTAACGAGCACAATCGATCAAGCCCAAATCGGCCGTGTTCAGCTGCTTAGCGTCAACCTCCTGGTTAGAGGCGGTGCCGCGCCATGATTGCGGGTACATCATACTCGCGGCTAAGTTGTCAAAGATACGACGCCCTCGTAGATTGCACGGAATTCGGGCAGCGAACTGAGACATCGAGGGAACGCTGCGACGGCTGGGGAAGCTGGGGCGATGGTAGGATCGGACGGGGCAGCCGCAACGGCTGCGGTTGCGAAGATTGAGAGCCTTCTCGCTCGGCCGATCCCATCAGGCGGAATTCTTGAGAAGTTCGATCTGAGCGAATGGGACTGGGCATCCGTGCACGTCTATCTGCCGGAACCTGATATCCAATCAGCAATAACGCCTCCGTTCATGGAAGCGTTTCTAGTCTTACAGAAGCAGCTCTATCAGTTGGCGGCCTTGGCGACCACTGGATTGGCCGACGTTGGACAACTCGGTGATGCTGAACGAAGCGAATTGCTTCTGAGCGTAGTCGTGACGGGAGGTAGTTCCGACCTCGTTGCGCAACTCAAGAAACCTCTAGAGAATTTATTGAACCGCATGGTTGGCAAGATGACGGGTAAACAAGCCGCTATCGTGATCGTCTGCTTGGGGGCGCTGGTCGCATCACCATGGGCCTTCAGCGCATGGTTAGACCAAACCAAGACCGTCAAACTTGAGGAGATAAAGAGCAAGGAGCATATCGCTGCGCTTGAGGCAATGCAGTTCGCCAGTAAGGAACAAAGCGAGGCATTCAACCGCGTTATCGAAATCCTGAAGTCGCAAGGAGAAGTGGGAAAGCGCGCGCTCGAGGTTGTCTCTCAAACTAATGAGGCTCTGCTTAAGGCGGCGACGAGTAACCCAAAAACAAGCATCAATGAAATTGAGGTAACGCGCACGGAAGCCGAGCTTTTGCGGACGCCCACAAGAAAGAGGGCGCAGCAGAAGATTGTTCAACAGGAAGTCAAAGTAGTCGATATCAATACAACTGATCCTCTCGATCTGCAGGTCATATTACTCGATCCATTCTCTGATGCGCAGCACCGGATCAAATTGAAGGACGATCTTTTTGCCGGAGAAAGCCGCCGCAAGCTTTTTGATGCCTTGGAAAAACGGACTCCCCTGTGGGTGGAATTGGCAATCAAGGAAATTGACAGTGAAATTCGGTCCGTCCAATTGCTCAGAACAGTCGAGCGCCCCGCCCATTTGGTATCGGATACCGAAGGGGATAACTGAGCGTTGGCCTCCTGCCGACGGACGTATTTTTCTGCCTGCGTTTTTCCCCCAACTTCAGTCGTGGAATTTTCTATACAATGGATAGGTAACGGTATGATTTCTGAGGCGAGTGTTAGGCGCGCGATTAGCCATTTGGGGGCATTCGGCGATACAGATTTATTTCCCCGCCTGCCGGAGATGCGTTGCTTTCTTGAGCGGCCTGGTACCACCGCTAAAGATTGCGAGAGCTTGAACATCGGCCAATATGCCCCTGTCGGAGCTGTCGAGACCTTGACACCAAAGTCATGGCTCGGCTTTCGCATCGCGCATCAACTCGCGGCGGCGGATAACGTGATTTATCTTGCTTCGCTCCTAGACTGTGCACCCAATCTCGAGGCGGCACGTTTGCCAAAGGAAGGCAACGAAGCGTTTGCATATCGCTTCGCTGAGGGTGAGTCGCTTAGGATATTTGAAGCCGCGCGTGGCTTTCACCAATGGCTTGCCTATCTCTCTGAATTTGGTGGTCCGGAAAATCCGTTCGCAGAAGATCGTCCAGCTATTCTGACGGACATCTCCGATTTCTACCAGCGCATATATTTCCATCGGATCGAGAATGTTCTTCAGGATGCGGGATGCCCTAAAGGCCCCTCTGACCTGGTGAAGAAAATCATCAAGACCAGTCGTGCTCGTCAATCTTATGGGCTGCCTGTAGGGAGTACGGCTTCGCGCCTGCTTGCGGAATGTCTGCTGAACGATACGGACATGCTGTTGAAGAACATGGGCGTGAAGTTCACGAGATATGTCGATGATTTCCGCATCGAAGTTCCTGCTGGCGTGGAGGCGCATTCGATTTTGTGCCGACTTGCAGAACACCTGATGGTCACCGAAGGGCTCTCCCTGAACGTGACAAAGACAAAAATGACGAGCGTGAAGGAGATAAGGCGCAGCTCGAAGGGGCGTCTACAAGATGTATTCACTAGCGCTGAAATGGAGAGAATGAAGGCGTTGATAACGCTGAACTACGGGGAGGAGGACGAGCCCAAGGACGAAGATATGATTGCCAATCCGTTCATCTCGGCCGAATTCTTGCTGGATAGATTGGATGAGATCGGTGACAAGAAGGGCATCGATCTATCAGTCTTTAAGGCGGTTCTGCGCGCGCTTCGGTTCTTGCCTGGAATTGACGCTATGCGGCTGCTAGAGAAACATGCCGATTTACTCTATTACGTGCCGCGCGAGTTTTGTCTTGTGCTCAGTGCAGCGTCGAAGCAGGAGGGGTTCCCTGTCCAGAGCGTAAAGGCGAGGGTCAGGGAATTGCTCGCAATGTCGCCCTATGCTGACCTTGCCTACGTTAGGTCGTGGCTCCTGTATCTCTTCGTCGATGGCTCCTTGCCGGTCAGCCTGGCCGATTGGCAATTCTACGACTTTAACAGGAGCGTGATAGAGCGCCGTTCGCATTTCTTCTTCCGTGGCTTGGCGAATGACCGTCCGTTCTTTCGTGCTCTTAAAACCCAACTCGGCTCGCTCAGCGAATGGGACAAGCCCGCCGCTCTGATGGCCGGGATGTGCCTGCCTTTTGACGAGTACAAGCATTGGCTGGCCGACGCGGTTCGTCAGATCAACAGCCCATTTGCCGCGACGTACACGGCTTGGTTGAGAGACAATCACGGCAAGCTCGGTCAGCTCCTGTCCGAGCCGCACGAGCCCGTGTGCACCGATCTCTAGTAGTCGAATATGACTGAGTATGTGACTTACTTCGACGAAGTGAAAGCCATTCCAGAGAATGGTCAGAAGACGTATCTCGTTGGCGGGATCGTGGTCCCGATATCGGACATCCAGCGAATAGAGGCAGACGTTAGTGCCCTGGCGAAAGAGATTTTTGATTCGGTGGCTCTAACACCCAAAACGGAATTTCACGCCAGCTACATCTACTTCGGCAAAGGCCCATTCAAGGGAATGGAGCCTGCGAAGCGCATCGATATTCTGTCTAAGCTTGCCGCCATGATTGAGCATGGTACGCCCGTCAAGCGGGTCTACGCCGCTATCGATACCGAGAAACTCAAAGCTCAGCATAAAGCGGCCGAGTTTGCGTTTGCACACTTCTGTGAGCGAGCACAGATGGCGATTGGCAACAAATCGAAGTCTCTTCTGATCGGTGACCTCGACGATCAAGTAGCCAAGAACATGATCTCAAGTTTTTCTGAGTATCGGCAGGGTGGCACTCCTTGGGACTACGGCATTGAGATGAAGGGCTTTGTCGACACGGTGCACTTTGCCCGGTCGCACCACTCCCGAATGATCCAGCTTGCCGATGTCTACCTGTTTGTCGTCGCAGGTCTTTATAGCCAGCGTAAGGGCTTCATGGCCGACGAATTGAAAAAGGCCCTCAAAGACAAGGACCTCCACGCGAATAACTACAAGGACTGGCCAAAATAGCTGCATGCTGCTTATGGTTGCATGATGCTTTGGTACCGAAAGGCGAGTATGGCTAAAGCAAAAAAGAACGAGGCGTCCTCCCTACGCCGTAATCACCGTCTCTGGCTGCTCAAGTATGAGGTCGAGGATGAGCGCTTCCAGCAGATCGTTTCCGACCTTGCGGGTTTGATCAGTCGCTCCGAACGGGCTTGCAAAAAGGCAGCAAGGGGAGGGAATGCTGATTACGCGGACGCCGTGGCAGAGACAGAGGCGGACTATCTCGAAGAGGTCATTGGCGCATCTTTTCTCGTGCTGCAGGCAAAGATTCGAAGAGTTGCTGTCGCGGCTGAACGCTTGGCGACGTTCTTGCGGGAACAGCATGGGCTGACCGTGAAGGGCCTAGACCAACAGAGTGTCTTTTCGCTTGGCGGAAGCTGCCGAAAGACCGGATCCAGTCGCATCCAACTCATTTGGGCAGTCGGTAATTACTACAAGCACCGCGATGAATGGGATGCCGAAGTCTGGAAAAACCGGCCAACAGGGACACAGGGCCGCGACCCGCATCGCCAGTCTCGAGGTACGCGCCAGACGGTCGAAAAGGTCGGGATCGTGCAGTTCTCCACGGGTAATATGCGGAGCGCCTACGAATTCTTTGGGATCGAGCCGTACTCGAAATGCGAAAAACTCGCAGAGAAAGTCCAGGTGTGGGCGAAGAAAGTCTATCAGCGTGCCGAAAAGGAATGCGGTAGAGCGTAGGCCGCCTACCGAACTTTGCCGCTAGGCCCCAACAAATTCTGTAGCAGTTTCGTAGCAGAAACTGACAGAATGGGCGTGTACAAAATAAGAACAAATGAAAGCGACGGCGTTGAAATCGCAGCGTTTTTCGCTGTCGGCTCAAACGAGCGGTTAGAGGTCGTTCGACCCCAACCATCGGCGACCGGACGACCCGGAAGCCTTATGACAAGTGAAGATCGGCGGCGCGGACGCCGCCGATCGCAGACATCTTAGCGAATGACGTAGGGCAGCAGGCCGAGGAACCGCGAGCGCTTGATGGCGCGCGCGAGCTCACGCTGCTTCTTGGCGGAGACGGCCGTGATGCGGCTCGGCACGATCTTGCCGCGCTCGGAGACGTAACGCATCAACAGCTTGGAATCCTTGTAGTCGATCTTCGGCGCATTCGGACCCGTGAACGGGCAGGTCTTGCGGCGACGGAAAAACGGACGGCGTGCACCAGCTTCAGCCATGATTCTTACTCCTCTACCGCTGCTGCGTCGTCTTCGCGCGGACGGCGCGGTCCGCGGTCGCCGCGGAATCCACCGCCTTCACGATCGCCACGGAAACCGCCTTCGCGATCGCCGCGGAAGCCGCCGCCACGGTCGTCGCGCTCGCGGTCACGGTCGGCCTTGCGCATCATCGCCGAGGGACCTTCCTCGTGCTCTTCAACGCGGACGGTGAGGTAGCGGATGACGTCTTCGGAGATCCGCTCCTGGCGCTCGATCTCGGTGACCGCAGCAGAGGGCGCATCGATGTTCATCAGCACGAAGTGCGCCTTGCGATTCTTGTTCATGCGGTAGGTGAGGGAGCGCACGCCCCAGCTCTCGGTCTTGGTGACCTTGCCGCCGAGCCCTTCGACGATGCCCGTCATCTGGGTGGTCAGCTCTTCAACCTGCTGGGCGCTCGCATCCTGGCGCGCGAGAAAAACATGCTCGTAAAGAGGCATGGGTGTCCTTTCCTAGTGTTGGCGCGGTTCCCGGCGGCAAGCCCTTCGAGGCCTTCGGAAAGGACTCGGGGATAAGCTTAGAAGGCGGAAGCACGGGACGACGGGCCGACTGGCCCTGCCACATCAATCCAAAGGTGAGATTGCTGAGACCGTCCGTTCAGCTCCCGGCCGGGATCCACGGATGGCGCGCTTTATAAGGATTTTGGGCGCGCTGGCAAGGCTCGGGGCGCCATAAGAGTGATTCTTGACTTATTTGTTTGTATGTCATACAAATACCCAGCAAGAGGGAAAATGGCCCCCAAGTCCGTCCAGACAGCGCCCAAAGCGGCGAGCGGCGATCCCAAGCACGCCGTCCGCGCGACCCGTTCGGCCGGGCGCCAGATGCGGTCGCGTCTGCTCGACGTGGCCAGCGGGCTTTTCAAGGAACAGGGCCTGGCCGGCACCTCGATCTCGGAGATCGCGGCGGCCGCGGGCGCGTTTCCAAGCCAGATCACCTATTACTTCCGCACCAAGGAAGCGCTGTTCGTCGAAGCTGCCTGCCGTGACATGCTGTACGTCGCGCGCGCGGCCGAGCAGGCCGCAGTGCAGGCGCGGACACCGCGCGAATATACCCGCGCCCTGGTCGAGACGGTCACGGCGACGGATTCGGTTGCCTTCTTCACCGAAGCGCTGACGCTGACGCGCCGCCGCCAGGACCTCGCGCCTCTGGTGGAACGCACCATCGAGCGGCTGCACGGCGAGGGGATGCGCGCCTATGCCGGCCAGATCGAACGGCATGGCTGGAGAAGCTTGCGCGATCCCGACGCGAGCTCGCGGCGGTTCTGGGCGGTGGCGGTTGGCGTGATGGTCGAGGGCTATGCCATGGGCCGTTCGGCGGAAGACATGTGCGGCGAGATGCTGCGTGTGCTCGGCGATCAGGCGACGACCAGGACTGCCGACGACAGCACCCGGCTGCGTCTCGTCGGCGAACGCGACGCTCCTGAATCAGATTCACCCGACGGGGAGAGATCGTCATGACCGCACTCCGCATGCGCGCCCGCGACTTCCTGAACGAAGATCAGTTGGTCGACGTACGCCGGCGCGTGACCTGGAAAGGTGTCGCCCTGATTGCGCACGCGTGGGCGCTGATCCTGGGAGCGATCGCGCTGGTGGCGTGGTGGCCCAACCCGCTGACCTTTCTGCTGGCGGTGGGCATCATCGGCTCGCGCCAACTCGGGCTCGCGATCCTGATGCATGACGGCGCGCACGGATGTCTGTCGGCCGACGAAAAGGTCAACCTTGCGCTGAGCCAATGGTTCTGTGCCTATCCGATTTTCGCCGAGACCCGAGCCTATCGCCGCTATCACCTGCAGCATCACGCGCGAACGCAGCAGGAAGACGATCCCGACCTGGTGCTGTCGGCGCCGTTTCCGATCACGGGGGTGAGCTATCGCCGCAAGTTCATTCGCGACATCACCGGGCAGACCGGCTACCAGCAGCGCAAGGCGCAGCTGTTGAATGCGCTCGGGCCGAAGGAATGGCCGCTCGCGCAGCGCGTCGCGCATTTTTGGGAAAAGCTCGGGCCGCAGTTTGCGGTCAACACGCTGCTGTTTGCTGGTCTCGCCGCCGCCGGTGTGTGGTGGGCCTATCCGTTGCTGTGGCTGTTGCCGCTGCTCACCTGGCAGATGGTCATCACCCGCATCCGCAACATCGCCGAACATGCTGTCGTGCCGGACTCCGGCGACCCGTTGCGCAATACCCGCACCACGCACGCGAACTTCCTGGAGCGGCTGTTCATCGCGCCGTACTACGTCAACTACCACCTCGAGCATCATCTGCTGTTTTACGTGCCCTGCTACAACCTGCCGCGCGTCCACCGCATTCTCTCCGAGAGCCGGTACGCGCAGCGCATGGAGGTGCAGCCGAACTACGCCACCGTGCTGCGGCTCGCCACCGCCAGGCCGGACCACGAGGATCGGCCGGGCAAGCTGGTGAGCAGCGTCCGCCGCGCGCGGGCCGGCGCCGATGTGGGCGGTGATCAGACGGCAGGCGGCTTCTAGGCCCATCAGCCCTGAACCGGGCTTTGCTTTTCCGCAGCGCGGCTTGACATCCCGGCCTTGGTCAGTGTCTTACGGCCCCATTCTCATGAGGGAGCGCCGATGACGGCTGCATTCACTTTCCCGGGGCAGGGTTCCCAGGCGGTCGGTATGGGCAAGGCCCTGGCGGAGGCCTTTCCGGCCGCGCGGGCGGTATTCGACGAAATCGATTCGGCGCTCGGCGAGAAACTCACGGCCATCATCTGGGATGGCCCCGCCGAGACCCTTCAACTCACCGAAAATGCCCAGCCCGCGCTGATGGCGGTTTCGATTGCGACGCTGCGCGTGCTGGAGACCGAAGCGGGCTTTTCCGTGGGACGGGACGCCGCCTTCGTCGCCGGCCATTCGCTCGGCGAATACTCGGCGCTTGCCGCTGCTGGCAGCCTCAGCGTGAGCGATACCGCGCGCCTGCTGCGCACCCGCGGTCTTGCGATGCAAAAGGCGGTGCCGGTCGGTGCCGGCGCGATGGCCGCGCTCCTCGGGCTCGACTACGAGGCCGCGATGGCGGTCGCCGATGAAGCGGCACAAGGGCAGGTCTGCCAGGCCGCCAATGACAATGGCGGCGGGCAGGTGGTCGTTTCCGGCGACAAGGCCGCCGTCGAACGCGCGCTTGAAATCGCCAAAACCAAAGGCGCCAAACGCGCGATTCTGTTGCCGGTGTCCGCGCCGTTCCATTGCAAGCTGATGCAGCCCGCCGCGGATGCGATGGCAGAAGCGCTGGCCGCCGTGACGATCAAGGCCCCGGCTTCGCCGCTGGTGTCGAACGTGCTGGCGGCACCGATCACCGATCCTGACGAGATCCGCCGCCGCCTGGTCGAGCAGGTCACCGGTACCGTGCGCTGGCGCGAGTCGGTGGCCTACATGGCATCCCATGGCGTCACGCGATTCTTCGAGATCGGCGCGGGCAAGGTGCTGAGCGGGCTGGTGAAACGCATCGCCGACGGCGCCGTCGGCGTGCCGGTCGGGGGGCCCAGCGATATCGCCGCTGCGAAGGACGCGTTGGCAGCTTCGGCCTGAAGCTCCTGGAGGGAGATATTGATGTTCGATTTGACGGGCAGGACGGCGCTGGTAACCGGCGCGACCGGCGGTATCGGCGGGGCGATCGCGCAGGCGTTGCATGCGCAGGGCGCGACGGTGGCCATTTCCGGCACGCGCCGCGAGGTGCTGGACGCCTTTGCGGGCAAGCTTGGCGAGCGCGTTCACGTGCTGCCGTGCAACCTGTCGGACAGCGTGGAAGTCGAGGCGCTGGTGCCCGCGGCAGAGGCCGCGATGGGGCAGGTCGACATCCTGATCGCCAATGCAGGCATCACGCGCGACAACCTGTTTGTGCAATTGCGTGACGAGGACTGGGACGACGTCATCAAGGTCAACCTGACTGCGACCTTCCGTCTCGCCCGCGCCGCAACCAAGCTGATGATGCGTAAACGCTTCGGCCGAATCATCGCGATCACCTCGATCGTCGGTGTGACCGGCAACCCGGGCCAGGCCAACTACACGGCGTCGAAGGCTGGAATCATCGGCCTGATCAAGACGTTGGGCGCCGAATATGCCAGGCGCAACGTAACCGCCAACTGCATCGCGCCGGGCTTCATCAAGACGCCGATGACCGACGCGCTCAATGACAAGCAGCGCGAAGCCATCCTGGCAAAGGTTCCTGCGGCCCGGCTGGGGACCCCGGAGGACATCGCCGCAGCGGCCGTCTATCTCAGCTCCAACGAGGCCGCCTATGTCACCGGCCAGACGATTCACGTCAACGGCGGAATGGCCATGATTTGAGCCATTTGCGGCCCCTGATCAATGCGGCCAAAAGGCCATTTCGCCGCGGAAGCAGGCTTGTAGTCAAGGCTGGGGAAGTATGATAACCGGACCCACGACGGATGGGCAAACAAGGCCATTGCAGGAATTTGAAACCCTGTATATTGGCGTGGCGACGCCTGCCGTTCGCCGGGCTTTGTCGGCTACCACCGGGCCGAATCAAGACTATGCGCGATAGCGAAGGAAGTTTAACGACCACGATAGCTCGTAGCGTCAGCTCGTAGCGTCTCTATAGCGTCTTGGGGTCGGGTCCAACGGAACAAAGTACGAGGTTAAACGATGAGTGAGATTGGCGAGCGGGTTAAGAAGATTGTGGTCGAGCACCTCGGTGTTGAACCCGAGAAGGTTGTCGACAACGCAAGTTTCATCGACGACCTCGGCGCCGACAGCCTCGACACCGTCGAGCTTGTGATGGCATTTGAAGAAGAGTTTGGTTGCGAAATTCCCGACGACGCCGCCGAGACGATTCTGACCGTCGGCGATGCGACGAAGTTTCTCGAGAAGAACGCGAAAAGCTGACGTCCCGAGCGGGTAGAGACAGAACCGGACGGGCCGTTGTCCAGCGGTCCCCCGGTTTCTTGTTTTGGTGCGCAAGCCTCGGTTGGAGTTTGACATGAGACGGGTTGTCGTCACGGGGCTGGGCATGGTTACGCCGCTCGGCTGCGGCGTTGACACAACGTGGAAGCGAATCCTCAACGGCGAGAGCGGCGCCAGAAAGATCGACACGTTCGAAGTCGCTGATCTCGCCAGCCAGATCGCCTGCGTGATTCCACGCGGCGACGGCAGCGACGGCACCTTCAATTCCGACCAGTGGATGGAGCCGAAGGAACAGCGCAAGGTCGACGACTTCATCATCTTCGCGATGGCTGCGGCACGTCAGGCGCTCGACGACGCCGACTGGCATCCCTCCAGCGAGGAAGACAAGTGCGCCACCGGCACCCTGATCGGTTCCGGAATCGGCGGACTGTCCGGCATCGCCGAAACGTCGCTGCTGCTGAAGGAGCGCGGGCCGCGCCGGGTCTCGCCGTTCTTCATTCCAGGGCGGCTGATCAACCTCGCTTCCGGCTACGTCTCGATCGAGCACGGCCTCAAGGGCCCCAACCATTCGGTCGTGACCGCGTGCTCGACCGGCGCGCACGCGATCGGCGACGGCGCCCGGCTGATAGCGCTCGGCGATGCCGACGTGATGGTGGCGGGTGGAACGGAATCACCGATCTGCCGGCTGGCAATGGCGGGATTTTGCGCGGCGCGCGCGCTCTCGACCGGCTTCAACGAAACGCCCGAGAAGGCATCGCGTCCCTACGACAAGGATCGCGACGGCTTCGTCATGGGCGAGGGCGCCGGCGTCGTGGTGCTCGAGGAGTATGAGCACGCGAAAAAGCGCGGCGCGAAGATCTATGCCGAGGTCGTGGGCTACGGCCTGTCGGGCGACGCCTATCACATCACGTCGCCGGCGCCGGATGGCGACGGCGGCTTCCGCAGCATGACTGCCGCGCTGAAGCGTGCTGGAATCTCGGCTTCCGATCTCGACTACATCAACGCGCACGGAACCTCGACGCAGATCGGCGACGAGATCGAACTCGGCGCGGTCGAGCGGTTGCTCGGCAACGACACCTCGAAGGTGTCGATGTCGTCGACCAAGTCGTCGACCGGCCATCTGCTGGGTGCCGCTGGCGCGATCGAGGCGATCTTTAGTATCCTTGCGATTCGCGATAACGTTGTTCCGCCGACGATCAATCTGGAAAATCCGTCGGTGGAAACCGCGATCGACCTGGTGCCGCAGACGGCTCGCAAACGCGAGATCAACGTGGCGCTGTCGAATTCGTTTGGTTTCGGGGGTACCAATGCCTCGGTGATCGTTCGGCGCGTGATCGACTAGCAGGTGTTCGGGACGACTCCACCGTTTCGCCGTATTCGGCGACGATTTCTACATCCGGGCGTATGCTGTTGGCCGGGATTGCCGGGCCACGATTGAACCGACAGGATTCAGGTTGCATCGATGAGTGAGAGGCCGCCCATTTCACCACGGAGCCCGCGCGCCGCGTTGGAGCCCGAGCAGGTGCCGCCGCCGCCGAGACGGTCGGAGCGCGCGCGCAATCCGTTCGTGGTGGTCGGCAATGCCATCTTCACCATCCTGATCATCCTGATGATCGCGGCTGGAACCACGTACTATTACGGCCGGCAGATGCTGGAAACGCCGGGGCCGCTGCAGGAAGACAAGGTCGTCAACATTCCCTCGCGTGCCGGCAAGCGCGATATCGCCGACGTGCTGCTGCGCGAGGGCGTGATCAACGTCAATCCCTGGGCCTTTATCGGCGGGGTGTTTGCGCTGAAGGCGAGTTCCGATCTCAAGCCCGGCGAATATTCCTTCCAGAAGAAAGCCAGCCTGCGCGACGTCATCGCCACCATCGTCGAGGGCAAGGTGGTGCAGCACTCCGTCACCATTCCCGAAGGCCTGACGTCCGAACAGATCGTGGCGCGGCTGATCGACAACGACATCTTCTCGGGTTCGGTGCGGGAACTGCCGCGTGAGGGCACGCTGCTGCCGGAAACCTACAAGTTTCCGCGCGGCACCGCGCGCGAGCAGGTGATCCAGCGCATGCAGCAGACCCAGAAGCGTGTGC
>JAFAGM010000100.1 GCA_023422775.1 Pseudomonadota bacterium
CCGCTGTTGCCGGTGCCGATCACGATGGCGCGCTTGCCCTTCCAGTTCTCGCCGTCGTCGTACTGGCTGGAATGCATCACCTTGCCGGCAAAGTCCTTCAGGCCGGCAATATCAGGCACGCTCGGAATGCCGCTGACGCCGGTCGCCAGCACGACATGGCGCGGATGCATGGTGCGCCTGGTGCCGTCGGCGCGCCGCAGCGTCACGGTCCAGCGCTGCGCCTTCTCGTCGTAGTTGCCGCCCTCGAATTCGGTTTCGGTCCAGAAGTTCAGCTCCATCGCCTCGACATAGGCTTCGAACCAGTTGGCGAGCTTGTCCTTGGGGATGTAGGTCGGCCAGTTCGGCGGGAACAGCATGTAGGGCAGGTGGTTGACCTGCACCTGATTATGCAGTGTCAGCGCATGGTAGCGCTTGCGCCAGTTGTCGCCGATGCGCTGCTCGCGATCGACGATCAGCGTATCGACGTTGAGCTGCTTCAGCCGTGCGGCGATGGAAAGCCCGGATTGTCCGCCGCCGATCACGAGCACGGTCGGGTCGCGGTCGGCATAGCCTGCGGATTGCCTGCGCAGGTCGAGCCAGTTGGGACCGCGGAAGTCGCGCGAATAGGCGTTGCCGCGCGGCCGCTGCACGCCGAGTTGCTCCTCAAAGCCCTTGAGTTCGCCAAGCTCGGTGAGCAGCGTCCAGGCCTTGAGGCCGTTGCCGTCATTTGCATCCGGGATCAGGCGGATGATGCCGCTGCCGCGCCCGACTTTGGTCTCGAACTTGAAGATGGCCTCGATGGCGTTCGTCCCTGCGCGCATCACCTTGCGCGGCGCGGCGCGATCGGGGTCCACGGCGAAGCCAGAGGGCTGCATTTTGTGTGCCAGTGGCGGCAGCGCCTTCAGGATGGCGTCGGCGCCGTTGAGGGTCTGGATGTTCCAGCTCAGCGCCAGCACATCGCGCCAGTAGCTGTCGGGATGGAACAGGGCCTTCAGCGCGCCGCTATCCGATTTGGTCAGCGCCTCTTCGAACCGGCCGAGCCAATTGTCGGCGGCCACCGAAATGTCGTCCGTTCTGTCTAGCATGCGCGTTTCCCGTCATCAGCCGTCTCTGCGGCGCTTCCCTTGCTTTGCAGCCTATACCGATTAGGGACCACGCAGAAAGGGCGTGAGGAGATGCCGCCTATTCCGACAGGGACAGGATCAGCCCCTGATCTGGCGGGACGCGGCCGTTGAGGGTGTCGAGATAGGCGCGCTGAGCCGCCGCAGGCCCGCGGTGCTCGATCACCTTCATCCATTGATCGAGGTTGGGGCGAAGCCGGACCATGCGGCCTGGCGCCGGGCAGTTCCGGTTCGTCCGGCGGTGAACTGCGATGGGTGAGGCCAATGCGCCCGGAATATCTCATCTAGTCGCCGAAATGCCGGTGCAGCTTTTCGCGCAACGAACTGCTGCCCGCCGGCAGCGTGCTCACGCCACCGCGCGCAGCTTGCGCTTGAAGATTTTGCCGGTGGCTTCGCGCGGCATCGCGTCCATGAACTGGATGTCCTTTGGCACCTTGAAGTTTGCCAGCCTGCCGCGCAGGAATTCCTGAACTGCGGCCGGCGACAGTGCGGCATTCGCCTCCGGCTCGATACAGGCGAACAGCCGTTCGCCGAACTCGTCGTCGGGAACGCCGAACACGGCGCAGTCGCGCACGCCGTCCATGCCGATCAGGGCGTTCTCGATCTCCGCCGGATAGATGTTGACGCCGCCGGAAATCACCATGTCGCGCTTGCGGTCGCACAGGAACAGGTAGCCGTCCGCGTCGAGGTAGCCGACGTCGCCGACGCTGACGAGGCCGTCGCGGCCGGCCTCGGCGCGCGCCTCGGCCTTGCCGTGATAGTCGAAATCCGGCACCGAAACCTGCCGCATGAAGATCTCACCGGGCTCGTTGACGTCGCACAGCGAACCGTCCGGGCGGAAGATCTTGACGATGCCGCCCTCGATGGCGCGGCCGACGGTGCCGGGCTTGGCCAGCGCCTCCGCGGCGGAATGCCATACCGGGATGCCGGTTTCGGTCGAGCCGAAATACTCGTTGATGACAGGTCCCCACCATTCGATCATGGCGCGCTTGACCTGCGGCGGGCAGGGCGCCGCGCCGTGAACGATGAAGCGCAGCGAGGACAGGTCGTAGCGGCCCCTGATGTCATCAGGAAGCCGCAGCAGGCGCACGAACATCGTCGGCACCATGTGCATATGGGTGACGCGATGCCGTTCGATCAGTTGCAGCATGTCTTCAGGATCGAATCGCGGTTCGAGCACGATTCTGCAGCCGCTGCGGAACGCCAGCATGCCGTAGGAATTCGGCGCCGAATGGTACATCGGGCCGTTCATCAGGATGACCTGATCCTCGTTCGGCTTGACGCCGTACGCGATGCCGCCGACACGCGCCGACGCGGCGACCTGCTCCGGCTTCATCGGCTTGCGGCGCACGCCCTTGGGAAGGCCGGTCGTGCCCGAGGTGTAAAACATCGGCGCGCTGCCGATCGGGGCTTCGGGTGACGGCGCATGCGAGTCACGCCAGCGGTCCCAGTCGGTCATGCCGTCGGGCACCTGCGTCAGCGCCGCGGGGACGTTGAACGCGGCGGCGATTTCCGGCGGGGTCGTCACCACGAGCAGCTTGATGTGGCCGGGCAGGCCGTCCCTGATCTGCGGCAGCAGATCGGCGTGACAGACCAAAATCTGAGCGCCGCTGTCGGCGAGGATGTAGGCGACTTCCTCGGCCTTCAGATGCCAGTTGATCGGTACGACGGGGCTGCCGAGCGCCGCCGCTCCAACAGAGACTTCGAAGAACGCAAAATCGTTGCGCAGCATCATGCCGACGGGCACGCCGCCGCCGAGGCCCAGCGTCCTGAAGCCAGCCGCCGCCCGCGCAATGCGGGCGTGGATGTCGGAATAGCTGATCTGGCGTTCGCCACTGATGATCGATGACACGTTTCTCTCCCCGGCCGGTGGTGGAGGCTGGAGCCTTTTCCGTTCCGATTGAATCGGAACGGGGCTCTAGATTTTTGTTTTGACGCGTTTTCTTGACGCGAACCGGTGTCCACTTCGCTGGAAAACGCTCTAGCCGTCATCCAGAATTTCGCCGAAGCCGACCCAGCTCTTGCCGTCGAAGCGACGCAGCCTCAACTGCTGGAATGGCAGGTAGTCGTCGGCGCCGGTCGAAACCGTGATGCCGGGCAGCAACAGCGGCAGCGGCACCTCGCGCAGCGCCGCCGCCTGTTTCATGATGTTCTCGCGGCTGAGGTCGTCCTTGCAGGCGGTCAGAACCTTCACCATGAGATTTGCATAATGATAGCCCGCAGCGTAGTTCGAATTGCTCAGGTCTGCATTCGGCAAATACTGCTTCATGAAGGCGAAATACTCCTTCACGCCGGCATCGTCGGCCCACTGCCCGTCCAGCGTGTCCTTCTGGTTGCTGGAAGAGATCAGGCCGACGGCGTTGTTGAGGCCGGCCGGTTCCAGGAACGAGATCGATGACGCCGAAGTCGGCACGAAGAACTGGTCCAGCTTCCAGTTGATCTCGGCCACACCCTTGATCATCTGCGAGGTGAACTTGCCGAGCACGACGCCGAACATCACGTTGGCCCCGGAGGCCTTCAGCGTTGCAAGCTGCGAGCTGATGGTCGGTGCGCTGGTCTCGTAGGTTGCTTCCGATACGATCATGGTCGCGGCCTTGTCCCCAAGGCCGCGCTTGAAGCCCGCGACGTAGTCGCGGCCGAAATCGTCATTCTGCGAAAGTATGGCGATCCTGGCGTCAGGCTTGGTCCGCAGGATATGCTTGGCGTAGACGACGCCTTCGGACTCGTAGGCCGCCATTCCCGGCATGGTCCACTTGAAATTCTTCGGATCGGCCCATTTGGTCGCGCCGCTGAGCACGAACAGCTGCGGTACCTTCTTGTTGTTGAGGTAGCGGTGCACGGCATTGTTGGTGGCGGTTCCGAGCGAACCGAACATCAGCAGCACTTCCTCCTGCTCGACGAGCTTGCGCGTCTGCTCGACCGTCTTGGGCGGCGAATACGCATCGTCGAGGCTGATGAACTTGATCTTGCGGCCATTGATGCCGCCTTCGGCGTTGACCTTCTCGAAATAGGCTTCCTGCGCCCGGCCGATGATGCCGAAGCCGGATGCCGGTCCGCTGTAGGGCAGCGTCTGGCCGATGCGGATTTCGTCGCCCTCGGCAAGAGCGGCGGTGCTTCCCAGCAACGCGAATACGAGTGTCAGTAAAGGTCGCGAGACTTTCATGGTTCCGTCCCTCAGTCTGTTCAGTTGATTGGTTGCGATTGGACCCGGTGCGGCTTATGCGCGCGCCCGGTTGAAGAAGTCGCTGGTTGCGTCAGCGAACTCGGCCTTCAGGCGCTCGACCAGTTCGGCAACCGGCGGTGCATCCGCGATCTGGCCGATGCCCTGGCCGGAGCCCCAGATGTCGCGCCACGCCTTGGCCTTGGTGTTGCCGCCCGAGCCGAAATTCATCTTCGACTTGTCGCTGAGCGGCAGGTTGTTGGGATCGAGCCCCGCGGCCACGATCGAGGGGCCGAGATAGTTGCCGTGCACGCCGGTGAACAGGTTGGAGTAGACGATGTCCTCGGCGGCATGTTTCGCCAGCGCCGCCTTGTAGGCCGGGTCGGCATTGGCTTCGGCGGTAGCGATGAAGCGCGTGCCCATGTAGGCCATGTCGGCGCCGAGCGCGAGCGCGGACGCAATGCCCCAACCGTCGGAGATCGCGCCCGACAGCAGGATGGTGCCCTTGAACCACTGCTTCACCTCGCGCAGCAGCGCGAACGGCGACAGCGTGCCGGCATGGCCGCCGGCGCCGGCGCAAACCAGGATGAGGCCGTCGACGCCGTGTTCTGCCGCCTTGCGCGCATGCTTGACGTTGATGACGTCGTGGAACACCACGCCGCCATAGGAATGCGCGGCATCGACGATTTCCTTCGGCGGCCGCAGCGAGGTGATGATGATCGGAACCTTGTGCTTCACGCAGGTTTCCATGTCCTGCATCAGGCGGTCGTTGGAACTGTGGCAGATCTGGTTGACCGCGTAGGGCGCGACCTTCCTCCCGGGATTCTGCGCCTTGTACTCCCCGAGCTCGTTCTCGATCCGGCTCAGCCATTCGCCGAGCTTCTCGACCGGTCGGGCGTTGAGCGCGGGGAACGAGCCGACGATGCCGGCCTTGCACTGGGCGATGACGAGTTCGGGACCGGACACGATGAAGAGCGGCGATCCCACCACGGGCAGTTCGAGCGTATCGGCAAGCGAAGCGGGCAACGGCATTCGGTCTCTCCCTGGAAGCGCGCGGGCAATCCTCCCGGAACGCGTCGTCTGATGTTTTGATTTGCTGTGCCGGGGCCGCGAAACCGCCGGCCGGGCACCACCTGTTGGCGTCCATTATAGGGCTGGACGCGGCCTGCCGGTTGTTCAATATTGAACAGGCATTCAACCAGAAATGAACATGCATCGCGCGGAGAAGGGCCGATGGACTGGGACCTTTGCAAGACCTTCGTGGCGGTGGCCGAAACCCGCAGTTTCGCGGCGGCGGCGCGACAGCTGCGCTCCAGCCATCCGACGGTGGGACGCAAGATCACCGAGCTGGAAGGCCAACTCGGCATTCCCCTGTTCGCTCGCTCCAACGACGGCCTTTCGCTGACCTCGCAGGGCCGCAAGTTTCGCGAGCATGTCGAGGCGATGGCGGCGGCGGCGTTGCGCGCCGAAGCCGCGGTCTCGGCCACCGGCGCCCAGGCGCGCGGCGTAGTCAAGCTGTCGATCGGCTCGACGCTCGCCTCACACTGGCTGATGCCGCGGCTCAGGTCCTTCCTTCGCGCGCACGATCGCATCCAGCTTGAAATCATCACCTATCCGTATCCGGCCAGCGTGCGCCGCCGCGAGGCCGATGTGGTGCTGCGGCCGGTCGACAGCGGCGAGGAGAACCTGATCGGGCGCAAGATCGGCCGCCTCGGCACTGGCTTCTACGCCTCGCGCGACTACGCCGCCGGACGGCGTCTGCCGGAGCGCCGCGATGAATGGAAGGGACACAGCGTCATCGGCTTTGCAGATCGCGCCTCGAACGAGCGGCTGGCGCGCTGGAGCGATGCCATCACGCGGCAGGGATCGATGGTGATGCGGTGCTCGTCACAGGGCGACATGCTGGCCGCAACCCGCGCCGGCCTCGGCATCTCCGCGCTGTCCTGCTTCGTTGGCAGCGCCTATCCGGATCTCGTGCGCGTCGCGCCGCAGAAGCTGATCAGCGTGGCCGACATCTGGCTGATGGCGCATCCGGACTTGGTCGAACTCCCCGCGGTGCGCGCGGTGCTCGACTTCGTCACGGTTTCCGCACGGGAGGATCGGGTGAAACTGCGGGGGTGAGATTGTCGGCAAGCACGCCCTCGCGCTTCTTCAGCACCCGGTAATAGCTCCACCACAGGTGCGCCGCCGCGCCGCGCAGCGGGCGCCACGGTTCCGCCAGCGGCGCCATCTGCCTGGCGGTCGGGCGGGTCGACAGGCCAAGCCCGACCTTGACCGCCTCCTGGATGGCGATGTCGCCGGCCGGCCAGGCGTCGCCATGGCCGAGGCAGAACAGCAGGTAGACGTCGGCGGTCCAGGGCCCGATGCCATGCAGCGCGGTCAGCGTGTGGTGCGCGGCGTCGGCGTCCTCCTCCGCCAGGACCTCCAGGTTCAGCCGTTCGGCGGCGAGTTCGCGGGCGAGGTTCTTCAGGGTCTTGATCTTGGCGGCGGAAAGGCCGAGCCGGCCGAGACGGTCGGCGCGGGCCTTGCGGATGGCGTCATGATCGAACGGATCGAACGCTTTCGTCAGCCGCGCCCAGATCGCGCCGGCACTCGCCGTCGACAGTTGCTGGCCGCACACGATCGCCGCCAGGCCGGCAAAGCCCGGCTCGCGCTGCCGCAGCGCCGGCATGCCGGTAAGCTCGATGATCGGCTTCAGCCGCGTGTCCTGCCTGACCAGTGCAGCGATGGCGTCCTCGAGATCGGACTGGCTGTTGAGGTGGATGGTCATTGCCCCTTAAAACCATCATGTCCGGTGAAAGAGATCAATGCCGCCACCCGTTTTCCGATTTGCGCCGAGCCCGAACGGCTACCTCCATCTCGGCCACGCCTATTCGGCGCTGCTGAATTTCGACCTGGCGCGCGAAAGTGGCGGCCGGTTCCTGCTGCGGATCGAGGATATCGACGCGACGCGCTGCCGTCCGGAGTTCGAGGCGGCGATCCACGAAGATCTGGCCTGGCTCGGCCTGTCTTGGGAAACGCCGGCGCGGCGGCAATCGGAGCATTTTGCGCGCTACCGCGAGGCGGTGGACAAACTCGCGAGTCTTGGCCTGATCTATCCCGCCTTCGAGAGCCGCGCGGAAATTGCCCGGCTCGTCGCGCTGCGGGAGACCGAGGCACCGTGGCCGCGCGATCCCGATGGGACGCCGTTCTATCCGGGGGCCGCGAAAGCGATGGCGCCGGAGGAGCGCGACCGGCTCAGCCTGCAGGGCACGCCCTACGCGCTGCGGCTCGACATGGCGGCCGCGCGTGCCCATGTGCAGGGTCTTGCGTGGACCGAACTCGGCGAAGGTCCCGGCGGCGAGCGCGGGACCGTGATGGCGCGGCCGGAGGACTGGGGCGATGTTATCCTGGCGCGCAAGGAAACGCCGACCAGCTATCATCTGTCCGTGGTAATCGACGACGCCTTGCAGGGCGTCACCGAGGTGGTGCGGGGGAGAGACCTGTTCTGGTCCACCAGTGTGCATCTCCTGCTGCAGCATCTGCTTGGGATGCCACAACCGGTCTATCGGCATCACCGGCTCGTGACGGATGCATCCGGACAAAAGCTCTCGAAATCGACCGATGCCACCGCCTTGCGCGAATTGCGCCGGCAGGGCGTCACACCCTCCGATATCCGTAGGCTCGTCGGCCTGCCTTGAGGCCTTCCGTAGTTCTACTGAGGGTTGTTGAAAACGTCTCCGTGACTTTGCCCTCGGCGGCGTGCCATGCTGGCCGCGCAGGGATCGGGGATCATGACGGCAAAAAAGCGCTCCCGGCGCGTCACACGGCCAAAAAAAAATCGACCGGCGAAAAAGCGAGTATCCGGCGCCGCCGCGAAGGCGCGCGGCAAGCGCAAGTCCGCCGCCCCGGCACCCGGCATGGTCGAGACCGCGCTGGCCGCCTTCGCGCATGAGGTCCGCACGCCGCTCACCGGCATCCTGGCGATCAGCAACCTGCTCGCGACTTCCGACCTCGATGAGCGCGAACGGCGCTGGGTCGACACCATCAAGGCCGGCGCCGAGCATCTGGCCAGCCTTGCCACGCTGTTTGTCGATGCCGCGCGTAGCGGCGGGCCCGGACTGCAGGTGCGGCAGGACTTTTTCGACTTGCGGACGTTGGCCCGCAACGCCGGCGATTCCCTGACCGGCCGCGCGGCGGCCAAGGGCCTGAAGTCGTCGGTCGACGTTTCCGAAAAGCTGCCCGCATTCGCGGTCGGCGATCCCGTTCGCCTGCGCGCGGCGCTGGAGAACCTGATCGACAATGCGGTGAAGTTCACCGAGCAGGGCAGCGTCACGCTGCGGGTGACGCCGCTTCGCAGCACTAGGGGCCGGATCGCCGTCGCATTCGAGGTCTCCGACAGCGGGATCGGCCTTACGCTTGCGGAAATCAAGCGCCTGTTCCGGCCGTTCTCGCAGGCCAACGTCTCCATCGCGTCGCGCTTCGGCGGCGCCGGGCTCGGCCTGTCATCGGTCAAGCAACTGGCGCGCGCCATGGGGGGCGACATCGCCGTCACGCAACGGCGCGGAGGAGGCGCCACGTTCACCTTTACCGTCGCGATGTCGCCGGCGGAGGCGATGGAGGGCGCCGCATCCAGCGCCGATGGCGATGTGCCGGTGGGGTCGCCGTCATCGCTGCGGCTGCTCAGCGTGGAGGACAATCCGTTCGGCCGCGTCGTGCTCAACGCCATTCTGAGCGAACTCGGTCACCAGACCGAATTCATCGGTCAGGGCGAAACGGCGCCGGAACGGCTCGCGCAGGGCGCATTCGACGCCGTGCTGATGGACATGGTCCTGCCGGGCATCGATGGCGTCGAGGCGATCAGGCGAATCCGCGCGCTGGAGGCGCCGCTCGGGCAAATTCCGATCATCTGCATATCGGGCCGCGGCGAGGACGAGGCGGCGTCGCGCGCCGCCGGCGCCGATGTCTTCCTGGTCAAGCCTGTGTCTCCGCGCGCTTTGGCGATGGCCCTGCATGATGCGGCAGGCCAGGCTTCGCCTGCGACTTCATGATCGCCGCGTTCAGTTCGCCGCCATAGACGAAGATCGCGGCGATGAAGTACAGGAACACCAGCGCGATGATCACCGAGGCGAGCCCCGCATACATCGTCACGTAGTTGCTGGCGAAGCGCGCCAGATACTGGCCGAAAACGATGCCCGAGATCAGGGAAGCCACCATCGTAAAGACGATGCCCGGAACGATTTGCACAAACCTCCTCCTTCCCCAGGGAAGCCAGGCGTGCAGCACGAACAGCGCCACCGTCATCGCCGTGATCGTGATGCCGTAGCGGGCGAAAAACAGCACTCTCTCGTTGCTCTCGACGAAGAACGGGATATGCCGGCGCGCGGTCTCCAGGATCAGCGGACCGAGCACGATCAGGAACGCCATCAGGAGCGAGGTGACCGCGGCGACCAGCGTGTAGCCGATCGATTCCAGCCGCAGCCAGTACCACGCCCGCGGCTCGACCACCGAATAGGCGCGGTTGAGCGCGACCCGCAGCGCCTCGACGCCGTTCGAGGCAAAGTAGACCGCCAGCACCGCGCCGACGGTCAGGATGTCGCCGCGTGTCGTGGTCAGCACGTCGTGGATCTCGCTGGAAATCGTATCCGCCACCTGTTGCGGCCAGATCTCCAGCAACAACTGCGCGGCCTGGTCGGCAAGTTCCTTGGAACCGAAAAAGCCGGCCAGCGAGGTCAGCACGATCAGGAACGGAAACAGCGCCATCAGGGTCGATAGCGCGATGTGGCTGGCGATCGCCCAGCCGTCATCGGCGAGAAACGCATAGAACGCCTCCATCACGACGTCGTAGACGTAGCGGAGCTGCCTCACTTCCCGACCTCGTGCTGGCGCATTGCGGTTCGACCCGGAAACCCCTTCCAGCTTCTGATATTATTGGGTTAAAAGCCAGATCGTTGCGCCAGTTGTGAACGGATGGAAGTTGCCCCGGCGCGGTGTTATGTAGCACCGATGGCATCCTTTCTAAGTATGATCGTTCTTCCCATCATGGTCGCGGCCGTCGCATTCGTGCTGCTGCTTGGCCTCGTCAACATGATGCGGGGCGGCTCGCCGAACCGTTCGCAGAGCCTGATGCGACTTCGGGTGTTGCTGCAGTTCATCGCCATCGTCATCACCATGGCCGTCGTCTGGGCGATAGGCAAATAAAGGCAGGAAAGAGGTAGTCGCCAATGGTCGTGCTCAACCGCATCTACACGAAGACCGGCGATGACGGCACCACCGCGCTCGGCAGCGGCGAGCGCCGCCCGAAATACGATCTGCGCATCGCGGCCTATGGCACCGTCGACGAAACCAACGCCGCCATCGGCGTGGTAAGGCTGCACCTTGGCGAGGCCCGCGAACTCGATGCGATGCTGGGACGGATCCAGAACGATTTGTTCGATCTCGGCGCCGATCTCGCGGTGCCCCAGCGCGAGGGCAAGGCCGAACGTTTGCGGATGCTGGCGAGCCAGGTCGAACGGCTCGAGCGTGACATCGACACCCTGAACGCGCACATGGCGCCGCTGACCTCGTTCATCCTGCCGGGCGGCACCCCCGCCGCCGCATACCTGCATCTCGCCCGCACCATATGTCGCCGGGCGGAACGGGTGATGGTGGAACTCGCCTCCCGGCCCGAAGAGCCGGTGAACGAGGCCGCCATCCAGTATATGAACCGCCTGTCGGATTTCCTGTTCGTCGCCGGCCGCCACATGAACGACAATGGCGCCGGAGACGTGTTGTGGGTACCGGGCCAGAACAGGTAAGGTAGCCTCTAAATATCAGGGGTCCGATTTTTGGCTTTCGCGCGTTGACCGCCGATAGCGGGCGATCTAGGTTCCGCGCCCAAGCCAACCAAACCCCAGAATTCAAGCGAAAGAAGGATCGATGAAGGTTCTTGTGCCGGTAAAGCGGGTGGTCGATTACAACGTCAAGGTCCGCGTCAAGAGCGACGGAACCGGCGTCGAACTTGCCAACGTGAAGATGTCGATGAATCCGTTCGACGAAATCGCCGTCGAGGAAGCACTGCGCCTGAAGGAAGCCGGCAAGGCGACCGAAGTAGTGGTGGTATCGATCGGCCCGGCGCAGGCCTCGGAGACGATCCGGACCGGTCTTGCCATGGGCGCCGATCGCGGCATCCTCGTCAAGGCCGAAGGCAACGTCGAACCGCTGGCGGTTGCCAAGCTGCTCAAGGCGGTGGCCGAGGCTGAAAAGCCCGGGCTCATCATTCTCGGCAAGCAGGCGATCGACGACGACTCCAACCAGACCGGCCAGATGCTGGCGGCGCTGCTCGGATGGTCGCAGGCCACTTTCGCATCCAAGCTCGAAGTCGAAGGCGCCGATTTCAAGGTCACCCGCGAGGTCGACGGCGGCCTGCAGACGGTGAAGCTGAAGGGACCGGCGATCGTCACGACGGACCTGCGCCTGAACGAGCCGCGCTACGCTTCGCTGCCCAACATCATGAAGGCGAAGAAGAAGCCGATCGACGACAAGAACGCAGCCGATTACGGCGTCGATCTCACGCCGCATCTCGAAGTGCTCAAGACCGCGGAACCGCCCGGCCGCAAGGGCGGCGTCAAGGTCAAGGACGTCAGCGAGCTGGTATCCAAACTCAAGACCGAAGCCGGGGTTCTCTGATGACGACGCTATTGATTGCCGAACACGATAACGCGTCGATCAAGGACGCCACCAACAAGGCATTGACCGCGGCGGCCGCGCTCGGCGCCGACGTGCATGTGCTGGTCGCCGGCGAAAACGCCAAGGCGGCGGCCGATGCCGCCTCCAAGCTCGCCGGCGTGAAGAAGGTGCTGCTCGCCGACAACGCCGCCTATGCCCATGATCTCGCCGAACCGCTGGCTGCGCTGATCGTGTCGCTGGCGCCTTCCTATGACGCCTTCGTCGCGCCCGCGACGTCGCGCTTCAAGAACGTGATGCCGCGCGTTGCGGCGTTGCTCGACGTGATGCAGGTGTCCGAAATCATCAAGGTGGTTTCACCCGATACCTTCGAACGGCCGATCTATGCCGGCAACGCGATCCAGACCGTGAAGTCGAAGGACGCCAAGAAGGTCATCACGGTGCGCACCTCGACCTTTGCCGCGGCCGGCGACGGCGGTAGCGCGCCGGTCGAGAATGCTGTCTCGGCGGCCGATCCCGGTCTCTCCAGCTTCGTCGGCGAGGAAGTCGCCAAGAGCGATCGTCCGGAACTGACGTCGGCAAAGATCATCGTCTCCGGTGGTCGCGCGATGCAGAGCCGCGAGAACTTTGCCAAGTATATCGAACCGCTCGCCGACAAGCTGGGCGCCGGCGTCGGCGCCTCGCGCGCCGCGGTCGATGCCGGCTATGCGCCCAACGACTGGCAGGTCGGCCAGACCGGCAAGGTGGTGGCCCCCGAGCTCTACGTCGCGATCGGTATCTCTGGCGCGATCCAGCATCTCGCCGGTATGAAGGATTCCAAGGTGATCGTTGCGATCAACAAGGATGAAGACGCGCCGATTTTCCAGGTTGCCGATTACGGCCTGGTCGCGGATCTCTATCAGGCGGTTCCCGAACTGACCGAAGCGCTCGGCAAGTTGGGCAAGTAAAATTCTCTGCCGGCCGGACACGCAACGTTCGGCCGGCGTTTACTTTAAGAGCGTTTTCACGCGATGATTCGAGCCCCGCGCGAAGAAAATGTGTCAAAAGGTGGGACCTGAATGAACAGGCGCGATATGCGCGCCGTTCCGGTGGATGACAAGATGGCGGTGACAATCAAGAAGGTCGGCGTGATCGGCTCGGGCCAGATGGGTAATGGCATCGCCCAGGTGGCGTCACTCGCCGGCCTCGACGTGGTGCTTAACGACATTTCCGCCGAACGGCTGAAATCGGCGATGGCGACCATCAACGGCCATCTGTCGCGCCAGGTCGCGAAGCAGGCCATCACCGAGGACGCGCGCAAGAAGGCGCTGGACCGGATCACCTCCGCCGAAACCCTGGAAGGGCTTTCGGATTGCGACCTCGTGATCGAGACCGCGGTCGAGAAGGAAGAGGTCAAGCGCAAGATCTTCCACGAACTCTGCGCGGCGCTGAAGCCGGAGGCAATCGTCGCGACCAATTCCTCGTCGATCTCGATCACGCGACTGGCCGCCTCGACCGATCGTCCCGAGAAGTTCATCGGCATTCATTTCATGAATCCGGTGCCGGCGATGGACCTGGTCGAACTGATCCGTGGCATCGCCACCGACGATTCGACGTTCGACACCGCCAAGGAATTCGTTACCAGGCTCGGCAAGCAGATCGCAGTGTCGGAGGATTTCCCGGCCTTCATCGTCAACCGTATCCTGCTGCCGATGATCAACGAGGCGATCTACACGCTTTATGAAGGCGTCGGTAATGTCGAGGCGATCGATGCGGCAATGAAACTCGGCGCGCACCACCCGATGGGGCCGCTGGAACTGGCCGATTTCATCGGCCTGGATACCTGCCTGTCGATCATGCAGGTGCTGCACGAGGGGCTGGCGGATTCGAAATACCGGCCGTGTCCGCTGCTGGTGAAATATGTCGAAGCCGGCTGGCTGGGGCGGAAGACCCAGCGCGGCTTCTACGACTACCGCGGCGACAAGCCCGTCCCGACACGCTAGGAATTTCGTCATTGCAGTAACACCGAACCCTCATGGTGAGGAGCCGCGTTATCGGCGTCTCGAACCATGTGGCCCATCCGGTGCCATTCATCCTTCGAGACGCCGCTAACGCGGCTCCTCAGGATGAGGTCTGACCACTCGCCCTGCATTGCAAATTGCGGTTTGGCGTCGCGCCGCGCCCATCTCCAGAATTCGTTAACCAGTGCCGGGTAGGGTGCCGCTCGCGTTCTGGGAGTGCTGCGTATGGATATGATGGCTATGGTTTCGAGTATGCTCGCGATGCAGGCGGGCGGCACGCAGTCCCAGATTCAGGCGTCCATCATCAAGTCCAACGCGGACGCCGAGAAATTCGCGGTCCAGACGCTGCTCGGCATTCCCTCGACCACCAATCTCGCGCCCGGCGTCGGCAACAATCTGAACGTCACGGCCTGACGCACGAGAACGAACCTCGGACCTTCATGGTGAGGAGCGCGTCTTCGCGCGTCTCGAACCATGTGGCCCGGCTGGTGCCATACATCCTTCGAGACGGCGCTTCGCGCCTCCTCAGGATGAGGTCCGACAGGTTGCTCGCGTTGCAACCCCGAATTAAAGACCCGCTTTCACCGGCTGCATCGCGGCCTTGATCAGCTTGATCGCGTCCTCGCTCGCCCATTCGGCGGGACCGGCGAGGTTGGCGATTTCGCAGCCCTGGCCGTCGACCAGCACTGAAGTCGGCATCCCCAGCGCCTTTCCGACGCTCTTAAGATCCTGAAAAACCTTGGCTTTCGGATCCGCGAAATATCTGAGCCGGGTCAGATTGGCCTCTCTCAGGAAGTTTTTCGGCTTCTCGGGATCGCGGGTGTCGATGTTGATGGCGACCACCTCGAATTCCGTGCCGCCGAGCTTGCCCTGCAGGGTGTCCAGCGCCGGCATTTCCTTGCGGCAGGGCACGCACCAGGTGGCCCACAGGTTCACCAGCACGGTCTTGCCGCGCCAGTCAGATAGCTTTCGGGGTTTGCCCTCGGCGTCCTCGAAGGCGAGGTCGGGGAGTTGTACCGGGGATGTCGCCATGGTCAGCGCGGCCACCTCGCCATGCGCCAGCGGCGCGATCTTGCGGGCCAGTTCGACCGCCCCGCTGCAGGCGGAATCGCCGCTTTCGCCGCGCTTGAAGCTGCCGGTGGCATAAACCCCGGCAAATACGGCCAGCGCTCCGGCCACCACGACGCCGGCGGCAAGGGGAAGCCGGCTCTTTGCGGCCGGGCGGGGCGGGGGCGTGTCGGGCATATCGTTTGTCATCCTGTATCAGATACGGCTATGCAGGGCCCATGTTACGGTCGACTGCGGTCGGGTTACGGCCGAAACGGGCACGGCGTTTCGCCGGTCCGGACGTTAAATGGCAGGGCGCGGGAAGTCATGAGCAACAAGATGTGGGGCGGCCGGTTCACCGAGCGTCCCGATGCGATCATGGAGGAAATCAACGTCTCGATCGACGTTGACCGACACCTCTATGCCCAGGACATCGCCGCGTCCAAGGCCCATGCCGCCATGCTGTCGGCGCAGGGCATTATTACCGCGAGTGATGCGAAAAATATCGGCAAGGGTCTAGACACGATATTGTCAGAAATCGACAAGGGCTCGTTCGATTTCAAGCGCGCGCTCGAAGACATCCATATGAATGTCGAGAGCCGGCTTTCCGAGCTGATCGGTCCGGCCGCCGGACGGCTGCATACCGCGCGGTCGCGCAACGACCAGGTGGCGACCGATTTCCGTCTCTTCGTGCGCGATACCATCGACGAGACCGACGCCGCGCTGGCGGCATTCCAGCGCGCGCTGGTCGGCCGCGCGCTGGAACATGCCGCAACCGTGATGCCGGGCTTCACCCACCTGCAGACCGCCCAGCCCGTGACATTCGGGCATCATCTGCTGGCCTATGTCGAGATGGCCGCGCGCGACCGCGGCCGCTTTGCCGATGCGCGCAGGCGGTTGAACGAATCGCCGCTCGGTGCCGCGGCGCTGGCGGGAACATCGTTTCCGATCGACCGCAGCGCGACCGCCCGGGCGCTCGGCTTCGACCGGCCGATGGCCAACTCGCTGGACGCGGTTTCGGATCGTGACTTCGTGCTGGAAACCCTGTCGGCCGCCTCGATCGCGGCCGTGCACATGTCGCGCTTTGCCGAGGAGATCGTGATCTGGACCTCGCCGCTGGTCGGCCTGGTTCGGCTCTCCGACAAATTCACCACCGGCTCCTCGATCATGCCGCAGAAGCGCAATCCGGATGCGGCCGAACTGGTGCGCGCCAAGACCGGCCGGGTGATCGGCGCGCTCAATGGCCTCCTGATCGTGATGAAGGGGCTGCCGCTCGCCTATCAGAAGGACATGCAGGAGGACAAGCAGGGCGCGATGGAAGCGTTCGGCGCGCTGTCGCTGGCGATCAGGGCCATGACCGGCATGGTCGAGGACCTCGTGCCGGACGAGGCGCGCATGAAGGCTGCCGCCGGCGAGGGCTATTCGACGGCCACCGACCTTGCCGACTGGCTGGTGCGGACGCTGAAAATGCCGTTCCGCGACGCCCATCACGTCACCGGGCGCATCGTCGGCCTCGCTTCGAAACAGGGCGTGGCGCTGCACGAACTGCCGCTGAAGGCAATGCAGGAGGTGGAGCCGAAGATCACCGCCGATGCGCTACGGGTGCTGTCGGTGGAAGCCTCCGTCAAGAGCCGGACCAGCTACGGCGGAACCGCGCCGAAGAACGTGCTGGCGCAGGCGAAGGCCTGGGCCAAACGGCTGGAAAAAGAGCGAAACTAAGCCTTGAGGCAAAATTTGGGGAAAAATTTCACTGCGATTTCGCTGCGATTTCTTGGGTTTCCGTGGCGCATCGGCACTCGCCAGACTGCGGCAATCTTTGTATGGTGCGGCGCGCATTGGGGATTTCGTCGTGATCACTAGCTACCGCCCGTCATCGTCGGGATGGGCCATCATCCTTTTGAGCGTGACCGCGCTCACGCTCGGGGGCTGCGGCCGCAAGGGCGGACTCGATCTGCCGCCAAACGCGCCGCAGGTGTCTGGCGCGTCGGATACCGAGGCCGGGTCCGCGGCGCAGCCCGGCATCTTCAATCCGACTGGCCGGACCGAATCGGGACCGACGGCTCCCAAGGGCAGCAAGAAGAAATTCGTTCTCGATCCGCTGCTGGACTGAGCGCACGCCATGAACCACTTTGATTACCGTGACGGCGTGCTGCACGCCGAAGGTGTGAATCTGTCCGAACTGGCGGATGCCGTCGGCACGCCGTTCTATTGCTATTCGACCGCGACGCTGGAGCGTCATTACCGGGTCTTCACCGAGGCCTTTGCCGGCGAGAAGACGCTGGTCTGCTACGCCATGAAGGCCAATTCCAACCAGTCGGTGCTGCGTACGCTGGCGAAGCTCGGCGCCGGCGCCGACGTGGTGTCGGGCGGCGAGTTGAAGCGTGCGCTGGCGGCCGGCATTCCGCCGGGCAAGATCCTGTTCTCGGGCGTCGGCAAGACCGAAGCCGAACTGCGTGCGGCGCTGGCGGCGGACATTCTCTGCATCAACGTCGAGTCCGAGCCCGAACTGGAATTGCTGTCGAGGCTGGCGGTCGAGGCGGGGAAGACCGCGCGCATATCCGTGCGGGTCAATCCCGACGTCGATGCCGGTACCCACGCCAAGATCGCCACCGGAAAATCCGAGAACAAGTTCGGCGTTCCCATCGCGCGGGCCCGCGAGGTCTATGCCCGCGCGGCCAGGCTGCCGGGGATCGAGGTGACCGGCACCGACATGCATATCGGCAGCCAGATCACTGATCTGAGGAAGATGGAAACCGCGTTCCGGATTCTATCCGATTTCGTGCTGACGCTGCGCGCCGACGGCCACAACATCTCGCATATCGATTTCGGCGGCGGGCTCGGCATTCCCTATCACGCCGACCGCGAGGCGCCTCCGCTGCCGTCCGCCTATGCCGCGATGGTGAAGCGGGTGACGCATAATCTCGGCTGCACGCTGATGTTCGAGCCGGGGCGGATGATCGTCGGCAATGCCGGCATCCTGGTTTCGCGCGTGATCTACGTGAAGCCCGGCGAGGCGAAGAACTTCGTCATCATCGATGCCGCGATGAACGATCTGATACGTCCGACCTTGTACGAAGCCCATCACGACATCCTGCCGGTCCGCGAGGCGGCAAATGGCGCTCCAACGATCATGGCCGACGTGGTCGGTCCGGTCTGCGAGACCGGCGACTATCTCGCGCTTGATCGCAACCTGCCCGAACCGAAGGCCGGCGATCTCCTGGCAATCATGACCGCCGGCGCCTACGGCGCCGTGCAGTCCGGCTTCTACAATACCCGCGCGCTGGTGCCGGAGGTGCTGGTCAAGGACGACCAGTACGCCGTGGTACGCCCGCGCATCGAGGTCGAGGATCTGATCGCAATGGACAGACCGGCGCCTTGGCTGTGACCCCGTAGGAACTTCACTTCCCCGTCACGCCGCCCTTCGCACCGCCGACCACCACGCCCGCCGCCTTCTCGATCGGCTTGATCGCGGCGGTGAAGTCCGACTCCGCGCCCTGGTCCTTGATCACGACTTCCCAGAGCCGGCCGACCGCTTCGGCGACCTCCATCGACAATCCCAGCGATTTCATTTCCTCCAGCGCGAGGCGGACGTCCTTCACCATCAGGCCGGTTGCGAAACCAAAATCGAAGGAACGCGGCAGCACCGAACGCGGAAACTTGTCGCGGCTCGCGGTATTCAATCCGGAACCAGCGTTGATGACGTCGATCATGACCGATGGATCGAGCCCCGCCTTGACGCCCATCACCACAGCTTCCGACGTCGCCACCATCGCGGTCGCCGAGAGGAAATTGTTGGCGAGCTTCATGGTCTGCGCGGAACCCGGCTTTTCGCCGATGAAGAACACCTTGCCGATGACATCGAGCGCGGGCTTTGCAATTTCGAAATCGGCGCGTGGTCCGGAGACCATCACGGCGAGCGTCCCCTTCTCGGCGCCGCCGACGCCGCCGCTGACGGGGCTGTCGATCTGCACCACGTTCTTCTTCGCCAGCAGGCCGTGAATCCTGACCGCCATCTGCGAGCCGACGGTGGAGAGGTCGATGAAGCGCTTGACGCGCTTGCCCTCGATGACGCCGCCCGAGCCGGTCGCGACCTCGAGCGAGGCCTGCAGCGACGGCAGGCTCGCCAGCACGGTCTCGCAACGGTCGGCGATATCCTTCGGCGACGATGCGGCCGCTGCGCCGAGCGAGACGAGTTTGTCGACGGCTTCCTTCCGCGTGTCGAACACGGTGAGTTGATGCCCGGCCTCGATCAGCCGGCGCGCCATCGGGAAGCCCATGTTCCCGAGGCCGATGAATCCGATTTCCATAGTGTTGTTTCCTTTTTCGTCATTGCGAGCGAAGCGAAGCAATCCATCTTAGGGGAGGCTCATCTTTCGGTTTGTGGCGCTATGGATTGCTTTGCTTCGCTCGCAATCACGTTCCTCGTAGTTTTACGGTTCGACGCGGACGTTACGGGGTGGCGGCCCAGCAGTCACGCCTTCGTGTTATGCGTATTTCCGGGTGTGGGAACCCGCATCGGCCGGGTGCCTCAATGCCGCCGCTGTGCTAGGCTGATTTGTCGGTAACCCGGAGAGTTTATTGAACGGCGTCTCACCTGACCCCACGCAGCGCGCGCGCGAGCCGGATGCAGTGGCGCGACTTCAACTGACGCAGGCCCTGCAACGGGCTCAGTATGCGATCGCGTGGGAGCGCGCCTGGCCCGGCCTTGCCCGGCTCCTGAGCGTGGTCGGACTGTTTCTCGTAGCGTCCTGGGTTGGCCTCTGGCTGGTACTGCCGTTCGGTGCACGCGCCGCAGGCATCGTGCTGTTTGTTCTGCTGGCACTGGGGGCGCTGTATCCGCTCGCACGTTTCCGTTGGCCGACCCGCGAAGAGGCATTGAGCCGGCTCGACCGCGGCACCGGCATCCGCCACCGGCCGGCAACGGCGCTGACCGATACGCTCGCGTCCCAGGACCCGATCGCGCAGGCGCTGTGGCGGGAGCAGCGCGAGCGCACGCTGGCCTCGATCAAGCGGATCCGCGCCGGGCTGCCGTCGCCGCGGCTTGCCATCCATGATCCCTGGGCGCTGCGCGCGCTGGTCATGGTGATGGTGGCAGCCGCCTATGTCGCGGCCGGCGACGAGCGCAGGATGCGGGTTGCGGCGGCGTTCGACTGGAATGGCGTGTTGGCACCCGCCAATGTGCGGGTCGACGCCTGGGTGACGCCGCCGGTCTACACCGGCAAGCCGCCGGTCATTCTTTCGGCTGCGAACAGGGACGCGGCTTCGCCCGACAGCGGGCCGCTGTCGGTTCCAGCCGGCAGCACGCTGATGATTCGTTCGAGCGGCGGCAGCATCGACGTTGTCGTGGGCGGCGGCCTCACCGAGATTGCACCGAGCGAGCCGGCGCCCAAGGGCACCAGCGAGCGCCAGTTCAGGATCGGCGCCGACGGCACCGCGCATGTCCGCGCGCCATCCAGCCAGCCGCAATGGCGGTTCGCCGCCACGCCGGACCATGCGCCGGTCATCTCGCTGGCCAAGGATCCGGAGCGTCAGGCGCGCGGCTCGCTGCAGATGTCCTACAAGCTCGAGGACGATTACGGCGTCACCGAAGCGCGCGCCCAGTTCGTCGCCCGTACCGGTGATGCGCCCGGGGATTCAGGCAAGGAAGCTGCCGGGCAAGCCGCCAAAGAGCCTGCAAGGGATGGCAAGGCTGCGGGGCCACGTCCGCTGTTCGAGCCGCCGCAGTTCGCGCTGGTGATGCCGAATGCGCGCACCCGCAACGGCGTTGGCCAGACCGTGAAGGATCTCAGCGAAGACCCCTATGCCGGCGCCGACGTGACGCTGACCCTGACGGCGAAGGACGAGGCCGGCAACGAGGGCAAGAGCGAGCCGTTCAACATGCGGCTGCCTGAGCGGCTGTTCACCAAGCCGCTGGCGCGCGCCCTGATCGAGCAGCGCCGCATCCTGGCGCTTGACGCCAACCAGAGCCCGCAGGTCTATACCGCGCTCGACGCGCTGATGATCGCGCCGGAACTGTTCACGCCGGAGGCCGGTCAATATCTGGGTCTGTTCAGCGTGACGCGGCAACTGGAGGCGGCCCGCACCGACCCCGCCTTGCGCGAGGTCGTCGCCAGCCTGTGGGCGCTCGCCGTCACCATCGAGGACGGCAAGATCACCGATGTCGACAAGGCGCTGCGCGCGGCGCAGGAGGCGCTCAAGCAGGCGCTGGAACGCGGCGCGAGCGACGAGGAGATCAAGAAGCTTACCGATAATCTGCGCGCCGCGCTGGACAATTTCCTGCGCCAGCTCGCCGAGCAACTGAAGAACAATCCGCAGCAGCTGGCGCGTCCGCTGGATCCCAACACCAAGGTGCTGAGCCAGCAGGATCTCAAGAGCATGCTCGACCGGCTGGAGCGGATGTCGCGCTCCGGCGACAAGGACGCCGCCAAGCAGTTGCTGGAGCAATTGCAGCAGATGCTGGAAAACCTGCAGATGGCGCAGCCCGGCCAGGGCGGCGACAACGAGATGGAACAGGCGCTGAACGAACTTGGCGACATGATCCGCAAGCAGCAGCAATTGCGCGACAAGACCTTCAAGCAGGGCCAGGATTCCAGGCGTGATCGCATGCGCGGCAAGCAGGGCGACCAGAGCATGGGCGACCTGCAGCAGGACCAGCAGGGCCTGCGCGACCGCCTGAAGAAGTTGCAGGAAGAGCTTGCCAAGCGCGGCATGGGACCGGGCCAGCGCGGCGAGAAGGGCCAGCGCGGGCAGCAGCCAGGTCAGCAGGGCCAGCCAGGTCAGGGCGAACAGGGTGACGGCGAGGATGGGCTCGACCAGGCCGATTCGGCGATGGGCGATGCCAGCGGCAGGCTCGGCGAGGGCAATGCCGACGGCGCTGTCGACTCGCAGGGCCGGGCGCTGGACGCGCTGCGCAAGGGCGCCCAGAGTCTGGCCGAATCGATGCAGCAGGGCGACGGCGACCAGCCGGGCGACGGCCCGGGCAATCCCAGGGGCCGCCAGCAGGGCGCTGCCAACTCGACCGATCCGCTCGGCCGGCCGATGCGTCATAACGAATTCAACGACGACTATTCGGTGAAGATCCCCGGCGAGATCGACGTGCAGCGGGTCCGCCGCATCCTCGAGGAACTGCGCCGCCGCCTCGCCGACCCGGCTCGCCCGCAGATCGAGCTCGACTACATCGAGCGGCTGCTGAAGGATTATTGATCCAGCCGCCTCGCGCGAACTGTCATCACCCGCCTTCGCGCATAGGCGTTAAGGTATGGCACTCATAAATTGATAGCGACGTCTTCGTGGAGGCTCATGGAGATTTCGTCTGAGCGCTCGTCTACAGCGGCGCAGGCAGCGAATGGTCGGC
>JAFAGM010000038.1 GCA_023422775.1 Pseudomonadota bacterium
CCATGCCGATGATCGACGCCGACGGGTGCCTGCTCAACGTATCCGTCGAAGGCCGCGACGGCGGACCGACGCTGATGCTGTCGAATTCGCTGGGCTCGACCATGCAGATGTGGGAGCCGCAGATGAAGGCGCTCACGCAGGTGTTCCGCGTCATCCGCTACGACCGGCGCGGCCACGGCAAGTCGAACGTGCCGCCCGGGCCCTATTCGATGGAGCGCTTTGGCCGCGACGTGCTGGCGATCCTCGACGACCTCAATATCGCGAAGACGCATTGGTGCGGCCTGTCGATGGGCGGCATGGTCGGACAATGGCTGGGCGCCAACGCGCCTGAACGCTTCGGCAAGCTGGTTCTCGCCAATACCGCCTGTTACTACCCGGACCCGACCAACTGGCTCAACCGCATCAAGGCGGTGAAGGAAGGCGGTATCGCGGCCGTGGCTGATACCGTGATCGCCGGCTGGCTGACGGCGGATTTCCGCGAGCGCGAACCGCAAATCACCGCCAACATGAAGGCAATGATGCTGGCGTCGCCGGTGGCAGGCTACCTTGCCTGCTGCGAGGCGCTTTCCACGCTCGACCAGCGCGAGTTGCTGCCGAAGATCAAGAGCCCGACGCTGGTGATCGCCGGCCGCCACGACATGTCGACGCCGATTGCGGCCGGAGAACTCATCCGCAGCCGGATACAAGGCGCCAGCATGACGATCCTGGATGCCGCGCACATTTCCAATGTCGAGCAGCCGCACGCCTTCACCGACGCGGTGGTCGGCTTCCTGACGCAACGCTGACAACCCCAACCGAGGACGTCATTGCGAGCGAAGCGAAGCAATCCATTTCACCGCTTGTGGAGACATGGATTGCTTCGTCGCTCCGCTCCTCGCAATGACAGGAGGAGATACCATGGACGACGACAAGCGTCGCGACGACGGCATGGCCCAGCGCCGAAAGGTGCTCGGCAGTGAATGGGTCGACAAGTCGATCAAGAACCGCAACGCGTTCAATACCGACTTCCAGGACCTGATCACCCGGTATGCCTGGGGCGATATCTGGACCCGGCCGCATTTCGACCACCGCACCCGCCGCGTGCTCGTCATCGGCACCATGGTGGCGCTCGGCCAGTGGGACGAATTCCGCCTTCATGTACGCGCAGCGCTGGCCGAAGGCGGTTTCACCCCCGACGACATCAAGGAGATCTTGCTGCAGCAGGCGATCTATTGCGGCGTCCCGGCAGCCAATCACGCCGTCAAGGAAGCCAACGCGATCATTGCCGAACTGGGTTTGCTGAAGGGTTAGCTGGCCGTAGTCTCGGGCTGCACGTCACGGGGCAATCGATCCCGGATTGTCAGAGGGATCTCGTGCGCCGTGGCGCACGGCATGAATGATGATTTCAGCGTCAGTCGCTTCGCAAAAGATAAGATATGGATATGGCTTGGTCGTGATGCGCCGAACGGTGGGGTCGTCGGTCACCGCGCCAGCCAGCGGATAACTCAGCAGCAAATCTGTGACAGCGCGAATTCGGTCATGAATGCGCGCGGCTCCCTGTGGGGAATGATCGACGACGTAATCCAGAATCGATGCAAGGTCAGCAAGAGCAGGAAGCGTGTAGCGCAGCCTCATCGGCTATGCTTGGCCCAGACCGCCCGCACCTGCTCATCGGTCGCGAACTCACCTCGATCCGCGGCGGCCTTGGAGCGCGCAATCGCCTCGCGCTCTTCCGGCGAAAGGACAACAGGCGCAGGAAGATCGACGCCTGCAAGCTGCATGATGGCACGCGCAATGTCGTCCTGGTCATCCGACGGCAGGCGACGCACAGCTTCCAATGCTTCATCAAGCAGCTTCGTCATCGTCGCAATATATGGGGAGGATCGGTTGAAGTCGAGAACCGGCCGCGCTGGCCTTTGGTTCGAAGGCCGTTGCGGCGCCACCGGTTAACTCATTTGGCGCCCCTCGCCACCGGGACTTACACCAAAAAAGAAAAGCCCGCTTTCGGCGAGGCCTTCCTTACTTGGCAGTTCAGTCCAAACTAACGGTCTTGACCGGGATTGGGTCTTTGCCCCTGACGGCCCGGATCCTGCTGCTGCTGGCCGGGCTTCTGACCGCCACCCTGCTGCTGACCGGGCTTCTGGCCCGGGTTCTGGTTCTGCTGGCCCGGGTTCTGGTTTTGATTAGTCATTGAGCAATCTCCGTTGTTGAGACGTAGCCGGGGTCAACGGAGAGCCGAGGGGTTGGTTGCTCGGGAACAGCGGTTCCGCCGCGATCATTCCGCGGCAAAGGCGTGGCCGCACCATGAAGCTGGAACCGGCCTGTGAAAATCAGCTCTGTACAAGCCGACTAAGCCGCACCGAGCGCTGTTGCCGCCCCCGGTTCCCACCTGTTAGAAAAACGCTACGACGCGTCGTTTTGGGCTGCCGGAGCTCTCGCCGCGTCCTGGGGACAAAACGGCAGCGCATGGATTATTTCGCCCAGCAACTGATCAACGGCCTCGTGCTCGGCTCGATCTACGGCCTGATCGCCATCGGCTACACGATGGTCTACGGCATCGTCGGCATGATCAATTTCGCCCATGGCGACATCTTCATGATTGGCGGCTTCATCGCGCTGATCACCTTCCTGATCCTGGTCTCGTTCGGCTTGTCCGCCGTTCCCCTCATCCTCCTGATCGTGCTGCTGGTGTCGATGGCGATCACGGCGCTCTACGGCTGGACGGTGGAGCGCATCGCCTACCGGCCGCTGCGGCATTCGTTCCGCCTGGCGCCGATGCTCTCCGCGATCGGCATGTCATTCGTGCTGACCAATTTTTCGCAGGTGGCGCAGGGCGCGCGCGTCAAGCCGGTGCCGCCGATCATCACCGGCGGCTACACCCTGCATGAAGGCGCCGAAGGCTTCAACGTGCAGCTTTCCAACGTCCAGATCATCGTCGTCGTCACCACCATCGTGCTGCTGGCGTTGTTCACCTGGCTGGTCTCGAGCACGCGGCTGGGGCGCGACATGCGCGCCTGCGAGCAGGACCAGACCATGGCCTCGCTGCTCGGCGTCGATGTCGACCGCACCATTTCCATGACCTTCGTGATCGGGGCTGCGCTCGCCGCCGTCGCCGGCATGATGTACCTGATCTATTACGGTCTCGTCGATTTCTTCATGGGCTTCGTCGCCGGCATCAAGGCATTCACCGCCGCCGTCCTCGGCGGTATCGGCTCGCTACCCGGGGCGATGCTGGGCGGGCTCCTGATCGGCCTCATCGAGACGCTGTGGTCCGCCTACTTCTCGGTCGAATACAAGGACGTCGCCGCGTTCTCGATCCTGATCGTCGTCCTGATCTTCCTTCCGACCGGCCTGCTCGGCCGGCCCGAAGTCGAAAAAGTCTGACGGGCGGCAGCGTGAGCGCACCCCCCGCCGCCCAAACCTCGCGCGCCCCGGGCGCAGCCTTCATCCTCAAGAAAGCGCTGATCAGCGCGCTGGTCGCGCTGGTGCTGTTTTCGCTGATGATCGGCGTACGCACCGAGGCAGGCCCGGAAGGAAACCTGATCTACTGGACACGGTTCGGCGATCTCGCCGCGATCGTTGCCACCGTGTTCGGCGGCAGCATCGTCATCGAACTGCTGCGGCAATGGTGGGGACCGGCCGGCACGATCCGCGTGGTGCCGCCAGCGGTGCAAAGCACGCTTTCGCTCGCCGGACGGCTGATCGCGCCGGTGCTGCTGGTGTTCACCTTTCTGGTGCCGGTCATCTTCTACAATGAGCGCTACATTCTCGACCTCGGCATCCTCGTGCTCACCTACGTGATGCTCGGCTGGGGGCTGAACGTAGTGGTCGGCCTCGCCGGCCTGCTCGATCTCGGCTATGTCGCGTTCTATGCCGTCGGCGCCTATTCCTACGCGCTGCTGGCGACCAATTTCGGGCTGTCGTTCTGGATCTGCCTGCCGCTCGCCGGCATCCTCGCCGCGTTCTGGGGCGTGCTGCTCGGCTTCCCCGTGCTGCGGCTGCGCGGCGATTACCTTGCCATCGTGACGCTGGCCTTCGGCGAGATCATCCGCCTCGTCCTGCTCAACTGGCAGAGCCTGACCGGCGGACCGAACGGCGTCACCGGCATCCCCCGGCCAACCCTGTTCGGCATACCGCTGTCGGCGGGCGACGACGGGCTTGCCGCCATGCTCGGCATCGAATACTCGCCGACCCACCGCATCGTCTTCCTGTTCTACCTGATCCTGGCGCTGGCGCTGCTCACCAACTGGGTCACGATCCGCCTTCGCCGCCTGCCAATCGGCCGCGCCTGGGAAGCGTTGCGCGAAGACGAAGTCGCCTGCCGCGCGCTCGGCATCAACACCACCACGACCAAGCTCTCGGCGTTTGCGATCGGCGCGATGTTCGGCGGCTTCGCCGGCGCTTTCTTCGCGACACGGCAGGGCTTCATCAGCCCGGAATCCTTCACCTTCCATGAATCCGCGCTGGTGCTGGCGATCGTGGTGCTCGGCGGCATGGGCTCGCAGCTCGGCGTGGCGCTGGCGGCGCTGGCCATGATCGGCGGTTTCGAGCTGTTTCGCGGGCTCGACCAGTACCGCATGCTGGTGTTCGGCATGGCGATGGTGCTCCTGATGATCTGGCGCCCGCGCGGCCTGATCGGACACCGCGCGCCCACCGTGTTCCTGAAGCACAGCCAGGCGATCTCGTCCGATCTCGTCAAGGAGGGACACGGATGAACGGCGATCACATCCTGTCCGTCGATCGCCTGACGATGCGCTTCGGCGGCATCGTCGCCGTCAACGAGCTTTCCTTCAACGCCGAGCGGCGCAAGATCACCGCGCTGATCGGACCGAACGGCGCCGGCAAGACCACCGTATTCAACTGCATCACCGGCTTCTACAAGCCCACTTCAGGCGCGATACGGCTTGCGCATGATGACGGCCATGCCATCCAGCTCGAACGGCTGAACGATTTCCGGATTTCCAAGCTCGCCCGGGTCGCGCGCACGTTCCAGAACATCCGGCTGTTTCCCGGCATGACGGCGCTGGAAAACCTGATGGTGGCGCAGCACAACGCACTGATGCGCGCGTCCGGACTGACGTTTCTCGGCCTGATCGGCGCGCCGTCCTGGCGCAGCGCCGAGCAGGCTGCGATCGATCTGGCGCGGACATGGCTCGATCGCATCGGGCTGCTGGACCGCGCCGACGATGCCGCCGGCAATCTGCCCTATGGCGATCAGCGGCGGCTCGAAATCGCGCGCGCGATGTGCACCGGGCCCGCCTTGCTGTGCCTCGACGAACCCGCCGCCGGGCTGAACGCACGGGAAAGCGCGGCGTTGAGCGAACTCCTGCTCTCGATCCGCGCCGACCAGGGCACCTCGATCCTGCTGATCGAGCACGACATGTCGGTGGTGATGGAAATCTCCGACCACGTCGTCGTGATGGATTACGGCGTCAAGATCGCCGAGGGTTCGCCGCAGCATGTCCGCGACGATCCAAAAGTCATCGCCGCCTATCTCGGTGCCGACGAAGAGGAAGCCATCGCGGTGATGGAGAGCGGCACGTGACCGCGCCGTCGAAAGCTCCCCTGCTCGCGATCCGCTCCCTGCGCGCGGCCTACGGCAAGATCGAGGCGCTGAAGGGCATCGATCTCGACATCAACGCCGGCGAGATCGTGGCGTTGATCGGCGCCAACGGCGCCGGCAAATCGACGCTGATGATGACCATTTTCGGCCGGCCCCGCGCCCGCTCCGGTCGCATCGAATTCGATGGCCAGGATATCACCGGCGTGCCGACGCACGAGATTGCCAGGCTGCGCATCGCTCAATCGCCGGAGGGCCGCCGGATTTTCCCGCGCATGAGCGTGGCGGAAAACCTGCAGATGGGCGCCGATGCGACCGACTGCAGCGAGACCGAACGGGCCAGCGGCCTGGAACGTGTCTTCGCCCTGTTCCCGCGGCTGAAGGAGCGCCTGACGCAGCGCGGCGGCACGCTGTCGGGTGGCGAGCAGCAGATGCTGGCGATCGGCCGCGCCCTGATGAGCCGCCCGCGCCTGCTGATGCTGGACGAGCCGTCGCTGGGGCTTGCGCCCCTGGTCGCGCGGCAGATCTTCGACGCGGTAAGGACCCTGAACCGGCAGGACGGCCTGACCGTCCTGATCGTCGAGCAGAATGCCAATCACGCCTTGAAGCTCGCCCATCGCGGCTATGTCATGGTCAATGGCCTGATCACGCTGTCCGGGACCGGCAACGAGTTGCTGCAACGCCCGGAAATCCGGGCCGCCTATCTCGAAGGCGGCCGGCGGGGGTAAACCTTCCGCCAACCATGACGCACACTGCGGCAAGATGATGCGATCCGACCGTGGATTTGCCGAAAAATTGCCGATGACTTCGCGGTAAAATCAGCCGACAATGGCCACGATTTTCGTACCCGGCCCGCCGGGCGTTTCCCGAAATCGACCTACCTCACGAGGATACCTCATGAAATCACTGAAACTCATCGGCTTGGCATTGGGCGCATCGCTCGCGCTTTCGACCACAGCACTGGCGCAGGACATCTCCATCGCCGTGGCTGGCCCGATGACGGGCGGCGAATCCGCGTTCGGCCGGCAAATGAAGAACGGCGCCGAACAGGCAGTGGCCGACATCAACGCTGCCGGCGGCGTGCTCGGCAAGAAGCTGGCGCTGCAGGTCGGCGACGACGCCTGCGACCCCAAGCAGGCGCGCTCGGTGGCGGAGAAATTCGCCAGTGCGAAGATCCCGTTCGTCGCCGGACATTTCTGTTCGTCGTCCTCGATCCCGGCGTCGGAAGCCTATGCCGACGGCAACGTCCTGCAGATCACGCCGGCCTCGACTAACCCGCTGTTCACCGAGCGCAAGCTGTGGAACGTGGCGCGCGTCTGCGGCCGTGACGATCAGCAGGGCCTGGTTGCCGCCGACTACATCGTCAAGAACTTCAAGGGCAAGAACGTCGCCATCCTCAACGACAAGACGACCTATGGCAAAGGCCTCGCCGACGAAACCAAGAAGGCGCTCAACAAGGCCGGCGTCACCGAGAAGATGTTCGAGTCCTACAACAAGGGCGACAAGGATTTTAACGCGATCGTGTCGCGCCTGAAGCGCGACAATATCGATCTGGTCTTTGTCGGCGGCTATCATCAGGAATCCGGCCTGATCCTGCGCCAGATGCGCGACCAGGGCTTGAAGACGATCTTGATGGCGGGCGACGCCCTGAACGACAAGGAGTTCGCCTCGATCGCAGGTCCCGCCGCCGAAGGCACGCTGTTCACCTTCGGTCCCGATCCGCGCAACAAGCCGACCGCCAAGGCGATCGTCGAGAAGTTCAAGGCCAAGAACATCGATCCCGAAGGTTACACCCTCTACACCTACGCTACGATGCAGGTCTGGACGCAGGCCGTGGCGAAGGCGAAGTCGACCGATCCGAAGAAGGTCATGGAGACCATCAAGGCCGGCGAATGGGACACGGTGCTCGGCAAGCTGGGCTTCGACGCCAAGGGCGACATCAAGGCGATCGACTATGTCGTCTACAAGTGGGACGGCAAGGGCAACTACGCCGAGATCAACCCGAAGGGCTCCTGACATCAAAACAACCAGCGATTGCAGACGCCCCGGCTCGCCGGGGCGTTTTCTTTTAGGTTCCAGATAATTCCGCGGGTTCGGGAACAATTGGGTTCCCTGCGCATTAGTGAGACTGGCCTGAGTTCCATGTCATTGATTTCACGACCTTAACTGCTGTTCCCGCTTGATCTGCAATTGGACAGCCGGTTCACTGCAGTGAAGTCGCATCTCGGCCACGGGATTCGCGCGCACTGGCCTTGAGGAACCGCATGAGTGATCTTTCTTCCGGACCGTCATCGGTTCGCCGCGCCGCCAAACGCAAGCCAGTCCCGAACGGTAAGACCGACCCGATGCAGGACCTGCTGCAAGCCCTGCAGGCGATGCGGGCGGGTGACTTCTCGGTACGGATGGCCGGCAGTCATCTCGGCATCGAAGGCAAGATCGCCGACACGTTCAACGAAATCGTCGCCGCCAACCAGCGCATGGCGCAGCAGCTTGAGCATGTCGGCCAGGTCGTCGGCCGCGAAGGCAAGACCCGGCAGCGCGTCAAGTTCGACCTTGCGAGCGGATCGTGGGCGGACATGGAAGGATCGGTCAACACGCTGATCGACGACCTGCTGTGGCCGACCCGCGAAGTCACGCGCGCGGTCGCGGCCGTGGCGCAAGGCGATCTGCTGCAGACCGTGCAGCTTGACGTCGACGGCCGTCCGCTGGGCGGCGAGTTCCTGCAGTCTGCCAATATCGTCAACACGATGATCAAGCAGCTTTCCGTGTTCACGTCGGAAGTGACGCGCGTGGCGCGCGAGGTCGGCACCGAAGGCAAGCTCGGCGGCCAGGCCCAGGTGCCTGAAGTGACCGGCGTCTGGAAGGACCTCACCGAGAGCGTCAACTCGATGGCCAACAACCTCACCGGCCAGGTCCGCAACATCGCCGAAGTCACCATCGCAGTCGCCAATGGCGACTTGTCGAAGAAGATCACGGTCGACGTCCGTGGCGAGATCCTGCAGCTCAAGGAAGCCATCAACACGATGGTGGACCAGCTCAGGTCCTTTGCCTCGGAAGTGACCCGCGTCGCGCGCGAGGTCGGCACCGACGGCAAGCTCGGCGGCCAGGCGATCGTGCCCGGCGTCGCCGGCACCTGGAAGGACCTGACCGACTCCGTGAACGCGATGTGCGGCAACCTCACCGCGCAGGTCCGCAACATCGCCAACGTCACCACGGCGGTCGCGCGCGGCGACCTGTCGCGCAAGATCACGGTCGACGTGCGCGGCGAAATCCTCGAGCTGAAGGACACCATCAACACGATGGTCGACCAGCTCAACTCGTTCGCCTCCGAAGTGACGCGCGTCGCCCGCGAGGTCGGCACCGAAGGCAAGCTCGGCGGCCAGGCCCAGGTGCCCGGTGTTGCCGGCACCTGGAAGGACCTCACCGACAACGTCAACTTCATGGCCTCGAACCTGACGGCGCAGGTGCGCAACATCGCCGACGTCGCCACCGCCATCGCCGGCGGCGACCTGTCCAAGAAGATCACCGTCAACGTGTCAGGCGAAATCCTTCAGCTGAAGGAAACGCTCAACACCATGGTCGACCAGCTCAACGCCTTTGCCGGCGAAGTCACGCGCGTCGCGCGCGAGGTCGGCACCGAGGGACGTCTCGGCGGACAGGCCAACGTGCTCGGCGTCGCCGGCACCTGGAAGGACCTCACCGAAAGCGTCAACTCGATGGCGAGCAACCTCACCGCCCAGGTTCGCAACATCGCCGAAGTCACGACCGCGGTCGCCAACGGCGACCTCTCCAAGAAGATCACCGTGGACGTGCGCGGCGAAATTCTCGAACTGAAGGACACCGTCAACACGATGGTGGACCAGCTCAACGCCTTCGCCGGCGAAGTGACGCGGGTCGCGCGCGAGGTCGGCACCGAGGGCAAGCTCGGCGGACAGGCGCTGGTGCGCGGCGTCGCCGGCACCTGGAAGGATCTGACCGACAGCGTCAACTCGATGGCCAGCAACCTCACCGGCCAGGTCCGCAACATCGCCGAAGTCGCGACCGCCGTGGCCAAGGGCGACCTTTCCAAGAAGATCACGGTCAACGTATCCGGCGAAATCCTTCAGCTGAAGGAAACGCTGAACACGATGGTCGACCAGCTCAACGCGTTTGCCGGCGAAGTGACGCGCGTGGCGCGCGAGGTCGGCACCGACGGCAAGCTCGGCGGCCAGGCCCAGGTGACGGGTGTTGCCGGCACCTGGAAGGATTTGACCGACTCCGTGAACTCGATGGCTGGCAACCTCACCGCACAGGTCCGTAACATTGCCGAAGTCGCGACCGCCATCGCCGGCGGCGACCTGTCGCGCAAGATCACGGTCGACGTGAAAGGCGAGATCCTGCAGCTCAAGGAAACGCTGAACACGATGGTCGACCAGCTCAACCGGTTCGCCGGCGAAGTGACGCGCGTGGCGCGCGAGGTGGGCACCGAAGGCCGATTGGGCGGTCAGGCCAACGTGCCCGGCGTCGCCGGCACCTGGAAGGACCTCACCGACAACGTCAATTCAATGGCCGGCAATTTGACCGGCCAGGTCCGCAACATCGCCGAGGTGACCACCGCCGTGGCGAAGGGCGACCTCTCCAAGAAGATCACCGTCGACGTCAAGGGCGAAATCCTCGAGCTCAAGAACACCGTCAACACCATGGTCGACCAGCTCAACGCCTTCGCCTCGGAGGTCACGCGCGTGGCGCGCGAGGTCGGCACCGAAGGCAAACTTGGCGGCCAGGCCGAAGTGCCTGAAGTGGCCGGCACCTGGAAGGACCTCACCGACAACGTCAACTTCATGGCTTCGAACCTGACCGCACAGGTTCGCAACATCGCCGAGGTCGCGACCGCGATCGCCGGCGGCGACCTCTCCAAGAAGATTACCGTCGACGTGCGCGGCGAGATCCTGCTGCTGAAGGACACCCTGAACACGATGGTGGAGCAGCTTCGCTCCTTCGCCGCCGAGGTGACGCGCGTGGCGCGCGAGGTCGGCACCGAGGGACGACTCGGCGGCCAGGCCGTCGTGCCCGGCGTCGGCGGCACCTTCAAGGACCTGACCGACAACGTCAACCTGCTGGCGGCCAACCTCACCACGCAGGTCCGCAACATCGCCGAAGTCACGACCGCGGTGGCGCGCGGCGACCTCTCGCGCAAGATCACGGTTGACGTGAAAGGCGAAATCCTCGAACTGAAGAACACCATCAACACCATGGTCGACCAGCTCAACGCCTTCGCCGGCGAAGTGACGCGGGTGGCGCGTGAAGTCGGCACCGAGGGCAAGCTCGGCGGCCAGGCGGAGGTTCCGGGCGTCGCCGGCACCTGGAAGGACCTCACCGATACCGTGAACTTCATGGCGGCCAACCTGACCGAGCAGGTCCGCGGCATCGTCAAGGTGGTGACCGCGGTCGCCGACGGCGACCTGAAGCAGAACCTGACGGTGAAATCGAAGGGCGAAGTCGCGGCCCTCGCCGACACCATCAACAACATGACCGAGACGCTCGCGATCTTCGCCGACCAGGTCACCAGCGTGGCGCGCGAAGTCGGCGTCGAAGGACGGCTCGGCGGCCAGGCCAACGTTCCCGGCGCCGCCGGCACCTGGAAGGACCTCACCGGCAACGTCAACCTGCTCGCCGCCAACCTGACTTCCCAAGTGCGCGCGATCGCGGAAGTGGCAACCGCCGTGACCAAGGGCGACCTGACGCGTTCTATCCAGGTCGATGCCCGCGGCGAAGTCGCCGAACTCAAAGACAACATCAATACGATGATCGGCAATCTCCGCCTCACCACCCAGGTTAACACCGAACAGGACTGGCTGAAGACCAACCTCGCCCGATTCACCACCATGCTGCAGGGACAGCGCGATCTCACCACCGTCGGCCGGCTGTTGCTGACCGAACTGGCGCCGCTGATCGACGCGCATATGGGCGTGATCTACCAGGTGACCAGCCCGGAGACGCCGCAGTTGCTGCGCCTGCTCTCGGCCTATGCCGGCGACGGCGCCAATCCCCACCCGCAAATCGTGCAGTTCGGCGAAGGGCTGATCGGCCAGTGCGCCATGGACAAACGCCAGCGGCTGGTGTCGGACATCCCGGACGACACCGCGTCGATCAACTCGGCGCTGTTCCGCGTCGTTCCGAAGAACCTCGTGGTGCTGCCGGTCCTGTTCGAGAACCAGGTCAAGGCCGTGATCGAGCTTTCGTCCGTTAGTTCATTCACGACCTCGCAGATGACCTTCCTCGAACAACTCACCGACTCGATCGGCATCGTCCTCAACAGTATCGAGGCCACGATGCAGACCGAAGGCCTGCTGATGCAGTCCCAGCAGCTCGCCGGCGAATTGCAGACGCAGCAGAAGGAGTTGCAGCAAACCAACGAACAGCTCGAACAGAAGGCCCAACAGCTCGCCGAACGCAACGTCGAGGTGGAGCGCAAGAACCAGGAAATCGAACAGGCGCGGCGTGCGCTCGAGGAAAAGGCGACCGAGCTTTCGCTGACGTCGAAATACAAATCGGAATTCCTCGCCAACATGTCGCACGAGCTGCGCACGCCGCTCAACAGCATCCTGATCCTCGGCCAGCAGCTCACAGAAAATCCCGACGGCAACCTGTCCGCCAAGCAGGTCGAATTCGCCCGCACCATCCACGGCGCCGGCACCGACCTGCTCAACCTGATCAGCGACATTCTCGACCTGTCGAAGATCGAATCCGGCACCGTGACCGTCGACGCCGAGGAGATCCTGACCTCGAGCCTGCTCGAGACGGTCGGACGCCCGTTCCGCCACGAAGCCGAGAACCGCCAGCTTTCGTTCGGCGTCGAGGTCGACGAGAATCTCGCCCGGAGCATGGTCACCGACTCCAAGCGTCTGCAACAGGTTCTGAAAAACCTGCTGTCGAACGCTTTCAAGTTCACCGCCGAAGGCGGCGTCAAGCTTACCGTGTCGGCCGCGGTCGGCGGCTGGAGCCCGGAGCATCCGATCCTCAATCACGCCCCGGCCGTCGTCGCCTTCGAGGTGACCGACACCGGCATCGGCATCCCTCTCGAAAAGCAGAAACTGATCTTCGAGGCGTTCCAGCAGGCCGACGCCGGCACCAGCCGGAAGTACGGCGGCACCGGCCTTGGCCTTGCCATCAGCCGCGAACTGGCGAGCCTGCTCGGCGGCGAAATCCATCTGCGCAGCGCGCCCGGCAAGGGCAGCACCTTCGTGCTTTACCTGCCGCTGAAATATTCCGGTCCCACGACCGCGCCTCGCACCCCTTCCCCGTCGTCCATCTCTGCAGCGCCGGCGCTGCAAGCCCCAGCGACGCAGGAGCGCGTCGTCGAGCAGTTGCCGGACGACCGGCTCGACCTCGAACCGGGAGACACCATCCTCCTCATCGTCGAGGACGATCCGCATTACGCGCGGGTGCTGATCGATCTCGCCCGCGACAAGGGCTTCAAGGTGCTGGTCGCCGGCAGAGGCGCCGAGGCGATCGAGCTCGCCAAGCAGTTCCAGCCCGCGGCGGTTTCGCTGGATGTGTTCCTGCCTGACATGCTGGGCTGGACCGTGCTGAGCCAGCTCAAGCACAATCCGCTGACGCGGCACATTCCGGTGCAGATCATCACGCTGGACGAAGACCGTCAGCACGCCCTGGCACGCGGCGCGTTTTCCTTCGTCAACAAGCCGACCACCACCGAGGGCGTCAGCAAGGCGCTGTCCCGGATCAAGGAGTATGCCAAGCCGCGCCGCAAACGCCTCTTGATCGTGGAAGACAACGCCGCCGAACAGATGAGCATTCGGGAACTGCTCGGTCACGACGACATCGAGATCGTCATTTCGGATACCGGCGCGGGCGCACTGTCGATGCTGCGCAACAGCCCATGCGACTGCGTCGTACTTGATCTGCGCCTGCCCGACATGACTGGCTTCGAAGTACTCGATAAAATCCGCAACGATGAAACGCTGTCGAACGTTCCGGTAGTGGTGTTCACCGGGCGGGAACTCTCGGCCGAGGAAGATGCGGAACTCCACACCATGGCCCGAAGTATCGTGGTGAAGGGCGTGGAGTCGCCGGAACGCCTGCTCGACGAAACGTCGTTGTTTTTGCACCGTGTAATTACAGAACTGCCGATCGAAAAGCAAAGGATGCTGGAGAAGCTGAACAGTTCCGATGAAGATCTCGTTGGCAAGACCGCGCTTCTTGTGGACGACGACGCCCGCAACATCTTTGCGCTCTCGAGCGTACTGGAACGTCGCGGCATGAAGGTGCTGACCGCAACGACGGGCCACGAGGCCATTGTGCTGGTCGAATCCAATCCGAACATCGCAATTGTGCTGATGGATATCATGATGCCGCAAATGGACGGCTATCAGACCATCGGCGTGATCCGGGAAAACCCGTCGTTCAGCCGCTTGCCGATCATTGCGCTGACCGCCAAGGCGATGAAGGGCGATCGCGAAAAATGCCTGGAGGCCGGCGCTTCGGACTATCTGGCGAAACCCGTCAATACCGAGCAATTGCTCCTCGCCATCCGAATGTGGCTACACCGTTGATTGGCAGATGATGGACCAAGAGAAAGTAAACATCCTTCTGGTGGACGATCAGCCGGCCAAGCTGCTCGCCTACGAAGTGATCCTGAAGGAACTCGGCGAGAACCTGGTCAAGGCATCGTCGGGGCGCGAAGCGCTGGAGTTCCTGCTCAAGAACGACGTCGCCATCATCCTGGTCGACGTCTGCATGCCGGAACTCGACGGCTTCGAACTCGCCGCCATGATCCGCGAACATCCCCGCTTCCAGAAGACGGCGATGATCTTCATCTCCGCGATCCAGGTGAGCGACATCGACCGGCTGCGCGGCTACGAAATGGGCGCGGTCGACTATGTTCCGGTGCCGGTGGTGCCGGAAGTCCTGCGCGCCAAGATCAAGGTGTTCGCCGAACTCTACCGCAAGACCCGCCAGCTCGAACACCTCAATGCCGAACTCGAAGACCGCGTCCGCGCCCGCACCGCGGAACTCGAGGAATCGCACGCGCGCCTGCTGGAGAGCGAGCAGCGCCGCAGCCTTGCGATCGCCGCGGGCAGAATGGGATCGTGGGACTGGGACTGGGTCAACGGCGACTGGATGTGGGACGAGGGTCAATTCCAGATCTTCGGGCTCGACCCCAAGACCTTCGTGGTGACGCCGACGAACGTCCAGATGTTCCTGCACCCTGACGACACCGACGAACTGGGCAAGGCTGTCGCCCAGTTCACGAAAGGGACCAAATCATACGAGGGTGAATTCCGGATCATACGCCCGGACGGCGAGGTGCGCTGGTGCGTCGGCACGGCGGCCGCCACCCTCGACAAGGCCGGCCGCGTCGTGCGTGTCAGCGGCGTCACCGTCGATATCACCGAGCGCAAGCAGGCCGAGGAGCGGCAGAACCTGCTGGCGCGGGAGGTCGACCACCGCGCCAAGAACGCGCTGGCTCTCGCCCAATCCATCGTCCGGTTGACGCGCGGCGAAAACGTGAAGACCTATGTCCGATCGGTCGAAGGGCGGATCAACGCGCTGGCGCGCGTGCATACCGTGCTTTCCCTGTCGAGCTGGCAAGGCGCCGAGATAAGGAAGCTGATCGACGAGGAACTCGCGCCCTACTCGACCGGCGATCAGATCGCTTTGTCCGGTCCGGAGGTCCAGCTCGAGCCCGCAACCGCCCAGACGGTGGCGCTGGCACTGCACGAACTCGTCACCAACTCGGCAAAGTATGGCGCGCTGTCGTCGCTGTCGGGCCGGCTGTCAATGAACTGGGAAGACCAGGCAAGCGCGCTCAAGATCGCATGGGTGGAGACCGGCGGTCCGCGGGTCGAGAAGCCGGTGTCGCGTGGCTTCGGGACGAGAAGCGTCATCGCCAGCATCGAGTCGCAGCTCGGCGGCCGGGCTGAATTCGACTGGCGCCCCGAGGGCCTAGTTTGTCGCCTTTCGGTGCCGTTGTCGTCCCGCCAGTCCACGCCCGACAAGATCTCGCGCCTCGAGACCGCAGGCGCCAATGGCCGTCGACGCGCGGAGGGTTAGGTCCGGCTGATTGCTGAAGCTGTCTCTGACGGTTGAAGCATCTCGCGCGGCTGATATACCCGTTGGCAAGACCAGCGACCCGACGGACTGCCTGCTTGAAAAACCTCCTCACCGATGTACCCGGCGTTCGCGTCGGCCATGCCGACGACGCAACGCTCGCTTCCGGCGTCACCGCGATCGTTTTTGACGCGCCCGCCACTGCATCCATCGACGTGCGCGGCGGAGGCCCCGGTACCCGCGAGGAGGCCGCCCTCAAACCGGAAAGCACGGTGGAGGCGATCGACGGCATCGCACTCTCCGGCGGCTCGGCCCATGGCCTCGATGCCGCGGGCGGCGTCCAGGCCTGGCTGGCCGAACAGGGGCGCGGCTTTCGGATCCGCGAGGCGGTGATTCCGATCGTTCCGGGCGCGATCTGCTTCGACCTGCTCAACGGCGGCAACAAGGCCTGGGGACGCTTTCCGCCTTATCGCGATCTCGGCTATGCGGCTGCGCGCGCGGCGAGTGCCGATTTCGCGCTGGGCAGCGTCGGCGCCGGCCTCGGTGCGACCACAGCCAATCTCAAGGGCGGTCTTGGCTCGGCTTCAGCGCTCACCGAAGGCGGCGTCACGGTCGGCGCGCTTGCGGTGGTCAATGCGATCGGCAGCGTGACGGTCGGCGACGGACCGTGGTTCTGGGCGGCGCCGTTCGAAATCGGCAATGAGTTCGGCGGGCGCGGCCTGCCGCCTTCGTTCACGCCCGACATGCTGAAGGTCCGCCTAAAGGGTGGCCCCGCAGCGACGGCATTGGAAAACACCACGCTGGTGGTGGTCGTCACCGATGCCATGCTGACCAAAGCACAGGCCAGGCGGCTCGCGATGATCGCGCAGACCGGAATGGCCCGCGCGATCTATCCCGTGCACGCTCCGCTGGACGGCGACGTGGTGTTTGCCGCCGCGACCGGCAGTATCCCGGTCGATCCGCTGTTCGGGCTCACCGAACTCGGAATGGTCGCCGCCAACACGGTCGCCCGCGCCATTGCGCGCGGCGTCCATGGTGCGACCGCGCTACCCTTTCTGGGTGCGCTGCCGGCGTGGAGCGATCGTTTCGGCTAGGTCGCAGTCCGAAGGATCATCGCCGGGTCTCGTGTTCAAGCGCTGACCGAAAGCGACCCTGTGGCCGCCGACGAGATCGCCTGGGCCTGTCGCTGGATCATCTGCTCGATGAAATTGTAGGACGACGTCGCGGCGCTGGACGAGCTTCCGCCTGCTGCCGTCGTCATCGTCACCTTCGATCCGTCCGCATAGGTCAGCGACGTCGTCACCGAACCGTCGCTGTTGGTGACGGATGTGGTGCTGGCGCCCTGCAGTGCCTGCGAGAAGGGATCGGAACCTGATCCGCCAGCATCGTTTGCGTCATCGCGGTTGTGGTGCCCCTTGGGCCTCAACGCCGACGCCAGCTCCTTGAGGCTCACCGAGCCGTCGCCGTCCTTGTCGAGCTTGCCGAACACGCTGTCGGCGTTCTCGAGATTGGTGCCGCCGGCGCCGAGCGCCTCTTCGAATTCCGATTTGGTGATCTTGCCGTCACCATCGCCATCGATCTGCGCGAACAGATCCTTCAGCGCGCTGGAGCGGCTCCTGGATGCCGTCGTTTCGCCCGACGAGCACTGGCTCTGCGCATCGAGCAACGCGCTCATGGTCTCCGGCGAGATCTGCGCACCACCGCCGGACCCTGAACCCGGGCCGACCGAAGTCTGCGCATTCGAAGCCAGCAGATCGAACGGGCTCTTTGTGTTCTGGCTGGCGCCGGTAGATGACGCGGACGACGATTTCGATGACGTCAGCGCCTTGAGGACATCGATGGCCGACGAAGCAGCGCCCAATGCAAGGAACATGGCAAGACTCCAACAGCGCCGCACCGGTCGCGGCCGATAGCTCGTGCATATTTCTCAGCAAGCGCCGTGCCACCGTGAAAAACCCAATGAAATCGGGCGTTCTCGTATTCATCTCCATCCGCGAAGCCCGGCAAGAGATGCCGGCTCCGGCAGATTTTTCCGCACGGAAGAGCGTGGAGCTCGCATTGCTCCCGGCCGCCCTGCATGTTACGCGGAGCCATTCCGTCCCTTCCGTGTCCTGGGAAAGCGCACATGTCTCAGCAATTTGCGTCACGTCCCCTCGTCATCGCCCCGTCGATCCTGGCGGCCGATTTCGCCAGGCTGGGCGAAGAGGTTCGCGCCGTCGATGCCGCCGGCGCCGACTGGATCCATCTCGACGTGATGGATGGACATTTCGTGCCGAACATTTCCTTTGGGCCCGACGTGATCAAGGCAATGCGCCCGCATACGAAGAAGATCTTCGATGCCCATCTGATGATCTCGCCCTGCGACCCCTATATCGAAGCGTTTGCAAAGGCCGGCTGCGACCACATCACCGTCCACGCCGAGGCCGGGCCTCACCTGCATCGCTCGCTGCAGGCGATCCGCGCGCTCGGCAAGAAGGCCGGCGTCTCGCTCAATCCGGGCACGCCGGCGAGCGCGATCGAATACGTCATCGACCAGATCGACCTGGTGCTTGTCATGTCGGTCAACCCCGGCTTCGGCGGCCAGGCCTTCATCAAGTCCGCGCTGGGCAAGATCAGCGACATCCGAGCGATGACCGCCGGACGCCCGATCGACATCGAGGTCGACGGCGGCGTCGGTCCTGATGTTTCGGGCCAGCTCGCCGCTGCCGGCGCGAACGCGCTGGTCGCGGGCTCGGCAGTGTTCAAGGGCGGCACGATGGAATCCTACAAGGCCAACATCTCCGCGATCCGTGGCGCAGCGGCGCTGGCGCGCGGCGAAGCGATCTGACGGGATCGTTCGTTCCGAACCGTTCTTGCCCGCGGCCGCTGCAGGTACGAATGAACGCGCCCGCGTGAGTTCCATGGCGCGGAAGGAGTGGGAGCCACCAAAGCTCCACCCTCTCGACACAAAGCTTCATGCTCTGGCCATAAACACGGGTCACGGTTCTCCCGCTCATCTGGGGACGGGGATATGGTGAAGACCTACATTACTGCTGCAGTGCTCCTGGTACTGGCGCCCTCCGCCGCGCTTGCGCAGCGCGCGGGTGACGCCGCGCTGGGTGCGGTGGCCGGCGCCGTCGTGCTGGGGCCGGTCGGGGCAGTCGCCGGGGCTTTCGTCGGCTATACCGCCGGGCCTTCGATATCGCGGTCTTGGGGATTGGATCGATCGCGTTCATCACGGCACCGGAGGCAGACCTCGAGGGACAGTGTGCGAGGCGCGAGGGCGGAAGCCGTCGGCCCCGGCGACGCCGCGTCCACCGCGAATGCGCGTGTAGCAACCTCTGGCAATGTGGCGCCACGCCGTGCCGCGCCCGCCAAATCCTCATTCCCGCCGGTGCAGACGCTCGACTGAGCGCTTGACGCCTGATGCGGTGCTACGTCGCGTCGCCGCTTCCCTGTGCCAGCGGGAGCGCTGATGTTGGTGGCCGCACCACGGTCACCGTGCAGACGGCTTCGGCCGCCACCTTGCCCGCGACGCTGCCGAGCAGCGTCCGCAGCATCGAATTCTGCCGCGCGCCCATGACGATATGATCGACCTGGTTGACCCTGGTGAACTCCAGGATCGCCGAGGCTGGATCGATCGCCTCCAGTACATGCACCGTGAGCCGGCTTTCATCCAGTTCAAGCGGTGATGCCCAGTGGCGAAGTGCGACCAGCCGGTCGATATGCTTGTTGTTGCCGTGCTCGTCGAGCGTCCGGTCGATTGTGATGCGGCCGAGCTTGAGCACGTTCAAACAGGCGAGCCGTGCGGACGGCAGGGTTGCCAACAGTTGCGCCGCGGTCCGGCGCAGGCACTCGTTGAACTCTCCCGACCCCTCCTCGGTATCGAGCGCAACCACCACGATCGGCCCCGAAGCCAGTTGCGCCGCGACATCCGATTTCGCTCTCGGCACCGTCACGCCCTGGTTGAAGCGGCGGCGCCACACCGTGCTGAGCGGATCGCGCTGCAGCCGCTCCGAGCGCGCCGTCAATTTGACCTGATCGGGATACGCCAGTTCGAACGCCAGTTGGGAAGCCGTCGGGTGCCGCCAGACCGGCTCGATCTCCAGGCATCGCAGCACGATTTCCTGCAGCCATGGCGGGTAGTCCGGCCGCAATTTGCGCGGCGGATACGGATCGCGCCACAGCCGCCGCCGCATGCCGCGCAGCGTTTCGCTCTCGCCGAACGGCCGCAGGCCGGTGGTGAAGAAGTACAGCAGCACGCCCAGCGAAAACAGATCGCTGCGCGGGTCGTCGCGGACGCCGAGCAGGCGTTCCGGCGCCATGTACGGCGCCGTGCCATAGGGCAGACGGAATTCTTCCTGCAGCAGATCAGGCAACTGATTGTGATGCGACAGCCCGAAATCGATCAGCACGCATTCGCCGGAGGGGCGAAACATGATGCTGCTCGGCTTGATGTCGTGATGGATGACGTTCTGGCGGTGCAGATCGGCCAGCGCTGTCGCGATCTTGCCGACGATCACCCTCGCCTCTTCATACGGCAGCGGCAGATCGCCAAGCCGGCTCAGAAGCGTCTTGCCGGGAATGCGCTCCATGACGACATACGCCTGCCGGTCGAAACTGCCGGTGCCGAAACAGCCCGGCACGTGCGGGCCGGCCAGCCGCGGCACGATCATCTGCTCCATCTCGAAGCTGACGATGGCCGCTGGGTCTTCGCCCTCGGAAACCCGGGGAATCTTCATCAGCAGCGGCACGGTGATGCCGGGATGGGTCACCGTCCACAGCGTCGCCATGCCGCCCCGGTGGACGCACTCCCCGATCGCGAAGCCATCCAGTTCCGCGCCGGGTTCGATTGAACGCTTCACCATCGCCTCATTTCCCCACGAACAGGCGGTCGGCCAGCCAGTGCGGCAGCCCGTTGGTGCGGATCCGCTCCGCGGCCGCCTCGACGTCGTAAGGCACGCGGCAATAGGTGATCTCGCGGGATGTGGTGTCGAACATCGCAAACGCCGCCGCCGGGTTGCCGTCGCGCGGCTGCCCGACCGAGCCGAGAACCGCGAGCCAGCGCCGGCCGCCAAGCAGTTGCACTGCCACGTCGGATGTCGGGATGAAGTTCGTCATCTTCGCCGCCGACGACATCGAGTAGAGCGCCGGCATGTGGATGTGTCCACAAAAGGTGACATGGGCGGCGGTCGCCTCGATGCTGCGCGCGGCGTCCGATGTCCCGCTCACATAATGCCAACGGGCGGGGTGAGAGGCTTCGGAATGCACATACAGGCGATCGTCTTCCTGCCTCTTCAGTGGCAACTCCGCCAGAAATCGCCGCTGCGCGGCGCTGAGCCTGCCGCGCGTCCATTCGATCGCAGCCTGCGCCATGGCGTTCATGCTTTCTGACGGCGTGCCGACGGCGCTGTCGTGGTTGCCCATGACGATCGCGGCGCCGTCGGCAACGAGGTCCATCACGGTATCGACCGCCCATTCCGGATCCGCGCCGTAGCCGACGACGTCACCAAGGCAGACGAACCGCTCCGCACCACGCGCCCGCGCCGCATCAAGGCACGCGCTGAACGCCTGCCGGTTGGCATGAATGTCCGCAAAGACGGCAAGCCGCACGCTCTCCTCCCGGTCCATCATCGCGCCCGTCCGTACGCGTGTATTGACGGATATCAAACACCAGGCCGCGTGCGGGCTGCAATCGCACAGAAGATTTGTCGGGAGGTGCGGCAGGATCGGCCCGCCGACGGGATGCGACGGGGAAGGATGCGAAGGCAATCAGCGCTTGCGTGGCGCTTCCAGCCCCTTGAGCAACAGCGCAAGAACCGCATCGATCCGCGCCGGCGTGCCCGAATCACTCCACTCCTCGGCATGGCAAGGATGATGGAAACGGCTGGTGGCATCGAAAATGGCGCGTGCCGTGACCTTGACGTCGGCGACCTGGAACAGGCCCTGCTCCGCGCCATCCGACAGGATCTTGCTGATCTGGTCGACCAGGCAATCCTTGTGGCAGTTCACTGCCTTGCAGGCTTCGCGGGCCAGCGTCAGGTAGGTCGCAAACATCTCGGGGTCGTCGCCAAGCCGCTCGTGCTTGATCGCAAACATCGTGCGCAGCCAGCGATCCAGTCGCTCGGGCGCCGGGCCAGAGGCATCGGTGATCTTCATCAGCGGCGCGCTGAGACGGTCGAGCCAGCGCTTGGCCACCGCCTCGCGCAGCGAGGCCTTGCTTGGAAAATGACGGTAGACGCTGCCGTGGCTGACATCCAGCGCGCGGGCCACATCCACCACCGTCGCTTTCGCAAGCCCATAACGACGCAGTACGTCCTCGGTTACCTCCAGAATTCGCTCAGGCGTCAAGACCACGACTTCGTTCATGCGCGCACCTGCGAAAGGATGAGAAGTGTGGTCATTCAAGCCCCCTGACGGGTTAATTTTTCACCGGCTCCAGACGTTCTGCCTGCGCCGCCAAATGGCGGGCAACGCGCTGGTCGAGCCAGCGCTGGATCTGTGCGGTCAGATAAATGATGTGGGTAGTCATAGCGTAGTCCTCTTCAAGTACCCGGCTCAAGCAACAAGCCCGGTGACGCCCCGTATCGGCGACGCAATGGATATAGCACGTCTCGCTGACAGATTTCAATATCTGTCAGTCAATAATCTGTGAATGAAAGCCTGTGGACCTGGCCTGCCGACCCGTTGCCGGCCAACCGGTGCCGTTTGTCTCACATGAGCGGCGATGCTACATCGCGGCGTAAAAAGCATTCGCCGGAGTCCATGATGATCCCCCGCTATACCCGCCCGGAAATGGCCTCCATCTGGGAGCCCCAGACCCGCTTCAAGATCTGGTTCGAGATCGAGGCGCATGCGGCTGATGCGCTGGCGGAAATTGGCACTATCCCGAAGGAAGCAGCCAAGACGATCTGGGCCAAGGCCAGGGATGCGACCTTCGACGTGGCCCGGATCGACGAGATCGAGCGCGAGACCAAGCACGATGTCATCGCCTTCCTGACCCACCTGGCCGAAATCGTCGGCCCCGAGGCGCGCTTCGTCCACCAGGGCATGACATCCTCCGACGTGCTCGACACCTGCCTCAACGTGCAACTCACCCGCGCCGCGGACCTGTTGATTACCGATATCGACAAGGTTCTGGCGGCGCTGAAGAAGCGCGCCTTCGAGCACAAGATGACGCCGACCATCGGCCGCTCCCACGGCATCCACGCCGAACCTGTCACGTTCGGGCTCAAGCTTGCCTACGCCTATGCGGAGTTTTCGCGCGCCCGCGAGCGGCTCGTCGCCGCCCGCAAGGAGGTCGCGACCTGCGCGATTTCGGGCGCCGTCGGCACCTTCGCCCAGATCGACCCGCGCGTGGAAGAACATGTCGCCAGGGCGATGGGGCTGGTGCCCGAACCGATCTCGACCCAGGTGATCCCGCGCGACCGTCACGCGATGTATTTCGCAACGCTCGGCGTGATCGCCTCCTCGGTCGAGCGGCTCTCGATCGAAATCCGCCATCTGCAGCGCACCGAGGTGCTCGAAGCCGAAGAATTTTTCTCCGAAGGCCAGAAGGGCTCGTCGGCAATGCCGCACAAGCGCAACCCGGTGCTGTCGGAAAATCTCACCGGCCTGTCGCGCATGGTGCGCGCCTATGCGATGCCGGCGATGGAAAACGTGGCCCTCTGGCACGAGCGCGACATCTCCCACTCCTCCGCCGAACGCATGATCGGACCCGACGCCACCGTCACGCTCGACTTCGCGCTGATGCGCCTTGCCGGCCTGATCGAGAAACTCATGATCTATCCCGCCAACATGCAGAAGAATCTCGACCGGCTCGGCGGCCTCGTGCATTCACAGCGGCTATTGATCGCGCTGACGCAAAAGGGCGCCAGCCGCGAGGACGCCTACAAATATGTCCAGCGCAACGCGATGCCGGTCTGGCGCGGCGAAGGCGACTTCCAGACCCTGCTGAAGAAAGACCCTGACGTGAAGAAGCACCTGAGCGACGCCGACATCGAGGAGCAGTTCGATCTCGGCTATCACTTCAAGCACGTCGATACGATCTTCAAGCGCGTGTTCGGAGAGAGCTGATTACTCCGCCGGCGCGCCCGCAGGACCACCGCCGTCCGAGCGGTCGCAGCGGCGGATACGACGGTTGCACTTCCGCGAAGGCCGCAACTCGTAGCTTTCCGGTCTTGCCAAGGCGATTTGAATCGTTCCAAATCGATACAATCACCCGTGAACGAGCCCGTCGGCCCGCTTCTCGCAACTGAATGGTAATTGCGGATCGGCTAAGGTCGCAGCGTGTCCTCCTTACCCACCATCCTCGTGTTCGACTCCGGCCTCGGCGGCCTCACCGTCTTGCGGGAGATCGTCGGCGTCCGGCCCCACGCGAACTACGTCTACATCGCCGACGACGCGTTCTTTCCCTACGGCCATCACAGCGAAGAGCAGATCGTTGCCCGCGTGGTGCCGCTGGTCGGCGAATTGATCGCACGCCATGCCCCTGACCTTGTGGTGATCGCCTGCAACACCGCTTCCACGCTGGTCATGGCGCACCTGCGCAGCGCCTACCAGGTTCCGTTCGTCGGCACCGTGCCGGCGATCAAGCCGGCCTGCGCCAGTTCGAAGACAAAACGGGTGTCGGTGCTGGGCACCAGGGGCACCGTCGCCCGCGAATACACCAAGCGGCTGATCCACGATTTCGCCCAGGGCTGCGAGGTGACGCTGGTCGGATCGGCCGAACTCGCATCGCTCGCCGAATCCGCGCTCAGCGGCAATGCAGTGCGCGACGCGGATATCGCAGCCGAACTGGCCCCCTGCTTTGTCGGAAATGGTGACGCGCGTACCGACACCGTCGTTCTGGCCTGCACGCATTATCCACTCTTGCTGGATCGCCTGACCCCGCTTGCGCCATGGCCGGTCGACTGGATCGATCCGGCGCCTGCCATCGCGCGGCGCGTCTCCGACTTGCTCGGAGCCCCCGGCGGCGAAAACGGCCAGGCCGGCGCCGAGATGATCTTTACGTCCAGCCGGTCGCACACGCTGAGCCAGGCGCTGATGCCGTTTTTCGGCGGACGCGTTCCGGCGTGAACAGCGCGTTCACACGCGGAATTCGTATCGTTCCCTCCGCAGCCCTCGCAAAGCGGTGAACGACTGTGAACAAGAATTTCATTTAAACCGCTGGTCGCTCCACTCATCTCCAAGGCAGACGCCAAAATGTCTTGGCTTCTGCATCCAATGGAGAGATTGAATGAGCAGGCTCAAAATTCTGTCGGCCGGGCTGATCGCCGCAGCCATGCTGGCCACGCCCGCGATGGCCCGGGAGCATCGGCACGTCGCCAAGGGTTACGATGTCAGCGTCCCGCGCGGCGCTCTCGATGTGCGTGACTGCGTCCGCGCTCCGGACGTCGGCGCATACGCAACGGCCCCCTACACCAGGCCGCCGTGCGAACCCTGGTCGTTGTATTGATCAGTCGGCGCTGCATCGGGCTGCACGGCCGGGCAACTAGCCCGGGTCGATGACGGCGCAAAAGGACGATGCAATGCAGGACGGCCGCGAATAGTTCGGGCTGGGAGCGATCCACCACCAGTCCGAACTCGTCGACGAACCGCGCTGGAACATCAGCGCCGACGGCAGCTATTTCTCCGTAGCCGAAGCAAGCCGCGCCGCCCTTTCCTGCGCAACGATCCCTTCCAGGCGCGATATGTTCTCGAGCAGGCGCTGGCTGGTCAATACGAGGAAGTAATAGCCGAACTGTGGATTCTGGAAATAGATCTCGAGCAGCCTCTCATAGGTGATGGTCATCACCTGCGCATCCTCGATGCATTCGACGGTCGCGGTTCTTCGTTGATTCGGCGTGAGGAAACCAAGTTCGCCCACCAGGCGTCCCGGCGGGATCTCGACGCCGATTTCCCTCACCAGAAACTTTCCCGTGACCGTCAGGAACATTTCGTTCGCTGCATCGTCCTTCTTGCACAACTTGTCGCCACGCTTGTATTTGCGCTCGGTCATGAAAGGTTTCAGCCATTCCAGTGAGGTATCGCCCTCCGTTGCGACACGGGCCCGCTTGATCAGGTTGAGCATCTGACGAAGGCGGATCGCGTTGATGGGCAGGAACAGCAGGTAGAGGATGAAGGTCCCGACATTGCCCGAAAGCGCACCAAAAGCGACGAAGAACATGCAGCCGACCATGTTGGTGACACGCAGCGCCACGATCGTTTGCATCAGCAGGGTGGCGACAAGGAAGACGGCGCCAATCACCGCGAACATGTTGGCAAGCGTGATGTTGGCAAGCAGAATTTCCAGCAGCCGGCTGAACAGCGCGTCATAGGTGATGTTGTTGGGGTCGAGACCCATCTGGATCAGAATCTTTGCGATCCTGAGATTGTCAGCCGCTGTATCGAGGATGCGGTCCAGAACGGACGAAATATCTGCGCCGCTTGACTTCATCGGATCTTCCCCTAGGCAGAGTCGGTATCGGTTAGATATTCCTGATATTCGATAATCTAAGCCGGATAGCCACCGTTTGAGCAGGGAGTTTCCGCATTGCCCCCCGCGAAGCCTTTACCACTCAACCGACTCCGGCAGCTATGGCGGGAGGGCCGCCCGACGTTCGGCGCGATCGCGACCATCCCCTCGGTCCAGACCGTGCAGATCATGGCCCGTTCCGGGATCGACTGGGTCATCGTCGATCTCGAGCATGGCCCGATAGACCTCGGCTCGGCCCACGCGATGATTACCGCAACCGCCGGCACCCCCTGCGTACCGATGGTGCGGATCGCCGCCAACGAGCCCTGGCTCGCAAAGGCGCCGATGGACATCGGCGCGCTCGGCATCAACTTTCCGATGATCTGCAGCCGTGCCGATGCCGAAAAGGCCGTGCGCAGCGTGCGTTATCCGCCGAAAGGCGAACGGCTATGGGGTCCCTTCCATGCCCCGTTCCGATGGGGTGTTTCGATGCCGGACTATATGGCTACCGCGGACGACGACATGGTCTGCATGATCACGATCGAGCATGTCGAGGCGGTCAACCGCATCGACGAGATCATGGCAACGCCCGGCATCGATCTTGCCGTGATCGGCCCGGGCGACCTCGCCACGTCGATCAACAAGCGTGGCCTGCCCGACGATCCGGAAGTGCTTGATTTGATGGCGCGCGCCGAGGCGGGCATCCTTAAAAGCGGCGTTCCGATCGGGGGCGTCGCACGCACGGCCGAGCAAGCCAACCGGATGATCGAGCGCGGCTACGTGGCGCTTGCGCTCGGCTTCGACTGGTCGCTGTTCCAGCGGGGTATCGCAGCGAGTTTTGAGGGGATCAAGCGATAACCTTGCTCCTCGCAGGCTGCCACACGCCCCCCGGTGCAGAGACCGGCCATGTGCTCGAAGGCGAACCTGAACTGGCCATCGACGGCAAGCCCCCGATGAAAATCAAGGCAGGCGAATCCTGCCAGATCCCGGAAGGCGCCGCTGGCGACGCAAAAGCCGGAGATAAGCCTTTCAAAATACTCGGAGTTTACGTCCTAAAGGGCCGGCGAGCCGCTGGCCAGGCCAGCGCCTTGAGCGCAATCTTGCTGGCGTCAAATTGCCGGCTTAATGCTAGATGAGGCATGGCGGGCCGGCCGAAACCGGCCCGCCGATTTTACAGTTTGTCCAGTGCGGAAACTTGAGCGAAGCGAATGCGCGGAACGGTTCGAAAAATCACGCTGCCGCGCCGCCTCGTCGCCGACCTCATGCACGCGTCGATGCGCGTGCCGTTCGTCTCGCTTTTCCGCCCCCTCAACGTCCGGCCTCTGCTGGAAGCCCGTGCACAGGCTGCCCGGCGGCCCGGCTGGGCCGCGATCTTCGTCAAGGCGTTTGCCCTGGTGGCGAAGGAAGAGCCCATCCTGCGCACGCTCTATGTCAAATGGCCGGCGCCTGCGTTCTACGAATTGCCGCGCAGCGTCGCCAATGTGGCCATCGCCAGGGTCGAGGACGGTCAGGATTGCGTGCTGCCGCAAAAGGTCGCCGCGCCCGAGGAAATGCCGCTGTCGGAGGTCGACGCCCTGATCCGGCATGCCAAGGAGGCGCCGATCCAGGACGTACCGGCATTCCGCAAGATCCTGCGCACAACCCGGCTGCCCCTGCCGCTGCGGCGGTTGTTCTGGGCGATCGGACTGAATTTCGGCCGCCAGCGGGCCAATTATTTCGGCAGTTTCGGGGTGACCTCGGTGGCCGCCTATGGCGCCGGCCAGCTCCATGCGCTGAGCCCGGGGCCGTTTGTCGTCAGTTACGGGGTGGAAAAGCCCGACCAGACCATCGACGTCGTGCTCCGCTGGGATCACCGGATTACCGACGCCGCCCTGATGGCGAAAATGCTGAATCGGCTGGAACAGGTGCTGAACGGGGAAATTGCCGCCGAATTGCGGGCAAACCGGCAGCAAACCGAGCCAAAACCGGTCCGAGCGGTCGCGACCTGACGGCCTGCTTTGGCCGTCATTCCGGGGCGATGCGAAGCATCGAATCCGGAATCTCGAAATTCCCCGGTGCGCAATTGCGCACCTGAGGCTCGCTTCGCGCCCCGGATTGACGGCCGTTTTCGTTGACAGAACGGCGGTTTCTCCCTAAGAACCCGCTTGCTCGCGGGCCGCTTTTGGCCCGCGTTGCGTTTCGCGACCCGTGGTCTTCCCCGAGCTTTCGAGGCGGACCTGTCGGCCCCGGTCATGCCGGTGCACAGGAGGGCGCGTTTCCTCAAAACTCAAACCTAACGCAGAGGACGCGATGACAAAGCGCAGTGAGGCGAAATACAAGATCGATCGCCGTATGGGCCAGAATATCTGGGGCCGCCCCAAGAGCCCCGTGAACCGCCGTGAATACGGCCCCGGCCAGCACGGCCAGCGCCGCAAGGGCAAGCTGTCCGACTTCGGCGTGCAGCTCCGCGCCAAGCAGAAGCTCAAGGGCTACTACGCCAACATTTCCGAGCGCCAGTTCCACGGCATCTATGTCGAGGCCGGCCGGATGAAGGGCGACACCGGTGAAAACCTGATCGGCCTGCTGGAGCGCCGTCTCGACACCGTGGTCTATCGCGCCAAGTTCGTCGCCACGATGTTCGCCGCGCGCCAGTTCATCAACCACGGCCACATCAAGGTGAACGGCCGCCGCGTCAACATTTCCAGCTACAAGCTGAAGCCCGGCGACGTCGTCGAGATCAAGGAATCTTCCAAGCAGCTCACCCCCGTCCTGGAAGCGAGCCAGCTCGGCGAGCGCGACGTTCCCGACTTCATCGAAGCCGATCACGGCAAGATGACCGCGAAGTTCACCCGCATCCCGGCGCTGTCGGACGTGCCGTTCGCAGTCCAGATGGAGCCGCATCTGATCGTCGAATTCTATTCGCGCTGATCGGTTTTCAGTTTTGAGATATCAAAGGCCCCGGTTTTGCCGGGGCCTTTTGTATGAGGTGCCAAAGTCGTCTGCGGCGTCTAGACTGCCATGGCTTTCTTCGCAGCCTGGGCAAGAAAGCCCGAACGCGTGAACCCTTCCCGCTCGGCGTAGCGATCGATCTGATCGAGTACGTCCGCCGGCATCGTTACGTTGATGCGAACGCTCTTCACTTCGGAAGCCGGCGCTGCGATCAGTACCGCAACGCCATCCTTGTTTTGAGCCTCCTTCATGATCTCTTCGAGAGAACTCGGTTCAGGTGCTGCTTCACCATCGGCCGCCAGACCTTCCAGATGCAGCGCCAGAGCTTCTGCTCCCATATCGCGGGCTTCGTCGAGCGTCCTGCCGGCGCTGATCACGCCCGGCAGATCCGGAAACGATACGCCGTAGTCGCTGTCGTTCTCTTTGTGGATCAAGGCGATGTACTGTCGCATGTTGCTTTTCCTATCCCGCTATTTCAGCTTCAGACCGGCTTGCTTCTCGATGCTCCTGAACGTTCCGGTCGGAATATCTCTCCGCGGGTGAGGTACCGTTACCCGCCCCGGTTTGGTCGGATGCTTGAACTGGACATGACTGCCTTTCTGGGCGACCTGTACCCAGCCATCCGCCTTCAACGCGGCAATTATGCCCTTGGAGTCCATAAGTATTCATACACACTCGGAGGTATGATTTCAAGTGTATAAATACACATTCGAATCCTAATACCCGGACGTGATGCGTCAGAGACAACGATCAAGAAAGCCCTTTCCATGCACTACACCCCTGCCCCGCGCGATCCCAAGGCCGAGCCCATCCGCATCAACCTGCTGTCGGACACGCAGACGCGCCCGACGGCCGCGATGCGCGAGGCGATGGCGCGGGCGGAGGTTGGCGACGAGCAGATCGGCGATGATCCCACGGTCAATCTGTTGTGCGAACGGGTTGCCGACCTGCTCGGCAAGGAAGCTGCCGTGTTCATGCCGTCGGGCACCATGTGCAACGTCGCGGCGACGCTCGCCCATTGCCGGCCGGGCGATGAACTTCTCGCCCATGCAACCGCGCACATCATTGCGCGCGAAGGCGGCGCGCATGCAGCGCTCGGCGGCTTCCAGATCACGCAACTGCCGGGCGATGACGGGCAGTTCACGCCCGAAACATTCAGTGCAGCCCTGCATCCGCGCTCGCGCTACCAACCGCCGCAGACCCTCGTCAGCGTCGAGCAGACCGCAAATATCGGCGGCGGCGCGATCTGGAAGAAGACGGCGCTCGATGAAGTGGCGGCGATCGCCAAGGCAAACGGGCTTGTCACCCACATGGACGGCGCGCGCCTGCTCAACGCCTGTGTCGCCACCGGCATATCGGCGAAAGACATGGCGGCGGGCTGGGATTCCGCCTGGATCGATTTCTCGAAAGGCCTTGGTGCACCGATCGGCGGCGTGATTGCGGGATCGCGCGCCTTCATCGATGACGTCTGGCGCTGGAAACAGCGCCTCGGCGGATCGATGCGGCAGGCCGGCGTTTGTGCCGCCGCCTGCGTCTACGCGCTCGACCGTCACGTCGACCGCCTCGCCGACGATCACGCCAACGCCCGCGCGCTGGCGCGGGGGCTGTCGCAAATCAGCGGGATGGAAGTCCAGCAGCCCGAGACCAATCTGGTGTTCTTCAAACCGGACGGCGCCGGCATCGCCGGCGACAGGATGGTCGAGGCTCTACGCAGGCGCGGCGTCCTGCTCGCCACGATGGACGGGCGCATCCGCGCCTGCACCCATCTCGACGTCAGCGCTGCGATGATCGAGGAAACGGTCAGCCTGGTGCGCGAGATCGTGCGGGCGGCGTGAGCCTCACCCGCCGAGCGCACGCCTGATTCCGTCCGCTCCGCGTGAGCCCGCTTCGGCCTCGTCAGGGACGGCCGTCGCGGCGGCCGAAGTCGCTTCTGTCACCGCAACGGCGCGCGCCTGCCATAGCGCGCTGCAGAACAGGAAATACACCGCTCCCGTCCACAGTGCCTGCCAGTTCTCAAACCCTTCGTTGAGGATGACATAGGCCGCCGCCAGCGCAAACAGTGCCGTGAACACGGCCTCGGCGAGCGGCCGCGTGCCGGATGCTGGACGATTGAGGAATGCCAGGGTCCAGAACGGCACCACCGCCATGGTCAGGGCAGCGAACGGAAAATCGCGCCAGCGCGCGTCGAACACGAGGCTCAACGCGATCTGCGCGGCAATGACCGTGGTCACAATCAGCGTGATGCCCAGCATGTTCGTCATGAAGGACGGGGTTCGGTCCTTGGCTGGCCCCAACACGTCGACAAATGCCGGAAGCGCCCGCCCCGACATCAGCGCGTGGGTGGACAGCAGCGGCGCAACCACCCCTGCAGCCACCAGCAGGCCCTGGAGCAACCAACCGCCGAGCCCGTAGCTTTCGTGGAGCATCTTGTCGAAGCTTATTCCAAGCAAAATCCCGCCCGCCGTCGCCGATATCGCGACCGCAATCCATGACGCCAAACCAGCGTCCGACGGCCGGCGCTTGAGCGTCAACAAGGCGCTTGCGAAGACGCCGATGCAGAGAGCCAGCCCCAACCCCATCTGCAGCTTCCAGAACGGGTAGTTGCTGATGGCCTCCCCGGCCGGATATTTCGGCTTGCGATCGGCGCTATCGAACAGGCCCCAATAGCCGCCGACCGTTCCCTCCCATCGGCGCTTCCATGGCTCGTCATAGGCCTCGAACAGGTTGACGCGAAAGTTCTCCTGCCGGGCGCGATCGAGAAGCTCGGAAATGAACCGCGCCTGGTTGATGCGGGAGGCGAGAGCCCCCTCGCGCATCCGCCCGTGGCTGGGCCAGCCGGCTTCGCCGATCAGGATTTCCTTGCCCGGAAAGGCGGCCGCCACCTGCTTGCGGATGCCATCCACATGCGCGGCCGCGTCTTCGGCGCGAGGTGGAAAGTCCTCCCAATAGGGCAGCAAATGGATGGTGACGAAATCGACGTCGGTGGCCATCTCCCGGTAGCGCAGCCAGAATTCCCAGACATCGGCATAGGTCACCGGCACATCCACGCGCGGCCTGACCGAACGGATGATTTCCCGAAGGTCGGAAGCGATCATCTCGCCGCGCAGCAGCACTTCGCTGCCGACGATGATCGCTGTGACCGTGCCTGGATGATCCTTGGTCAGCGAGACTGCGATGTCGATCAGGTGAACATTCTTGGCGCGATCGCGTCCGATCCAGACCCCGAGCAGAACCTTCAACCCGACCCTGCCCGCAAGCTCCGGCACCTTGTCCAGTCCGTTGTCGATGGAATAGGTGCGGATGCATTTGGTTACCTTCGCAAGCTCGCGCAGATCCTCCAGAATCTGCTCCGGGCTGACGATGAGAGACTGGTCGTGCGGCGTCTGCTCGTTGCGGAACGGCGCGTAGGAAACGCACTCCAGCTTCGCCGTCGCATCGATAGGCGCGCGCGGCAGCGTCACCGGCGTGGCCAGCCACCACCATGCCGCTGCAACGACACCCAGCGATAGAAAGAAAAGCGCCAGCGGCGTACGAAGGCCGATTGGTCCTGCTCCAGACAAGCGAATAGGTCAGCCTGTTTAGCTCTGCGCGGCAGGCGTGTCGATCCGCTGAGCGGCCGTCTGCACAATTGCGCCGCAAAACGGATGCGGTGATATAGACTATATCAGGCACCAGGCATCAAGAGCGGGTCTTGCTGCCCAGGATCGATCCCGCCCGCGGCCAGTGAAACGATGTCCCTCAAAAGATTTTCCCGCCGCCAGTTCGCCAGGATCGCGGGCTGGTCGGCCCTTGGCATGTCGGCACTATCAGGCAAATCCAGTCTGGCTCAATCGGGCCAGGAGCGGGGGTCACAATATCGAAGCGCCGCCGCTTTCTTTCCTGACCATTTCTTGTGGGGGACGGCGACATCCTCCTATCAGGTCGAGGGGGCCGTCAGCGAAGACGGGCGCGGCCCATCTATCTGGGACCGTTTCGCCCACACCCCCGGCACCATTTCCGATCGCAGCAATGGCGACACCGCGACCGATCATTTTCATCGGTACAAGGAAGACGTTCAGTTGATGAAGGCACTGGGCACAAAGGCCTATCGATTCTCGATCGCCTGGCCTCGCGTCTTCCCGGAAGGGACTGGCTCGCCCAATCCAAAAGGCCTCGATTTCTACAACCGGCTGCTTGACGAATTGTTAGCGAACGGCATCGAGCCGTTCGCGACCCTGTATCACTGGGACCTGCCTCAGGCGCTGCAGGACCGCCACGGAGGCTGGACGTCCCGCGAGACCTCGAAGGCATTTGCGGATTACGCAGCCCATGTCGCGGCGCGCCTGGGCGACCGCGTGAAGCATTACTTCACGATCAACGAGTGCTCCCGGCTCGTACATCTCGGCCATGGAATCGGCGCCGATGCGCCGGGACTGAAGCTATCCCCATCGGAGCTGAAGCAGGTTCGGCACAATGTCGCCCTCGGGCACGGGCTTGCGGTTCAGGCTATCCGGGCCCACGGACTCAGAGGGACCAGGGTCGGGCCGGCGGAGAATGCCGTGAGTTGCATCCCTGCCGTCGAAACGCCGGCGAACGTCCGCGCCGCCGAAATGGCGATGCGCGAGCTCAACGCCGGCTATCTGACTGTGATGCTCGAGGGCAAATACACCGATGCCTATCTGGCGCAGGATGCGCCGAAGTACACCACTGAGGATCTGCGCATCATCTCCTCCCCGATCGATTTTGTCGGGCTCAACGTCTACATGCCCGATCATTATGTCGTCGCCGCCGACAACGAACGCGGCTTCACGCTGGCGCCGTTCCCAGCCTCGTTCCCGCACATGAAGGCCGCCTGGCTCAGGCCGGGTCCCGAGACCATGTACTGGGTGCCTCGGCACGTGGCGAAGATCTGGAACGTGCAGTCGATCTACATCACCGAGAACGGCACGTCGGGGAGCGACCAGCCCGCCGCGGACGGCACCATCTATGACGTCGACCGCATCATGTACCTGCGCAACTATCTGACGCAGTTGCAGCGCGCGACATCGGAGAGTGTGCCCGTGCGCGGATATTTCCTGTGGAGCCTGATGGACAATTTCGAATGGTCGGACGGGTATGAACAGCGCTTTGGCCTCTACCACGTCGACTTCGCCACGCAGCGCCGCACGCCCAAGCTGAGCGCGTCGTTCTACCGCGAGACGATCGCACGAAACGCCGTGGCGTAATCGGGCGATTGTCAATTCGTGGTACGCAAGCCCTTGCCGAGCGCCTCGAACATGATCGTCTTCAGCGCCAACTGAATCCGCCCGCCCTGTGTTGGCGCCTGCACCATGAAGACAACCAGCAGGTCGTCCTCGGGATCGACGAAGTAGAAACTGCCGCCCGCACCGTCCCAGCGGTATTCGCCGAGCGGCCAGTTCGTATTCGGCGGCGGCGAGGTGCGCACGGCGAAGCCAAGGCCAAAGCCGCTGCTCGGACCGGGGAAATAGAAGGGATCGTGCAGGATCCCGGTCTCCGGCCCGATCTGGTCCGACGTCATCAGCGCCACCGTCTCGGGCTTGAGGTAGCGCTTGCCGTCCAGTTCGCCGCCATTGAGCAGCATCTGCAGGAAGCGGGCGTAGTCCCCGGCGGTCGAGACCAGCCCTGCGCCGCCGGATTGCCAGCGACGCGGCACTGTCGGGTCCCCGATGCCCGCCACCCGAAACTGGTCGACGGGAAATCCCTGGGCTATCCGTGGCCATTTCGCCTTGTCCCGGACATAATATGCGGTGTCGGACATGCCGAGCGGATCGAACAGTCTCTGCTTCTCGAACTGAAACAGCGACTGCCCCGAGGCCACCTCGACGACACGACCGAGCACGTCGGTCGAATGGCTGTAATTCCAGCGCGTTCCGGGCTGATCGGCGAGCGGCAGGGTCGCGATCCGGTCGGCAAATTCGGCGTTGTCGAAGTCGCCGGCGTACAGCTTTGGATTGGCATAGAGTTTCTGCACCGCGGTCTCGCCGAAGAAACCGTAGGTGATGCCGGACGTATGCCGCAGCAGATCCCTGATCGTGATCGGGCGCTTCAACGGCTCGAGCTTGAGCGCAGGCTGTCCCGCCTCGTCGGAAAGATCGACGCCGACTTTTGCATCCGTAAAGGAATGAATGTATTTCGACACCGGATCGTCGAGCGACAGCTTGCCGTCGTCGACCAGCATCATCGCGGCAACCGAGGTGACGGCTTTCGACATCGAATAGATCTGGAAAAGCGTGTCCGGCGTCATCGGCTGGCCGGTCGCGGGATCGCGGACGCCGAAACTCTCGAAATAGACCGGCTTGCCGTGCTGCTGGATCAGCAGGATAGCGCCCGGGATCTTGCCCGTCGTGATTTCGTGCTGAACGTGCTCCCCGATCCGGTCCAGGGCCGGGCGTGAAAACGTTGGCGCCTTCGGTCCGGCCCGCACCTCGTGCAGCCATCCGGCCGCCAGGAGGACGGCCAGCGCCGCAGCGGCGAGGCTGCGTCCTGCGGAGGCTTTAGTTCTCCAGCGCTTCATAGACCAACTGCTTCAGCGTCCGCTGGACCCGCTGGCGCTCCGTCGGCGTCTGCTCCAGCACCACGAAGAACATATCCTGCTTGCGATCGACCACCATATAGCAGCCCGAGGCCCCGTCCCATTTCAGTTCGCCCAGTGATCCCGGCGGTGGCGGCTTGGCGTTACCGGGATCGGTGCGGACGGCAAACCCGAGCCCCATGCCGAAACCGTCGCCGGGAAAATAGAAATAGTCCCGTGCAACACCGGAGTCCTTGCCCGCATGGTCCGACGCCATCAGTTCGAACGTCTTCGGGCTGAGATAGGTCTTGCCGTCGAACGTACCGCCGTTGGCGATCATCTGCGCAAAGCGCGAGAAGTCCGCCATGGTCGAAACCATGCCGCCGCTTGCGGATTCCCACTTCTGGCGAACCTCGGTCCGGTACAGGCGGCCGACCCGGAAATCGCTGTCGTTCGGCAGCGGCTGGGCGAGCCGCTGCAGCCGCTCAGGTTCGGTGACGAAAAAGCCGGTGTCGACCATGCCGAGCGGATCGAGCAGCTTTTCCTTCTCGAGCTCGAGCAATGATTTGCCGGACACGATCTCCATGATCCGCGCGAGAATGTCGGTGGAATGGCCGTACTGCCAGAGCGCTCCCGGCTGGTTGTGCAGCGGCAGCCTGGCGATCCGCTCGGCGAATTCGGCCAGATCGAATTCGCCCGCGTAGATGTTGGCCTCCTTGTAGGCCTTGCGCACCAGGCTGTCGCCGTAGAAGCCATAGGTGATGCCGGAGGTATGGCGCATCAGGTCGAGGATGGTGATCGGTCGCGTCAGCGGCACCAGTTCGAGCGACTTGGTGCCGTCCTCGGCCTTTTTCTCCACGCCGACCTTCATGTTCGCGAAGGAGGGAATGTACTTCGAGACGGGATCGTCGAGCTTGATCTTGCCGTCCTGGATCAGCTGCATCGCCACGACCGACGTGATCACCTTGGTCAGCGAAGACAGGCGGAAGATGGTCTTGTCATTGATCGGCGCCTTGGACACCACGTCCTGCATGCCGAAGGTCTGGTGATAGACCGGCTTGCCGTGCTGCTGGATCAGGACGTTGGCGCCGGCGATCTTGCCTGTGTCCACCTCGTTCTTGAAGAACGCGGTGATCTTCGCAAGCTTGTCTTGGTTGAAACGTGCCCCGGCGGGAATATCGAAAGTGCCTTCGGCTCGGACCTCTGGCGCGGCCACCAGCAACAGCGCACCGCAGGCCAGCGCGCGCCACAATCGACGTGAATTCATTGACCCCTCCGGAATACTCGGAAGAGTGTAGCTGTGGTCTCAGCCGGCGCAAGGGCGGCCAAGGGCCGCCATGGCCTCTTCGTGCAGCCGGCCGCTGCCAGGAGAGAAGCAGCAGAAGATGACCCGCCTTACCGAGGGCGCCGATGGCAGCGCCTCGGCAATGGTGGCGACGGCAATGCCGGCCGCGCGCTCGGCCGGGAAGCGATAGATGCCGGTAGAAATCGCTGGAAAGGCCACGGTCGACAGCCCGTGCTGCTGGCAGAGCTCAATCGAGCGGCGATAGCAGGAGGCGAGCAGATCGTCCTCGCCGAGCGTACCGCCATTCCATACCGGCCCGACCGTGTGGATTACATGCCTTGCCGGCAGCCGGTAACCCTGGGTGATCTTGGCTTTGCCGGTCTCGCAGCCGTGGAGCATGCGGCACTCGGCCAGAAGCTCCGGCCCCGCAGCGCGATGGATCGCGCCATCGACGCCACCCCCGCCGAGGAGCGACGAATTCGCGGCGTTGACGATGGCGTCAACGCCGAGCGTAGTGATATCGGCAACGATGACTTCAAGCCGCGCCTCGCCGAACTGGCGCGCGGCGGGGCTCAGGCCGAAGCCGCCGCATTGACGGTGACGCCCTTGTCGGAGAACAGCTGCTGCAGTTCACCGGCCTGGAACATCTCGCGGATGATGTCGCAACCGCCGATGAACTCGCCCTTGACGTAGAGCTGCGGAATGGTCGGCCAGTTCGAATAAGTCTTGATGCCGTTGCGGAGTTCGGCGGACTCGAGAACGTTCAGGCCCTTGTAGCCGACGCCGACGTGGTCGAGGATCTGTACCACCTGCCCCGAGAAACCGCACTGCGGGAACTGCGGCGTTCCCTTCATGAACAGCACGACGTCGTTCGACTTCACTTCATTGTCGATGAATTGCTCGATGCTCATATTCTTCGCTTCCTTTTGGGGCGCACAGCCCCTGCGTCTTCGCCTGACGGCCGGCTCGTCCCGTCGATCCCGGTATTAGCAAATATATGTAGCCCAAACCGTTGTGCATCCAAAGTAAAATGCCGGGGATCGGGATTGCGTGGGCCCGGCCGGGCCTCTGGGAGGACGCTACTGCATGACCGGACGGCATCAACATCATACCGAGCGAAGGCTTTTTTCCCGGACAGGAGCCCCTATCTAGGACGGACCGCCTGCCTGGAACCAGTTTGCCGGACCAACGTTCTCTCCCCCTGACCGGAGATCCCAGTGACGAAAACAGTATCCGCAACCGCGTTTGCCGCCCCTGCCCCGTCACTTTTCTCCGATTCCGGCACCCTCGCCCAGAACCTGGTCGAGGCCTATCTGGCGGTCCGGGGCGAGACCGAACGGCGGGCCGCCCCCCTGAGCCCCGAGGACCAGTTGATCCAGTCGATGCCGGACGCCAGCCCGGCCAAATGGCATCGCGCCCATACCACCTGGTTCTTCGAGCAATTCCTGCTCGGCGAACACTGCGAGGGCTACCAGCCCTTCCACCCCGACTACGCGTTTCTGTTCAATTCCTACTACGTCAGCGCAGGTCCCCGGCACGCCCGTCACCAGCGCGGCCACCTGACCCGTCCGAGCGCCGACGAGGTCACCGCCTATCGCCGGCATGTCGATGCCGCCGTAGTCAAGTTCTTCCAGTCCACCAGCGAGGACCGCCTCGCGAAGCTCGCCCCGCTGGTCGAGGTCGGCCTCAATCACGAGCAGCAGCATCAGGAATTGATGCTGACCGACATCCTGCATGCCTTCGCGCAGAACCCGATCCCGCCGGCCTACGATCCGGCGTGGCGATTTCCGGCGCCGCAGCGTTCGCACGATGAATGGATTGCCCTCAACGAGGGCATTCACACCGTAGGCCACACTGACGGCAGCTTCCATTTCGACAATGAAAAGCCTGCGCACCGCGCCTTGGTTGGCCCCGTCAGGCTCGCCCGCAACCTCGTTACCAATGCCGAATGGCTGGCTTTCATGAATGATGGCGGCTACGGCACGGCCACGCTGTGGCTGATGGACGGCTTTGCCGCCGCGACCAACGAAGGTTGGCAGGCCCCCGGCCACTGGCGCCAGGTCGACGGCGAATGGCGGATCATGACGCTCGGCGGACTGCAGCCGGTCGATCCTTCCGCCCCGGTCAGCCATGTCAGTTACTATGAGGCCGACGCGTTCGCGCGCTGGGCCGGATGGCATCTGCCGACCGAGATGGAATGGGAAGTCGCCGCGCGCGCCGGGCAGTTGAACGACGCCTTCGGCATCGTCTGGCAGTGGACGCGCAGCTCCTATTCGCCCTATCCAGGCTACCGCGCCGTCGAGGGCGCACTCGGGGAGTACAACGGCAAGTTCATGGTCAACCAGCTGGTGCTGCGCGGCTCCTCGCTCGCAACGCCCGCCGGCCACAGCCGTATCACCTACCGCAACTTCTTCTATCCCCACCACCGCTGGCAATTTACGGGGTTACGCCTCGCCGATTACGCCTGACATTTCCCAAGAGTTAAGGGCGCGCCGGTAAGCGCGTTCAGGAGAGCATCATGAAAGTGCAAGCCGCCGCTTTGGCCCGAGCGCACCAGCTTGACGAGCAGACTTCGGCCTTCGCCGGAGACGTGATCGGCGATCTGTCTCAATTTCCCAAGCGCCTGTCGCCCAAATACTTCTACGATGCCAAAGGCTCGGAGCTGTTCGAGCAGATCACGGTTCTTCCGGAATATTATCCGACCCGCACCGAGCTCGGCATCCTGCGCAGCCGCGGAAAGGAAATCGCGGGCATCATTCCGAAAGGCGCGGCACTGGTGGAATTCGGTGCGGGCGCGACCACCAAGGTCCGCCTGCTGCTGGAGCAATGCGATTTCAGCGCCTACGTCCCGGTCGATATTTCCGCCGACTTCCTGAACGCGCAGGCCAGTGCCTTGCGCCAGGACTTCCCCGATCTCGGCGTGTATCCGGTCGCCGCCGACTTCACCGCGCCCTTTGAGCTGCCGGCCGAAATTGCGGACCTGCCGAAGGTCGGATTCTTCCCGGGGTCCACGCTCGGCAATTTCGAGCCGCACGAAGCCTGCGCCTTCCTGCGCAGCGCGCGCGAGATTCTCGGCGAAGGCGCGCTGATGATCATCGGCGTCGACCTCGAAAAGAACGAGCGCGTGCTGTACGACGCCTATAACGATGCCGCCGGCGTCACCGCGAAATTCAATCTCAATGTGCTGGTCCGCATCAACCGCGAGCTCGGCGGCAATTTCGACGTTTCCGCGTTCATGCACCGCTCGATCTACAACCGCGAGCGTCATCGCATCGAGATGCACCTGATCGCCAAGAAGGCGCAGACCGTGCGCATTCTCGGGCGGAATTTTTCATTCCGCCCCGGCGAGAGCATTCATACCGAGTCGAGCTATAAATACAGCCTCGACCGCTTTACCGCACTGGCGCGCGGCTCGGGCTGGTCGGTGCGGGAGTCCTGGACCGATCCGGACCAGATGTTTTCCGTGCACGCGCTGGTGGCCGCGGACTGAAGCCGGGGTCACGACACGCGCACCGGCGCCTGTCGTTACGTTTCATGCTCGAGCCCTGTGAGGTTCGGCCTGACTGAGCCAGGCGCCATCGCTTCAGGCCTTTTCGATTCAGGCCTTGGCGCTAAATCGCCTGCGAACCGGCCGCGGCCTTCGCGTCGGCACGATCCTCGGCGCGATCGATATCCAGTCGTCGGACAGTCGCTCCGCGTCCAGCAGCCAGGCGTGGATGATGCGCCATTTGTCCTGCCCGCGGGACTGGAAATCCAGCAGCGACGATCCCACATCCTGGAGTTCGTGGAAGAACTTCAACGAGTCTTTTCCGGTGGGTCCGTCCTGCCCGATGGGCTGCGTTGAAATCCATCGGTCCCATTCGTTGATAATCAATATTCTTGCTTCACTTTGTTTCATAAGCACACATTCCCAACCACGGTCCCCGTGGGTACTGAGTGATCGCGCTGGTCAGACGGTGAGGAAAGGTGCTAGCGCCGCCGTGCATCAACACACCCTGCCGGGGCTCACTATAAACAAACTTCTTAACAAATCTTCATCTTTATGTTTTTTGATTCCGCCCGCAATTCGCTGCATCTGTGCTGCTGTTTGCCCTTCGAACCGTCCAAATTTTGACGCGGACTCATCCGAGTCTCCGCCCACGGCTTGGCTCGGGGGAGTTTGTGCCAGGGATGTCAGTCATGGGGAACGCGTATCCAGCGACCAATGGGAAGCAGCGCTCCAGCGCGTCGTCTGTTCGCGAGGATGCAGCCTGGGACGAAGACGATATCGAGCGGGTATCGCTCGTCGAAGAGAATGCCAGGCTTCGGGAGCTCGTCGTCAAGCTATCCGATATCGTCCTGCGAAACGTCGTCGAACGGAAATAGCCTGCTTGTCGCGCAACCCGTGTCCCGGACGCGGGTGCGGCGCGTAGCGCTGCTCCGCAGTGCCGGGATTCATGGCTTACTGAGTGCTCGTGAAATCGGCCCCGGCTCAGCCGCGCATCACTGCGTGCTGCGCCGCGTCCGGGGCACGGAGAGCGGGTGTGGCGCTATTCATTCGCCGGCAATCGGAGCGAATCCATTTCCATATCGCAACCACGATCATGATCGCGGTGACGCGATGATGATGGTGCGACGCTATCCGGCGATACATCGCGCCGTGCGGATGGTCCGTCATCGGTGCGTCCCCCCGCTGCCGCCCGTCGGGGCTACCCCTCGGGGACTCCGGTCTGCAGCGCCAGCGCGTGCAGCACCCCGCCCATCTGTCCCTTGAGCGACTGGTAGACGATCTGGTGCTGCTGAACGCGTGACTTGCCGCGGAAGGATTCCGAGATCACGGTCGCGGCGTAATGGTCGCCGTCGCCTGCGAGATCGCGGATCGTCACCTCGGCATCGGGGATAGCTGCCTTGATCATCGACTCGATATCGTGGGCGTCCATCGGCATCCAGCAAGTCTCCGTCAGGTGTTTCTAATCATGGCCCGGTTTGGAATCATGGTCCGCTCGCGCGGCCGTGATAACCAAACCTAGCGCGTACGCTCTTCTAGGTCACGCCTTGCGGCACTATATTCCCGGTCCGACCGTTTGACACCGTGCGATCCGGTCGCGCCCGATCACGTCGGGCTGACCGAAAAAGAGGCTCAGAATCATGAAACTGCCCGGCCCCGACCATCCGATCACGATTACGGCAAATCCGAAGCGCGTCCGGGTCTCGGCCGGCGGGGTCGTCATCGCCGACACCACCCGTGCCCTGACCCTGAAGGAGGCAAGCTATCCGGCGGTGCAATATGTGCCGCGCGAGGACATCAACATGGCGCTCCTGGCCCGCACCGAGCGCACCACGCACTGTCCCTACAAGGGTGACGCGAACTATTTCAGCATCAACGCCAATGGCAAGAGCATCGAAAACTCGATCTGGACCTATGAAGCGCCCTTCCCGGCCATGGCCGAGATCGCGGGCCATCTGGCGTTCTATCCCGACAAGGTGACCATCGAGGAAGTGGCGTAGCCGTCCACGCGGGCGGCGGCGGCACGAGATTGGCCCTTGCTGAATCGGGAACCGGGTTGCAACATCAGGGCGAACTCAGGCTCGCCGGGGGCCCATGATGACGATTACCTCCACCTTGACGGACGCCAGCGTTCAGGCCCAGCCGAAAGCCAAGACGCGCAACCTGGCGCTCGACCGCGCTCGTACCTTCCTGACGCTGGTGGTGCTGCTGCATCACGCGGTGATCCCCTACACCTATTTCGGCCATACCGACCCGAAGTACTTTTTCGGTTTCGACATGATCGTGCTGGCCACCGACAGCTTCTTCATGGCGATGTTCTTTTTCCTGTCGGGACTGTTCGCCTGGTCCGGGATCGCCCGGAAGGGACCGGCGAACTATATGGCGGACCGCCTGCTCCGGCTTGCCCTGCCGTTCGTGATCTGCGCGTTCACGGTGATTCCGCTCGCCTATTACGCGATCTCCCTGCGGCACCATCCCGAAATCGGCTTTTCGGAGTACTGGTGGAACATGGTCACGAAGGGTCCGTGGCCGAGCGGGCCGATCTGGTTTCTCTGGGTCTTGTTCGCCTTCGACCTGGTTGCCTGCCTGCTGTACCGGCTGTCGCCCAACCTGCTCGATCCGATCAATCGCCTCTCGCTGCGCGGTCGCCGCCGGCCCGCGGAGTTCTTCGCGGTCATGCTTGCCGTCACGGCCGCATTCTACGTTCCCGGGCTGATGATCTATGGACCAAGCAGCTGGTTCGAGTTCGGGCCGTTTTCGGTGCAGCACGGGCGCGTGATGCTCTATGCCAGCTACTTCTTCTTCGGTGCCGGCATCGGCCTTGCGCAGCTCGATCGCGGGCTGCTCGCGGCAGACGGCCGGATGGCGAAGGTGAGCTGGGACTGGATGGTGCTGGCAATCGTTCCGTATTGCCTGCTCTGGGTGCTGATCTTCATCAAGCGCGAAATACTGGGCAACCCGTCGCCGCTGCCGAACTGGTATGAAGCGCTCTATGCCATCTGCTTCGCGGTCTTCAGCGTAGCCATCATGTTTCTGATCCTGGCCTTTTTCCAGAGGTTCAGGCAATCCGGCTCGGCCAGGCTGCTCGACCCGATGCAGCCTGACGCCTACGGCATGTTCCTGGTGCACTACCCAATCGCACTCTGGCTGCAATACTGGCTGTTCGACTACAACCTGCCGGCCATCGTCAAGGCGACGGTCGGATTCGTCCTGACAGTCGCGTTCAGCTGGGCGCTGACGCGCGCGCTGCGGCAGATTCCGGGGGCGAGCAAGGTGTTGTAGTCCATTCGACTTCGTAAGGACGGGTAGAGCGAAGCGAGCCGGTGGCTTTGGGCAACCTGTCCCTTGGGACACTAGCTTTGGCAGAGTTCCTGATTTGAAATGAGCTTGCCAGCGCGGCGCGCGGTGCAGAGCCCACGCGGCCCCAGCCACCCCAAATGCCGGGGCCGTACCGCTTGCCAGCGATCGCGACGAACTGTGTCCAGGCTCTATGTAGGGAGGCCACGGCATGAGGATATTGATCGCAGTTCTGGGAGCGGCCCTGGTTCTGAATATTCCGGCCATGTTTGGTGCCGCAGCGCAGGCGCAAGCCGTCAGCGAACCGCGGGAACGGGTCATCATCAGAGCGCCCGCACCTTACTGGGATTACAATATTGTTCCACGATACCGTTATCGCCCTGAGGACGACCGTGTCGATCCATGCGGCGGGCCCATCGTGCCGGTGATACGCACTGGGCCGCAGGAGCAAACGGTTCCGCTGTGGCTGGCGAACGCCATGGGTTACGGCCGTTCGCATGGTCGGGACTGGCCGTGCAGGGGGCGCAACCGGTAGCCTACGACGCCTTGCCGCTCATATAGGCCGGCAGCCAGTGCTCGAACGCGGTCTTGAGCGTACTCACCGCAGCCTGCCCCTCGCCGGCAACGGCGATCGCATCACCACCCGTGGTGCCAATGCGCGCGCAAGGAACGCCCGCACCCTTCATCTTCGCCAGCACCAGGCCGGCCTCTACCGCCGGCACGGTGACGATGTAGCGCGCCTGGTCCTCGCCGAACCAGTACGCATGCGGCACGGTCGAACTCGGCGCCGCCAGGAGCTGCGCGCCGACGCCGCTTGCGATCGCCATCTCCGCCAGCGCAATCAAAAGCCCGCCGTCGGAGACGTCATGCACCGCGGTCGCGGTGCCGGCATGGATCATGCCGCGCACCACGTCGCCATTGCGTTTCTCGGCGGCGAGATCGACCGGCGGCGGCGCGCCCTCTTCGCGGCCGCAGACATCGCGCAGGTAAACCGACTGGCCGAGCCAGCCCTGGGTGTCGCCGATCAGCAGGATCGCTTCGTCATCGGCCTTGAACGCGAGTGTCGCTGACTTCGTGAAATCATCGAGCAGGCCGACGCCGCCGATCGAGGGCGTCGGCAGGATGCCGCGTCCGTTGGTCTCGTTGTAGAGCGAGACGTTGCCGGAGACGACCGGGAAGTCGAGTGCGCGGCAGGCTTCGCCGATGCCCTTCAGGCAGCCGACGAACTGGCCCATGATCTCGGGCCTTTCAGGGTTTCCGAAGTTGAGATTGTCCGTGATCGCCAGCGGGCGGCCGCCGACCGCGGTGATGTTGCGCCAGGCTTCAGCCACCGCCTGCTTTCCGCCTTCAAACGGGTCCGCCTCGCAATAGCGCGGCGTCACGTCGACGGTGAGCGCGAGCCCCTTCGGCCCGTCCTCGACGCGCACCACGGCGGCGTCGCCGCCGGGACGCTGCACGGTATTGCCGAGAATGACGTGGTCATACTGCTCCCAGACCCAGCGCTTCGAGCACAGCTCGGGCGAGCCGATCAGCTTCTCCAGCGCCGGCATGATTCCGAGCGGCGGCTTGACCTCGCGCGCCTGCACCACCGGCAGCGGCTCGGATGCAACATGCGGCCGGTCATACACCGGCGCCTCGTCGCCGAGCTCCTTGATCGGCAGATCGGCCATGACGTCGCCGCCATGCTTGACCACGAAACGCTTGCTCGGGGTGGTGTAGCCGACGATGGCGAAATCGAGCCCCCACTTCGTGAAGATCGCCTCGGCCTCTTTTTCCTTCTCGGGCTTGAGCACCATGAGCATGCGCTCCTGGCTTTCCGAGAGCATCATCTCGTAGGCGCTCATGCCGGTTTCTCGGGTCGGCACGCTGTCCAGAATGAGATCGACGCCGAGATCGCCCTTGGCGCCCATCTCGACCGCCGAGCATGTCAGGCCGGCCGCGCCCATGTCCTGGATCGCGATCACGCAGCCCTTTTCCATGATCTCGAGGCAGGCCTCCAGCAGCAGCTTCTCCGCAAAGGGATCGCCGACCTGCACGGTCGGGCGCTTTTCCTCGGAATTGTCGTCGAACTCGGCCGAGGCCATCGAGGCGCCGTGAATGCCGTCGCGGCCGGTCTTGGAGCCGAGATAGACGATCGGCATGTTCACGCCCGATGCCGCCGCGTAGAAGATCTTGTCGGTCTTGGCGAGGCCGACCGCCATCGCGTTGACCAGGATGTTGCCGTCATAGCGGGTATGGAATCGCACCTGCCCGCCCACGGTCGGCACGCCAAAGGAATTGCCGTAGCCGCCGACGCCGGCCACCACGCCCGACACCAGATGGCGCGTCTTCGGATGCTCGGGCGCCCCGAACGACAGCGCGTTGAGGCAGGCGATCGGCCGCGCGCCCATGGTGAACACGTCGCGCAGGATACCGCCGACGCCGGTGGTCGCGCCCTGATAGGGCTCGATGTAGCTCGGGTGGTTGTGGCTCTCCATCTTGAACACGACCGCCTGGCCGTCGCCGATGTCGATCACGCCGGCGTTCTCGCCCGGGCCCTGGATCACCCACGGCGCCTTGGTCGGCAGCCCCCGCAGGTGGATGCGCGAGGACTTGTACGAGCAGTGCTCGTTCCACATCGCCGAGAAAATCCCGAGTTCGGTGAAGCTCGGCACCCGCCCGATCAGCTTGAGGATGCGCTCATACTCGTCGGGCTTGAGACCATGGCTGGCGACGAGTTCGGGGGTGATCTGGGGCTCGTTCATGGGTGCCTTAATAGGAGAGATCAACAGGGGCCGGAAAGGCCTTTTATGGCGCATTTCCGCCCTGTCCAGAGCTTTGCGAAGGGGGCCTTGCGGGATCGGCGTTTGCACATCCTTCCCGGATCAGATTTAAGAACGGAAACATCCAATTGAAGGCCATTTTTAGTGAACGAACTCCCCCAAAACGCATTCCACCACCGCCCTGACCTGCACGTCGAAACCGAAGGCGAATTCGAGGGCTGGCGGACCTGGACCCGCGACAGTTTTGAGACCCATAACGGCCCTTTCTGGCACCGGATGGACGAGCACGGCAAAGTGCAATGCGCGTTCCGGGTCGAGAAGAAGCACCTCAACGGCATGCGCAACGTCCATGGCGGCTGCTTCATGTCGTTCGCCGACTACAGCCTGTTTGCGATCGCCTCTTCGGTACTGCAGGGACCGGGCGTGACGGTCGCGTTCTCCTGCGAGTTTCTCGATGCCGCGCGCGAGGGTGAGTTGATCGAATGCGAGGGTGAAATCACCCGCGCCGGCGGCTCACTGATTTTCCTGCGCGGCGTCCTGAAATCGGGCGAGCGGTCGCTGTTCACCTTCTCCGGCACCATCAAGCGCGTGAAGTGGAAGAAGCCGACTGGCGCGGCCGGCGTTGCCACCTGACGCGTCAAAAGCCCGTCGCGGCTGGCGCGACTATCTGCTGCTGCTCGCGCTGGCGTGCTGCTGGAGTTCGACCTATCCGCTGACCAAGATCGGCCTCGGCACCATCCCGCCGATCACCTTCATCTCGGCGCGCTCGCTGATCGCGGCCGCCTTCCTGCTTTTCATCCTGCGCATGCGCGGCGTGCGGATGCCGACCGACGCCAAAGCCTGGAAGCTGTTCGCGCAGCAACAGACCATCAATTCCACGTTTCCGTTCCTGCTGATCACCTGGGCGCAGCAATATGTGCCGGCGTCATCGACCGTGGTGCTGGCCTCGACGACGCCGATCTTCGCGTTTCTGATCACTTGGGGCATCACGCGGCACGAGCCCGCGACGCTATTGAAGCTTGTCGGCGCCATTCTGGGTCTTGCCGGAACAGCCGCGATCATCGGCCTCGATGCGCTCTCCACGCTCGACACCAATATCTTTGCCGAGATCGTCATCCTGCTCGCAACCATATCGTTCGCATGCGCCACGATCTTCGGCCTGCGGCTGACCGATTACGACCCGATGGTGGTGGCCGCAGGCTCGCTGCTGTTCGGCGGGTTCATATTGCTGCCGGCATCGCTGATCGTCGATCACCCCTGGACCTTGCGGCCCACGACCGAGGCGCTGGTTGCCACTGTCGCGATGGGGATATTCTCCAGCGCTCTCGGGCTGATGCTGTTCTACATGTGCCTTTCGCGGCTCGGCACACTGACCACCAACGCGCAGGGCTATCTTCGGATTCCGATCGGCGTCGGCCTGTCCGTGCTGTTGCTGGGCGAGTCCGTGCCGGCCAATCTGGCGCTCGGCCTCGTGCTGGTCATGGCGGGCGTCGCTGCGATGACGATTCCGGCCGCGCAATATCGAAACTGGCTCAGCCGATTGCGCGGCAAGGATTGACAGGTTTCACCGCCGCGTCGCGGGGCTTTTGGCCAACTGCCAGGCGCCCGCCAACGGCTTCACGCAGCTTTTGCCAGATGCGCGGCGAGCCCCGCGAACAGGCCGCGGCCGTCGGTGCAGCCCATGATGTCTTCGACGTGGTTTTCAGGATGCGGCATCATGCCGAGCACGTTGCCGCGCCCGTTGACGATCCCGGCGATCGACTGCGCCGCGCCGTTGATATTGGAGGCCTCGTCGACGACGCCGTCGGCCGAGCAGTAGCGATAGAGCACCCGCCCCTCGCCCTCGAGCCGCTTCACCGTTTCTTCATCGGCTTCGTAGTTGCCCTCGCCATGCGCGACCGGCACGCGGATCACCTGGCCGGCATTGTAGCCGCGCGTGAACGGCGTATCCGAGCGTTCCACCCGCAGGTGCACATCCCTGCAGATGAATCTCAGCTTCGCGTTGCGCATCAGCACGCCAGGCAACAACCCCGCTTCGCACAGGATCTGGAAACCGTTGCAGACGCCGAGCACAAGGCCGCCATCGGCCGCATATTTCCGCACCGCGTCCATCACGGGGGCGCGCGCGGCAATCGCACCGCAGCGCAAGTAGTCGCCATAGGAAAACCCGCCGGGCACCACCACCAGATCCGTGCCCTTGGGCAGCGAGGTCTCGGCGTGCCAGACCATCGCGGCCTCCTGACCGGAAACGAGTTTCAGCGCCCGCGCCATATCGCGCTCGCGGTTGATGCCGGGAAAGACGAGAACGGCTGATTTCATTCCGATACGGCCTTCAGCTGTCGCGCTCTCTCACAAAAATGCTTGGCTTCCAGCATTTCGCGATTAATTGCGCGCATTTGGAGCAAGAGTTCATCGACGGAGTTTTCGATTCGACCGAGAGAAGACAAGATATCCAAAGCAACCGCATGAACCTGTTGAAGGGATATCTCGTTCATCCCTAGCCCAGCAGCTCGACCCGGTAGTTCTCGATCACGGTATTCGCCAGGAGCTTGTCGGCGGCATCCTTCAATGCCGCTTCGGCCTTGGCCTTGTCGGCGCCTGCAAGCTCGATGTCGAACACCTTGCCCTGGCGGACGCTGGCGACGCCATCGACGCCGAGCGATTTCAGTGCGCCTTCGATGGCCTTGCCCTGCGGATCGAGAATGCCCGACTTCAACGTAACGGTAACGCGTGCCTTCACGATGCTTGCCTCACTTCTTGCCTCAGCTCTTCACCAGCACCGGGCCGGTACCGGCCGGCCGCTCGTTCTCCATCAGGATGCCCAGACGCTTTGCCACTTCGGTGTAGGCCTCCAGGAGGCCACCCAGATCGCGGCGGAAACGGTCCTTGTCGAGCTTCTCGTTCGACTTGATGTCCCACAGCCGGCATGAATCCGGCGAGATCTCGTCGGCAACGATGATCCGCATCATCTCGTTCTCGAACAGCCGTCCGCATTCCATCTTGAAGTCGACCAGGCGGATGCCGATGCCGAGAAACAGCCCGGTGAGGAAATCGTTGACGCGAATGGCGAGCGCCATGATGTCGTCGATTTCCTGCGGCGTGGCCCAGCCGAACGCGGTGATGTGCTCTTCCGACACCATCGGATCGCCGAGCTGATCGTTCTTGTAATAGAACTCGATGATCGAGCGCGGCAGTTGGGTGCCCTCCTCGATGCCGAGGCGCTGCGACAGCGAACCCGCCGCCACATTCCGCACCACCACCTCCAGCGGCACGATCTCGACCTCCCGAATCAGCTGCTCGCGCATGTTGAGGCGGCGGATGAAATGGGTCGGCACCCCGATGTCATTGAGGTGCTGAAACAGGTACTCCGAAATCCGGTTGTTGAGGACGCCCTTGCCCTCGATCACCTGGTGTTTCTTGGCATTGAACGCGGTCGCGTCGTCCTTGAAGTGCTGGATCAGGGTTCCCGGCTCCGGGCCTTCATACAGGACCTTGGCCTTGCCTTCATAAATGCGGCGTCGACGGCTCATTGGGATGTAGCGTGTTTTGTTGATTTCCATGAATTGGTGTGCTCCGGATGACAAGGGTTTGCGACCACGACGGAGCTGCCGTGAAGGCCAGATCCAGGACAGAGCGACCGGAAACAGAACAAGAACCTAGCCTGCAGGCAACCTATCCGATTGGGCCATCCAGCACAATCGACCCGGCCCGATTGGGCCCAACTTATCCCGGCTGCCCTGCGGCTTAACGAGCCGTTGTTTTACCGATTCGCCCCCTCTATTTAGGTAGTCGATAGGCCCGCCACAATGCGGCGCCCGTTTACCATTGGCCGGGATTGGAACCGTAGAAATGACCACTTTCGACAAGCGCGAGGAAGGTTTCGAGAAGAAATTCGCCCTCGACGAGGAACAGAAATTCAAGGCCATGGCGCGTCGCAACCGCCTGCTCGGTCTTTGGGCAGCCGAGAAGCTCGGCCTGTCGGGCGACGCCGCCACCGCCTATTCGAAGGAAGTGGTCGCGGCCGACTTCGAGGAGGCCGGCGACGACGATGTCCAGAACAAGGTGGTGAAGGATTTCGCCGCCAAGGGCGTCGCCATCGCCGCGCCCGAGGTTCGCGCCAAGATGGAAGAACTGATGGCCCAGGCCGCCGCCCAGGTGAAGGCGGGGACGTAAGGGCACCCTACCACCTCCGTCATTGCGAGGCGCGAAGCGACGAAGCAATCCACTCTTGCTTTCCCATGTGGGGATATGGATTGCTTCGCTTCGCTCGCAATGACGGCAGGAGCTATTCCTCCTTGAATCCATATTCCGGCACGTTGCCGCTGGCGCCGTAATATTTGTACGGCAGGAATTTTCCGGACATCGTGATCCTGACCCGGTCGCCCTTGGGATTGGCGACGCGCTCCAGCACCATGTCGAAATCGATCGCCGACATGATGCCGTCGCCGAACTCCTCCTCGATCAGCGCCTTCCAGGCCGGACCATTGACCATCACCATTTCATAGAAGCGGTAGATCAGGGGATCGGTCGGCGGCATCGGCGTGCCGGTGCCGCGCATCGGCACCTCGTTGAGCATCGCGGTTTCCGATTTCGACAGCCCGAACAGTTCTCCGGCATTGGCGGCCTGCGGTTTTGTCAGCTTCATCTGGCCCATGATGGCGCCGACGATCAGCACGTCGGAATAGCCACCGATCTTTTCGCAGATGTGCTTCCAGCTCCAGCCCTTCTCGCGCTTGATGTCGAGCAGCTTCTCGGTGAGGTCTTCGCGTTTCATGGATGGTCTCTCCTTTTCAATCTCGTCAGGCCCGGGCAAAAGCGCGAAGCGCGTCTTCACTCAAATATGTCGGGCATCCACGTACTTGCTTCGCCGATCTAGAAAGACGTGGACGGCCGGGACAGGCCCGGCCATGACGCCTCAGGTGCTTCGTCTGAACCCGACGCAATGACCAATTCAGGTTTGCCCGGCCGCACCACCGGCACGTTGCGCGGGTCGTGATCCGGCGTCGTCGCGGTGAAGGTCTTGCTGCGGCTGACCAGGAAATCGACGATGTGGTTGCGCAGCGCGTAGTAGAGCGGATGGCGGTGCAGATCGATGCGGCCGCGATCCTTCGGCAGCGGATTTTCCACGATCTCGGCCAGCACCGCGTCGGGACCGTTGGTCATCAGGAAAATCTTGTCGGCGAGATAGATCGCCTCGTCCACGTCATGAGTGATCATGAACGCGGTCTGCCCGGTCTCGAGGCAAATCCGGCGCACCTCGTCCTGCAGCGTGCCGCGCGTCAGTGCGTCCAGCGCCGAGAACGGCTCGTCCATCAGCATGATCTTCGGCGTGATCGACAGCGCCCGCGCAATGCCGACGCGCTGCTTCATGCCGCCGGACAGTTCTGACGGCCGCTTGTGCTCGGAGCTGGTCAGCCCGACCAGGTCGATGAACTTTTGCGCGTGCGCCCTGACCCTGGCGCGGTCCCAGTTGCGCCATTTCGAGGTGACGGCATAGGCGACGTTGCCGAGCACGGTGCGCCACGGCAGCAGCGCATGGCTCTGGAAGATCACGGCGCGGTCCAGACTCGTACCCTCGATCGCCTGCCCGTCGACAATGACGGCGCCTTCGCTGGGCTCGTCGAGCCCGGCGAGGATGTTCAGCACCGTGGTCTTGCCGCAGCCGGAATGCCCGATCACGCAGCCGAATTCACCGCGCCCCATCGAGAGCCAGAGATCCTCGAAGATCGTGGTCTGCCCGCCATTGGCGGCGGGATAGCGCCGCGCGATGCCTTCGATGGAAATGAACCTGTCGGTCATGCGTAAATCCCGTGTCCCGGGCGCAGTGCGCCACGCAGTGGTGCACCGCAGAACCGGGACCCATTCTGCGCCGCTGGGTCCCGGTTCTGCATAGCGGCACTTCGCGCCGCAGTGCGCCCGGGACACGGTTGCCTCTGTGCTATCATCTTACTCACTCCGGGAACGTGACCATGCGCGTGAACCGCGCGAGGATCTGGTCCAGCAGCATGCCGACCACGCCGATCAGGAGGATGGCGATGATGACGTTGGTGATCGAGAGGTTGTTCCACTCGTTCCAGACGAAGTAGCCGATGCCGGTGCCGCCTACGAGCATTTCCGCGGCGACGATCACGAGCCAGGCGATGCCGATCGAGATCCGCATGCCGGTCAGGATGGTCGGTGCGGCGGCCGGCAGGATCACGGTGAAAGCCCGCCTGACGGTGCCGACCTCCAGCGTGCGCGCGACGTTGATCCACTCCTTGCGGACGGCTGCGACGCCGAACGCCGTGTTGAGCAGCATCGGCCACACCGAGCAGATGAAGATGACGAAGATCGCCGATATCGAGGAATCCTTGATGGTATAGAGCGCAAGCGGCATCCAGGCGAGCGGCGAGATCGGCTTCAGCACCTGGATGAAGGGATCCAGCGCCTTGCTGATCAGCGGCGACATGCCGATCAGGAAGCCGAGCGGGATCGCGACGATGACCGCGAGCAGATAGCCGAGGCCGACTCGGCCGATGGAATAGCCGAGCTGGATGCCGAGTCCCTTGTCGTTCGGCCCGTTGTCGTAGAGCGGCTGCTTGAGATGCTCCCACAATTTTGCGCCGACATCTGATGGACCCGGCATCGCCGACTTGCCCTGCGTCGCCGTCAGCCCCATCAGCCTGGCGTATTCCGGCGACATGGTGGTGGTCGCCGCCGTCGGGCGCGTGGCGAGATGCCAGATGCCGAGGAAGGCCGCGAACAGTGCGACGGAGACGACGGCCGCGCGGAAGCGAAGGGAGAAGTTCATCGGGCAAACTCTCTCACCACATCGTCCCGGCGAACGCCGGGACCCATACGCCGTGCCGTCTGTTTTGGGCACGACGTCAAAGACCTTCCTTCCTTACTGCCGCCGCGGAGTATGCGTCCCGGCGTTCGCCGGGACGACGGCGGAGAATGTAATTGCGCCCTCACGCCGCCTTCCTGATCTTGAAGCTGGCGAGATAATCGTCGGGCTTTTGCGGATCGAACGCCTTGCCCATCACCGAGAACGACTTGTACGACGTCGCCGGCGGCGTCAGGCCCATCTCGGCCATCACCTTCTTGGTGTCGGTCGCGAGATAAACCTGCTCGGCCACTGCCTTGTAATCCACATCGCCCTTGATCTGGCCCCAGCGCTTCATCTGGGTCAGCATCCAGACCGCAAACGACTGCCAGGGGAACGGATCGAAATCGACGCGCTTGGCATCGGTCTTCACGCCGCCGAGGCCGTCGGCATAGGTGCCGGTCAGCACCTGCTCCAGCACGGTGACGGGTGCGTTGATGTAGTTCGCAGGCGCGATCGCCTCCGCGATCTGCTTGCGGTTCTCGGCCTTCGACGCATAGGCGGTCGCATCCACGATCGCCCGCGTCAGCGCCGCGAAGCTGTTCGGCGAGTTGGTGATGAATTCCCTGCTGGCCGCGAAGCTGCAGCAGGGATGGCCGTCCCAGATCTCCTTGGACAGGATGTGCATGAAACCGACGCCGTCATAGATCGCGCGCTGGCAGATGTTGTCGGGCGCAAGGAAGCCGTCGATGTTGTCGGCGCGCAGGTTCGCCACCATCTCCGGCGGCGGCACCGAGCGCAGTTGCACGTCGGTATCAGGATCGAGGCCGTGCTCGGCGAGGTAATAGCGCAGCAGGTAATTGTGCATCGAATAGTCGAACGGAATGGCGAACTTCATGCCCTTCCAGTCCGCAGGATTACGCTTGTCCTTGTGCTTCATGGCGAGCGTGATGCCCTGCCCGTTGATGTTCTCGATCGCCGGCACCGTGAACGGGATCGCGTTGGCGCCGAGCCCCAGCGAGATCGCGATCGGCATCGGCGCCAGCATGTGCGCGGCGTCGTATTCCTTGTTGATGGTCTTGTCGCGGATCACGGCCCAGCCGGCGGTCTTCACCACTTCGACATTGAGGCCGTGCTTTGAGTAGAAGCCGAGCGGATGCGCCATGATGATCGGCGTTGCACAGGTGATCGGGATGAAGCCGACCTTGAGGTCCTTCTTCTCGGGCGCGCCGCCTTGCGCGAAAACCTCGGTCGCGGTCTTGAGCGGGAAGAACTGCGAGATCGCGGCCAGCGCAGTCGAGGCGCCGACCGATTTCAAGAAGGCGCGCCGCGCCACGTCCTTCGGAAACATCGCGCGCATCACGGCAGACGCGACGACGCCCTCGTAGCGCTTGTCCTCGCTGGGCTGGGGCTCGCAACGCAGCGCCAAAGCGGCCTGTTCGTGTTCGGCTTCACTGATGTGCCGGCCGCAACTGCAGCCACCGGCACGAAGACTGCGATTTGGATCGAATGGGTTGTCGAAGGTAGACATGGAACCTCCTGCAGGGGGTGTTGCCCCCAATTAAGCAAGGCACATGCCAGCCCACTTCTTCGGCGAATACGCTGATGTCGCAGGATTTTGCTTGATATTGGCCGCTACGAAAATTCGTGATAAACGGAAAATCGTAGTCAAATTACGATTTTTCGGAGTCAAGTAGATGGATCTGGCCATGAATCCGGGCTTGAATTCGACGGCCGTGCCACAGGATGCCGGCCTCCGCGCCGCCGCGTTCGAGTTTGCAATCGAGCCGACCCTGCTGCTCGATCCCCACGCCGACCTGATCCTCGACGCCAATCCGGCCGCCTGCACCCTGCTCGGCTACGATCGCGCCTTGCTGCGGCAAACCAAAGTCAGCGCGCTCCATACCGGGCAATTGCCGGCGCTGATCGTGTTCACGCAGGCCGTGCTCGACAGGGGAGCCTACTGGACCAACGCGCTGACCCCGCGCCATGCCACCGGCCAAAGCCTCCGTCTCGAATATGCCGGCGCCCTGCTGTCCGGCGATCGCCGCCCGCTGGTGCTGCTCACCATGAGCGACCTCGACGCCCGCCGCCGCCGCTATGTCGATGCGGTGGCCGAGGACCACATGCGCAGCGGCATCGCGACCTGGCAGCGGGTCGAGCGGGTGTTCCAGGACATCGAACGCGAAAACCAGTTGATCCTGCGCGCCGCCGGCGAAGGCATCTACGGCGTCAACGCGGAAGGAAAGACCACCTTCGTGAACCCGGCGGCGGAGCGCATGCTGGGCTGGGCAGCGGACGAACTGGTCGGCAAGGAAATCCACCCGATCGTCCATCACACCCATCATGACGGGCGGCACTATCCCGATCACGACTGCCCGATCTACGCGGCGTTTCGCGACGGCGCCGTGCACCAGGTCGACGGCGAAGTATTCTGGCGCAAGGACGGCACGCCGGTCTGGGTCGAGTATACATCCACTCCCATTCGCGACCGCGGCGTGGTGGTCGGCGCCGTCATCGTGTTCCGCGACGTCAGCCAGCGGCGCGAGGCGGACGAGAAACTGCACGCCGCGCTCGCCGAGGTCGATCGCCTGCGCGAACGGCTGGAACTTGAAAACGCTTACCTGCAGGAAGAAATCCGCATCGAGACCAACCCGCGCGGCATCATCGGCCGGAGCGAGGCGATCCAGACGACGCTGCGCCAGGTCAAGCTGGTGGCGCCGACCTCGGCAGCCGTGATGATCACGGGCGAATCCGGCACCGGCAAGGAACTGATCGCGCGCGCCATCCACGAGGCCAGCAGCCGCCGCGACCGGCCGCTGATACGGGTCAATTGCGCGGCGATCCCGCGCGAACTGTTCGAGAGCGAGTTCTTCGGCCACGTCAGAGGCGCCTTCACCGGCGCGATGCGCGATCGCATCGGCCGCTTCGAACTCGCCGATGGCGGCACGCTGTTTCTCGACGAGGTCGGCGAGATTCCGCTGGAGCTGCAGGGCAAGCTGTTGCGGGTGCTGCAGGAGGGCAATTTCGAGCGCGTCGGCGAGGAGCGCACCCGCGCGGTCGACGTGCGCCTGATCGCCGCCACCAACCGCGATCTCAAGCAGGAAGTGCAGCGCGGCCGCTTTCGCGAGGATCTTTATTTCCGGCTCAACGTGTTTCCGGTGGAGTCCGTGCCGCTGCGCGAGCGGCGCGAGGACATTCCGCTGCTGGCGCAGCATTTCCTGACCGGCAAGGCGCTGAAATCGGAGTTGCGCCTGTCGGAAGGCGATGCACGAAAACTTTCGCGCTATGACTGGCCCGGCAACGTCCGCGAACTGCAGAACGTGATCGAGCGCGCCGCGATCCTCGCGCAGAACGGCCGGTTGCGCATCGACCTGCCCGATGCATCAGGTGTGCTGCCCTCCCCCGATGCGCCGCGCGTAAAGGCAGACAGCCGCCCCACCGTCATGACATCGTCGGAAATGCGCGCCCACGAGCGCGCCAACATCCTCGCCGCACTTGAGGCCTGTTCCGGCAAGGTCTTCGGTGCCGGAGGTGCGGCCGAGATGCTCGACATCAAGCCGACCACGCTGGCCTCGCGCATCAAGGCGCTGGGGATTGCAAACGGACGCGGCCTGGCAGGCTGATTGGAGCATGCAGACATAACGCTGATCGGCGGCGTGTGATCTCAGGTTCCAACCGTCGCATATCTGCCGCACTGCAGAGCTATCGCACGAACGTGTCCAGCGTGCCGCACTGTGGACGCATTCGGACATTCATGCTCACGACGTGGCTGAGGGGGGCGAGGCTGACCGCCCTGCTTACTCCAACGTAGAGGTAACAGTACTGTGAAGAAGATCGTGATTGCAGCGGGTGCGACGTTTGCCCTGGTGACGGCTGCTGCTGCTGCCGACATCCCGCGCCGACAGCCCGTCTATCAGACGGCCGAGGTCGGCAAGATGCCGATTGGCAAGACCCCCATCGGAAAAACTCCGGTCGGCAAGACGCCCGTCGTCGCGCCGCGGCCCTATGCGCGGTATTGAGCCCGGATCTCGTTGATCTGATCTTTATCGACAGTTGAAGGGCGTACCGTGGCAAACCGGCCGAAGCGATCAGGACTATGCTTGCTTGCGGGACTCGCTGTCCTGCTCCAGTGCGAAATCCATCCCGCTTCGGCGCGCGAGATCGATATTCTCGCTGGCCTTGAACGTCTCATTTCTCCCAAACCGGAAATGGACAAGCGCGCCGCCAACGCGAACGCGCTTGTTTCCGGTGAGGCGTCGACCCGAAAGCCGGGACCGGCAAAGGGCCCGTACTACGTGGATTTCAGAGCGCGCACGGCGGCAAGCTGGGGACACGCTTTCGTCTGGTACGGGAAGACGAGCGAGCGCGCCGTCGAAGTCGCGGGCCTCACCCCCGCGGGAGACACCCTGCCCTATATACTTGGTCATCTGACGTGGGTGCCGTCCGAGACCAAGGCGAGCTATGGCGATCTTGATCCGCAATACCTCACCGCCAGCTACCGCGTTTACTTGAACGAGACGGACGCGAAACGGGTTTTCGCCTACATCAAGAAACTGCAGGCTAGTTCACCGGTCTGGAACGCCGAAACGACCAATTGCACTGCGTTCATCGGCAGCATCGCAGAATTCATGGGATTGAAAGTTCCTCACCGCTGGCAGCGTCCCGAGAACTACGTCAACAATCTCAAGGCAATGAATGACGGGCGCCAGATGATCCGCCTGTCGTCGGAGCAATAGCCCGCGTTTATTGTTATCCCCTGAAGGATGAGCTTTGCGTCGCCGTAATCGCGGCTGTATGCGGCGATCCGACAGTCCAGGGGCGCTCTCCCTCAAATACCCTTCCACCAGCGCCAGGTCGCGGCCAGGGCCAGCAAGCCGAGGACGGCGGTCACGGCCGTGGCATTGTGGGAGCCGATGCGGTCTGCGAACCAGCCCAGCCACAGAAAGCCGATCGGGCCCGTGCCGATGCAGACGGTCAGGACGCCCAGTATGCGCGAGCGCATTTCCGCCGGCGCGGCGAGATACACCAGGGTTGCCTGCGCGGTGGCGAATCCTGCGCCACCCAACCCCGTCAGCAGCAATGCGACGCCCGCCAGCGCCGGGCTTTGCGCCAGTGCGAAAATCACCACCGTGACCAGGTAACAGATGACGCCGGAAAGATAGGCCCGGCCGTACCATCTCGGGGTCAGCCGCAGCGCCAACAGCATCGCCCCCACGAAAGCGCCGATGCCCTCCATCGTCGCCAGCAGGCCCACGCCCTCCGGGCCCAGGTGCAGGCGATCGCGTCCGATGACGGGGATCATGCTGGTAAAGGGCCAGGCGAAGATATTGTAGATCACGGTCACGACCAGAACGCCGATAAGCCGCTTGTCGCCGCGCACCAAAGCCAGCCCCTCGGCGATCCGCGCCAGCACGGCACCGGATCCTGCGGCGCGGGGAATCCGCGAGCGGATGGTCAGAATCGACCATAGCGCGGTGCAATACATCAGCACGCTCAGGATAAAGGCGCCCTGGATGCCCGTCCCGGCGAGCAGGAATCCGCCAAGCGCGGGGCCGATCATGCGGGTCGCATTGCTGGCGCCGACATCCAGCGACATCGCGGTGCCCATCTGGTCGCGGCCCACGACTTCGCCCATCATCACACGGCGCACCGGGTTGTCGGTGCACCAGCCGCACCCGTTGATGAAGCTCGCGACGGCGAGGTGCCAGATCTCGAGTTGTCCGGTGCGGTCCAGAACTGCGAGGACCGCGGAGGTGCCGCTCATCAGCAGCACGACGATGAGGAGAGTTCGGCCGCGATCAAAGCGTTCCGCCAGCGCGCCGAGAAACACCCCGAACAGGCCCATCGGAAGCAGACGGAGCATGGTCATCATCGAGACCAGAAACGCCGAATCGGTGCGCTGGTAGACGACAATCCCGACCGCGACGGTTTCCAGCCAGCGCACGGTGGCGACGACCAGGCCGACATACCACAAGCGCCAGAAGTCCGGCGCCTGGATGATCGGCCGGAACGGCGGGTTGCTCACGGGATCGCTTCCTCTCCGGGGACTGCTTGCCCCTTACGATTGCACTATTGGATGCTGGCGGGTCAGAACAAGCCTTTTCCAGCCGACGACGGAGTTATCAGCATGAACCTTCACAGGTTCATCCGTCGGGCATCGTCTCCGACGCGCCTTTTCGGCGGCGGCAGGCGCGCTTTACTGCCGCACCACGCTCTCTCCGCGCGGCGTCGCGCGTTTTCTCCACACCCGCAGGTCAACCATGACCTTCGTAGCCGCAGCGAGGACGAGCGCGCAGAGCGCGGCCTTCGAGACCGTCTCCATCGTGCCCTCGATGAGTATGGCGTGGACCGCACTGCCTGCGACGATGACGATTGCAAGCAGCGTATGGGCGATACGCCATGTTCGCGGCCGCAGTCCCAATCGCCGGCGGAGTGCGGCCAGGAGCGCGACGGCGAAGATGGCCCACATCGCGACCACACCCCACGGGGAGAACGGCGTCGGCGACGAGAAGAGAAGCGCATCGATCATGTCGGGCGGACTGGTGATCCAAAGGCCGCCGACGTGGAGCACCACCGCCACGACCAGCGCGCCTCCGGTCCAGAGATGCGTTCGCCGGCCACGATAAGCCGATAGTCCCGGCAAGTATCCGGCGATCAGCAAGGGCTGAACGAGCACAAGTCCGAGCGCGACGATCCCTGCGAATCCGGCCAGTATGTAGACCGGATCGCGCCATGCGAGCAGCGGGCTAGCCGCTGCGGCCGCGATCGGCACGCCAACGGCCGCGGCAAGAGCGGTCCAGATCAGGGCCACCCGGGCCGATCTCCATCCCTTCGTTCGCAACTCGGTCAGGCCGGCTGCAGGACGAAGTGCGCCTCCAGGCTGGTATCCTTTGCGCTCCGCATCACCGGACGCAGAAAGACGGTTTTGAATTCGCCACTGTCATAGGCGAGGTGACCATGCGGCTGGCCGAAGACCGGAATGATCTGCGGCATCTCGAGACGGAACGCTCCGTTCTTGTCGGTGAGCGTGGCGCCATGACTTTGCGGGTCATGCTCCCGTCCTTCAGTGGTGTGCGCCCAGATTTGGATCCGTTGCCCGGCAAGCGGAGCGCCGTCACCGGCGCGGCGCACCGTGCCACTCATCCAGAAGCCACCCTTGCCGATCCGATCCACGGTCGGCGCGCCCGCGCGGTAGTTGTTGGCCCCGCCCGACATCGAAGCGGTCGGCGCAAGGCCTTCTGCGCGGGCGGGCAACAGCAGCCCGGAAGCCACGGTCGACACCAGGACGGCCCCTCCAGCGACGAGGAGGTTGCGGCGGCTGAGTACAACGCTGGTCATGTACATTCCTCCTGGAGCGCGTGCAGTTGTTCCGCCGAGGGTACAACAACAAGCGCAACACTCCCAGTTAAGGGAGGCGAAGGGCCGACATGCAGCAATAACAGTGTTGTGAACGGTGCGCGGGCCGCTCGGCCAGCGTCATGTTGGCTCGACTTCCGAGTTGGCCTACAGGCGCTAGTAGCGGCGGCCGCCGATGCCGAACGGCGAGGCGCCGGGCAGCGAATTGATCTCGCTATCGAGACGGCCCGTTTGCTGGACGACGCCGACCCCGAGCGACAGGCTGATGTTCGACGTCGCCTGGAATTCGAGGCCGGCATACGCGCTCGAAACGGGTAGCGTGCCGGACCTGGAGTCGAAGGGCGCGAACGCGCTGCTGCCGATGCCGGTGCTGTATTTCAGCGTATCGAAACCCGCATAGAACGTGACGGGCGGCCCGCCGCCGTCCTTCAGGCTGTAGCCGAACTGCACGCCCTCGCTGTGGATTGAGCCGAAACCGCCGAGTGCGCTCTGGCTGAAGCCCGTGAGGCCCATGCTGTTGCGCTGGCTGCCGACAAAAAAACCGTTCGAGAAATTGTAGCGCGCGTAGGAAGAGCCGTTGCCGAGGTCGCGGAAGTCGAAGCTCGGAAAGGTGCCGTAGCTGTCAGCGCTCTCGCCCGCCGTGCCGCTGAATCCCATCGGCCAGCCGGGAATCCAGTAATTCACCGGCGAGGCCTGCGCGTGGGCCGCCGGCGCTCCCAGGCACAGCGTAGCCGCCATCCATGCAAGACCAAATCTGCGTGAGAACATCGACATCCGCGCGACCACCCGACTGCGTTGCAGTTATACGCAAGCTACATCGGGAACGCCAGCGCGGCGCGATGGCGCGGTTCCATCGCCGGCCGCACTATCGCAGCCTGATTCCGCGGAATCAGGCTGCGATAGTTCTGAGTGCCAGAGCTGCTTGATCCTCATCCTGAGGAGCCCGCTCCGCGGGCGTCTCGAAGGATGCAGGCCACAGATGGGCCTCATGGTTCGAGACGCGCTCCTCACCATGAGGAACAGCTGCCCGTCATGCCGCCTTGGTGAGGCTGGCCTCCATCGGCAACCCCTCCTCGATCGGCAGCGACGGATCGCGCGACCATTCGTTCCAGGAGCCGAAATACATCCGCACATCCTTCACGCCGGCGTTCTTCAATGCGAGAAACGTGTTCGAGGCGCGCGCGCCCTTGAAGCAGTAGAGATAGACCGGCGTATTCTCTGTGATGCCGACGGTAGCGCACTCGGCCAAAATCTCGTTCTTCGACTTGAAGCGCGGCCCCTCGGCGGTCGGCTTCATCATGCGGTACCATTCGAGCCACACGGCGCCGGGGATGCGTCCCTTGCGCGGACAGAAATCCTTGCCGTAAGGCGAAGAGCTTTCGCCGATCCACTCGTCGATGTCGCGCACGTCCAGCAGCGCAATGCCGGGCTTGCCGACGGCGGCCAGCATGGTCCTGGCGTCGATCAGGATGTCGCCGGCTTCCGGCACGATCGAGAACGACGCCTTGACCGGCGAGGGCACGTCGGTGGTGACCGGCAGGCTCGCCCCTGCCCAGGCCTCGTAGCCGCCATGCAGCACCTTGACCTTGGGATAGCCGAGCATCGTCAAGAGATAGTAGCCGCGGCAGGATTGGCCGAAGCCGGAGTTCATCGACTGCTCGTAGATGACCGCGGTCTCCGTGCCCGAAAGCCCGGCGGCGCCGAACGCGTCGGCGAATTTCGTCTTCAGTTCGGCAATGCCCTCCGGCGTCGAGGTCGCAAGATACGTGAAGATTTCATGGACATTGACGGCGCCGGGGAGATGGCCTGCGCCATAGGCTTCGGGATTGCGGGTGTCGATGATGACACACGGCTCCTTCTTGAGGAATTCCGCGAGTTCGCCGGCAGTAATCAGAACGTCCGTCATGGCAGGCCTCTCCTGTTGTGTGGTTGCTGGTTTGGTCGAAACGGGAATCCCTTCAGCACTCGTCGCCGGCCAGCATCTTGCGAAGCTGCTTGGTGGCGGGCGTGACGATGGCAACGAAATAGGCTTCGCGCATCCTGCGCTGGGCACGGTGGCTCTTCAGGTAACCGCGCGCGCCGCAATGGAGCATCGCCGCGTGCGCGGCCGCGACGCTGGCATCGCCTGCGCGCAGCCGCAGCGCCACCACGCGCCGCCAGTAGGCGTCATCGATGTTGTAGGGGTCGCGCGCGAGCGCCATGGTCTCCTTCTCGAACTCGGCATGGAGTTCACGGAACTGAATAGGCTGTTGCGGCAGAAAGCGATTGACGTGCCTCAAAGGCGCGTCGACCTCGTCCATGATCTGGATACAATCCTTGATCAGCCCGAGCGCCATGCCGGCCTGCAGCAGGATGAAGCCGGCGCGGATCTTCCTGACGAACGGCCCCGCCGGCTCGGCCAGGATCAGTTCGTCCGGCACGAAGACGTCGCGGAACTGCACGGCAAAGGTGCCGGTGCCGTCCATCGCGAGGAACGGCTTGCACGGCTGCAGCGTGATCGCGGGATTGGCGCAATCGGCGAGGAACATGACAATTCCCGGCCCGCCCTTTGCGGAGCCGCCGCCCTCGTCCTCGCGCTCGAAGATGGTGCCGAAGAAATGATCGGGGCCCAGGTTGGACACCCACGGCAGCGCGCCGCGCACGACATAGCCGCCCTCGACCTTGCGGCCCTTCAATTTCAGCCTTTCGATGCCGAAGAAGCTCTTCATCGGGTTCGACAGCCCGGTACCGCCGAGAATCTTGCCGCTTGCGAACTTGTCGGCGAATTTGGCTGTCAGTGCCGCATTGCCGGAATTCGCCGCGTACCAGACCAGCGTGTTCTGGCACCACGCCATGAAGGCGGTGGCGCCGCAGACCTCGCCGAGGGCTGCGATCGATTGAATGGCGCAGCGCAGATCGGCTGCGCCGTTCACCGGTTGATGGCTGCCCCACGCGCCGATCGCGCCGAGGTGCCTGAGCAGCGCATCGGGATAGACCGTGCCTTCATCGATCGCCGCGGCCAGGGGTGCGAGTTCCTTGCGCGCGATGATCCCGACCTGGTCGGCAATCGATGCCGATGGAAGATCGTCTGCCGCAAGCCGGGATACCGCCAGTGAACTCATGAAACCCTCCACACCGCAATGGCCTGCAACGAGCGGTTACGCGCTGACTTCGAGATTGACCGGGCGGGTGAAGGTGTTGGCGACCGGCGACCATTTCTTGACGTGGGTCACCAGCGCATCGATCTCGCTCTTCGGAATGCCCTCGCATTCCATGTCGACCTTGACGCGCACATCGGTGAAGCCGACCGGCTTCTCGCTGACGTCGCCGGTGCCCCACACCGCCGTGATGTTGAGATCGCCCTCGAGTTCGAGTTCGAGCTTGTTGACGATCCAGCCGCGGTGAACGGCGTTGGCATGCAGACCGACGGCAAGGCACGAGCCGAGCGCGGCCAATGAGGCTTCCGACGGGTTGGGCGCGGTGTCGTCGCCCAAAAGGCCCGGCGGCTCGTCGACGATATAGGGCGCGAGGTTGCGGATGTAGTTGGCGTGGCGGAACCTGCCTTCCGCCACCGTCTTGCACTTCAAGGTCTTGATGACCTTCGGATTGGCCTTGCCGTTGGCGATGAGCTGCTCCAGCCCTCCTCTGTCGATTGGCGCCAGGCAGCCAGTGAGCACCGTTTTTTGAGCGACCGCGGTCATCATTTCTCTCCCTGAGGTAGGATACCGAACGGTCTGTTTCCTGCACGAAGCGTGCCAGACGCGGCCGAAATCAAAAGCCGAACTTCTCTCGCCGCTTAGCGATGCCTGCCCGGAAATTGGTCAGCACGGTTCTGCACACGCGTGATGCAATCGCTGCCTCGCCGCGATTATTTTGGGCGCATGGGAGATGCGGCTTGATGATTTCGCAGCGGTCCGATTAACTGCGGCGCATGGGCAAATCAGCTTCGAAGAAGAAACCGGCGGCGATTGCAGCGGGCGACGATGAATCGGCGCGCGGGCGCCTGCTCGGCGCAGCGACGCACCTGTTCTGCAGATACGGCATCAACGCCACCGGCATCGACGCCATCATCAGCGAAGCCGGCACCGCGAAGACCACGCTCTACAAACTGTTCGGATCGAAGACCAACCTCGTCAACGCCGTGCTGGAAAGCGAAGGCAAGGCCTGGCGCGAGTGGTTCATCGGCGCGATGGAAGACGGCGGCGGCGACGCGCAGGCGAAGCTCAAGCGGATCTTCCCCGCGCTGAAGCGCTGGTTCGCCGAGGAACGCTTCTACGGCTGCCCCTTCATCAATGCAGTCGCCGAGCACGACAAGGACGCCAAGGCATTCCGCAACATCGCGCTGCGCCACAAGAAGGTGGTACTGGCCCACATCGAAAATCTCGCCGGTGAAATGGGCGCGGCCGAACCGCAGGTGCTCGCCCATCAACTTGCGCTGCTGATTGACGGCGCCATCGTCGCCGCCATGGTGTCGCGCAATCCCGGCGTAGCCGACACCGCGGGCCTTGCCGCCGGCAATCTGTTCGGTCCGTCGAGGGTGAAGAAGCCGAAGCGCGCGGGCAGCACGGCCGCGCAACTCGTCGCGGTGTGAGAACCATTAACCCTCATGGTGAGGAGACGCGTAGCGTCGTCTCGAACCATGAGGCCCCACTGGTCCCATTCATCCTTCGAGACGCCGCTGGCGCGGCTCCTCAGGATGAGGTCTAGCGGCATTCGAGCAGGCTCGCCTCCAGCCGCGCCAGTTCGGCCGCAAGGTCTGCCTCGACATCGGCCACCCGCATCTCGATGACGCGGTAGTCGCGCGCCTCCAGCCACGATCTTCGCCCGGCGCGGTCGGCGACGATGGCATCCGACTCGTTCGGGTTGACCAGCTCGATCGCGAGGCGATGCACGAACGAGACGAAGTCCGGGATGTGGCGGCCGACCGGCGTCTGGCGCTTGAACTGCCCGGCGAAACGGCGGTCGCGGGTCAGCGCCTGCCACAGGATCCGCTCGGCGTCGGTCGGGTTACGCCGCAGCAGCCGCGCCAGTCCCCGCACCGTGGAGCTGTCGCCCGGCACCGCCGGCCCCTGCCCGTGCTCGGCCAGCAGCGCCCGCAGCCTAGTGGCCTGCTCGCCGTCGAGCACGCCGCCCTTGGCCGGCCCCTTGCGCCCCTCGGCGATTGCCATCACCACCCCGTGCAGGGTGTGCATGTCCTGCCTGGTCGGGTCCATCCGGGTGAAGATATTGCGCAGATTGACCAGCATGGTCTCGCGCTTCTCGCGCGGGCGGAGAAATTCGACCTTGTCCAGTTCCCGCACCAGATTGTCGAAGAACGCCTGCATCTGGTGCTGCGAGGCCGGCTCGGACCGTTCGGGCATCGCGAACGGCAAGGCGCCGCCAGTCGACATCTTGAACCACTCGTAGCCGATCAGGAGCACCGCCTGCGCCAGGTTGAGTGACGCAAAACCGGGATTGACCGGAAAGGTGATGATCCGGTTGGCGAGCGCCACCTCCTCGTTCTGCAGGCCGTAGCGCTCCCGCCCGAACAGGATGCCGGCCCCACCTCCGCCGCCGACATGCGCCACGATCTCGGCGGCGGCCTCGACCGGGGCGACCACGGGCTTGGCCTGGTCGTGGGCACGCGCCGTGGTGGCGAACAGCAGCGTCAAATCGGCGACCGCCTGCTCGACGGTATCGAACAGTTGGGCCTGCTCCAGGATCTGGTCGGCGCCGGCGGCCGCGCGTTGCGCCGCGATGTTCGGCCAGCCGTCGCGCGGATTGACAATCCTCAGGCGCGACAGCGCAAAATTGCCCATCGCGCGTGCGGCCATGCCGATATTCTCGCCGAGCTGCGGCTCGACGAGGATCACAACTGGTCCGGCTAAGTCCCAACCAGACTTGGTCTTATCGGTACCCGCGCCGGACATCCCCTGAACTTCACCTTCCGGTTCAACTGGCGAGGATTTCGGATTCGACGCCTCGCAGGGGCACTCGATCACCCGCCTGAGAGATTTTCTCAAGCAAAATATCAGCCCGGCAAGGTTTCCGGGCGCTCGATCAAAGCCTTACAAGGAGGCTCAATTGCCGGCACGGCGTCTCCACCGGGCTCCGGCCAGTTGGGCAAGGCCTCGTTCGCGGCGGCCGGACCACCGCGCCAGGCCGTGCCCCCGGCGGCTGCGTTCCGATCCAAAGAATGGGCGCAAACTGCATAACGGCTTGGCTTTCGTCCGCCGGTTTGCAGTGCTATAGCCCGCATATAATCACTCCACCCCGCCCAAATGCGCGGTTTTCCGAGAAAAGGCCCCCTCCGTCATGGCAAAAATCAAGGTGACCAACCCCGTCGTCGAACTCGATGGCGACGAGATGACCCGGATCATCTGGCAGTACATCAAGGACAAGCTGATCAACCCCTTCCTCGATGTCGAGCTCATGTATTTTGACCTCGGAATGGAGTACCGCGACGCCACCAACGACCAGGTCACCATCGACGCCGCCAATGCCATCAAGAAGGTCGGCGTCGGCGTCAAATGCGCCACCATCACCCCCGACGAGGCCCGGGTGAAGGAATTCGGCCTGAAGGAAATGTGGAAGTCGCCGAACGGCACCATCCGCAACATCCTCGGCGGCGTCGTGTTCCGCGAACCGATCATCTGCAGCAACGTGCCGCGCCTCGTTCCAGGCTGGACCAAGCCGATCATCATCGGCCGCCACGCCTTCGGCGACCAGTACCGCGCCACCGACATCAAGTTCCCGGGCAAGGGCACGCTGTCGATGAAGTTCGTCGGCGAGGACGGCACCGTGATCGAGCGGGAGGTCTTCAAGGCTCCCGGCGCCGGCATCGCGATGTCCATGTACAATCTCGACGATTCCATCGCCGACTTCGCCCGCGCCTCCTTCAACATGGGCCTGGCGAAGAACTATTCGGTCTATCTGTCGACCAAGAACACCATCCTCAAGGTCTATGACGGCCGCTTCAAGGACATCTTCCAGGACATCTTCGACAAGGAATTCAAGGCGAAGTTCGACGCCAAGAAGATCACCTACGAACATCGCCTGATCGACGACATGGTCGCCGCGGCCATGAAGTGGTCCGGCGGCTACGTCTGGGCCTGCAAGAACTACGACGGCGACGTGCAGTCGGACACGGTGGCGCAGGGCTATGGCTCGCTCGGCCTGATGACCTCGGTGCTGATGACGCCTGATGGCGCCACCGTCGAAGCCGAAGCCGCGCACGGCACGGTGACCCGGCACTATCGCGAGCACCAGAAGGGCAAGGAAACCTCGACCAACTCGATCGCGTCGATCTTCGCCTGGACCCGTGGCCTCGCCCACCGCGCCAAGCTCGACAACAACCCGCAGCTTGCGAAGTTTGCCGACACGCTGGAAAAGGTCTGCGTGCAGACCGTCGAGTCCGGCTACATGACCAAGGACCTCGCGCTCCTGGTCGGCGCCGAGCAGCGCTGGCTGTCCACCACCGGCTTCCTCGACAAGGTCGCGGAGAACCTCGAGAAGGCGATGGCGGCGTAAGCCGCCTTCAAACCTCCCCTCCTTCCACATCATCGCCTGCGACAAACGCGAAGCGTTTGCGCAAGGGCAGAGCGGCGAACAATCCAGGTCTTGGTCCAAATTCCCGGCCAGAGCACATGGATTGTTGGCGCCTGTCGCCGGGTGCGCATTCGCGCCGCCCGCTGGCTTGCCGTGACAGAAAACCTACGACGGAGCGTACTGTGTTCCCCAAGAGCGCCATTCTTGCCGCCATCTTTCTCACCGGATCGCTCGTCAGCGCGACCGCCCAGACTGCGCTTCCCCCGGAAATCGCAGCCCCGGGCGAAACCGCGATCCTGACACTGCACGCCGAAGGCGCGCAGGTCTACGAATGCAAGACCGGCGCCGACGGCACGCTCGCCTGGGCGTTTCGCGAGCCGATCGCGACGCTTCTTTCGAGCGGCAGGACAGTCGGCCGGCATTATGCCGGGCCAGGCTGGGAACACGGCGACGGCAGCGCGGTGGTCGGCCAGGTGGTCGGCACGGCCCCGGGCATGGTCGCGAACGACATTCCCTGGCTGAAGCTCGGCGTGACTTCCCGGCGCGGCACTGGCGTCCTCAGCCAGGCCACGACCGTGCTGCGGATCAACACCGCGGGCGGAAAGCTCAGCGGCGCCTGCTACAAGTCCGGCACCTATGAAAGCGTCCCCTACTCGGCGGACTACGTGTTCCTGCGCAAGGGTTGAACACGGCCGCGTTGGATTGCCCTGCACCCAATTCCCTGCAATTTTAACCGTCACGGCTACAGGATACTCACCGTAGAAATACAACTTACAGATGTTGAAGGCCAATTTAGGCTTCCTGCACAAGGGTGAGTCCGGATTTGGCGCAGACTCATCCACATCATTGCGAGCGGAGCGAAGCAATCGATTTCGCTACAAGCGGAAGCATGGATTGCTTCGTCGAGGAGCCTGTCATCGGAGTTGATCCCGAAAGGTAAGGTTAACCTGTTCGGCACGACGCCCAGGATTGCGTGGCGGAGCGGCGCAACCTAGGATGACGGGCATTGGCTGCGGTGCCCGGACAACTCGCCATGACCACCGGCGATTGGCCGATATGGCTGTGGTAACCTGGACTTTTCGAATTGTAATTTACTTGCGGCGCACTCGTCCTTGAGCGCACCGTCGTCAACTTTCCTTTCCACCCCGAGAAGGAGATCACATGACGATCATTTGGAAGGAGACTTTCGGCTCGAGATTGGCCGTCAGCCTCCACTCCCGGGCCCGCAACTTCCCGCCGTACCAGGCCTGGCTACACCACGGCCACCGCAAGGCCCGGGCCGCCTATCGGGACCGCTTGTCGAACGACGGCAAACTCGACGACCTGTATCAGGAGCTGCGCGCCAACGGGGTGGCGCAGCGCCACCTCGGATATTTCGGTGCGCCCTACGAGAGGATGGTGGTGGCAGCAGACCGGCTGTGCGCCGAACTGGCGGCACAGCCCGTCGAGGGCATCCACTTTCGTGACGTGCCCGACGACGAACGCCTGTTGGCCGACTCCGAGCCGTACCTCTTCGCGCTGTCGGAGCCGTTGCTCGACCTGGCCGAAAGGTACATGGGCTTGCCCGTACGCCACTTCGGGGTGGCGGTGAAGCGGGAGATCGCCAACGGCGAACTCGTAGGCACCCGCCACTTCCACACGGACCCGGAGGACGAGAACGTCCTCAAGATCATCGTCTACCTCAACGATGTCGATGCCGGGACCGGACCATTCCAGTGCCTGAGCGCGCCGGACTCAGCGAAGGTCGGAAGGGCACGCGGTGCCGAGTTGGAGCGGATCGTGCCGCCCTCGAACTGGGTCACCTGCCTCGGTCCACGCCTGACGGCCAACATCTGCGACACGGCCCGTTGCCTGCACCGGGCGTCACCGCCGCTCGCCACAGACCGCTACTCGATCACCTTCTCCTACCTGAGCGAGCGCCCGTATTTGCTGTGGCCTTTTGACATCGCCCGCCAGCAGCAGTTTCGCGAACGCTGGGGCTCGCAGCTAACCGCCCGGCAGATCGCGGCGCTCGCGTGACGTGATGCGCAAGGCTTGTCATCGGGCGCGCGTTCGCGCGGCCCGTTGGCTCCTCGCAAGGACACTGCGAAACTAAGCCCCGCCCATCGCCTGTTCGATCGCCGACAGCGCCGCGCTGGCCTTTGCGCCATCCGGTCCGCCGGCCTGCGCCATGTCGGGACGGCCGCCGCCGCCCTTGCCGCCGAGCGCCTCAGAACCCTTGCGCACCAGCTCCACCGCGTTGAAGCGCGAGGTGAGGTCGCTGGTGACGCCAACGACGATGCCGGCCTTGCCGTCCTCGGTGACGCCGACAATCGCGACCACGCCGGAGCCGATCTGCTTCTTGCCGTCGTCGACGAGGCTCTTGAGATCCTTGGTCTCGACGCCCTCGACCGCGCGCGCCAAGAGCTTGACGCCACCCGCTTCGCGAACGCCGCCGGCCGCCGCGCCGCCATTGGTGGCGCCGCCGCCCATCGCGAGCTTCTTGCGCGCATCCGAGAGGTCGCGCTCGAGCTTCTTGCGCTCTTCCATCAGCGCCGCGATGCGCGCCGGCATGTCGTCGAGCGTGGTGCGCAATTCCGACGCGGCGGTCTTAGCCAGCGCCATCGTGTCGTTGGCATGCTTGCGGGCATGACGTCCGGTCAGCGCCTCGATGCGACGTACGCCGGAAGCCACCGCGCTTTCCCCGGTCACGGTAATGAGGCCGATGTCGCCGGTGCGCCGCACATGGGTGCCGCCGCACAGTTCGACCGACCAGCCGAGCGCATTGGTGCCGTGCTCGCGGGCCTGCTTGCCCATCGATACCACGCGGACCTCGTCGCCGTATTTCTCGCCGAACAGCGCGCGCGCCCCGGCCTCGCGAGCGTCATCGACCGCCATCAGCCGGGTCGTGACCTCGTCGTTTTCGAGCACGACGTCATTGGCGATGTCTTCGACGCGGGCGAGTTCATCGGCCGTGATCGGCTTCGGATGCACGAAGTCGAACCGCAACCGATCGGGCGCCACCAGCGAGCCGCGCTGGGCGATGTGATCGCCGAGCACCTGCCGCAGCGCCTCGTGCAACAGATGCGTCGCCGAGTGATGGGCGCGGATCGACGAGCGCCTGCCGTGATCGACCTCGAGCAGCAGCGGCGCGCCCACTTTCAGCGTGCCCTGCTCCACCGTGCCGACATGGACGAAGAGATCGCCGGCCTACTTCTGGGTGTCGGTGACCCGAAACTTGACGCCCTCGCCGGTCAACAGACCGGTGTCGCCGACCTGGCCGCCGGACTCCGCATAGAACGGCGTCTGGTTCAGCACGATCGCGCCGTTCTCGCCGGTCTTGAGGCTGTCGGCATCCTTGCCGTCCTTCACCAGCGCCGTCACCACGCCTTCGGCGCTCTCGGTGTCGTAGCCGAGGAATTCGGTGGCGCCGAGCTTTTCGCGCAACGGGAACCAGACGGCCTCGCTGGCGCTATCGCCGGAGCCCGCCCACGCCGCGCGCGCCTTCTCGCGCTGCCGATCCATCGCGTCGGTGAACGATGCCTGGTCGACGCTGATGCCGCGCGACTTCAGCGCGTCCTGCGTCAGATCCAGCGGGAATCCGTAGGTGTCGTACAGCGTGAACGCCGTGTCGCCGTCGAACATGTCGCCTTTCTTCAGACCCACGCTCTTCTCGTCGAGGATCGCAAGGCCCCGCTCCAGCGTCTTGCGGAAGCGCGTCTCTTCGAGCCGCAGCGTCTCCTCGATCAGCTTCTCGGCGCGCACCAGATCCGGATAGGCCTGGCCCATCTCGCGCACCAGCGCCCAGACCAGCCGGTGCATCAGCGGCTCCTTCGCGCCGAGCAACTGCGCGTGGCGCATCGCGCGGCGCATGATCCGGCGCAGTACATAGCCGCGGCCTTCGTTCGACGGCAGCACGCCGTCGGCAACGAGGAAGGCCGAAGAGCGCAGATGGTCCGCTATCACGCGGAACGACGCCGCGTTCTGCTCGTCCGGCCCATGCCCGAGGGCGGAAGCCGTGGCGTCGATCAGATTACGGAACAGGTCGGTCTCGAACACGCTGTCGACGCCCTGCAGGATGCAGGCCATGCGCTCCAACCCCAAACCCGTGTCGATCGAGGGACGCGGCAGAGCGACGCGCTCGTCCTTCGTCACCTGCTCGAACTGCATGAACACGAGATTCCAGAATTCGAGGAAGCGGTCGCCATCCTCCTCCGGACTGCCGGGAGGCCCGCCCCAGATGTGCTCGCCGCGGTCGATGAAGATCTCGGAGCACGGGCCGCACGGGCCGGTATCGCCCATCGCCCAGAAATTGTCCGAGGTCGCGATGCGGATGATACGGTCGTCCGAGAAGCCCGCGATCTTCTTCCAGTGACCGGCGGCCTCGTCGTCATTGTGGTAGATGGTGACGAGAAGCTTGTCCTTCTTGAGCCCGTATTCCTTGGTGATCAGGTTCCAGGCGAGTTCGATCGCGCGCTCCTTGAAGTAGTCGCCGAACGAGAAATTGCCGAGCATCTCGAAGAAGGTGAGATGCCGTGCGGTGTAGCCGACATTGTCGAGATCGTTGTGCTTGCCGCCGGCGCGCACGCATTTCTGCGAAGTGGTGGCGCGCTGGTAGGGGCGCTTCTCGACGCCGGTGAAGACGTTCTTGAACTGCACCATGCCGGCATTGGTGAACATCAGCGTCGGGTCGTTGCGCGGCACCAGCGGCGACGACGGCACGATCTCGTGGCCGTTCGCTGCAAAGAAATCCAGGAATTTCGATCTGATCTCGTTGACGCCGCTCATGTTCATCCAATCGGAAATGGGGCCGGGATCGGGCTTCGGACCGCCCGCTTCTTCCAGCCGAACGCTTTTAGACATTGGCCGCCGCACTGTCCAGAAACTGTGCAGGCAGATCATAGGGTTGCCGCAGCACACAAGATAGGCGGGCAAGTCCCGTTGATAATGCTGCGCCTGCGTTGACAGACTTGGCCGGGCCGTGTTTCCTTAACCCTTGTAAGACGTCACGTCGGGAGAGATCGGCTTCAGCGCCGGCGCCGAAGGAGCAACCGCCCCGGAAACTCTCAGGCAAACGGACCGCGTGACGGACTAGCATCTGGAAAGAGACACCGAGGGCCATGGGCCCGGGGGTGTCCGCCGACGGGATAATACTCTCAGGCACAGCGACAGATGGGGCTTTCTTGCGGATTTCCCGGAGGCTGGTCTCCGGAACCCCTGAGGGCCTGACGGATGCTGGAGCGCGACGGATCTCCATTAAGACGCACTCCCCTGCACGCGCTCCACGTCGCGCGCGGCGGCAAGATGGTTCCGTTCGCGGGCTACGACATGCCGGTGCAATACCCCGCCGGCGTCCTGAAGGAGCACCTGCACACGCGAAGCGCCGCCGGCCTGTTCGACGTCTCCCACATGGGCCAGCTCGCACTGCGGGCGAAATCCGGAAAGGTCGAGGATGCGGCGCGCGCGCTGGAGCGGCTGGTGCCGCAGGACATCGTTGCGGTCGCCCCGGGCCGGCAGCGCTACGCGCAGTTCACCAATGAAGACGGCGGCATTCTCGACGATCTGATGGTGGCGAATTTCGGCGACCACCTGTTCCTGGTCGTCAACGCCGCCTGCAAGGCCGAGGACGAGGCGCATCTGCGCGCGCAGCTTTCGAAAGATTGCATCATCGACTCGTTGGCCGACCGCGCACTGATCGCGCTGCAGGGACCGAAGGCCGAGTCCACGCTGGCGAAACTTTGTGCAGATGCATCGGCGATGCGGTTCATGGATACCGGGCCGCGCAAGGTGGCCGGTCTCGACTGCTTCGTCTCGCGCTCGGGCTACACCGGCGAGGACGGTTTTGAGATTTCAGTCCCGGCCGAACATGCCGAAACGCTGGCGACGGCGCTGTTGGAAAACGCCGACGTGCTGCCGATCGGCCTCGGTGCGCGCGACAGCCTGCGGCTGGAGGCCGGGCTCTGTCTTTATGGCCATGACATCGACATCACGACGACGCCGGTCGAGGGCGCGCTGGAGTGGTCGGTGCAGAAGAGCCGCCGGACCGGCGGCGCGCGCACGGGCGGCTTCCCCGGCGCCGGGAAAATCCTCGCGCAGTTCGAGCAAGGCGCCTCGCGCCGCCGCGTCGGACTGCGCCCGGAAGGCCGCGCACCGGTGCGCGAAGGCGCTCTCTTGTTTGCGGATACGGCATCAGAGGAGCCGGTCGGCAAGGTCACCTCGGGCGGCTTCGGCCCGAGCCTGAATGGGCCGGTGGCGATGGGCTACCTGCCGACGTCGCTTTCGGGGAACGGGACGCAGGTGTTTGCCGAAGTCCGCGGACAGCGCCTGCCGCTGCGGGTCGCAGCCATGCCTTTCGTCACCAACACTTACAAACGCTAGTACTGCAGACGCTAAAAGCACCAGAGGTAATTTCATGACGACGCTGTTCACATCAGACCACGAATGGCTCCGCATCGAGGGCGACGTCGCCACCATCGGGGTTACGGATTACGCGCAATCGCAGCTCGGCGATGTCGTGTTCGTCGAACTGCCCAAGGTCGGCCGCGCGCTGAAGAAGGCCGAAGCCGCCGCCGTCGTCGAATCGGTCAAGGCCGCCTCCGACGTCTACGCGCCGATCTCGGGCGAGGTGCTCGAAGTCAACGAGGCGCTCGCCGCCGAGCCCGCGCTGGTCAATTCCGAAGCCGGCGGCAAGGCGTGGTTCTTCAAGCTGAAAATTGCGGACAAGAGCGAGCTCGACGGCCTGATGGACGAGGCCGCCTACGCCAGGCACACCGCGTGATCGAATGAAGGAATTTGCGACCACACTCGCTGTCATCGCCCGGCTTGACCGGGCGACCCAGTACGCCGCGGCCCGTCGGTATGATCATTGACTTCCCGGCGTACTGGATGCCCGCCTTCGCGGGCATGACGAGCAATATTTGAGGAAAGATAGGCATGAACGCGCCGCTGAAAACCACTGCCGAGGCCGCCACCGATTTCGTGCGCCGCCATATCGGCCCCTCGCCCCGCGACA
>JAFAGM010000042.1 GCA_023422775.1 Pseudomonadota bacterium
GGATTGGGCTGTCTGACCTGCGGGCTTTCGGAAATCGTTACGGTGAGGTTGCCTTGCGCCACCGCCACGGTTGCGACGCGGACGTCGCGGCCCATCACGATGATGCCGGATCGTTCGTCGATGATGATCTTGGCGGCGAGATCCGGCTCGACCTGCAACTGCTCGATCTCGGTCAGGAAGGCGACGACGTTGCCCTTGAATTCGGCCGGGACCGAGAGCTGCACCGTGGAAGGATCGATCGGCTCGGCGGTCTTGACGCCCAGGAAATCGTTGACGGCCGCCGCAATGCGCTTGGCGGTGGTGAAATCGGCGTTGCGCAGCGCCAGCCGGACATTGGGCAGGCGGTTGAGCGCGAATTCGATCTCGCGCTCGATGATGGCGCCGTTGGGGATCCGGCCGTTGGTCGGAACGCCGCGCGTGACGCTGGCGGCGGCGCCTTCGGCGGCGAATCCCGCGATTGCAAGCGAGCCCTGGGCTACCGCATAGACGTTGCCGTCGGCGCCGAGCAGAGGGGTGACGAGGAGGGTGCCGCCCTGCAGGTTCTTGGCATCGCCGAGCGCGGAAACGGTGACGTCCATCCGCGTCCCTTGAGTCCCGAAGGCCGGCAGATTGCCGGTGACCATCACGGCGGCGACGTTGCCGGTGCGGATGGTGGCGCCGCGGATGTTGACGCCCATGCGCTCAAGCATCGCCTGCAGCGATTGCTTGGTGAAGGGGATGTTGTTCAGCGTGTCGCCGGTGCCGTTGAGGCCGACGACGAGGCCGTAACCGATCAACTGATTCTGCCGCACGCCTTCGATATTGGCGAGATCCTTGATCCGCGAGGTCGCGCCTGCGGACGAGGGCGATAGCGCCAGCGCCAATAGCGCGGCGCAGGCCACCCAAATTGCTTTTGCCGAACGGATGCCGGGCATCCTGTGCTCCCCTCGCGGTCATCAACCGGACCGTTGCGCCACTCCCATGACGATGGTCCGCAATTAACTATGCGAGCCGCGTGCCATGTCGTTTCTCCGGATCAATGCCTTGATCTTGCTTGGCATTCCCTGGGGCGGCGCGTCGTAGCGGCTTCACCACGATGGGCGAAACTGCCGTAGGGCGGCAGATTTTGCCGGGTCGTTTACTTGCCGTTAACCATAGTGAGGCGAAGGTTCCTGCATTCTAGCGGTGGGATCACCACGATGCGCATCTACGGACCAAACGGCACCACGCCTGGATCGCCCGCAAGCCACACGCGGCGAACCAGTTCGACCGGCTTCTCGTTGCCGGAGACGCCGGCCACGCCCGAGGAGCCGCGTTCCGCCACAGCGCCGAAGGCCGCCGGCAACATCGATGCGCTGCTGGCCATGCAGGGTGTCGAGGATCCGACCGAGCGCCGCAAGCGTTCGGTCGCGCGGGGCAGGGGCGCACTCGACGTGCTCGACGAACTCAAGATCGGGCTGCTCTCCGGCAACCTCGATGCTTCCACGGTGAACCGGCTGCGCGACGCCGCAGCCAACCTGAAATCTTCCTCCGGCGATCCGGGCCTCGATTCCGTGCTGTCGGAAATCGAACTCCGTGTCGAAGTCGAACTCGCCAAGGCCGGGCAGGTCTAGCTCCTGTTGTCGTTGCCCGGCTTGACGCGGGGCGGCGTCCGCCTGGTGACCACCCCGGTTCTCCAGTGGTATACAAGGCGGAAGTCGAGAAATAGGCTGCATTCTTCGACCTGCCTGGAGCCGAAAAGGACTTGAACTGGACCTTTCTGTCGCCCTCGCTGTTCACGGCCGGTGAGCGGACCGGCCGGTTCCGGTTTGGAACCGCCCAGCTTTTGACCGCAGCCGACGGCAAAAGCTGGATTTCATACAAGGATTTCGCAGTTGCACTCGCCGACGAAACCGAGCGTCCGGCTCATATGCGCAGGCGCTTCACCGTCGGCTACCAGACCGGCCGGCGCCCGATAACTTTGCCTGCGCAAGGCCTTGGGGGCGGTGTTCCCAATGGGATAGACGATATTGTCTGTCACAACCCTCCGCTATATAAGGCCCGCGCGGACGGACCCTTTTCCGCCCCGCCTTGCACGCGAAGATGGGCTGACCTTGGAAAAGTTGAAGAATTATCGACCCTCCGAAAAAGAGCCTTTCATGAACGACCGCCAGCGCGACTATTTTCGCGCCAAGCTGTTGGCGTGGAAGGACGAGATCCTGAGGGAATCGAAGATCACCCTGCAGACCCTCCAGGAGGAGAACGTCAATCATCCCGATCTGGCTGATCGCGCCTCTTCCGAAACCGATCGCGCCATCGAGCTGCGCGCCCGCGACCGCCAGCGCAAGCTGATCTCCAAGATCGACGCCGCGCTGCAACGCATCGAGGACAACACCTACGGCTATTGCGAGGAGACCGGCGAGCCGATCTCTTTGAAGCGGCTGGAGGCGCGTCCGATTGCCACGCTGTCGGTGGAAGCGCAGGAACGTCACGAGAAGCGCGAAAAGGTCTATAGGGACGAGTAGAGTTGTTTGGAGCGCCTGACCGCGGCGCGCGGTCAGCGCTGCCTTTTGCAGATATGAAAGCCGCCGGCGATGGACAAAATTCTCGCGGCCGCCCAGACCATCGCCACCGCGCGGCGTAATCGTACGCCGCTTTCCTCGCTGCCGCCGGAACTTGCGCCTGACGACGAGGCGGAAGGTTATCGTATTCAACGCGCGGTCCACGATCTTGTGCTGCCGAACTCCGGCAGCCTGGTCGGGTACAAGATCGGCTGCACCAGTCCGGTCATGCAGCAATACCTCGATATCCCTCATCCCTGCGGCGGCGGCGTGTTCGAAAAGGGCGTGCATGAGAGCGGAGCGAAACTGCGCTTCGGCGATTACGTCCGCGTCGGCGTCGAATGCGAAATCGCGGTGCGGCTGGCGCGCAACCTGGCGCCGAGCGAGGAGCCGTTCACGGCAGAATGGGTGATGGAGGCGATCGAGGCTTACTTCCCGGCGATCGAGATCGTCGACGACCGCTACGTCAAATGGGAAACGATGGGGGCGCCGATGCTCATCGCCGATGACTTCTTCGCCGCCGGCTGCGTGCTCGGCAAACCCGTGACGCGCACCAAGGCGCCCGACCTGCTCAAGGTTTCCGGCCGCGCGCTCATCAACGGCGACGAAGCCGGCCGCGGCACCGGCGCCGATGTGCTCGGCCATCCGCACAACGCGCTGGCGTGGCTCGCCAATCATCTCGCCGAGGAGGGCAAGGGCCTGCATGCCGGACAGATCGTGCTGACGGGGAGTCTGGTGAAAACCGTGTGGCTCAATGCCGGCGACAGGGTGAGGATGGAACTTGACGGGCTCGGCTTCGTGACGGCCGACTTTCGGAACTGAGCGAGCCCGATGGCAGAGAGCGTTCCGTCGATTCTCGAATCCGATGCCAAAGGCGAGATCGCCGGCATCTTTGCCGACATTCGCAAGGTTCTCGGCACCAGCGTCGTCAACCTGATCTGGCGCAACCTCGCCACCATGCCGGGCGCGCTGGAATGGACGTGGTCGACGGTGCGTCCGCTCTATCTCGGCGATGCGCCGCTGCATGCCGAGGCGGTGAGGGCAACGATCGCGCTGCCGGAGTGGCCTGCCTTTTCCGCCGATACCTTGCTCGCCGCCGGTGTCGACGAGACCGAACAGGCGCTGATTCGCGACGTGCTCGACAGCTATCAGTACACCAACGCGCTCGCGCTGGTGGTTTTGTCAGCGCTGCTGGCGCATTACGACCCACGGTCGGCCGATACCGTCGCGCGGGCCGGTGCCGCGCCGAAGCCATCGGGCGCGAGAATCCCGGAGTTGCCGCCGATGGAGGCCCTCGATCCCGAGGTCGCGGCACTGGTCGGGGAATTGAACACTTTCGGCGAGGACACCGAGCCGCAACTGATTGCGAGCATGTACCGGCACCTCGCATACTGGCCTTCCTATCTGGCGCTGGTGCGCACCATGCTGGCGCCGTTGCAGGAGCAGGGGCGGCTCGATGCGCTCACCCGATCCACCCGCGCGCTCGGGCATGCCCATGGTGCCGTGCTGGCGCGGCAGCTCAAACCGCGAGCGCCGCCGCCGACGCTGCAATCGGCGCTCGCTTCATGCCGTCTGTTCGTTGAACACCCGATCGCGCGCATGACCGGAATCTGTGCGTTGATCCGGCGGGCGACCGGCCGGTGACCGCGGTGGTCGACCGGGCGGTGACCGGGGTCAGATCGCGCGGCGTCGGCCGGCCACCAGCCCGTAGACGAACAGCACGATAACGGCGCCCACAATGGCGCCAATGAAGCCCGCCCCTTCTCCCGGACCATACCATCCGAGCGCCTGGCCAAGGTAGCTCGCCACGAAGGCGCCGACGATTCCCAGAATGGTGGTGAGAATGAAGCCCGACGGCTCGTTGTCGCCGGGCATGATGAACTTCGCAACCACGCCTGCAAGGAATCCGATGATGATCGTCCAGATGATGCTCATAGCGATATATCCTTCTGATGAAACTTGACAATCCTCCGCTCATGCGGCGGGCAAGCTGCCTTCGGGGGTGTATTTGTCGACCGCCGACGGAAGCTCGCGCGACAGTCTGGCGAGAAGCTCCTCCTGCGATAGCCCGGTCTGCTGTTCGAGCTGCGCCAGCACGTCGGCGCCGATTGCCTGCTTGAGCTGCGGCGGCGAGACCTCCTTGTTGGGACCCTGTTTGATCCAGGATTCGGCCGTTTCGCCTTCACCGCTCTCCTTGAACTTGTCCAGCAACTCGCCAAGGCCACCGCTGAGCAGGCCGCCTGCGCCGGCGCCGCCCAGCATCCCGCCGAGATTGCCGAGCATCCCGCTCAGCGGGTCACCGGTGCCTGGCTTCGACTGGTCGCCTCCCGCATTGCGAAGCATTTCTGCGATCTTGTCCCGGTTCTGATATCCGGCAATGGCAAGCAGGCCCAACAGGGCAGTCATCGATGGGAATCCGCGGCTGTTCATGGGGCGCTCCTGTAAGGGTTGAGGCCCTCGGCAACGCCGAATCACGGGTTTCGGTTCCATCTCAATCGGAAGCTGCTGCGCCCGGGGCAACATCGAACGTCGGAGCACTTCTATTCATCCCGGTCCCCACACCGAGCTGATCGGAGGGCATTCAACCGGCAGAGCACTTCAGTGTCGCGTTGTCCCAGAACGACCGGATCGCAGCGAAAGGCACGGTGAGACGTTCCGGGTGGGTCGCGGGCCACATGATGACCTCGAAGCGGTCGTCCCTCACGATCAGTTGCCGGAACTCGTTCTGCAGAATGATCGTCATCGCGTCGGGATATTTCAACTTGAGATTGTCCGAGATCTTCACGCCTTCGGCCCTGGTCTGGAAGGTGAGATTGACCGGCCGGTTCTCTGCGACGCGCCGCAGGGTTTCGGCGATGTTGTTACGTGACGCCGCTGTACTGCACGGCTCGGCGGCCGCGGGCTCGGCGGCCGCGATCGCCGCCAGCAGGGAAAGCAGCATGCGGATTTTCATGTGATGCCTGAATTGAGTTTGTTTCGTTCTGTCGGTGTGGCGTCAGTGGCGGGAGCGCGGGTGGAAGGCCTGGTCCTGGTTCGCGACGGACGGTTGGAGGCCTCCTGGTTCGCTGGTGGCGGTTGCCATATTGTCATACCTACCCGCGGCTTGGTATCCAGTCACCTGCGGCCTATCGTTGCAATCGTAGACTAATGGTGAATACGGGATGATGAGGGTCTCGGCTTCGCAGGACTTTCGCAACGCAGTGGCGCCGAAACTTTAGCGAAAACTTGAGCGAAAACGGCGAGGGCGCGCGCGACGGCTGGACGTGGCTCCGCGATCTCGCGGCTCAAGAGCCCGAGAGTGTGCGCGGAAGCCTTGGTGCGAACGGGGGCGGCGAAGCTCGGGCGGAAGAACGACAAACCATCATTGGTGCCGGCCGCAGGCGTTGCCGCGGCGTGGGCGATCTGCGGTTCGACGAACGACGAGGAGGGGAACCGCAAGCAAATGCAGCTGCGCCCTCCAATCGCGAAGATGCTCACCCGGCAATCCAGCCGTCCTTGCGAAGCGCAACGGCAAAGGCTTTTCCTGCGCGCCGCTCCGCCCTGACGGATCGCGAGCGATCTCTCAAGGCTCGCTCGGCGGCCTTCCAATGAGCCCGTACCCTGTGAGTAGGCTGCAACGTCATGACAAAGGCGATCGCCTTGTTGCGATCTGCAATGCGGATACCCCCAGCAAAGTTTCTTATTTCAAAATCGCCGAACGACAAGGTTGGTTCTTCGCAAAATAGTCCCCGTGATCGGGGACGGCCGTCACGGGGAGCAAGTAACGTCGCCTCTCTGCAGTCCGCGCGATGACCGGAATGGTCCCGCACTCTGCATCAATACTCTAGAAGAAATACTCCAGCCCGGGCTACGAGCTTTTTCTGGAATTTGCCGAAGAATGCTCGGCCACACCGGCGAACGTCGAAGCTCTCAACTGCGCAAAAAAGACCCCGCACTGAAGCAGGCGGGGTGTTGAGAGTCTCCGAGTTCAATCGGATGCCTTCCCAGCGCAGGGAACCGGCATGCGCGATCGTATCGACGGGCCATGCAGGGTCAAACTGGAAATCTCACCAAATGTCGCGGGATTTTTTCCCGAACTGTTCGAGACAAATCGGAAAATCTGGGCGATCACGGTTGAAGTCGCTGCCACGCTCGCTTACCCTTGCAACAGATCCGCCAGAGATCACCGGGAGGAATGAGATGACACGTTCGCCGTGCCTTGATGTTGCTTGCCGTTTTTTCTCCGAGAATGTCGCTGCTCAACAACCTCGCACCGCGCGACTTGCGCAGGCTGCGATTGCGATCGGGATGGGTCTGGCGCTCTCGTGTGGCGACGTGCTGGCGCAGAATGCCGCCAAGGGGTCGCCCGATCACATCAAGGCCGTCACTTCGGCGGTCGATGCCGCTTCGATCAAGGCCAACACCGCGACGTCGAACGATTGGCCTACCATCGGTCTCGATTACGCCGAAACCCGTTTCAGCAAGCTCAACAAGATCAATGCAGACAACGTCAAGCAACTCGGGCTGGTGTGGAGCTATCCGCTCGAGTCGTCCCGTGGAGTCGAGGCGACGCCCGTCGTGGTCGACGGCATCATGTATCAGACTGCGTCATGGAGCGTGGTGCACGCCATCGACGCACGCACCGGAAAGCGGCTCTGGACCTATGATCCGAAGATCGATCGAGAGAAGGGCTATCGCGGATGCTGCGACGTCGTCAATCGCGGCGTCGCGCTCTGGAAGGGCAAGGTGTTCGTCGGCGCGTATGACGGCCGGCTGATCGCACTCGACGCCGTCACCGGCAAGGTGGTCTGGGAAAAGGACACGGTCGTCAGCAAGGAACACTCCTACACCATCACGGGAGCGCCGCGCGTGTTCAACGGCAAGGTGGTGATCGGCAATGGCGGCGCGGAATACGGCGCACGCGGCTACGTCACCGCCTATGACGCGGAAACCGGCAATCAGGCCTGGCGCTGGTACACCGTGCCCGGCGATCCGTCAAAGCCCTTCGAGGATGAATCGATGGCGGCAGCGGCCAAGACCTGGGATCCAGCCGGAAAATACTGGATCAACGGCGGCGGCGGCACGGCGTGGGACACCATCACCTTCGATCCCGATCTGAACCTGGTCTATATCGGCACCGGCAACGGCTCGCCGTGGAATCAGAAAATCCGCAGTCCCTCCGGCGGCGACAACCTCTATCTGTCATCGATCGTCGCGCTGCACGCGGACACCGGAAAGTACGCCTGGCATTACCAGGAAACGCCTGGCGACCATTGGGACTATACCGCCACCCAGCCGATGATCCTGGCCGACATCAACATCGACGGCGCGCCGCGAAAGGTGATCCTGCACGCGCCGAAGAACGGCTTCTTCTTCGTCATCGACCGCACCAACGGCAAGTTCATCTCGGCAAAAAACTTCGTCGACGTGAACTGGGCGACCGGCTACGACGCCAATGGCCGGCCGATCGAGGTAAAGCAGGCGCGCGAGGATGCTGCGTATGACAGCATCCCCGGCCCGTTCGGGGCGCACAACTGGCATCCGATGTCGTTCAATCCGCAGACCGGTCTGGTGTATCTGCCGGCACAGGGCGTGCCTCTCAACCTCACCCCGGAAAAGGCTCTGACTCATAATGCGCCGACGCCCGGCAAGTTCGCCGCTGTGGCCGGCTGGAACGTCGGCTTCGTGCTGAACGGCGAGCCGCCAAAGAATCCGGCGTTCGGACGGCTGCTGGCGTGGGATCCGGTCAAGCAGAAGGAAGCCTGGCGCGTCGAACACGTGGCGCCGTGGAACGGCGGCACACTGACGACGGCCGGCAATCTGGTGTTCCAGGGTACCGCCGACGGACGGTTCGTCGCCTACAACGCCACCACGGGCGAAAAGCTCTGGGAGTCTCCGACCGGAACGGGCGTGGTGGCCGCCGCCTCGACGTACATGCTCGATGGACAGCAGTACGTTTCGATCGCGGTCGGCTGGGGCGGCGTGTTCGGAATTTCGCAGCGCGTGACCGAGCTGCAAAGTCCCGGCACGGTCTATACTTTCGCGATCGGCGGCAAGACGCCGCTGCCGGCCTTCGTGAAGTACCAGACCGAAGGGCTGCTGAAGGGCGTGAAGTACGATCCGAAAGACGTCCCTGAAGGCACTGCGATCTATGTCGCCGCTTGCGCGCAATGTCATGGCGTGCCCGGCGTCGACAAGGGCGGGAACGTCAGAAACCTCGGCTACGTCTCGACCGAGACCATCGCCAACCTCAGGGATTTCGTATTCGAGGGACCGTTCCGCGATCGGGGCATGCCTGATTTCACCGGCAAGCTGAAGGAAGAGGACATACCGAAACTGCAGGCGTTCATCCAGGGTACCGCCGACGCAATTCGCCCGAAGAGCAACTAGCGGTCCTGGAGGCTGATTCAAAAAGCAGCGCGCAAGATCGGAGATTTTTGAACTCGTCATGCCCGGCCCAGTGCCGGGCATCCACGTCTTTGCGACAACGAGCGAGAAAGACGTGAGCCAGAGAGACTTGAGCGAGAAAGACTTGGATGGCCGGGACAAGCCCGGCCATGACGAAAAGTGAGTGACACCGCAGACCGGTGTAACGGGTCTCCACGAGGCCGCGGCTAGCCCGGTATCGCTGCCTTGGCCTCTGCCAGCGCTGCCCGCAAGGCGGCTTCCTTGGTGTGATCGAGCGACGTCTTCATCACCGTGCCGCCTTCGCCCTTGAGTCTCTCAAGGACCTTGTCTGCTGTGACCTTGCGCACCAGCACGAACAGCGCCGCCGTACCGGGCGCAATCGCAGCCGCCGTTTCCTTCATCCACTTGTCGTTGATGCCGAGGTCGGTCAAAGCCCCGCCAAGCGCGCCGGAGGCCGCGCCCACCGCGGCGCCAACCAGCGGCATCAGGAAGATCAGGCCAACGAGCGTGCCCCAGAAGGTGCCGGAAACCGCACCGGTCGTCGTCATGTTGATCATCTGATTCAGCTTGATGCTGCCCTGAGCGTCCTTCACGGCGACCACCGCATCGTCCAGCTCGAGCAGATATTCCTTCTGCATTGCCAGCAGCTTCTGACGGACTTCCTCCGCCTTTTCTTCGGTCGGGAACGCGATCACCACAAGGTCACTCATTTTCGACACTCCAGTTTTGACGGGTCACGATGGCCGATCTTCGCGGGAACGGCGGCAGGTTTCAGGACCGGACCGCTGTTACCGCGCTATATTCAATATCCATACTGGCCCGGGCAGACCCAGGCGCCGTAGGAATTGTATTAGCAGCGGCTCCCGTAGGCGCCGCCACAATAGCCGTAGGCTCCCGCCGCCGCGCCGCGCGAACGCGTCATCCGGGATCATGCTGGCGGCGACTACAACGATTGCCGCCAAAGCAGCGAGGGCACAACGAACCATGGCCCGCCGGTTGGGTGTCGCGCATTGGGATTCCATTTCTGGCGCAGCCGCAGCGACCCGCCCCCGGTGACATCCTTTTACGCTCGTGCAAGCCGACGTTGAGCTAGATCAACAATCCTGCTGCCTTGCCTGCCGCCTTGGATCGCATCCGGGCGATGTTGGCTCAGCAAAGCAAATGATTGGCGTCCCCTTGCCGCCACTGTGCCGGGAATTACAGGTTGATGATATGAATGCTGATCGCCAGCAGGACGGCGATGCTCAAGGCCACAATGAACAAGAAGAATTTTCCCACGATCGTGCCCTCCCGCGGACCCTAACGCCCGGCCGGCGGAATGGTTCGTTGAGCGGGCGAGTCCTGTGCGGCTCCCCGAAAAAAGGCCCGCCATCGTGGCGGGCCTTTTCGATGTCGGTTCCTGCCGGAGCTCAGATCGCGACGCCGTAATAATCGTTGACGGAGCGGGCCCTGGTCGGGTCACCCCAGTTCCAGGCATTGTCGTTACCATAGTGCGGCGCGTCCTTGAGCTGGCTTTCGGTCACGCCGGTAACGTAGCCGCCGAGCGAAGTGTCATATTTCAGAGACTGCCAGGGCAGCGGATAGTGGTCGTCTCCGATGCCGAGAAAGCCGCCAAAAGAGAGTACGGCGTAGGACACCCTGCCGCTCATCTTGTCGATCATGACGCGCTCGATCGAACCGATCTTGTTCCGGTCGGCGCCATAGACCGCGGTTCCCTCGACCTTGTCGCTGCCGATCAGGTTGCCGGTTTCGTTCGCTTCCAAAGACATGAGTTTCTCCTCCAAATGGGATGGAGAAAGGAAAACAGGAGGTGAGGGGGATTGTTCCTGACAGCGAGGGCTACGCATCGACGCAGCGCCGCCGCCGTGAATCGAGCGGAAGGTTCCTGTTTCAGGCGCAGACTTCCTGCAGACGCCACCTGATCGACGCGCGGCCGCCGCGACCAGCCGATGCGCGGAGGCTCACCTCAACGGGCCGCCGAATGCTCCCCGGTGTTCTTCGGAGAACACGTGCGCATAAAGGTTGGCTATCCACTGCTTGCCTTCCTGGGTCACTCGCAAATAGCGGAGCGCATCGCCGATATAGGGCCGCACCATCTTCCAGAAGAATGCAGGGTACGCCGCCCGCAGGTCGTCCGGCGTCTGAAATCCGCGCTTCCCGGCCTCGCCGGTCTCCCGAAACTCGGCAAACAATGCCGAAGTCTTGCGCAGGTAGCCGATGTCGGCCAATTGGCCGATCAGGTCCGCGGCACGCAGCAGTCCCGGATAATCCGCCGTGCTTGGATGCTGCTCGTTCTCCGGTACCGGAAAACGCGTGTGCTCGATGTTTGCCTCGATCTCTCCCGTATCGATGTGGGTCAGGCTCTTCCTGCCGAAGCGCTCACGGACGAACAGTTTGGATCGCGCGACATGATAGGGGGTCAGGCTTGCGTCGGTAGCGCCTGCGGCTATCGGCACGAGCTCGCCGTTCTCGCCGCAGACATAATGCCCGTCACGGTCCCCCCGGCATACGCCGCGCACATAGCCGATGTCGTGACACAGGAGGGAGATCATGAAGTGGAGCCAGTCGCGCGGGGTAACCCCGCCCTCGCTGGTGTGCTTTCCAAGCAGGATCTCCTGACCGACCAGGGTCACCATGATGGTGTGGTTCATGTCGTGGTAGGCGGCGTCACTGTTGGCGATATTTTCGAGCGCGAGCCGGCCGACGAACCCGATGATATCAGGGTAGGCCGGCTCAAGCACGCCGTAGATCTGGCCGTACTTTCCCTTGAGCTCCCCGACAAAGGCGTCGATGACGATTTCAGTAGGATTGAACATGGTCGCCCCTGCTGTACCGGCCGGGTGTCGATGCCACGGCCGGAAACCAACTCGATAAGGGGAGCGTAACCGTTTTCGCGTGCACCGGCTATTGGCCGGTGGCGCCATTTCACGGCGATCGGCAGAACGGCGGCGCCGAGGAATCGTGACGATGGTCACTCCGCCTTGCGCGCCTCTTGCGGTTGCGGCCGTGCGGCAATGGCGGCGCCGTTGCCGAAGATGCTGGCGAGGCTTCGGGTGCGACCGGTGTCGATGCTGACATAGGCGGTCATGCCGGCACGCAGGGGCGGCTCGCCGGGACGTTCGAGCAATTGCAGCCGAACCGGCAGCCGCTGCACGACCTTCACCCAGTTTCCCGAAGCGTTCTGCGCCGGCAGGATCGCGAACTCGGCGCCGGTCGCCGGGCTGATGCTCTCGACCTCGGCATCCCAGGTGATGTCTGGATGCATGTCGAGCACGACCTTCGCCTTCTGTCCGACGGTGACGTAGGTGAGGTCGGTCTCCTTGAAATTGGCCTCCAGCCAGGGCCGGCGGTCGGCCACCATGGCAAACAGCGATGTCTGCGCCTTGACCTGCTCGCCGAGCTGGAGCTTGAAATTGACGACGACCCCGGCGCGCGGCGCCTTGATCTCGGTGTAGGCGAGGTCGAGCGCCGCGCGGTCGCGCAGCGCGAGTTTCTCGCGCACCGCGGCAAACGCGTCGGTCGGCCGGTCCGGTTTGCCGCCAAGCGCCGCCTCGACGCGGGCGATGCGCTGGTGCAGCACAGCGACGCGATCGAGCCCTTCCTGCTCCTCGCTGTTGGTCTGCTCGAGCTTGACGGCCGATGTCACGCCGCGTTCCGACAGATCGCGCGCCCGCTGTGCCTGCGCCTGCAGGAACGTCAGCTTGTTCTCGGCCTCCCTGGTTTCGGCCCGGATCTCGCGCAGGTTCGCCTGCATCTGTTCGACGGCGGCGCGTGCGGAATCGACGTCGGCCTCGGCCTTGGCCAGCGCCAGCGCGTAAGGCGCGGGATCGAGGCGCACCAGCAACTCGCCTGCCTTGACGTTCGAATGGTCCCTGATCCGGACCTCGATGATGCGCCCCGGAATTTCGCTGGCGATCTGGGTGATGTCAGCCTTGACGAAGGCGTTCTCGGTGGTGACGTGGCGGCCGCCCTGCAGCCAGAAGCCGAGCGCGCCGACGACGATCAGCACGGGCACGCCAATGAGCGCCAGTTTTCGCTGCCGCGGCGTCACGGCGCGATCCTCCCGTTACCGTTGAGGCGGCGCACCCCGCGCGAAGCGGGATTCGCACCCTTTGCCGGGGCGCCGGCGCCGGAGACCAGCGTCTCCTTGACGCGCTGCAGCAATGCGAAAAGCTGTTTGCTCTCCCGCGCGGAAAGGTCGGCCAGCGCGGTTTCGACGGTATCTTCGGCGACCCGCCAGATCCGCTTGTGCACGCGTTCGGCCTCTACCGTCAGGTAAACCCGCTTCACCCGCCTGTCGCCGGGCTCGCTGCGGCGCTCGACCCAGCCATTGGCCACGAGGCGGTCGATCATGCGGCCGGCGGTGGCCTTTTCGACCTCCATCATTTCGGCGAGTTCGGAATGCGACGCGCCGGGGCGGCGGTGCAGGCGCGTCAGCACCAGCCATTGGGCGCGGGTGATCCCGAGCCGGCGCACACGGCGGTCGAACTCCGTCCGCAGGAGGCGGGCGACATCCGAGATCACGACGCCAATGTATTCTTCGGTATTCGGCATGGCTGCGATTGTAGCCGCCGGGCAATTGGTAAGCCAGGCAATTATCTAGTAAGCTAGGTTACAATCGGACAGCGGCGCTACCGCAAGGGAAGCCGAAGGAAACGCCAGAGGGATGCTGCAGGGGATCTTGGCTTGAGCTCCGCCGAAATCGACGCCGACGAAGCCGCCGGGTTCATGCCACCGGCGCAGCGTTATCTGACCATGGCGACCGTCGTTCTGGGCTCCTCGCTCTACGGCACCGCTCTGCTGACGACGTCGACCATCCTGCCGCAGATGCAGGGCGCGCTGTCGGCGACCCAGGACGAGATCGCCTGGGTGATGACCTTCAACATTCTCGCGACCGCCGTGGTGACGCCGATGACCGGCTGGCTGGTGTCGCGTTTCGGCACCAGGCGCGTCGTGGTCTATTCGATCGGCTCCTTCACGCTGGCAACGCTTTTGTGCGGCATGTCGCAATCGCTTGAGATGCTGGTGCTCTGGCGCATTCTGCAGGGCGGGGCGGGCGCGCCGATCGTGCCGCTGTCGCAGTCGATCCTGTTCAATACGTTCCCGCGGCGCCAGCATACGATGGTGATGTCGATCTTCGGGATGGCGGTGGCAGTCGCGCCGGCGTTCGGTCCCGTGATCGGCGGCTATCTCGCCGAGACGTATAGCTGGCGCTGGTCATTCTACATGCTGGTGCCGATCGGCATCTGCGCCACCATCGGCATGCGCTGGACGCTGCCGCCGGACACCAGCCTCACCAGGGTGCGCTTCGACTGGACCGGCTTCATCGCGCTCGCCACGGCGCTGGCGGCCGTGCAACTGGTGCTCGCCCGCGGCGTGCGGCTGGACTGGTTCGATTCGATGGAGATCGTCATCGAGTGCCTGATCGCGGTCATCGCATTGTACATTTTCCTGGTGCACAGCCTGAGCACAAGCGAGCCGTTCCTGAACCTGAAGCTTCTGGCCGACCGCAACTATGCGATCGGGCTGGCGCTGGTGACGATCTACGGCATGCTGAATTTCACGCCGATGGTGCTCCTGCCGCCACTGCTGCAGCAGCAGGCCGGCTTTCCCGATACGCTGGTCGGGCAGGTGATCGGATGCCGCGGCGTCGGCATGCTGGTCGGATTCATGGCCGCCGGTTTCATGAGCCGGATCGATCCGCGCATCAGCATGGCCTTCGGCTTCGGCCTGCAAACCGCGGCAGGGTTGTGGATGCTGACGTTCGATCTCAACGTCAGCATGGAAGTGCTCGTTCTCAACAGCGCCGTCCAGGGCTTTGCCGTCGGCGTCGTCTGGGTGCCGATCACGGCGGTGGCGTTCGGCACGCTGGATCCAAAGCACTACGCCGAGGCATCGGCGGTGTTCCACCTGCTGCGCAACATCGGCTCCAGCTTCTTCATCTCGCTGTCGATCGCCGAGATCGTGCGCGCGTCCGGCGCCAATTACAGCCGAATGACCGAGATGATCACGCCCTACAACCGGGCGCTGACGACGCCCGGCATAACCGGGGGATGGGTCTTCGATACGGTGCCGGGCCTTGCCAGGTTCGCAAGGGAAATCGCGCGCCAGTCGGCGATGATCGGGTACCTGAACGCATTCGCGATGTACACCGCGACATCGGCGCTCGCGGTGGTGTTCGCATTGATGGTCCGGCGGCGGCAGACGTGACATTATTCGTTTTCGCGTGAAGCGAATCCGGCGCGAATCTTGGCTTGTTTGCTATTGACTTCCGATTATTTTGTAGTGACAAAATAATCCATGAGGATCATTTGGGACGAGCCGAAGCGCATCGCCAATCTCGACAAGCACGGGATGGACTTCGCTGACCTCAATGAGAAATTCTTTGATACGGCGCTGGTTCTCAATGCTTATGGAAAGCGCTACCGCGCTATCGGTGTGAACATTCGAGGCATCATTTCGGTGATTTTCGCCGTCTATGGCGTGGAAGCTGTCAGCATTATCAGCATGCGGCCGGCCAGCGAGAGAGAAAGGGAACTCTATGAAGCGAACCGTCGCTAGAAAGCGCTACACCGCCAGCGATATGCGCGCGGTGAGCGATAATCCCGAGTGGACCAAGCGCGACTTTGCGAAAGCGAAGCCATTCAACGAGGTTTTTCCGACCATGCGCAAGGGGCGCGGTCCGAACAGAGCGCCGACCAAGAAGCTGGTTTCATTGCGGCTTAGCCCCGAAGTTCTCAAGCATTTCAAGGCGGATGGGCCAGGCTGGCAGACTCGAATCGACGAAACCCTGGTCAAGATAGTCAGACGCAAGTCCTGATAGCCCGCCGCAAGACGACCACGGCCTCCGTCAGGGGAGCTGACGGAGGCCGCGTTAGTACACTTCATCGCGCCTAGGTTCGCAATGGAGTGTGGGAGCTCTGAATTGGCTAGAACGGCAGCAGCACGTCCATCACCTGCTGGCCGTAGCGGGGTTGCTGCACGTCGGTGATCTGGCCGCGACCGCCATAGGCGATGCGGGCCTGCGCGATCTTCGAGGAGTCGATGGTGTTGTCGCTCTGGATGTCCTCCGGGCGGACGATGCCGGCGACGATCAGTTCGCGGATTTCGAAGTTGACGCGAATTTCCTGCTTGCCCTCGACCACGAGATTGCCGTTCGGCAGGACCTGCGTCACCACCGCGGCGACGTTGGTCTGCAAGGCTTCCTGACGGTTGACCGAGCCCTTGCCGTCGCTCGACGACGTCGAGTCGGTCGTCAAGAGGCGGCCGGGCAGGATCTTGTTTGCCTGGGTGATCGTCTGGGATCCGATGAAATCGGTAATGCCGGAGTCTTCCTTGCTGGTGCGGCTGCGCTGGGTCTCGTTGGCGATGTTGGCCTTGTCGGTGAAGTTGACGGTCACCGTCAGGAGATCGCCGATGCGCGCGGCGCGCTGATCCTTGAAGAAGGCGCGGCTGCCGTTCCGCCACAGCGAGTTCGCATTGTAGGAGGCCTGTTCCGGCTTCGGCATCGGCATTTGCACCGGCTTGTAGCCGGGCTGCGTGGTCGGGTTTTCGATCTCCGTCAGCTTCGGCTTTTCGCCGATCTGGGAGAGACGGTCGATCGAGGAGCAACCGCTCGCGGCGACGGCCAGGGAGAGCAGGGCGCCGGACAGGACGAAGCGGTTGGTGCGGGAGACTGACATCTACATTACTCGGCTTTTGGAGCGACTGGCGAATTGACGGTGGCGACGGCGACGGGGGCCGCGCCGGCGACGGGGGCCGCCTGGGCAGACGAAGAGGCGGCATCGCTGGTTTGAGCCAGGCGGGGCGGAACGACGGTGATCGAAACCTGCGCGCGGCCGATGACGGTGCCGGACACCGTGCGCTTGGACTGCAGGTTCATCACGCTGACGGTGTCGCCTTCGGTGCCGTTGTCCAGCGCCTTGCCGCGCATGGTGAGGTAGAGCCCGGCCGTCTCGTAGATCAGCGTCACGCTCTGGTCGCGCTGCACGAGGTCGGGCTTGGCGAGATCGGTGGTCCTGATCGCCTGTCCGGCGCGGAGCTGCCGACGGACCTGCATGCCCACGGTCCGGTCCAGCGACGCGGCATCCGTGCCGACTTCTGCCTTGGGCCGGCGCTCGACCACCACGTCGGAGCGTTTGATGACTTCGTTGCGCTCGACATTGCGCGCCAGCACTGTGGCCTCGACGGTCTCGATCGCCGTACCGGTGAAGCGCAGTTTGGTCGGCGCCGTGCCGTTCTCGTTGGCGATTTCAAAGGTGATGTCGAAGCGGCCGTTGCGGTTGTCGTAGCGCACGATCGTCGGCTGCATGCCGCCCGTGAAGCTTGGCTCCAGCCTGACGTCGCCGGGATCGCGGTCGAAGGTCATGCTGAGATTGGCGGCGTCTCCGAGGCCGTTGCGGCGCTCCAGCGTGCGGGCGATCTGGAGTTCGATGTCGTTGCCCTCGATCGTGCGGGCGAGGCGGGTGACCGAAATCTCCTTCAGGTCGCGGGTGTCGACGCCGATGACGTGGTGGGCACGAAGACTGTTGAGCACCTGCGTCACCGGCAGCGAGCCCGTGGTGCCCAGGTCAGGCGCGCGATAGATCGCGATCGCCCCGGCGCTTCCGGCGTTGTCGACGATGTCGCCGATCCGCACGAGATCGCCCGAGACCTGCACGCTGGCGCGCAGCGCTGGGAGGGCGATGATGTCGTTTCGGGTCTGCGCGAGCGCGTGCGTCGCAGGGCTTGCGAGCAGCGCGGTGGCGAGAAGGAACGCGCGGGCGATCATGGCGGGTCCTCAGCGGAACATGTTGGCGGTCGATTGCATCATCTGGTCGGCCGCGCTGACTACCTTGGCATTCATCTCGTAGGCGCGCTGGGCGGCGATCAGGTCGGAGATTTCGGTGACGACCTCGACGTTGGCCTGTTCGAGGTTGGCCTGCTGCATGTCGCCGAAGCCGTCGGTGTTGGCGACCCCGTCCTGCGGCGTGCCGGAAGCCGGCGTGTCCGTGAACAAATTGTCGCCGATCGGGTTGAGGCCGGCCTTGTTGATGAAGCGCGTCAGGCCGATCTGGCCGACCAGCGTCGGCGTGGTCGAGCCGGGCAGCATCACGGTGACCTGCCCCTGCGCGTTGATGGTGATCTGCGAGGAATTCTGCGGGATCGTAATCGTCGGCTGCACCGGATTGCCCTGTGCGGTGACGACACGGCCCTGCGCGTCCATCATGAACGAGCCGTCGCGGGTATAGGCATAGGTGCCGTCGGGCACCTGGATCTTGAAGAAGCCTTCGCCGCGGATCGCGATGTCGAGATCGTTGCCGGTCGGCGATAGCGTGCCCTGGCTCATCAGCCGCGGCGTGCCGACGGTCTTGACGCCGCCGCCGATGTCCACGCCGACCGGCAGGATGGTGCCCTGGTCGGAAGCCTGCGCGCCGACGCGGCGCACGTGGTCGTAGATCAGGTCCTGGAACGCCGCGCGCTGCTTCTTGTAGCCGGTGGTGCGCATGTTGGCGATGTTGTTGGAGATCACCTGAACATTGAGTTCCTGTGCCGCCATGCCGGTCGCTGCTGTGTATAAAGCGCGCATCGATCAATGCCTTACGGTTATGCCGGAACGTCGGCGAGTCTCTCGATTGCGGTTCGGTGCAGGTCGTGCTGCTGCTGCAGCATCGAGGAGATCTGCGTGTAGGTCCGCGTGATCTCGATCAGGCGGCTCATTTCGTGGACGGAATTGACATTCGACTTCTCGATGACGCCCTGGCGCACCCGCGAGGCGGTGTCGGGCTGCGGGACGATGCCTTCGCCGGCGACGTAAAGGTTGCTGCCTTCCTTCACGAGCTTTTGGGCGTCGGCAAAGGAAACCAGCCGCAGCTTGCCGCGCACGGAATCGACAGTGGCCGTGCCCTCGAGCACGGTGACGTTGCCGTCGGCCGCGATGGTGATTGCCTTGTCGGTCGGCTGGAACACGATCGGACCGGAGGTGCCCATCACCGGATGACCGCCCGCGGTCACGAGCTGGCCCTGGTTGTTGATCTGCAGGCTGCCGTCGCGGGTGTAGCGTTCGCCGGCCGGCGTCTGCACCACCAGGAGGGCCGAGCCGTCGATCGAGATGTCGAGCGGGTTCTTGGTGACCTCGGAGGGGCCGGGCGAGAAATCGTGGAAGGTGGCGCGGTCCTGCACAAAGGAGACGCGGCGGTCGGACGGTACGAAATTGTCCTCACGCGCCGGCGAGCGCAGATATTCCTCGAACAGCGACCGGTCGGCCTTGAAGCCGATCGTGTTGATGTTGGCGACGTTGTTGGCAACGACATCCAGTTGCCGTTCCAGCGTCATCTGCCGCGATAGTCCGACGAGAAGGTTATTCTCCATCGGTGGTTCTCCCCTTGATCGATCCGGGGCCAGGCTCTCCCAAGCCCGTCGTCCGGATCCCTTGACCCTCGGGCTCTCCCAAGCCTTCCGGTCGCGATCTACTCAGCGAAAGCCGTGCCAAGTCGGGAAGTGATTGTTTCTCAATGGGGTAGGGATTTTTCGAAGTGCTATGCGGGCGGCAGAAAGGTCTTGTTGACCATGTTTGCCCGGCAGATTTTTCCTAGTTGGAGGCAAACGGAAAGGTTCCGTTAACCATTCTTACCCTAGCGTTGCACCTACTGAGGGCGCGTGTGCGCTGGCGGCTTTTGTTTCGCGTTGTGGGGGCTCTTCGTTACCCAGGCTGGTGGCAACCGCGTTCGTTCCGGATTGGAGTCGGGCGGGGCAATGGCTGATAACGAGCAGGCAGAAGGCGCGGGCGACGGCGAAGCCGCGCCGCCGAAGAAAGGCAAGCTCAAGCTTCTGATCGCGCTTGGCGGTTTCGTCGCCATCCTCGCCGCCGGCGGGGGTGCGTGGTTCTTCATGATGCGCGGCCATGGCGAACAGAAACACGCCGAAGCGCCGCCGCCGAAGCCGCCTTCCTTCCTCGAAGTGCCCGACATGATGGTCAACCTGGTCGGCGCGCCGGGCGAGCGCGTGCAATATCTCCGCGTCAAGGTCGTGCTCGAGATCAAGGAAGGCAAGGAGGTCGATGCCATCAAGCCCAACCTGCCGCGCGTCACCGACCTGTTCCAGACTTACTTGCGCGAATTGCGGCCCTCCGACCTCAACGGTTCGGCCGGGTTGTTTCGCCTCAAGGAGGAGCTGACCAAGCGCGTCAACTACGCGGTAGCGCCGCAGCACGTCAGCGCGGTGCTGTTCAAGGAAATCGTGGTTCAGTGACGCGGCGGATCCAGAGATCATGGTAAGCAAGGACCAGATGGACCAGGATGCGATTGCCGCCCAATGGGAGGCGTCGCTCGATTCCGAGGATCCCGCGGCGGCGGCGGAAGAGGCTGCCGCCAACGAACTCTCCGAGAGCATGGCGCTGCAATGGGCGGCCATGGTCGAGGACGGCAGCCGCGATTTCGGCAACAAGAACTCCGGCGAGCGGGTCCTGTCGCAGGAGGAAATCGACAATTTGCTCGGCTTCACCGTCGGCGACGTCAGTCTCGACGACAATTCCGGCATTCGCGCCATCATCGATTCGGCGATGGTGTCCTACGAGCGTCTGCCGATGCTCGAGATCGTGTTCGACCGCCTGGTGCGGCTGATGACCACGTCCTTGCGCAATTTCACTTCCGACAACGTCGAAGTCTCGCTCGACCGCATCACCTCGGTCCGCTTCGGCGATTACATGAATTCGATTCCGCTGCCGGCGGTGCTGTCCGTGTTCAAGGCGGAGGAGTGGGAGAATTTCGGCCTCGCGACCGTGGATTCCAGCCTGATTTATTCGATCATCGACGTGCTGCTCGGCGGCCGCCGCGGCCAGACTTCGCTGCGTATCGAAGGCCGGCCCTACACCACCATCGAGACCAACCTGGTCAAGCGGCTGGTCGAGGTCGTGCTGGCCGACGCCGAACAGGCGTTCCGGCCGCTGTCGCCGGTGACGTTTTCGATCGACCGGCTGGAAACCAATCCGCGCTTCGCCGCGATCTCGAGGCCCGCCAACGCCGCGATCCTGGTGCGCCTGCGCATCGACATGGAAGACCGCGGCGGCAACGTCGAATTGCTGCTGCCTTACGCCACCATCGAGCCGATCCGCCCGGTTCTGCTCCAGATGTTCATGGGCGAAAAGTTCGGCCGCGATCCGATCTGGGAGGGGCATTTTGCGACCGAGGTGGCGCAGGCCGAGATTTCGGTCGATGCCGTGCTGTACGAAGCCAATATTCCGCTCAAGCAACTGATGAAACTGAAGGTCGGCGACACCCTGCCGCTGGAAATGCGCCCCGAAGCGCTGGTGCAGGTCCGCTGCGGCAAAGTTCTCCTGACCGAGGGGCGCATGGGCCGGGTCGGCGACCGCGTCGCCATCCGCGTCACCAAGCAGTTGCGCAAGCCCAATACCACCTTCGCGATGTTCGAGAAGGCCGATGAGCAAACCAAGTTGATGGAGGCACAATGAATCATTCCCTTGGCATTGCGATCGAGAGTCTGGTGGCGGTGCTGCTGATGCTCACGATCGGCTACTGCATGCTGCTCAACAAGCGGCTGAAGCGGCTGAAGGCGGACGAGCACTCGCTGAAGGCCACGATCGCAGAACTGATCACCGCGACCGAAATCGCCGAACGCGCGATCGGCGGCCTCAAGCATACGGTGCGCGACGTCAACGAAAATCTCGGCAGCCAGCTCTCCGCCGCGACGCAGATGGCGGGGCAGCTGAAGGGCATGCTGGCGGAGGGCGACGGCGTCATTCGCCGGCTGTCCAGGATCGCGATCGCGGCGCGGCCCTCGCAGGAAGCCGAGCCCGCGGCGCCCATGATATCGAGCGCCAAGGCGGTCGCCGCGGCGGCGGAAGCATTCGCTGAGCGCCGCAGGGCGAGTGGCATCGCTGCATGAAATCGTTTCGCGATATCCGCGTCCTTCCGGTCGTGCTGGTCGCGATCTTCGGCCTCGCTGTGCTGAAGGTCGCCGGCCTCGTGATCGATGGCGGATATGTGTTCGAGTACCAGCCGAGCCCTCCGGCCAAGCGATCATGGGCGCAGGATAATCTGGGCTTCCCGGGCGCCAGGGTCGACGCCGACGTCACCGGCTCGGTCAAGAAGGAAGAGGCGCCGAAGCCTGCCGCTCCCGTCGCGGAAGCGCCGAAGCCCGACGGCGTCGTGGTGTTTCCCGAGCAGAACCCGCAATCGGTGTCGCCGTCGGAGCGCGCCATCCTCGAACGGCTGCAGGCGCGGCGCCAGGAACTGGAACTCCGCGCGCGTGAAATCGAGATTCGCGAAAACCTGCTGAAATCAGCCGAGAAGCGCATCGAGGGCCGCGTCGAGGAGGCGAAGGCCACCGAGGCCAAGATCTCGACCGCGGTCGGGCAAAAGGCGGAGCAGGATGCCGCGCGCTTCAAGGGCATCATCACGATGTACGAGGGCATGAAGCCAAAGGACGCCGCCAAGGTGTTCGACCGGCTTGAGATGTCCGTGCTCTATGACATCGCATCGCAGATCGCGCCGCGGAAAATGTCGGACATCCTGGGTCTGATGCAGCCGGAAGCGGCCGAGCGGCTGACGGTCGAACTGGCGCGCCGCGCCGGCACCGACAGATCCACCCCCGTCGCCGAATTGCCGAAGATCGAAGGCAAGATCGTGCCGCAAAAGCCCAATTGAGTTTGCCCGGGATTCTGACTCAAGAAGTGCCGGCAGGATCGTGCGCTCTTGATCTCGCTCGTCATGCCCGGCCTTGCCGCCTCCGCTGAAGGTTCGGCGTGACAATACGGAGAGTCCCTGCAAGGCCCGGAATGTCCCTGCGAGGCCATGGCCGGGACAAGCCCGGCCGGGACGAGACGTCAGTCGTTCTCAGACGGTCGGAATAGCCCTGGAAATGCAGCGTTTCCGGTCAGGCTCCAAGGTTGGGACGCTCTGCACATCATCGGGATTTTCTGCCTAAAGGATTTCTACCTAGTGGTTTATACCAGTGCCGGATAGCGATCTGTTTGAAGTTCAAGAATTGCATTCCATGAGCCAGTTGTCTGGAAGCGCCTAGCGCAGGCGGCCTGGCTCGGACGTGGGGTAAGCGCCATGCTTCATCAAGGTTCGTTGGTCAACCTGAACCCTCAAAGTCCTTCCGGCGGGTTGAGACGGAGACGCGAACTGGATTCGGAGTTGTTTGCTCTGCAGGAACAGCTTCATCGGCGAATTGCATCCGAACTCCACGACTCGACTTGCCAGCACCTGGTGGCGGCGAGCCTCGGCCTGATGCAGATAAGGAACGCTTTGGGGGATCCACCCGCGATCGAGCGGCACTGCGAACAACTCGATGCCTCGATCAATTGCGCTCTGAAGGAATTGCGATCTGTCGCGTATCTGCTGCTGCCGCAGGACCTTTTTGAAGGAGGACTCACGACGACGATCGAGCAGTATGCGGCAGGATTCGCAGCCCGAACGTCGTTGGTTGTCGAGGTCTCCATCGTGCCCGAGGTAAACGCCCTGCCGCTCGAGAAGCAGCGGTCGTTGATGAGGATTATCCAGGAAGCACTGACGAACGTACACCGACATGCCAATGCGACCAGAGTCGATATAAGTCTTCAGGCAAGCGAAGGCGAATTCAAGCTCGAGATTCGAGACGACGGACAGGGGATCGAAGCTGCAGCCGGCGCGCGACGCCTTCCCGTGCCGGCACTTGGCGCCGGCCTTCGCATCATGCAGGCAAGACTGCATGAGATGGGCGGGCGGCTCGAGATTTCTTCTTCGCCGAAGGCGGGGAGTCGAGAGACCGTTCTCCTCGCGACCTTTCCCCGTGATTTCGCCGTGACCGCGTACTCGAGAACGGCTTCCAAGCGACGGATTCGCGGCGCGGCGAGCGGGCCCGATGCAACAACCGGATAGCGGCGCCGACACTCGGATCAAAAAAAGTCACGCGGCGAACCTTGCCGGATCCGGACGACAACGGAGCTTCGTTTTATCATGAAGCGGATTCTCATAGCTGACGACCATGAAACTGTGCGGGCCGGATTGCGTGCCATTCTGGAAGGGCACGCGGGCTGGGAAGTCGTGGCCGAGGCCGGCAATGGCAGCGAGGCCGTTGCGGCGGCCGTCGAGACGCGGCCGGACGTTGCCGTCATCGATTACTCGATGCCGCTGATGACCGGCGTGGAAGCTACGCGATGCATAAAAGGGCATCGGCTGCCAACCGAGATTCTGATCTTTACCGTTCACGATTCGAATTTGCTTGCGTGGCAAGCGTTTCGCGCCGGCGCCCGTGCGTTTCTGCTGAAGTCCGATGCGAGCAAGATGCTTCTGGCGGCCGTCAGGTCGTTGATCCTTCACAAGCCGTTCTACGCAGGATCATTTTCGAGCGAATTGAGGAATGCGGAGGACGGGAAGGGCGATCTGAACGAGGTGCTTTCGCCGCGAGAAAGGACGATCGTCAAACTGGTTGCGGAAGGACACAGCAACAAGGTCGTGAGCGCGATCTTGAATCTGAGCATCAAGACCACGGAGACGCATCGAGCGGCCGCCATGCGAAAGCTGAACATAAATTCCACCGCGGGCCTGGTTCGATACGCGGTTCGCAGCAAGCTTGTGGAGGCATGAAGCCGTGTCACATGGATAGCATTGGCACGACAGGGGGTGCCGGTCGTTCATGGTCCGGTGACTCCGGTTATGGGATGTCACCGTGAAGCAAATCCTGATTGCGGACGATCATGAAGTCGTGAGAACCGGACTTCGCGCGATTGTCGAGACTCGCGCCGACTGGATTGTGTGCGCAGAAGCAGCCGACGGCAAGCAATGTCTCGATCTGGTGTCGAAACTGAAGCCGGATGTAGCCATCGTCGATTACTCGATGCCCGTCCTGAACGGCCTGGAAGTTTGTCGCCGGATCAAGTCTGATCGCCTGCAGACAGGAGTTCTCATCCTCACCATGTTCGAGGAAGAGAAGATCATGGCGGGCGCGCTCCTGGCCGGCGCGCGAGGGCTGTTGGTGAAATCGGACGCCCGATATCATCTCGTTGCCGCGATCGAGGCGTTGCTCGACCAGCGCCCTTATCTCACGAGCGCAGCGTTGGAGAAATTGCTGCGTGACTATCTGTCCTTCCGGATGGAGGGGCCGGCTGCGATTCTCACGGCGCGCGAGCAGAACGTCGTTCAGCTGATTGCGGAAGGGCACACCAACAGGTCCGCCGGCGCGGTGCTCAATCTCAGCGTGAAGACGGTCGAAACGCATCGCGCATCGGCGATGCGTAAACTCAATGTTTCATCGGCGGCCGAACTGGTGCGGTATGCCGTTCGGGCAAAAATGATAACGCCTTGACGAGTTGTCTGCAGGGCCAATCGGGCTGCCGGGGTGCTGCAGCGTCGGCAGGCGGAATTTCTATCGACGCCCGGGCCTTCGACGTCCAAATCTTCGACGCTCAAGTCTTCGACGCTCAAGTCTTGGGCTTGCCAAAAGCCGGACCAGAGAGTTGGATCGGATACAAGATCGCTTGTTTGTGGGTCAGTCCATGGAAGCAATACGATTCTCCACCCGTGAGTTGGCCAGGTCGCGCCAGCTCGATGCCTGGCGGGACTGGTACGCGGGTAGTTTTGAAGTATCCCCGCTTGACGCGCGCGATCGCGGTTTTGCCGGACAGAGCGAGGCGTGGAAGCTGGATGGAATGGCCCTCGTCAGCGTATCGGCCCCGGCGCTGCGCGCCATGAGGACGAAGTCGCTGATCCGACGAGACCCGACCGATCACTGGGTGATCACGATCGGCAAGCGTGCCGCAACCGGTCTCATGCTGGAAAAGGATCAGACGCTGGTGCCGGCCGGCGCGCCGTTTATTTTGTCACTGGGCGAGTTTTCGGCCAATCAGCGCGATCTCGACGACAGGCTTCAGCTCAACATCGCGCGGGATAGATTCAGTGCTCTCGCGCCGGCGCTCGACGCAGCGCGGGGCCGAACCTTGAGCACGCCGCTCGGCGGTATGCTGTCGGAATACATCAGGCTATTGGAGCGTCAGCTGCCGGGTTTGGCAGACGAAGACGTGCGCCGGCTCCCGCAGGCCGTTGCCGCGATGGTCGCCGCGTGCGTGGCGCCGTCGGCGGACCGGACGACTGCCGCACACGCGCAGATCGGCGCCACCCTCAAGGACAAGGCTCGGCGTTGCATCATCCGCAATTTGCATTCGCCTCGTCTGGGATCGAACATGCTGTGTCGAGAGCTGGGAATGTCGAGGTCCAGTCTCTATCGGTTGCTGGAATCAGAAGGTGGCGTCAAACAGTACATACAGCATCACCGCCTGGCGGAGAGCTTTGCGCAGCTAAGCGATCCGTCCAATTCGCGGCCGATTGCCGTCATCGCCGATCAATTGGGGATGCTGGATCCTTCCTCTTTCAGTCGTGCATTCCGGAGGCAGTTCGGCATCAGCCCGACTGATGTGCGCGAGGCCGCGCGAGCCGGCGTTGCTCCCGCGCTCGCTCCAGCGCGTCCAGATGCATGGGGTGGCGCCGGCGGACTGCTGTCCCGGCTCTAGGTTGGGGCCGTCGCCGTTATCGGCCGGACACGCAAGCCCCGTAGCGTCGGCGCTTATGCGCTCCGGCTGTGCCAATGCGCGCCTTCCAGTCTACACCGCCCTGTGAAAAGCGCCTCGGTCGGGACGGGCATAAGACCGGTTTGCCACCGCGAGCGCGCCGCGCTCGTTGGTTTCGAGAGCGATTTTCTGTGTCAGCATGACGTCGCCTGCGGCGAGATTGCCATCGGGGCCGAAGCACCATTTGCAAACCAGGCGCCCGTTGCTGCCGAGCTCTTCGATATTGGTCTGGGTGCCGTGATGGATCCGAAACCGTGTCCCGGTATCGCTGCCGATAACATCGAAAAAGCTGTATCGCTCGAAGCAGGCAAGTTGCTCCGGCGAGAGCCAGTCCTTCAACAGCTTGAGGGCCCGGCGATCACGTGCCAGGTGAATCGGGTCGGACGTCGAGGCGTAACGCGCCAACGCTACCGAGAGCGTTGACAGCGTCACTGCGGCAATCAGGGCCAGGATGAACGAGCATACCGCAAGTGCGGCCTGCGCGGTCATGTTGGTCAGCCACCGACGAGGCGCGGATAAAACAGGGTTTCCTCCGCCGTCGGATCGAAACTGCGGATAACCCGCTGCTCGCCGGGGCCTGTGCGCGTCGCTGCCGTAAAGCCTGCGCCGGTCAATTCCATGAAACGCCGCTCGGCCTTTGCGACCGCAGCGCGATCGCTGGCATCGAATGTGTGCCGGGTGTCGCCAGTACGGTCCATCACGATCTGGGTTGCCATGCCAAACACTCCGCTTCCGGCTCTCCGAGCCGGGGTTTGCCGTGCGCCCCCAAGCTGTATTCTGTTCCAGAACGGCGCGATGTTGAAGATGGTTCCTTGCATGCCTGCAATCAAATGCTGGGCAACGCCGTTGTTGCTGGCGACGGTCCGGATCCGGCCGGGTGAAACCGGGGAGTGACCGGTAGCGGGCTTATCCTGCGCGACCGCAGGATCGGCCAGGGGCGGATTTTCCCGGCTGGCTTGAATGAAATCAGTAAGTTGATGTTAACAAAGCCTTAAGCCCGCCAATCCAAGATTCAAGCGCGCAAGCGAGGGCGCTTCGCGGCTGTTTCGTTGAGGCCAAAGAGAATTTCCTGGATGGGGCGACGGGCTGCCATTGAAATCGGGTCGCCGGGCCGCGCATTGGCGCGGACGGCATCGCGTTGCTTCGGCCTTCCCTTTAGCCGTTCCTTCGGCAGTTTCCCCGGCAGTTTCCTTGGCAGTTTCCTGGGCATGGCCCTGCTGCTCGCTGGCCTGACCTTGTCTCAGCCCTGCCGCGCCGACGACCCGGTACGGGGCGAGGCGACATTCTCCTCCGCCGGCGGTTTCGCCCGGCTGGTGTTGAAACTCGCCGAGGACGTCGAGTCCGAGGTGTCGACGGCGGGGTCGATCATCATCATCCACTTCAAGCGCCCGGTGGATATTCCCGTCGATAAATTGTCGGACGCTGTGCCCGACTATGTCGGTTCCGCGCGGCGCGACCCCGACGGCACCGCGATCCGGCTGTCGCTGGCGCGGCGGGCGACTGTCAACACCATGACGGCAGGAGAGCGGATCTTCGTGGATTTTCTGCCCGATAGCTGGACCGGGCCGCCGCCGCCGCTTCCCACCGAAGTCATTCGCGAACTGGCGGCGAGGGCGAGGGCCGCCGAGCGGGCGCTTCGCGCGCAACTGGCGGTCGCCGCTGCCAAAAAGAAGCCGCCGGTCCGGGTTCGCGCTCTGGTGCAGCCGACCTTCGTGCGCTTCGTGTTCGAGATGCCTGACGGTGTCAATGTGTCGTCGGTCCTGAACGACCAGAAGCTGACGCTGCAGTTCAATAACGTGCTCAGTTTCGATCTGGCGGACGCCAAGGTGGCAGCGCCGCCGAACGTCGCCTCGATCAGCCAGCGGGCCGATGCTGAATCGTCCGCCGTCGATATCGTGCTGATCGGCGAGGTCGATGTGCATTCGTTCCGCGAGGAAAGGAACTATGTGATCGACGTCGCCTTCCAGCAGGCGGAAAAGCCGGCGCCGCCGGAGCAGCAGGCCGCGGCGCCCGATATCCCCCCGAATTCCCTTGCCAAGCCGCAGCCCGCCGCGCGGGCTTCCCGCGACAAGCGGCTGAAGGAAGCGATGCCGGCGCAGCAGCCGGCGGAGCCTGCGCCCGTCACCTCGGAGCAGATCGCCGAGCAGGCCAGGATCGAGATCAGGCCCGGGCAGGCGACGGAAGCGCCTGAAAAGACTCCGGCCGCAACAGAAACAACCCCGCCGGCCGCCGACAAGGCAGCGCCGTTGATCGAGAACGCAGCGCCTGCAATAGCCTTGCCCGTGCAGGCCGCGAAGCCCGCGCCGCCGGCGATATCGGCTCCGCCGCAGGAGAGCGCTGAAAAGAACAAGACCGCTTCCGTCGAGGCGAGGCGCGACAGCGACGCCCTGCGCATGACGTTCACCTTTGCCGCGCCGACGCCAGCGGCGCTGTTCCGCCGGGCCGACGCCGTGTGGCTGGTGTTCGACCAGGCCACGCCGATCGATGTCGAGCCGATCCGTGCCAAGGGCGGATCCGTCATTGGCGATGTCAGCCGGCTGCCGCTGGAGAAGGGGCAGGCCATCCGCATTCGCCTCAACCGGCCGCAGATTCCCTCGCTCGAGAGCGAAGGCCACGCCAACGGCACGGAGTGGACGCTGACTTTGGCCGATCGCGGCCAGGATCCGCCGCTGCCGCTGACGGTGTTGCGCAACATCACCGATCCCGCGCTCGCCAGCGTCAGCGTGCCGCTGGCCAATCCGGGTGCGATGCACCGGCTGATCGATCCCGACGCCGGCGATGCGTTCGTCGTCGTCACCGCGCCGCCGCCGACCCGTGGCCTCATCAAGCGACAGGACTTCGTGGAACTGTCGCTGCTCGAATCCGTCCACGGCGTGGTGGTTCATCCGAACTCCGACGATGTCACCGCCGAGGTCGGCGCCGACAAGGTGATGCTCGGCCGGCCGGGCGGATTGACGCTGTCGTCGGCCGACGTCGCCGCCGAGCGTGCCACCGCCGCGGTGCGGCCGCTGTTCGACGCCGATGAGTGGCGCAAGAACCGCGACGAAAAGTTCTTGCCGCGGTTGGATGCGCTGATCAAGGCGGCTTCCGCCATGCCGCCGGAACAGAAGACGTCGGTCCGTCTCGAACTCGCCAATTTCTACATGGCGCGCGGGATGTACCAGGAGGCGCGGGGCGTCACCAACCTCATTCTCTCCGAGACCAGGCAGGGCACCGAAGAGGCCGCCGTCCTGATGGTGCACGCGATCGCCAGTATCCTGATCGGCCATCCCGAGCGGGCGCTGAAGGATCTCGCCAGTCCTGCGATCGGCAACGGCTACGACGCCCAATTGTGGAAGGGCTTTGCCTTCGCAAGGCAGGAAAAATGGGCCGAAGCGCGGGAAAAGTTCAAGAACTCCGAATTCTCGATCGCTTCGCTGCCGCTGGAACTGCAACGCCTCGTGACCCTCGATTCGATGCGGGCAGCGCTCGAGGTGAAGGATTATGCGGGCGCCGCGCGCCGGCGCAGCGAACTGGACGTGATCGGCGTTCCCGCCGACATGAAGCCTGAGCTTGCCGTGCTGCGCGGGCGTCTGGCCGAGGCGCTGGGACACGACAAGGACGCGGTCGACGCTTACAGGTTTGCGGCATACTCCAGCGACCGGCAGGCTTCGGCCGAAGCGAGGCTGCTCGGAGCGCTGCTGAGCCACAAGCGCGGCGAACTCGGCCAGGCCGAGCTGCTGCGCGAACTGGAGACGCTGTCGGCGATCTGGCGCGGCGACGCGATCGAGTTGATGACGCTGAACAGGATGGCGCAGATCTACGCCGACACCGGACGCTATGTCGACTCTCTCTCGGCCGCCAAGACCGCGACGAGGATGCAGCCCAATTCCGAACTGGCGCGTCAGAGCCAGGACGGTGCGTCCGCACTGTTCGCGCAGCTCTTTCTCAGCCCGAAGGGCGAGGACATGAAGCCGGTCGATGCGCTCGCCATGTTCTACGAATATCGCGAACTGACCCCGATCGGCCGGCGCGGCGACGAAATGATCCGGCGTCTGGCGGAACGGCTGGCCGCGATCGACCTGCTCGACCAGGCCGCCGAGCTGTTGCAATATCAGGTCGACAAGCGGCTTGAAGGCGCGGCGCGCGCCCAGGTGGCCGCGCGGCTGGCCATGGTTTACCTGACCAACCGCAAGCCGGACCGGGCGATCGCGGCGCTGCGCTCGACGCGGATCGCCGATCTCTCCGGCGAACTGAGGCAGCAGCGGCTCCTGCTGGAGGCCCGGGCCCAGAGCGACGTCGGTCGCCACGACCTCGCGCTCGACATCGTGTCCAACATCACCGGCCGCGAGGCGGTCCGGCTGCGCGCTGACATCTACTGGGCGCAGCGGCAGTGGCGCGAGGCCTCCGAACAGATCGAACTGTACTACGGCGACCGCTGGCGCGATTTCAAACCGCTGAACGCGGCCGAGAAGGGCGACGTGATCCGCGCCGTGGTAGGCTACGCGCTGGCCGAGGATGCGATCGGTCTGGCGCGCTTCCGCGAAAAATTCGCTCCGCTGATGTCGGGCGAGGCCGACCGGCTGTCGTTCGACACCGCGAGCAAGCCGGCCGCCTCCAACAGCGCCGAATTCGCCCTGATCGCCAGGATGGCGGCCAGCGTCGATACGCTCGACGGCTTCATCCGCGAAATGAAGATCCGCTTTCCGGACGCCACGGCGCGTGCGCCGCAATCGCCGGAAATCACCAGGGGCGAGCCGGTCCATACCGGCTCCCTGCCGGCGATCGCCGGCCGGAAACAGGCCGGCGTGGCGAGGTAGCAACCTCGTCCGGCGAAGATGCCCGCCGGAAAGGTGACTTCCCGGCGGTATCGACATCTGTAGGGTCTAACGAAAACCTGCCCCGGACTTGATCCGCGGCTGATGCGGTCCGCATGGCAATCAGGCTTGCGCCGATTTGTCCGCGGTAGAAAAAGCTCGTTAAAGCAGGAATTTAGAGCTTCGGTTCTGATTCAATCAGAACCGAAAATGCTCCAGCTCCGAGCAAATCGGAGGTTGCCGTCTGAGTGGGCATGTCCGCCGGCGCGTCGACTGGCGGACGTCAGCACCCCCGGCGGATAATGTCCGCCAGGCATCAAATCACCTTGGATGAATCCCGTTTCTACGGATGAGGTCCGACAACTGGACCAGAAGCTCCCGAAGCCGGGCATTTTCCTCAAGCAGCGCGTTTGTTTCGTCGGCACGCTCGTCGACACAATCCGTCGGTCCGTCCCCCTGAAGGGCCGGCCCAAGTAGCGAAAGCGCGTCGTCGGCAGATTCGTCAGCCCAGAGTGAGGGTTCGCTGCGGCGGATACGCTTAGTATGCGGCGGATGATCTATGCGCATGATTGATACTCCAATTTCAAATACCCGAACGCGCCCCCAGTCGCTTTGTTCGCGCGGCGAGAGTGAGGTGAGTCGCCCGGCGAATTTGCGACTAAAATTGGAATCGCCGCGCGCCGACCCTGGCGTGAAAGCGGCGTCATTGCGGCGAGTCTGTTTTGAAAATGCAGCCTGCGCGGCTACCTTGAAGAAAATACAGCTTAAGCGTGGCCTCTAGTGGACCAGCTTGGCCAGTTGATAAAGTGCGTAAATGACTTCAAGTCCGAGGAGAACAAGCGCCGCATTCATCAGATAAAAATTGAAGTGCATCAGAGACTTGAAACCAAATGCTTCCTGCGGCCCGAGCGGATGTCGCGCGAGGTCGTGAACCAAAGCCAATACGCGTCGGAAAGGGCGAACAACCGGCGAAGGCTTCGCCGGCGAAGGAAACAGAAGGCTTCCGCCGCCGCGGAAGTGATACATTTGTCGAGAACCTCTTCTTTGTCGGAGGTTTCGGATTCGACTGTAGCTACCTGCCTGTTTACGCACCGTAGACAATTTTGATTGCCCACAGCACGACGACGATGGCCGTTACCAGCGTGGCCGCCGTCAGTACACTTTCTAAGGAAGCGACTCTCATACTAACTCTCCGCTTCCCAGCCCCACTAGCGGTCTAGTTGATTCGTTGATTCAACTGCAATTGCGCGGTCGCAACGCCATGAACGCTGTTGGCGAGTGTGATTTGTGCGCCACACATCCCCCGCAAGATCCCGGATAATCGGGCTTGTTCTGCGCCTTCGGCCAGGCCTCAGGGACGGTCGGGAGATGATTTGCAGGCGGCCTTCGCGGCGCGGGCGGCCTCCATCCGCCTCACGGGCGATGGACCGCCCTGGCGAGGAACGTCACGCAGCAGCGCTCATCCGCTCGCGGGAAAAAGGCCCGGCAGCGTAAATGCCCTGTTCGGATGACGTGGATTATTCGTGCCGTGAGGGCGCGTAGCTGCCCGTCGGGGCCGTGCTTCGCCGTCCTTCCGCGAGAGCCGCCAGCCGGTCGTACTCTTCGGCCACCTTGAGCAGGCGACCCTGATCCTTTACCGCATTCGCAGCCAATGCCCTGGTGAGTTCCGCACGCTTGCGCCAGTGATCCGCATTGGTCAAAAAATCTGTCATTGATACGCCCCTGACGCGAGTAAATACCCCGAACCGCGCGGGTGGGTAGCATGCTTCGCGATACGTCAAAAATTTGGCCGGATCCGATCCACCATGTGACTTGAAAAACATGTCGCTTGAAAAAATATCGGTGTGATGGCTCGGCAACAAACGAATTTCTTGTGCTGATCTTTTTCCCGACTCAAATTTGCCCCGGACTCAATCGAAGTTGGTCCTTTGAAAGGACGGGGCTCGCGTCCGCATTGGGGATTTGTCATGAGTATCGAACATTCGCTGCAGAACAAGTCAGTCCGCCTCGATGGATGTCGTGGTGCCGCGGGCAACGTCGTGCCATTGCTTCAGGACAACGTCTTTCAAGGCAAACGGCCGACGCAGCGCAGCGACGAGTTTTTTGCGGTTCTGTCGCCGCTACTCGACGAAGCGGATGGCCTTCGGCGCGATCAATCCCGGCAGCAGGAAACCAGCGACTTTCGTGTGTTGCTCGAGGAGAATGCCCGGCTCCGGAAGCTTGCGATTCAACTGTCGAACCTCCTTGGCGATCTTCCAGCGCCGGGCGCGAGCCCGCGGCGCTAGCGGCATAGCCGATCTTCCGCCCATCGAATTCGGGAGCGAGATCCGAGTCCGGCCTCGGCTTCGACCAACTTTTGACGCGTTGACGCACTAGGAGAATGTGAGCGCCTCCTGGCACTCCTCGCAGTTCTTTTTTGCCATTCAAACGCTGGCCGTCCGATGCCGTTGACTCGGGACCGAATAATAGGACACGACAACGAACGCTTCGCGTTCAGATTCACTATGCTGAACAACGAGGTGGCTGTTGAGTGCCACATCAGCGACGCCGCCATGGACGAACTCGCCGGCGTAAAGGGTACGGAGAGCATCGCAAGGCAGGCGCAGTTCCTGGCGTGGCGGGACGCGGTCGAGAGCATCGCATCCGATCTCTTCGACAAGGGACCGCTCTATAGAGGGCAGATCGTCCGCATCTTCGCCAAGCACGTTCCGAAACCGTCACCGTCGCCGACGGACACGATCGTCACCGGTTCGCGTCCCGATGCAGAGCAGGCGACCTCGCTAAGGGTCATTGCCGAAACGAGGCCGGCAAATCCGGCGCCTTGAGAGCCGGTGCATGGAGCGCAGCCGTCGACCGCGACGAGATGGCGCGTCGTCCATCCTCTCGACAGATGCGCGCCAAGACGGCAACCTGCGGGCCAACAACCTGCCGGGGGAAGCGCTACGATGGCCAAGCAAGCCAGGACCGAAGCTGAGCTGATTGCTATGGCGAGAGCCGAGTTGAAGGTTCACGCCAATTGTCCCGACGGCATCGTCATCTCGGTGCTGCGCGACGGCGACAGCTGGGAGTTTCGTGCCAAGGCCGACGAGGCCACGGTCGCCAAACCCGGCTATCCCGAATGCGTCGCCATGCTGGTCCAGATCGGCGACCACCTCTGCAAGCAATATGACTTCGAGGGGTGAGCGTTTCCCGCTTATGCCGCGAGGCTCCGTTCACGCCGTAAAAATTCGTCCCGGGTTGAGGATGTTCTTCGGATCGAGCGCGCGCTTGAGCGTGCGCATGGTTTCGATTTCCGCTTCGGTCCGGCTCATCTTCAGGTACGGCCGCTTCAGGATGCCGATGCCGTGCTCGGCCGAGATCGAGCCGCCGAACTCTCCCGTGAGGTCGTAGAGCAGCTTTTCGAATTGATCGTGCTTGTCGGGCGTATGCTCGTGAAAAATGCTGGGATGCAGATTGCCGTCGCCGACGTGTCCCATCACGATGGTAAAGGCTTGCGGATCGATCGCCTTGACGCGCGCATCGAGCGTATCCGCGTAGGCCTCCATCCTGTCGATGGCAATGCTGACGTCGAACCCCATCCTTGCCGCGAATGGAAAGCTGCGACCGAGTTCGACGCTGGAATCGCGGATGCGCCAGATCGCCGCCGCGGACGCGTTCGAGGTCGAAAGCGTGGCGTCGAGGATTAGGTTATCGCCCATCGCCGTTTCCAGCATTTGCTCGAAGCTGTTGCGCATGCGTTCGGCGTCGCTTCCGGAGGCCTCCAGCAGCACATAGAACGGATGATCGGTCGGCAGCGGGCCGACCACTCCCTTCACCCGTTCGACGGTCTGGCGATAGTAGGCGTTCCACATGACCTCGAACGCGGTCAGTTCACCGCCGAGCGATCTTCGTGCCAGCTTGAGAAAGGTCGTGACCTGTCCGAAGGAGGGGAGCGCGCAAAGCGCCACCTGGCGTTCAGCCGGCGCCGGAAATATCCGAAGCGCGGCCCGCGTCACCACACCCAGAATCCCTTCGGTGCCGATATACAGATGCTTCAGATCGATGCCGGTGTTGTTCTTGATGTATTTTCGCAAGCCCTTGAGCACGGTGCCGTCGGGGGTCACGACTTCGAGCCCGAGGATCAGGTCGCGCGTCATTCCGTAGCGGATCACGCGATTGCCGCCGGCGTTGGTCGAGATGTTGCCACCGATGGTGCAACTGCCGCGCGCGCCGAGATCGAGCGGAAACATCATGCCGTCCTGTTCGACCCGTTCCTGGAGTTTCTGCAGGGGTGTGCCTGCCTGCGCGATCGCGACGCCGCCCGAGACGTCGACTTCCTCGATCGCGTTCATGCGCTCGGTCGAGAGCACGATTTCGTCCGCATTCGGCAGCGTCGCGCGCACCAGGCCGGTCATGCCGCCCTGCGTGGTCACCGGCACGCCGTGACGATGGCAGAGCCGGAGCAGGGCGGATACGTCTTCGGTCGTTCTCGGGCGGACGACGGCACGCGGTTTCGGCACCGGGGTGCCGGCCATGTCGTGATGATAGCGCGCGTCGATCTCGTCGCCGCACAGGACCGAGCCCTTGTCCAGCGTGCTGCGCAGTTCGTCGATGAAGCCGTCGGGCATGTCCCTGCCTTCTTCTTTTGCGGAGGCTGAAGCTTTACATTCGGCCGGCCCGGGATCAAACCCGATCCGAAGGCCATCGTGAGGTTTTCCTGCGGGAAAACAGCAGTGCGCGGTGGCGCCGTCGGCGCTGACGTGGCCGGCCGTCGGCATCAGACCGTGTGCGGGGCTTTCTTGATGCCCGGCTTCACCATCGGCGGCGCAAGGGAGGGGCTGATCGCGGGACTATCGTGCCGCTCGGGCTCGATCGTGGTGATCTGGTTGCAGGCGCTGCACTTGTACACGTAGACGAGGGGGCGTAGTCCGATGGGGGGCAGTTTTCCAAGCCTCGCCGTACCCGCACCGCAGCTCTCGCAGCGCGGAGGCAGACCGGCTTCTGAAGGCTGTACGGGCATACCGGACTATCGTTAAAGTAATAGATGACTTATCGGCAATGTTGGCTGTCGATTGCATCCTAATCATGGACAGAAACCCCGTAAGACTACGAGGTCACGGCGAACATTCGCCGCGCGGGTCCATCTTTTGCCATCAAATCGACCTTGCCTGGACCTTGCCGCAAAGTCGTCATGCCAGCGCAATAGCGTAAGCGAAGTTCGACCGAGGCCCTCAACTTGTAAGGCGTACAGATGGCTTCCACCAAGGGTAGTGACCAGTCGCCGTGGAGCGTGCCGAGGGCGGAGGTGTCACGCCCTTCGCCTGCCGACAGGTTCGACATCGACCACGAGGGGCGGGCGAAACGCGCCTGGAAGCTCCGGACACTGGAGCAGCAATTCCAGAAGCTGAACCGGTATTGCGACGAGACCGTCGCCGAACTTCGAGCCTCGCTCGAACGGACACCCCCACGCTAGAGCGTTTTCCAGCGAAGTGGAAACCGGTTCGCGTCAAGAAAACGCGTCCAAACAAGAAGCTAGAGTCCCGTTCCGATTCCATCGGAATGGAAAAGGCTCTAGACGCAAGCGTTGCGGGCCGCCGTACCGGTTTCGACACCCGGACTCCCGAAGACAAGACGACATCTCGGCGAAACGTCACCTTGCTCCGGTGTGCACCGGTTCTCGATCTGGTCGAAGCCGGCTTCCCCATAGGGAATGCCGCTTCGACGCCATCTCACTTCTTGTCGATCTTCGTGATGGTCTTGGTCCCCGGCGCGTCGTTCACGGCGAAGGTGACGCGATCGCCGGCATGCAGTTCGTTCAGCCGCGCGCCATCCTGCATCTTGAATTCCTCGGTCGCCGGGCTGGTGTTCGCGCCGACGGTGCCGTCAGGAATATCCTTGATCGAGATGGTGCCGCTGATCCGATCTATCCTGGTCACCATTCCCGTACGCATTTGCTGGGCAAACGCCGACGAACCGATGATACTGAGGGCTGCGGTTGCAGCCACAATCATCCCTGCAATCTTCATGAAATACTCCCGGCATCGAGGCATTGAGGACAAGCTACGGCGGCCCGGATTGGTTCCCGGCGCGAGCCTGCTACTCCGACCGTTGCCTTAGCGCGCAAATGGGGCGGGCTGGTGATCCATCCCCCGGCCTCCGGGCAATGTCGCCGATATTCCGCAGTCCGTCCTGATTTGGCCGCGATCGCGCTAGGCGGCGCCGGCCTCGGGCTCGCGCTCAAGGTCGAGTTCCGTCACGGTGCGATTGCGGCCGGTCCGCTTGGCCTTGTAGAGCCCGCGGTCGCATCGCTCGATCATCGCTTCGGCGGATTCAGCCAGGCGGAATTGCGCCACGCCGATCGAAACCGTGATGCTGCCAATCTCCTTGCCGGTCGCGCGGCGGGTCAGCTTGGCTTCGGCAATGCGGCGGCGGATGCGCTCGGCCGCCGACGCACACGTTTCGAGATCGGCGCCCGGAAGCACCGCGATCAGCTCCTCTCCGCCGTAGCGCGCGGCGAGATCGACTTCGCGGACACCTTCCTGCAGGACCTTGGCGACCAGCCGCAGCACCTGGTCGCCGACCTGGTGACCGTAGTCGTCGTTGAATTTCTTGAAGTGATCGATGTCGATCAGGAAAACGCTGAGCGCCTCGTCCTTCTCCATCGCGTCGATCTGGGCCTGGCGAAGGAATTCGTCCATCGAGTGGCGGTTGGCCAGCCCGGTCAGCGCATCGGTGTTGGAGCGCTGCTCGGCCGCCTTCAGCGAGTCACGGATCGTATCCAGTTCCTCCGAGGTGGCGGCGAAGTTTGCCTCCAGCGCGGACGCGCGCGCCGTCGCCTTTGACAATTCGTCGACGAGCTTGGCGATGATCGGTTTCGGATCGGCCGACGTCGCGGCCTGCGAAGAGACCTCGCCGAGCGCCTTGATCTGCGTGCGGTTGTCGGTGACGGCCGTGTTGAGAAACTGCTGAGCGCAGGCGATCAGGCCGCTCAACTGCTCCGGAAGACCCGCCAGCGGGTTCGGGGGGGAGTGCGGGGATATGTAGGTGATGTAGAGTTCGTGGTTGGTCGCGTTATCGAACGGGCGCTTGCCGGCGATCAGGATGTCGATGGTCTTGCGCAGCGGCACCGAACTGCCCATGCAGTACTCGAACCAGACCGCGAAATTGTTCGGGGTGGACGGAACGGACTGTTGCGACATCAACCGTATGGCGCGGTCGGCAATCGTCGTCGCGTATTCGACGTTCATGTCGCCGATCGACTGCCCTGCCATCTTCCCCGACCCGGTGCGCCCATTGAGAAAATCTCTCCCGTTTTGCCATGAAGGAACTAATCCAGCCTTAAATTTCCGGGACAAACCGGCAGCAAAACCTCCGGAAAAATGCGGAGGAAATGAGTCAATATTATTGACCTAATGTTGCTTTGGGGTAATGATTTACCCGCCGCCATAGCTCTGCACCAGGCTTCCGGCCACCAGCGACCAGCCGTCCACCAGCACAAAAAAGATCAGCTTGAACGGTAGTGACACCACGACCGGCGGCAGCATCATCATACCCATGGACATCAGGACCGAGGCGACCACGAGGTCGATGATGAGGAACGGGAGGAACAGCAGGAAGCCGATTTCGAAGGCACGCTTCAGTTCGGAGATCATGAAGGCGGGAACCAGGATCCGCAGCGACAGGTCTTCCGGCGTCGCCGGCGGCGGTTCGCCGGAGAGGTCGACGAACAGTTTCAGGTCCTTCTCGCGAACGTTCTTCTGCATGAAGCCGCGCAACGGTACCGAGGCCCTCTGCAGTGCTTCCTCGACGCCGATCTGGTTGGCGACCAGGGGCTTGATGCCGTCGTCATAGGATTTCTGCAGCACCGGGCCCATCACGAACGCGGTAAGAAACATTGCAAGCGCGATGATCACGGAGTTGGGCGGGGCGGTCGCGGTGCCGAGCGCGGTGCGCAGCAATGAGAGCACGACGACGATCCGCGTGAACGACGTCATCATGATCAGGATCGACGGGGCGATCGAGAGTATCGTCAACAGCGCGATCAACTGGATCGCGCGTTCGGTGACACCGCCGCCGGCCTGGCCGAGATTGATGCTGATGTCCTGCGCCAACCCCGGATCGGCGAGCGATCCGGCGGCTATCAGGGTTGCAAGAAATAAAACTCTACGCGGAAGTGCCGACGGCCTCACGAAGGGGTCTTCGGACGGCCCAGCAACGATGCCATCTCGTCTTCGAGATTTTCAAAGCCGCTCTTCGGCGGAGCAGGGACCGGTGCAGGTGCAGGCGCGGGTGCGGGGGTCTCGCTGCGGGACAGGCGGGCGGGCGGCGTTTCCGGCGCAACGGGCGGAGCGACCGGCTCGGCCGGCCGGCGCAGCGCGGCCTCGAGCCGTTGCGCCATCTCGGCGAGGTTCTGATCGGCGCTCGACGGGGCGGGGGCAGGAGGGGGGGCCGGCGGAGGCGGCGGAGGCGGCGCCGCGGCGCGTTCCGGCGGGCGGACCGGCAGCACCACGTCACGGGGCGGCGCCTCACGCGAAGGGGTCTCACGGGAAGGCGGCTTGGGCGGCTCGGGCGCGCGTTGCGGCCGGGGCATCATCGGTTCGGCGCGGGGCAGACGCGGCGGGGAAGGTTCGGCGCGGGCGCCGAGCGACTCCGGCGAAAAGCCCGTCAGCGGATCGCTGCGACGCTCCGGCATCGGCGCCGGCCTGCGAAGTTCGTCGGCGAAGACCGGGCGCGAGGGGCGCGGCGGCGGTTCGGGCATCTGCGGTTCGGCATGATCGAACGCCTCCGTCGATCTTGCTTCGGCTTTTGCGGGTTCTTCGCTCCAGACGGCATCAGGCAGCGGCGCGATCCGCGGCGGCTGTTCGCCGACCGCGGGCCGAGGCGCCATGTCCCGACCGGGCATCGCGCGCACGATATTGGGTTCGACAACGATGTCGCTCGGACCGCCGATCATCAGCAGATGCTCGACATTGTCGCGCCGGACCAGCACCAGGCGCCGGCGGCCGTCCACCGCCGCGGCATCGATCACGGCCAGCCTCGGCATCCGCCCGCGCTGGGTATTGGCGCCGATGCGATTGTTGGCGAAGCGGCGAACCAGCCATGCGGCGACGCCGATCAGCGCCAGAACGGCGATGAATGCGAAGAGGAATGTCAGTGTCTGCATTCTTTAGTCCCCGGCCACGGGCCGTTCTCACATACTGGCTTCGACGAGTGCGGTCTGGTCTTCCGGTCCGGGCAGTTCCGTTGGGGATGCGGTTCCCGTCTCTCCGGACCTGCTCCGAAGCGATTCGCATACGGCGAATCACGCCCGAGATCAGCCTTATTCCTTAATGCCCCGCGGCATACGCTGCCGCCCCGTTAATTAATAGACCAAGAATCGTGCGATCCAAAACGACTTCTGAGCGCCCCGGGCCGCGTGGTTAACGCAGTTTTCGTGGCGAAAATGCGCTGGTTTGGCCGCCAGGCGCGGAAATCGGCCACGGCCTGCGGCCGGAGCGGGCGATCTTAACCAGCCGTTAACCATGCACCGGGCAAATTCTGCCTACCTCGCGGCGTCGCCAGAGGTTAACGGGAGCCGCTCGCCATGGCCATCAACGACCTTCCGATCCTGTCGGCGCTGCGCACCAAGATGCAGTGGCACCAGGAACGCCAGCGTGTGCTCGCCGAGAACATTTCCAACGCCAACACCCCCAATTTCAGGCCGAGCGATCTGGTCGAGCCGAAATTCGACCGCAGGGGTGCGAATGTCGATGGAGGGATGGGCGCGCTCGCCATGATGCGCACCTCGCCGACCCATATCGCCGTTTCGGGTAGCGGACAGAGTTTCCGGGACGACGGCGGCAGAAGCGGCTTTCTGACCAAACCGGCCGGCAACGCGGTCAACCTCGAAGACCAGATGCTCAAAGTGTCCGCCAACCAGATGGACTACGCGGCCGCCACCTCGCTCTACAGCCGCAGTCTCGGGCTTCTCAAGACCGCGATTGGAAGGCGCTGATGTTCGCGCGATCTAAAGGATCCTGATCATGGCAGATGACGGCAGCGACTTCGCCCGCTCGATGAGCATCGCGACCTCCGGCCTGCGTGCGCAGGCAGGGCGGATGCGGGTGATCTCCGAAAACATCGCGAATGCGGAGTCCACCGCGCCGACCGCCGCGGGCGATCCGTATCGCCGCAAGGTGCCGACGTTCTCGTCCGCGCTCGACCGCACGCTGGATGCGCGGGTGGTGACGCTCGGCAAGGTCCGCACCGACCAGTCGGCGTTTCGCATCAAGCACGAGCCGAGCAATCCGGCGGCGGATGCCGCGGGCAACGTCAAATATCCGAACGTCAATCCGCTGGTCGAAATGACGGACATGCGCGAGGCGCAGCGTTCCTACGAGGCCAACCTCAACATCATCAGCGCCACGCGCCGCATGATCCAGCGAACGCTCGACATCCTCAAGGCCTGAAAAAGGGATCCTGGAAAATGGCTTCACCGACAGTTGCCGCAAACGCCTACGCCGCGCTTTCCCGCATCATGGAATCCGGCGGCGCCGAGAAGGGCGGCCAGTCCACCGGCGGCCCGTCCTTCAGCGCCTTGCTCAAGGATGCGGTGGGCAGCGTGCTGGAAGCGGGCAAGAAATCCGACGCCCAGAGCATGGCGATGAGTTCGGGCAAGGCCAACGTCATGGATGTCGTGACGGCGGTGGCCGAGACCGATGTCGCGGTGTCGACGCTGGTCTCGGTGCGTGACCGTGTCATCCAGTCCTACGAAGACATTATGAAAATGCCGATCTGAAAGGTCCTCATCCTGAGGAGCCGGCGCAGCCGGCGTCTCGAAGGATGGCCACGGGCCTCATGGTTCGAGACGGCGCGATGCGCCTCCTCACCATGAGGGGATAGAAAGGAAGTTTTGAAATGACCGGTGCAGAAACCCTTGACGTCGCGCGTGATGCGATCTGGACCATCGTGGTGGTGTCGTCGCCGCTGATGGTGATGGGCCTTGTGGTCGGCGTCGTGGTGTCGCTGTTCCAGGCGCTGACCCAGATCCAGGAGCAGACGCTGATCTTCGTGCCGAAGATTCTGGCGATGTTCGTGACGCTGCTGCTGGCGCTGCCGTTCATGGCGGATTCGTTGCACGGCCACATGATGCGGATATCGTCGCGAATCATCGGCGGCTGATGCATTGTCCATGAATGCGCATCGACATCTCCCTGCTGCCGGCCCTTGCCGCCACCTTCATGCTGGTGTTCGCCCGCGTGGGAGCCATGGTGATGCTGCTGCCGGGTTTCGGCGAGAGCAACATCCCGGTGCGCATCAAGCTCGGGATCGCGCTGTTGCTGACGCTGATCATCCTGCCGCTGCACCGCTCCGCCTATCAGGTCGATCTGACATCGATGAGTGCGCTCGGCGTGCTGATGGTGCACGAGATCGTCATCGGCATCGTGCTCGGCGCTACCGCGCGGGTGACGCTGTCGGCGCTGTCGGTCGCGGGCTCGGTGATCGCCCAGCAACTCGGGCTCGGCTTCGTCACCGCCGTCGACCCGACCCAGGGACAGCAAGGCCTGCTGATCGGCAATTTTCTCACCATCCTCGGCATGACGCTGCTGTTCGCCACCGACAGCCATCACCTCGTCATCGCGGCGCTGAACGAGAGCTACCGGATCTTCTCGCCGGGCGAGGTGATGCCGAGCGGCGATGTCGCGGCGCTGGCGACGCGGGCATTTGCCACCGCATTCAAGATCGGCATGCAGCTCTCGGCGCCGTTCCTGGTATTCGGCCTCGTCTTCAATATCGGCCTTGGCGTGCTGGCGCGGCTGATGCCCGCGATGCAGGTCTATTTCGTCGGCGTGCCGCTGTCGATCATGATCGGCTTCCTGATTTTGGGCCTCGTCCTCGCGGGGATGATGGGAACCTATCTCGAATACTTCACCGGGGTCATGCACGAGCTGACACCGCTGAAATAGGCCATCCGGAAGAACGGGTACCGGCTTTGCCTCGCGACGGACGCGGACCGCGTTTGCGCGGAGATCGCGCCCGGGCGAAAGGCTAGGGCGCCGCGGTGGCCGAGGATTCCGACGACAAGACAGAAGACCCTACGCAAAAGCGTCTCGACGACGCGCATGCGAAGGGTGACGTCGTCAAGAGCCAGGAGGTCAACACCTGGTTCATCATCGCCGGCGGCACGCTGGTGCTGTCGACGTTCTCGGGGTCGGTGGGCGGTGGCATTCTGGAGCCGCTGCGGAACCTGGTCGCCAATGCGGGCCAGCTTCGCACCGACGGTCCCGCGCTGCTCGCGCTCGGCAACACGCTCGGCTATGCCACGCTCGGCGCCATCGGCGTGCCGCTGCTGATGCTGGCGATCGCTGCGATCGCCGGCAACATGATCCAGCACCGGCTGGTGTGGTCCGCCGAATCGCTGACGCCGAAGTTCAGCAAGGTGTCGCCCGCCGCGGGATTCAAGCGCATCTTCGGCAAGCAGGCGCTGGCCAATTTCGCCAAGGGCCTGTTCAAGCTGGCCGCGCTCGGCGCCGTCATGATGGCCGTGCTCTGGCCGGAGCGCGACCGCCTCGAATCGTTCCTGCGGTTCGACCCTTCGGCGATCCTGGGCGTCACCACCAGCCTGACGCTGCAGCTGCTGGGAGCGGTCGTGGCGATGCTCGCGGCGGTCGCGATTGCGGACTACTTCTTCCAGTACCGCCAATGGTTTGAGCGGCAGAAGATGTCGCTGCAGGAAATCAAGGACGAATACAAGCAGTCCGAAGGCGACCCCCATATCAAGGGCCGGATCCGGCAGTTGCGGATCGCGCAGATGAAGAAGCGCATGATGGCGTCGGTTCCCAAGGCCAGCGTCATCATCACCAACCCGACCCACTATTCGGTGGCATTGTCCTACGACCGCGGCATGTCGGCGCCGGTCTGCGTCGCCAAGGGTGTCGACAACATCGCGTTCAAGATCCGGGAAATCGCCAGGAAGCACGATATTCCGATCGTGGAGAACGTGCCGCTGGCGCGCGCGCTTTATGCCACCGTCGATATCGACGAGGAGATTCCGGTCGAGCACTATCAGGCGGTCGCCGAGATCATCGGTTACGTCATGAGCCTCAAGCGCGGCCTTTCGGGGCGGCCGACGTGAGGAAACCGGCCAGAAATCGCCTTGAAATGCCTTCAACCTGTCGATTAACCGCCTGATGGACTTGCGCTTGCAGGCCCGATTCAGGCACTCAGGAGGGGCGCGCAAACCGGCGCGTGACCTCCATGCCGAAGGGCAGCGCCTCTTGCGATGACCGCCGAAACCCATAGTCATCCGCCCACCGAGCCGCTTGCGGCCCACGGATCGGCGCGGCGCGGCGGCAGCATCGTGATGGTGCTGCTGGTGGCGGCCGGAATCGTCGCGGTGGCAGTGGCGCTGATGACCATCGGCCGCGCCCAGGCCCAGCCCTATATCCTCGGCCTGCTGGCGCTGCTCGCGATGGTCGGGCTGTTCAATTTGTTCGCCTTCGCCGCCGGCATCGTCCGCTTCACCGACCGCACCGCCGACGATCCCGTGATAGGCCGCATCGCCGACCATTCCCATGACGGGTTGGCAGTGACTGACCCCAAGGGGCACATCGTCTATTCCAATGCCGCCTATCTCGCGCTGACGGGGGCGGCGACGGCGCAGGACGTGCGGCCGGTCGAGCGCGTCTTCATCGGCAATCCCGACGTCTCCGAGGCGGTGTTCCGTCTGCTCAAGGCGGCGCGCGAGGGCAGGCGGCAGCAGGAAGAGGTCCGCATCGCGGGCAACGAAGGCGCGCACGGCCGCTGGCTCAGGATGCGGGTTCGCCCGCTTGGCCAAGGCAAGCGCGAGGCCAAATACGCGGTGTGGTCGATCGCCGACATCACGCGGGACCGCGAGCGCCAGGAGGACGTGTTCAAGGAACTGCAGCACGCGATCGAATATCTCGATCATGCCCCGTGCGGCTTCTTCTCGGTCAGTCCGGCCGGCGACGTCATCTACGTCAACGCGACGCTGGCGAACTGGCTCGATCACGACCTTGCCGAAATCGGATCGGGCGGGCTGAAGCTCGCCGACATCGTCTCGGGCGACGGCGCGGCGCTGCTGACCTCGATCGTGGCGGTACCGGGCGAGGTCAAGACCGAAGTGTTCGACATCGACCTGCGCATGCGCGGCGGCAAGACCATGCCGGTGCGGCTCTATCACAAGCTCGCCTTCGGCGCCGACGGTGCGCCCGGCGCCTCGCGGACGTTGGTGATCAGCCGCGCGCGCGACGAACATTCCGACCCCGAGCGCGCCGCCGAAGTCCGCTTCATGCGGTTCTTCGACCATACGCCGATGGCGATTGCGACCGTCGACCGCGGCGGCGCGGTGGTTCGGGCCAATGCCCGCTTCGCCAAGCTGGCGCAAAGCCTCAGCCCGGACGGTGCGGCGAACAAGTCGATCTTCCGCGCGGTCAATGCGCGCGACCGCAACCTCCTGATCGCAGCGATCAACCGGGCGGCGGAGGGGCAGGGAGACATCGAACCGGTCGAGGCCATGCTCGACGGCGCCAAGGAGCGCTGGGGGCAGTTCTTCGTCACCGCGGTCGAGGAAGACGAGCGCGACACCGAAGCGGCCATCGTCTATCTGCTGGAGACCACCGAGCGGCGCACGCTGGAAAACCAGATCAACCAGTCGCAGAAGATGGACATGGTCGGCCAGCTCGCCGGCGGCATCGCCCATGACTTCAACAACGTGCTGTCCGCCATCATGATGGCGAACGACTTCCTGCTGAACGCGCACAAGCCGACCGATCCGTCGTTCCAGGACATCATGCAGATCAAGCAGAATGCGACCCGCGCCGCGACGCTGGTGCGGCAGTTGCTCGCGTTCTCGCGCCGCCAGACGCTGCGGCCGCAGGTGCTCGGCCTCGGTGACGCCTTGTCCGATCTCACCATGCTGCTGCGGCGGCTGATTGGCGAAAAGGTCAAGCTCGACCTCTTGCACGGCCGCGATCTCTGGCCGGTCAAGGTCGACGTCTCCCAGTTCGAGCAGGTGATCGTCAATCTCGCCGTCAACGCCCGCGACGCGATGCCCGACGGCGGCAAGCTGACGGTGAAGACGGCGAACGTCACGGCCGATGAATCCGCACAGCTATCCTACAAGGGACTGCCGGTCGCCGACTACGTGCGGATCGACATCGCCGATACCGGCACCGGAATCCCGGCCGATATCGTCGACAAGATCTTCGAGCCGTTCTTCTCGACCAAGGAAGTCGGCAAGGGCACCGGGCTCGGCCTCTCGACGGTATATGGCATCGTCAAGCAGACCGGCGGCTTCGTGTATGTCGACTCGACGCCGGGAGAGGGCACCACGTTCCGCATCTTCCTGCCGCGGCACCGTCCCGAACTGGAAGCCCAGCCCGAAGCGCCGGCCGCTGCCGGCACGGCAAAGGACCCGGCGATCGCGCCTCCGAAGCCGCGGCCGGACCTGACCGGGCAGGGCACCATCCTGCTCGTCGAGGACGAGGACGGCTTGCGGTCGCTGAACGCGCGCGGCCTGCGCTCGCGGGGCTACAGCGTGATCGAGGCTTCCAACGGCATCGAGGCGATGGAGGCGCTGGACGAGAAGGACGGTGCCGTCGATCTCGTCGTGTCCGACGTGGTGATGCCGGAAATGGACGGCCCGACGCTGCTGCGCGAAATGCGCAAGCGGAACCCGAATCTGAAGATCATCTTCGTCTCGGGCTATGCCGAAGAAGCCTTCGACAAGAGCCTGCCGGAGAACGAGCAATTCGCCTTCCTGCCCAAGCCGTTTGCGCTGAGCGCGCTGGTGGAGAAGGTGAAGGAGACCATGACGGCATAACTTCTGACCGGGGGACGTCCGGAGCGGCCAAGCATGCTGCCGGTTAAGTCAGGGTAAGCAGTTCACAGCCATAACGTCACATCCCCGCGACCGAGCGCCGCAGCGGTGCGTCTCTATGGCGGCTTCACTTTTGGGCGACCCTGCCCATCTTAGGGGCACTTCCCCAATACCGGGGAACGAGGAAAAACACATGAATTTCACGCAGACTGCGCGCGGAATTGTACGGACGATCGCCCTGATGATGGCGGTGGCGGTTCCGCTGGCGATCACGATCGAGGCGGCTGACGCCCGCGTGGGCCGCGGCGGCAGCTTCGGTTCGCGGGGAGCGAAGACCTTTTCGGCACCCCCGAGCACGACCACCGCTCCGGGTACGGCGCAACCGATGAACCGCACCTTTACCCAGCCGGGCAGCCCCGCGGCGGGCGCACCGGCTGCTGGCGCGGCCAGCAAGGGCGGCTTCTTCAACCGGCCCGGCATGGGTATGCTCGGCGGCCTCGCCGCGGGCTTCCTTGGCGCGGGCCTGCTCGGCATGCTGTTCGGCGGCGGTTTGTTCTCCGGCCTGGGCAGCCTGTCGTCGATCATCGGCCTGCTGCTGCAGGTCGGACTGATCATCCTGGTGGTGCGGCTCGCGATGTCGTGGTGGCAGCGCCGCCATACACCGGCATCCGCCTATGCGACCGGGCCCGCTGCCGGTACCGGTGGGCCGGCCGAAGGCCCCGGCGCCCAGACCAGCTTCCGCTCCGGAATGGGCTTCGGACTGGGATCGAGCCAGCCCGCGCCGGAAATCCAGCCGGCCGACTATGAGGCGTTCGAGCGGCTGCTTGGCGAAGTCCAGACCGCGTGGTCGAACGAGGATGTCGCCAAACTGCATACGCTGGCGACGCCCGAGATGGTGTCCTACTTCTCCAAGGATCTCGAGGAGAACAAGGCCAGCAACGACGTCAACAAGGTGAGCGACGTCAAGCTGCTGCAGGGCGACCTCGCCGAAGCCTGGCGCGAAGGCGAAACCGATTACGCCAGCGTGGCGATGCGGTTCTCGCTGGTCGACAAGACCCTGGAACGCACCACCGGCCGTCTGGTCGCGGGCAGCGAGACGCCGACCGAAGCCACCGAGGTGTGGACCTTCGCCCGGCGGCGCGGCGGCGACTGGGAACTCTCCGCGATCCAGCAGACCAGCTGATCGCCACAACGTGACAGGGAAGGCGCCGCGGTTCGCTCCGCGGCGCCTTTTTCATTGCGAGTATGCCGATCCATTTCGCGCGGAATAATCGTCGCCGCGATGTGTTGAACGCCAACGAACAAGAAACAGGGAGAAACGACATGAACAGCTTCCTCAGGGTGATCTCGCCTGCCTGCCTTGCGCTTGCGGCCATATCGGTGCTCGCCGGCGCGCCTGCGCAGGCGCAATCGGCCGATACTAGTTTCTTCCTGACCAGCAACGGCATCGGCAATGGCGGCAATCTCGGTGGCCTTGCAGGCGCCGACAATCACTGCCAGACGCTGGCGCAGGCTGCAGGCGCGGGCGGAAAGACCTGGCGCGCCTATCTCTCCACGCAGGCGGCCGACGGTGCGCCGGCCGTCAATGCGCGCGATCGCGTCGGCAAGGGACCGTGGCAGAATGCCAAGGGCACGGTGGTCGCCAGGGATGTCGCCGACCTGCACAGTGCGAACAACAACCTCACCAAGCAGACCGCGCTGAGCGAGAAGGGCGAGGTAATCAACGGCCGCGGCGATTCGCCGAACCGCCACGACGTGCTGACGGGATCGCAGGCGGACGGCACCGCGTTCGCCTCCGGCGAGGATCGCACCTGCAGGAACTGGACGAGTTCGACGCAAGGCGCGGCGATGGTCGGACATTCCGACCGCCTCGGCCTGCGCGACGACGACGCCTCGAAATCCTGGAACACGTCGCATCCCTCGCGCGGTCCCGATGGCGGCTGCTCGCAGGCCGACCTGAGGAGCACCGGCGGCGACGGACTGTTGTATTGCTTCGCGGCGAACTGACGGGGGAGAGGTGCGTGGTCCGGGTTGGGCTTCGCTTCCCCGGGCCACGCATTCCGGCTAGGCGGCCTTTTTCTTCGCGCGCTTCTTGGCGGTCTTTCTGACGGCTTTCTTTGAAGTCTTCTTGGCGCTCTTCTTCTTCTTCTTCTTCTTGCCGCCGGCAAGGTAGGCGCCGACGTTTTTCGACGAATGACCGACGGCCGCGACTGCGGCTTTCAGTTTGGCCGGCGTGACCTTGAATTTCTTCGACCAGTAGCTGACTTCGTAAGGCTGGCTCACCGCGATCCGTGCGCGGTCGGCGGCCTTGTGCTTCTGCAGTTTGAGATAGGCCTCGACGTTCTTCGCGGAGCGTCCAGCCTTCTTGACGGCGGTCTTCAGTTTAGCCGGCGTGATCTTGAATTTCTTCGACCAGTAGGCGACCTCGTAAGGCTCGCTCAACGCGATCAGCCCACGATCCGCTCCGCCGCGCTTCTTCTTGTCGTCCGCCATCCCGTTCTCCTGTAATGTTGATAATTCGACGCCTGAAAACGCGAGCAGCGTAACATGCTCCTTCGCATTCGGACAGATTTTGGCTGTGGAGATCTGTGCGTTCGGCCGACGATGTTTGGCGTGACGCGCTACGCCGCCGCTGTCGCCCGTTCCCGGGGATCGACGTGACGAACCGGAACGGGAATGATCTGCTAGGATTGTCAGATGGCCCGCAAGGAGGCGCAAGCCGATGCGTTACGAACTCTACTACTGGCCGAGCATCCAGGGCCGTGGTGAATATGTCCGCCTCGCGCTCGAAGAAGCCGGCGCCGGCTACGCTGACGTTGCCCGCGGCGGCAACGGCATGGCCGCGATGACGCGGATGATGAGGGTCGGGAAGGGAAGCCCGCCGTTCGCGCCGCCGTTCCTGAAGGCGGGAAAGCTGGTGATCGGACAGACCGCCAACATCCTGTTCTATCTGGGATCGCGCCACGGCCTGGCGCCGAAGGCGGAGGCCGGCAAATTGTGGGTGCACCAGTTGCAGCTCACGATCGCTGACCTCGTGCTCGAAATCCACGACACCCATCATCCGCTGGGACCGTCGCTCTATTACGAAGAGCAGAAGGCCCCGGCGAAGAAGCGAACCGAGGAGTTCTGGGCAGAGCGCGTGCCGAAATATCTGGGCTATTTCGAAGGGCTGCTGGAGGCCAACGGCAGGACTTACATCACCGGCCGCCGCCTGACCTATGTCGACCTCTCGCTGTTCCAGATCGTGGAAGGACTGCGCTACGCGTTTCCAAAGCGCATGAAGGCGTTCGAGCCGGACATTCCGGGACTGGTTGAACTGCGCGACCGGGTGGCCGCGCGGCCGAACATCAAGGCCTATCTGGCGAGCGACCGCCGGATTGCGTTCAACGAGGAGGGGATTTTTCGAAGGTACAGGGAGCTGGATAATTAACGCGGTCATTCCGGGGCACCGCGCAGCGGTGAACCCGGAATCTAGAGATTCCGGGTTCGATGCTTCGCATCGCCCCGGAATGACGGCGTCGTCGTCACATGCTCCGTCCATCCACCGGCGTCATCTTCAGTTTCGCCAACTCGATGCCGTCGATGCAGCTCACGTTCAGCGCAATCACGTCCGACCCGTCGGGCTTCCTGCCGCGAGCGAAGACGTCGACGCCGCAATCGACGCAGAGCTGGTGGTGGATCGCGTGCTTGTTGAAGAGATATTCCTTCAGGTTCTCCTCGCCGGCGCGGAGCTGAAAACTCTTCGGATCGAGGAATGTGAAATGCAGACCCTTCTTGGTGCAGATCGAGCAGTTGCAGGCGGTCACCATCGAAAGATCCGTGGTGCATTCGAAACGCACCTGGCCGCAATGGCAGCCGCCGGTATAGGTCTTGCTATCGGGCATCGCTGTCCGCCATCGTTGTTGTTCACCAAAGTCCGGGCACCAGACGATACCGCACGCGCGCGGCGTAGTCAGCATAATCGGGCAGGCCTTCGATCAGGGCGCGCTCCTCGATGCGGGCGCGAATGGCGAACAGGACGACGAACAGCGGCGCGATCGAAAGGCCCCACCACGACCCCAGCAGCAGCGGCACGCCGAGGAAGAACAGCATGACGCCGCTGTACATGGGATGCCGCACGAAGGCATAGGGCCCGCTGGATACGACGCGGTGACGACGCGCCGCCTGCACCTTCACGACAGGCGCGGCAAAGGAGTTCTCGCGAAACACCCACATGATGAAGGCGGTCGACAGCAGGTACATCAAAAGCCCCAGCACCTGCAGCAGCAACGGAACCCCTGACGCGTGCGCACGCCGATCGAGGCCGATGGCGATCAGCCAAACCAATATGGCCACGACGAATGCCAGCATGAACTTCTTGTCCGCGGCCGGCTGGTCTGCCTGAAAGGTCGGCCGCAGGCGTTCGGCGAGCAAGGCCGGATCGGTCCTGGCAAGCCACAATCCGCAGGCGGGACCGAGGATGGCGCTGATCACCAGGAACACCCATGCCGCCGGCCAGTGCAGCGAGCCAGCGGCAGCGAACAGCAGCGCGCCGATTGCGACGACGAAGATGGTGTTTTGCAGCAGGAGCTTTGCGATCATGCGCGGGGTTCCATCACCCACGCCATGATCGTGCACGTTTTCGGCGAACTTGCGGCGTTCGGTTATCGCGACCCGCAGGGCAGGCCTGCGCCGTTACGCCAGCCGGTCGATCCGCGTTCCCTGTCCGGGCGGCAGTGGAGCAAGCGGCGTCGGCCGCGCCGAGCGCGTGCCGTCGGCGGGAGCGCCGTTTTGCACGTCAGGGTTTTTGTCGGGGGCCTTGAACACCGGGACTTCAGGCGGCTTGACCACCACCGCGGCGACATCAGACACGTTCATCGGACCATCCTTTTCGTTCTCGCCGACTCTGGCCGGCTTGAAGCGAACGATTGGTGAATTTGAACGCCGGCTGTCGCGCCAACGCCCCTCAATCCCGATCGATGGTGAATGCGGGGCTCAGGAATTCATTAGAATTGTAGCGGTCCGGATGCGCCGGCGTTGCGACAGGCGCGGCGCGCTATTCGTCCTTGCCGCGGGTCACCACGATCGAAGCCTCTTTCCTGGTGCGCGTGCATTCCATATTGAGGCGGCGGAAGCGCATCGAGACCCTGTCGCCGCGCAGAAGGCCCATACGCTTGATGCAGCGCGAGGTGCCGGTCAGCGCGTCGGACCTCGGAATCGTGAAGATGATGGCGCTGGCGGACGCGACGAGAGCGAAGAACTCCGGCTTGGGCTTGCGATCCGCCTTGGCATAGAGTTCTATGGCATAGTTGCTGCCGCGGCATCCGATCGACAGTTCCCTCGCGGCTGGATGCGACAGGTAGATCATCTTGCCGGTATTGACGCTGATCTTGATGCCGTCGATCTGGCTCCTCAACTCCTTGGCGATATCCTCGCAGCGATCGGCCCGCGCGGGCGAAGCACTGAACGCGGCGAGCAGCGCCAGCATCGCGGCAAGCAGGGTCGGTCGGCGAAGTCGTGATCCCAAAGCCATTGTGAATGCCCCTTTGCGTCATTGAAGCCCGCGCGGATTTCCTGCAAGGGCCGCGGGCGGAAGTCAACTCGATCTTGATGGCAGCGTCAGAACTCGTGGAGGAAAACGCTGTTTCCGAAGGCGATCACGGCCATCGCCCGCACAGGGGGAGCATCGTTTTCGTGCATGGATTGGAAGCAATCATAAACTTCATACTGTAGAGATACTACCAGTGGACGGGTTATGATATCCTTTTATGCCATACAGAAGTATGGTAGTATATACATATAAGTGCAGCTTGATGTCTGACTTTGAATGGGACGCTGCAAAAGACGAGATCAACCGAAGCAAGCATGGCGTTGGGTTCGAACTTGCCCAGCGCGCATTTCTGGATCTCCTGCGTCTGGTTGCCGAAAACCTTGGACATGGTGGCAGCGAACGGCGCTACTTCTGTTTCGGCAGGATCGAAGACGCCGTAAAGACGGTGCGCTTTACGTGGCGGAACCGGAAGATCAGGATTTTCGGGGCGGGCTATTGGCGTAAGGGAAAGGCAATCTATGAAAAAGCCAACGGTAAAATACAGCCGGGGTGAAATCGGCGAGGTGAAGATGCTCGAGGACTTCTTGCCACCCCCTGACAAGCTCGTACTGCGCGAGGACAATGTGAAGGTGACACTGAGCCTTTCGCAGCGTTCGGTGACATTCTTCAAGCGCGCTGCGCAGAAGCGCCGCGTGCCCTATCAACGCATGATCCGTGCGCTGGTGGATGCTTACGCCGAGAAGCAGGGCGGTAAGGGGTAGGCCGATGCTGGAATCGGTCCCTTCCTGGGCCTCCCGGAACCTTCCCTTTGTCCGAAAAATGCTTAGAACGGATCTATATCGCCGCAGCGCCCTTCTTTGGGCCGCTGCCGGATTCCAACCTGAGATCATGCCATGAACGCCCCGACTGCTTTTCCCGACCAGAAGCCCGTTCCGCCCTACAAGCACACGCCGCTGTTTCCGCTCGGTGCCGACACCACGCCCTACAAGAAGATTACGGCCGACGGTGTGCGGGTCGAGAAGGTTTTGGGCAAGGACATGCTGGTGGTGTCGCGCGAGGCGCTGCGGGCGCTGTCGGAAGCAGCCTTCGGTGACATCAATCACTATCTGCGGCCGGGGCATCTCAAGCAGCTTCGCTCGATCCTGGACGACAAGGAAGCCAGCGACAATGACAAGTTCGTCGCCTTCGACTTTTTGAAGAACGCCAACATCGCCGCCGGCGGCGTGCTGCCGATGTGCCAGGATACCGGCACCGCGATCATCATGGGCAAGAAGGGCTGCAACGTCATCACCGACGGTGACGACGAGGCTGCGCTGTCGGAGGGCGCGCGCGACGCCTATCTGCGCCGTAACCTGCGCTACTCGCAGGTGGCGCCGCTTTCGATGTACGAGGAAAAGAACACTGCCAACAACATGCCGGCGCAGTGCGAGATCTACGCCGAGGGCGACGACGCCTACAAGTTCATGTTCATGGCCAAGGGCGGCGGCTCCGCCAACAAGAGCTTCCTGTTCCAGGCAACGCCTGCGGTGCTGACCAGGGACCGCCTGCTGGCGTTCCTGAAGGAGAAGGTGCTGACGCTGGGCACCGCGGCGTGCCCGCCTTATCACCTCGCGATCGTGATCGGCGGCACCTCGGCCGAACTCTGCATGAAGACGGTGAAGCTGGCTTCCGCGCGCTATCTCGATGGGCTGCCGACTCAAGGCTCGGCGGATGGCAACGCGTTCCGCGATCTTGAGATGGAGCAGGAAATATTGAAGATGACGCAGTCGCTTGGCGTCGGCGCGCAGTTCGGCGGAAAATATTTCTGCCACGACGTGCGCGTGATCCGGATGCCGCGCCACGGCGCCTCGCTGCCGATCGGGCTCGGCGTGTCCTGTTCGGCGGACCGCCAGGTGCTCGGCAAGATCACCAGGGACGGCGTCTATCTCGAAGAGCTCGAGCACAACCCGGCGCAGTATCTGCCGGCGGTCGAGCAGTCGCTCGGCGGCGAAGTCGTGAAGATCGATCTCAACAAGCCGATGAAGGAGATCCTTTCGACGCTGTCGCAGTATCCGATCAAGACCCGGGTCTCGATGACCGGAACCATGATCGTGGCCCGCGATTCCGCGCACGGCAAGCTGCGCGAGCGGCTGGAGAAGGGCGAGCCGCTGCCGGACTACTTCAAGAACCATCCGGTGTACTACGCCGGTCCCGCCAAGACGCCCGACGGCTACGCCTCCGGCGCGTTCGGCCCGACCACCGCGGGTCGGATGGATTCCTTCGTCGACCAGTTCCAGGCGGCGGGCGGATCGATGGTGATGGTGGCGAAAGGCAACCGCGCCGTTGCGGTGCGCGAAGCCTGCAAGAAGTATGGCGGTTTCTATCTCGGCTCGATCGGCGGGGCGGCGGCGAACCTCGCCGAGCACTGCATCAAGAAGGTCGAGGTGGTGGAATATCCCGAACTCGGCATGGAGGCGATCTGGCGCATCGAGGTCGAGGAGTTTCCCGCTTTCATCATCGTCGACGACAAGGGCAACGACTTCTTCAAGGAATTGAATCTGGGTTGAGGCGGCATCTTCCGAGCGGGAAATGACAACAGCATGGTCGAGTGGTTCGAGGACCTGAAGGTCGGCATGCGCTTCAAGAGCGAAGCGGTGATGGTGTCAAAGGACGACATCATCCGCTTCGCCAGGGAATATGATCCACAACCGTTTCACCTCGACGACGAGGCGGCGAAGAAAACGATCCTCGGCGGGCTGGCTGCATCAGGCTGGCACACGGCAGCCATTGCCATGCGGCTCGCGGCGAGTACGAAGCCGTTCGGGCCGCATCCGCTGTTCGGCGCCGGCGTCGACGGTCTGCGCTGGCTGATGCCGGTGCGCCCCGGTGATTCCATCCATCTCGAAGGGGAACTGGTAGAGCTGGTGCCTTCGAGATCAAAGCCGCACGGCGTCGCCCGCGTCATATGGACCGCCTACAATCAGCATGGCGAGGCGGTCTACACTTTCAATCCGATCGCGATCGTGCCGAGCCGGCCGAAGTGAGGGCGGAGGCCTGCCCCAGGGCGCTCGGCCTCGATGGTTACAGCAAGGGCTGGGTCGCCGTGCTCCTTGACGGGGCTGCTCACGAAATCAGGTTCTGTCGCAACATTGCCGCTGCGCTTTCCACCGGCTTTGATCGCGCCGCAATCGACATTCCCATGGGCATGGCCGACGACGGCGAGCGGGTCTGCGATCTGCTCGCGCGCGAGCGGTTGCGGCCGCATTCGTCACGCGTGTTCATGGGCGCGCGGCGCTGGCTCTGGCTGGAATTCTCCGATCCTGGCCAGGCCAACCGGGAAGCATTGCTTCGTGGCCAGAAGCGGGTCTCGCGCCAGCTCTGGCACCTCGGGCCGAAGATCATGGAGGTAGATGCGTTCCTGCGCGCCAATCGCTCGCGCGATATCCGGGAAGCTCACCCCGAACTGGTTTTCCAGCGCCTGAACCATGACAGGCCATTGCCGTCGAAGAAGTCCCAGGCCGGAATTGATCTGCGCCGCGCGCTGCTGAGGCGGGAAGGGATCAGGGACATCGACAGGTGGCTGGCGGATGCGCGTATCGGCACCGGTGCCAGGATCGACGACGTCCTCGACGCCTGCGCCGTTGCGATCGCCGCGCGTGACGTCGCCGGTTGTGTTCCGGAAGGAATGCCGCCGCGCGACGCCTACGGCCTGCCGATGCAGATCTGGTCGTAACGCGCTCCAGCTAACCGATAGCCGCACCCGCCAGCAAGGCGAGAGCGGCGATCGAAAGCAAGGTGATCTTGCGCATGGGTGAGTAACGAGGACGCGCGGGGCCTCCTCGCGATCGGGTTAAACCCGCGTTCCCGTGAAAGGGAAGCTGCCCATCGGGCCGATGCCCATCTCGCCGGTCATGCTGTCGCCGGAGACCTTGCCGATGAACTCGAGGGTCAACGGCATCGGGTTGGTGATCGAGACCTTCCAGTTGACGGCGTCGCCGCTGATGGCGCCGTCGAAGATTTCGGTGGAATTGCCGTCGGCGCCCTGCGTGCCCGTCAGCGTGCCGCCGGATGCCAGCAGGGTCAGTGTCGCCTTGCGCTCGCCCATCGGCGTGCTCATGGTGAGATTCCAGTTTCCGTCCACGGCCATTGCTGTCTCCCGACTTTTCTCCCGGCAAACCGGAATGGCTTGCGAGATCCCGCTAACTCGAGCGGCGGTATAGCCTATCTCGCCACACAAGCCCAAGTGTCTCAAGCGTCCTTTTTGAGGCGCATTTTCAGGTGCGCTGGGCGGCGGCACGGAGACGGCTGCCGACCAGAATACGAAACGCGATGTATTGAATTGCAAAGGCGGCGATCTTGGCGCCGACCAGAACGACCGTCACGTAGAAGGTCCACAGCTTCATGTCGCCGGTCATCGCGATGCCGATGGTGCCCGCGCCGAGCGCGAACATCAGCGCGGCCCAGGCGTAGCCCGCAAATGTCGCGTATTCGGGAATGGTCTGGGTCACGATCGGGGGCAGGTAGCGCAACATCCAGCCGCGCTTGAGCATGATGGCGCCGATCGCGAAATGACCGATCGCGGGCTTCGCCAGCACAAAGCGAGGGTCATGCGTCAGGAGCGTCGCGCTGCCGAGCACGATGACCAGCGCCAGGCTCGCCCAGGTCATGTAGCCGAGCTCCCTGCCCTTGACGCGCGCGTAGATCACCTGGGCGACCGCGCCGGCGATGGCGACACCGGTCGCGAGCAGGACGTTGTCGGTGGCGAGGTAGATCGCGAGGAACAGGATGGTAGAGAAAAAATCGGCGCCCAGTCTGGCGAATACGTCCTTCATCGTCTTGCTCTCTGCTGAATGGCTGGTTCGGCTTCGAAGGAAAAGTCTCAGTTGGTGCCGGGCAGGGCGTTTGCCGGCAGGGCAGCATACTTCGCCTTGCGATATTGGGGATACCATGTCGTGAAGTAGGCGGCACTGTTGCGGGCGGCGAAGGCGATGGCGAGCCCGAACCATAGCGGAAGACCCGGCACGTAGATCGTTAGCACATGGCCTGAAATCATCAGGACGAAGGCGCCGGTCCATGCCCAGGTGATGATGTAGGTCGCCTTCATGAAGGCGGGCAGCTTTGCCGTCTCGGCATCGACCGCCTCGAGCGCGTATTGCAGAACGAACGGCTTGCGGATGATCAGCGACGCCAGCGAGATCGCGAGCACGCCGACATCGGTCGCGAGCTTCACGGCGGAGGCGCTCAGGGTGGGGTCGACGAGCGTGACATAGGCGCCCAAGCCCGCGAAGACGACGACGCAGCCCGCGCCGAGCATCTTGATCGAACGGCCGCGATAGATGTCCAGGCCGACCACGGCAAGACAGATCGCCGCCGCCGCGAACAGGCTCACTTGCGCCGACGTCACCAGCATCAGCAGCGCGAACGAACCGAACGGGGCGAGGATCAGGAAGATGGTCATGGTCGCCTTGGGCAAATCTTTACATCGTAAAGATAGACTAGAATTGAGCACCGCAGTCGTCAAGAGAAATCTTTACAGTGTAAAAATAAGAATCGATTAGACGAACGTGACGTATTCGCAAGGGGATAAGTTGGGTTTGAACCGCAGCTACGCCCCCATCAAGCCGCGGGACAGGAGGGCAGATGCATGGGTGTCTCCTCGAAGGATGTATCCATCAACGACGTCATTCCGGGGCGATGCGCAGCATCGAACCCGGAATCTCGAGCTTGTTACCTCTGGATTCCGGGTTCAGCGCTGCGCGATGCCCCGGAATGACGAAGGACCAACTCTACTCCGCACCCACCCAGTTGCCGTGAAAGCCATCAGGCACGCGATGGCCGAGATGCACCAGCGCGACGGGGCCGGCTTCGACGTCTTTCGCGTTGAACACCGCGAGATCGCTGCGGTTCTCTTGCGCGCGCCAGACCGCGGCGAGCAGCCAGCCGTCGCCCTCGGTAGCATCAGCGCCGCGCTCCACGAACACAGGCTCGGAAATGGTGTCGCCGGCGGGCAGCAGGTAGTTGCCGAGGCGCTTGCCGTTGCCGTCGACGTGCACGATGCCGGCAAGCGCGCCGAACATCGGCAGATCGGGGTTGGCGCAGGCGTACCAGCCATGGCTGTTCGCCTGCCCCGCGCGGCGGTCGTCGATGCGCGGGAATTCGCCGGTGAGATCGTCGAGATAGGTCTGCGTGAAGCGGTCGGTATTGCCCGCGAGGTCGAAGGTCCAGCGGCAATATCGCGCGCGGGATTTCTGCGGGTCGGTCTTCGAACCGTCGGGGTGGGTGAACAGCGGCGCTTCCTCGAACTGCATCACGTCGGCGATGATGCGGTTGCCTTCTTCCCACGCATTCATGATGTGGAAGACGTAGCAGCTTTCGGCGCGGAACCAGACGAGGTCGCCGGTCGAGCCGTTCCGCTTCATGACGCCGACATAGGCGCCTTTCTCCGGCTCCCAGGCATAGGGCGGCTTGCCGCGCATCGCCCGCTCCATGCTGCCGGTGATGGGCAGGATCGGAAACAGCATATGGTTTTCGGTGACGATGAAGTCGTGCACCATGCTGGCATAGGGCGCATCGAAGCGATCGAACCGCGTCACCACGCCCGCGGCATTGACCGACCCGAAGGAGAGGGCAGGCGTCAGGGGGCCTGCTGCGTTATAGCCAAAGAACACCATCTCGCCGGTGGCGGGATCGATCTTGGGGTGCGCGGTGAAAGGACCCTTGATGGCGCCCTTGTAGTCGCAATAGCCCAGACGATCGAGTGTGCCGGGCTCGATCTCGGTCGGCAGATGGCCTTCCTCCAGTGCCAGAAGCTTGCCGGCATGGAAGATGATGTTGGTGTTGGCGACGCCCGTATCGGTGCACGAGGTGGCCGGTGCATCAGGCAGTTTCCTGCCGCCGAAGCCGCCGAATATTGCGCGGCCGGCGTCGTGTTCGGCCAGCCATTTGGGGGTGCGGACCCAGCGGTTGCGGTAGCTGGCGCGGCCGTTCTCCAGATGGAAGGCGTGCAGCATGCCGTCGCCGAGGAACCAGTGCGCGCCGGGCGCATCGAACTGCGGGTTGGGGCCGTTGCGATAGAGCGTGCCGTTGAGTTCGCGCGGCAGTTCGCCGGTCACTTTCAGGAACGGCGCATCGCATTCCATCGGGATCGGCGCCAGATTGGTTCGGGCCGCCTCGGTCTTCACCTGGTCGAGCATCGCACGCTTCCTCCGGCTGATATCTTTACATCGTAAAGATATCAGTAAGCACACCGCAACCGATCGTCAAGCAAAATCTTTACAGTGTAAAAATTGTGACTATAAGGATTCGCATGACGAGAGCCTCCAGTGATACCAGAACGAACCGCTCCGCGGCGAAGCGCAGGCCGCCAGGAGCGATGGCCGAAAGGCCCGCCAGCCGGCGGCGCCGAGCGACAGGGGAGACGCCCTATCATCATGGCGATCTGCACGACGCCTTGCTCACTGCGGCCGAGCGCGTGCTGGAACGCGACGGGCTGCCGGGCCTGACGTTACGTGCCGTGGCGCGCGAAGCCGGCGTGTCGCATGCCGCACCGACCCATCATTTCGGCGATCTTTCCGGACTTCTGAGTGAACTCGCCGCGATCGGCTTCCGCCGCTTCAACGAGGCAATGGTCGCGGCGGGGAAGACCGATACCAACCCGCTGATGAAGGCATTGGCGCGCGCCAAGGCTTACGTCGCCTACGCGCAGGCATGTCCTGGCATGTACGGGCTGATGTTCCGCACCGAGCGGCTCGACATGTCGCGGCCGTCGTTGCACGAGGCGGCGACCGCCTCCTTCGAGGGCCTCGCGAACGCGGTCGGGGCCGGCCGCAACGAGAACCTCGCCGGCGATGCGCCGGGAGCGCTGTCGCTCGACCAGGCCGCGGCGATCGCGCGCGCGTGGTCGCTGGTGCACGGCTTCACCACGCTGCTGCTTGACGGAAGGCTGGAGGACATCCTTCGCCGGCTGCCCGAAGGAATTGGCGTCGATGAGTTGCTGGATGCCATGCTTCGCTCGACCGTACCGCGGCCGGCGGGGACGAACTGACCCAGGCGGCGAGAGAAGGCCGAAGAAAAGGGTAGCGAAGAAGAAGCGTGACATCAGTCACATCTGCGCCGCGTCGCAATCGGGATCGCAGCGTGCGGATCAGCAGTTCCGGCAGATCTTGATTTGCCGAGCGAGCCTCGCGTCGGCTTCCGGATCTTCATTGGGCAGGCGCGTCCATTCATCGTATCGCGCCTTGGCTTCGGTTCGGGGCGGGGCGTCGTTGAGCGGACCGACGATGATCTCCTGATTGCGCGCGGCTCGCCGCTTCGGTCGTTTTACCTCGCCCGGCTCGGCGCCGTCCGTCGGGGCCTCACCCAACCCGTCCCAGGCAACCGGCGTTGCGGCCACCGGCGCATTGCAGCCGGTGCCGGAAACGCAACAGCCTGACAGCGCAAGGCCGGCAACGAGGAGGGCCGTGAATTTTATCAACATCGCTGCTCCGCTCGAGGCCGCGTTAGACACCATGGATCGACAACATCGTTGCACTCAAGCCGGTAGCTTTGACGTTAATACGGCAAAAACGCGCCCGGCGTCTCATCGGATCAGGAAATGCCCTGCAGCGGCCCGGCATCACGGCTTTGCCAATTCCACCGCTCGGCCACGTTCGCCAATTACCTTCACTTCGTCCCTGCCGCAGTTGAAATCACGGGCATATTTGTCTGCCGCCTCGCGCGCAAGTTCGTTGGGACTGCGGTTGGCCTGGCCGTCGACATAGGCGACATGGCAGACCGGCCCGGGCGGCAATCGCGTCACGGCCAGCATCGGCTTTGCAATCGGCCGTCCGTTCTTGTCTTCATCGGCGTTGTCGGCGATCAGCCAGCGCTGGATGATCGCAAACGACCTGCCGTCCGCCGCGCGCCATTCGACGGTATGGGCTGTCGAGTTGAACGGACCGAACCAGACCTGAGAAGCCGGTTCCCTGGCGGCAGCCTTGTGGTTGCGCCCGACCGAGACGGTTTCGCGCAGATCGTCCTCGCTGATCAGCACCACGAGGCCCGATCTGCCGGGACAAGCCCGCGTGGTGCTGCCGTCGAGTTCGCTGGATTTGCCGATCGTGTGACAATCCTTTGGCGCTGATGAGGTGTAGCTGCTGCTGAATATCTGGGCGTTCGCCGGTGAAATCGGGCCGCACAGCACGACAGCAGCCAATCCGATCGACAGACAGGGCAGGCGTTTCATCCGGACAGTCTTCGCTTGAAGGGAACCTCCATGGTCAGACGCGTGCAAGCTGGGGAAGGTTCAAGGGAATGTTGCGAAATACCTGACATCGTCGCGGAATCGTCCTAGAACGTCGGCTTCGCAATTCCCTCGTTTTCAGAGTGTGCAGCAAATAGATCGTCATGCCCTCCATTCCCTCGCATAAGCCCTACCGCGTTGGCCGCTCCCGCACTGGACTTGGTCTCTTCGCCACCAAACCGATCAAGAAGGGCAGCAAGATCATCCGCTATTTCGGGCCGCTGCTGGATTCGAAGAAGAAAAAAGACGACGCGATCGAGAACAAATACCTGTTCGAACTTAACGATCGCTGGACCATCGACGGCTCCGTGCGGAAGAACATCGCCCGCTACATCAACCACGCCTGCAAGCCGAACGCGGAATCCGACGTCAAACCGCGCAAGCGCAAGGTCATCATCCGCGCCATCAAGAACATCGAGCCGGGCGACGAGATCAACTACGATTACGGCACGGACTACTTCAAAGCCTATCTGAAGCCGATCGGCTGCAAATGCACGGCCTGCGAGAAGAAGCGCAAGAAGCAGCGCGCCGAGGCGCGGGCGGAGAAGGCCCGCCTCAAGGCCAAGACCGAGCGGAAGGCGCTGAAGAAGGCCGAAAAGCTGGCGCGCGAGAAGGCCGAGGCCAAAGCGAAGCGCAAGGAAAAGGTTGAGCGGGAGGCGAAGAAAGCGCTCAAGCTGAACGGCGGTTCGCCCGAAGGCAAGGCGCTCAAGGGCAAGTCACTCAAGGGCAAGTCACTCAAGGGCAAGTCACCCAAAAAGGCGGCTCCGAAAGGCAAGGCGCTCAAGGTGAAATCAGGTGCCGGCAAGTCGCTCAATGGCAAGCCGCTCAATGGCAAGTCGCTCAACGGCAAGCACGCGAACGGTAACGGCCGCGTCAGGGTCGGCCGCAAGAAATCGACCGAAAAGCCGCCGACGGACGTGACAGTTCAGGCCGCCACGCCGGCGCCGGTCTTCCAGGCGGAGCCTGCCGTACTCCCTGAAGTTTCATCAGCCGGGCTTGTGCACTGATTTCGGCAGCGACGAGTTTCCGAAATCGACGGCCGAGCGCTGAATGATCGCGCCTGTTGCGTCGACCACGACGCGAAAGCGCCGGCGTGCGGAGAAGAAGGTCAGTCGATGCCGGCCGCTGTCGGCGTCGATCCCGCGCTCGGCAAAACTCGTGATCTTGCCTTCGCGCATGTCCCGCTGAAGCCGGGGCAGCGCAAGGCAGAGCCCTTCGGCGACAATCGCTGCATCGATCTGCACGCCGCCATTCTCGAATTCGACCGGTTTCATGCGATACCTCCCGTTGGGGTCATTATGCGGTCGCCAGGATTCGTCCGGGTTGGGCTGGATAGGCGCATTCCGCGAGCGTGGTGGCGTCGAGTTCGCGCATGAAGGCTTCGCGCGCCGCCGCCAGTTTTGCTTTCAGCCGGCAGCGCGGCATCAGCAGGCAATTGCCGCCGTCTTCGCGAAAACACTCGACCAGCGGCGGTCCTTCCAGTGCGCGCACCACTTCGCCGATCGTGATTGATTGAGCCGGGCGCGCCAGCGTGAACCCGCCGCCGACGCCGCGCTGGGTGCTGATGAAGCCGCTATCGGCAAGGTCACGCACCACCTTGGCCAGATGGTTGCGGGAAATGCCAAACTCGGCGGCGATCTCGCTGGTCGCGAATGAGCGGCCCGGTTCGCCGGCCAGTCGCATCAGGGCGCGCAAGGCAAAATCCGTGAACGACGTCAGGCGCATGGGACCCTCGAAAGTTTCTGCTTGCAAATCCTCTATAGCAATCTAAATAGGTATTTGAAATACCTATTTAAGGGCTGCCGAAATGGAAGCGATCGTGACAGGGCCGGAGCGGCGCGCGCGGATCACCGCCGAGATCATGGAAAGAACCGGGATTACCGAGGCGATGATCGAGCGCCTGGTGCACGGCTTCTACGCCAAGGTCCGCGCCGACGCCGTGCTGGGGCCGATCTTCGACGCCAGGATCGAAGACTGGGAGCCGCATCTGGCGCAGATGTGCGCGTTCTGGTCTTCGGTGGCGCTGATGACGGGGCGTTACCACGGCACGCCGATGGTAAAACATCTGCCGCTGCCGGTAGACGCCGATCATTTCGACCGCTGGCTCGAACTGTTCGAGGTCACGGCGCGCGAGATCTGTCCGCCGGAGGCCGAAGCGCATTTCGTCGAACGGGCGCGGCGGATTGCGGCGAGCCTCGAACTCGGCATCGCCGGCGGGCAGGGCGTGATGCTCGGCAACGGAGAAAGATTTCGGCGCAATCAGGCAGGAGCAGTATGATGGCTTATCGTGCGCCTATCGTGAAGAACGAGGATACGGGCAATCCATATGCCGGAAGCAGTCTGGTGCCGATGCTCATCATCGGGCTGGTGCTGACCTTTGCGGGAATGATCGCGGCGTTGGTGTTGAGTTGATGCTGTTTCCGGCGTCATTGCCTGCGACAAACGCGAAGCGTTTGCGCAAGGGAGCAACGCGACGAAGCAATCCATCTACCGCGAGATGGATTGCTTCGCTTCGCTCGCAATGACGGATGAGGGTTACGCCGTCACCGCCTCCCCACTCTTCCGCAGCCCGACATACTGCAGTTCCGCAAACACGCCGGTCGCAATCGCCTGTGCCACGATGAGGACCTGACCAAGCAGGTTCGGCGATACCGCGCCCGAGAACAGCAGCGCGATGCTGCCGAGCGTCCACGCGGCATTGCCCACGATCACGAGCCACACCAGCGCTTTCATCACCGACGATCGCGTACCGAGCCAGCCGACCAGCGCCGTATAGGCGATCAGGAACAGGCCGCTCTCGCGCAGTAGGGCCTCGGGCAGATTGAGGAGTGGCGCGAGCGCGCCGGCGCCCAGCGTCAGGGTTACTGCCGCAACGCCGCTGAAGATGGCGTCGGCGATAAGGGCGCGGTTCAGGAATGTTGACGGGCGGATCATGGTTCTCTCCTTTGGTTGCTTTGGGAACGGGGGGATCGATCAGCGCTGCAGCAGCGACCGCAACTGACGCACCAGCCGCTTCGGGCAGAGCGCCTTGCCGATCCTGTTCTCGATCGTCTGCACCTGCGCGAACACGAACACGCCGGTGTCGTGCACCACGGGTTCGGGCATGTTCAGCGAGCGCGCCACCAGCCAGGTGGCCAGATTGAGCGACCAGCGGAACATGGCGGCACCGAAGTGAAAGAGGGAAAGCATCAGCATGGGTCATCTCCTGTGCCCTTAAGGATGACCCGGCCCGCGACCGGTTTCGATTACCTCGGACGTAATGGAATGCGTGAAATTCGCATGGTAGGTTTTCCACCATGAACGCACATGCTTCCGCGGCGCGAGCCGAACGAACCAAGGCCCACCATATCGGCGATCACCTGCGCGAATGGCGGCAGCGGCGTCACCTGAGCCAGCTCGATCTGGCGGGAGATGCGGAGATCTCCGCGCGTCATCTCAGTTTCGTCGAAACCGGCCGCGCGGCGCCGTCGCGCGAGATGGTGCTCAAGCTTGCTGAACGGTTGGAGGTTCCCTTGCGTGAACGCAACGTGCTGCTGGTCGCCGCGGGGTTTGCGCCGGCCTTTCCGCAGCGTTCGCTCGACGATCCCGCGCTCAAATCGGCGCGGGCTGCGATCGATCTCGTCCTCAAGGCGCACGAACCCAACCCGGCGCTGGCCTATGACCGGCACTGGAATCTGGTGACGGCCAACCGGATGGTGGCGCCGCTGCTCGCAGGCCTGCCGCCGCATCTGCTCGGGCAGCCCTTGAACATCCTGAGGCTTGCCTTTCATCCCGAGGGACTGGCGCCGCGCACGGTCAATCTCGCCGAATGGAGCGCGCATCTTCTGGAGCGATTGCACCGGCAGTGCGAGGCGACAGCCGATCCCGATCTGCTCAAACTATATCAGGAGTTGAAATCTTATCGGATGCCCGCGCGATCGGGGCCGGTCTCCGCCGACAATGTCGCGATCCCCTTCAAGCTGCGCCTCAATGGCGACGTGCTGTGCTTCATCTCGACCACCATGGTGTTCGGCACGCCGGTCGACATCACGCTGCAGGAGCTGGCGCTGGAAACCTTCTTCCCGGCCGACGACCTCACCGCCGAGCGGATGCGGGAGATGGCGGCAAGCCTGACGTGATCCTGCGAAGCCACGGTGTGATCGCTACCGTCAGTTCGCCTTCTCGATCAAACCTTCCAGCAGGCGCTTCAATTCTGCCGTGGCCTTGTCGCCGTAATTCTCGGCGATGAAGGCTTCCTGGCTGAGTGCCAGCGAGTTCAGGCGCTGGGTCAGTGCCTTGCCACGATCGGAGGAGAACATCAGCACCTTGCGCCGGTCCTCGGCATCCTGGACCCGATAGACCAGGGCGTCGGACACCATCCGGTCGACCATCTTGGTCAGGGTCGGATGGTTGAGCAGCACGGCTTCGGCGAGTTCACCCATCGAGTGGCCCTTGCCGTCGGAGAGGACTTTCAGAATGCGCCATTGCTCGACCGGTACACCTTCCTTCCGGAAGCGTGCGTCGAGCTGGCGATTGATCTCCCGGTTCGCCTGCGCAAGCAGATAGGCGAGATGCTCGGTGATGGGTTTGCTGGGCGATTTGGCCAAGATTTTGAACTTCGTAGTGGAGGTTTGGATGAATATTTTAGCGCTCTTGCCAGTTCTATATGCATAGGAATCGTTGAATATTCAATATTTTCCACTACGATATTTTTTGTTGTCGATCACCTCGCCGATGGTAGTCTGATCGGCGCCGGAAGTGAGTTGAAAGGAGAGCGAATTGCTCTCGCTGACGCAATTTGGAGTCTCCGGTGCGCCGTCGATGCCGCCGGAATGGCTGCTCAGGGGATTCTCGGGTATCGGGGAAGGCGCCCCGGGGCCGGCGCTCGGCCCGCTCCGGGCGCGCGGTGACCGCAAGAAATTGCGCATAGCCAATTTTGTCGGACTGTCGGGGCCGTCGGGAATCTGGGGCCCGGCCTCCATCAACAGTACGCTGCTCGGCGTTTCCGAGATCAACCGCCGCGGCGGCATTCTTGGCCGCGAGATCGAGGTCGCGTTCCACGACACCGGCGGCGACCTCAACGAGGTCACGCGGACGGCTGCCGACATCGTCGCGTCCGAAGAGGCCGATCTCGTGATGGGCTCGCATATCAGCGCGGTCAGGGTGGCGTTGCGCAAGGTCGTCGCCGGACACATTCCCTATCTCTACACGCCGGTCTATGAGGGCGGCGAGCGAACGCCGGGCGTCATGGCCATCGGCGAGACGCCGGGGGCGCAATGGCGGCCGGCCATCGAGTGGCTTGCCAACGCGAGGCGGGCGTCGAAGTTCTATCTGATCGGCAGCGACTATGTCTGGCCATGGCTATCCCACAAGGCGATCAAGGGATACATCGCGGACGCCGGCGGGCGCGTCGTCGGCGAGGAGTTCGTGCCGATCGGCGAGCACGATCACACTGGCCAACTCGAGCGGATCGGGGCCGCCAGGCCCGACGTGGTCCTGATCACGCTGATCGGCGCTGACAGTGTCTTCTTCAATCGCGCCTTTGCCGAGCAGGGGCTCGGCTCGCAAATGCTCCGCCTGGCCGGCGCGATGGACGAGACCGTGCTGCTCGGGATCGGTGCCGACAACACCGAAAACCTGTTCTGCGCTTCCGGCTATTTCATCGACAGGGCCTCGCGCGAGAACGATGCCTTCCTCGGCCAGTACGAAGCGTCGTTCGGCCGCCACGCGCCGCCGCTCGGCTCGATTGCGCAGTCCAACTACGAAGGGTTGCGGTTTCTGGAGACGGTCGCAGCGCGCGCAGGATCGCTGGCGAGGAAGCCGCTGCTCTCGGCTGCGGCCAATGTGGACTATCAGGGCGCGCGCGGCACCATCGGCATCCGGCGCGGCAACGCGCGAATGCCGATCTATCTTGCGGCAGCCAACGGGCTCGACTTCCGCCTGATCAAACAGTTCTGACGGCGGGTGCATCGCTTCAGCAAAGGAGGTTTTGCGAAATAATACTTGAAAAGGAAAATTTTTCCGTTTCTAGTTATGCGAAGACGCGCCGCCTTCATCAAGCAACTTGCCTCGCATTCAGAAGAAACAGGAGGAATCATCGTGACAGTAGCGCTTCCAACCCCCGATCAACTGCGCGCGGTCGCCGACCAGTGCGGCCTGGCATTGACCGATGAGGACGTCGCTTCCTTCCGTGGACTGATGCAGGGCTCCGTCGATGCCTACAACGCCGTGGGGGCGATGCCCGACGAGGTCCCGATCGTCAAATATCCGCGCACGCCCGGCTATCGGCCCGGCCCGGAGGAAAATCCGCGCAACGCCTGGTACCGCAAAGCGACCGTCAAGGGTGCGGCGAGCGGCAAGCTGAAGGGCAAGGTCGTGGCGCTGAAGGACAACATCATGCTGGCCGGCGTGCCGATGATGAACGGCTCCGCGACGCTCGAGGGCTACGTGCCGGATTTCGACGCCACCATCGTCACACGCATGCTCGATGCCGGCGCCGAGATAGCCGGCAAAGTGCATTGCGAGTCGTTCTGCATTTCCGGCGGCAGCCACACCAATTCGACCGGCCCGGTCCACAATCCCCACAAGATGGGATTCTCCGCCGGCGGCTCGTCGTCGGGGAGTGCTGTCGTGGTCGCGCTCGGCGAGGTCGATATGGCGATTGGCGGCGACCAGGGTGGATCGATCCGGATGCCGTCCTCGTTCAGCGGCACCTACGGCATGAAGCCGACCTGGGGACTGGTGCCTTACACCGGCGTCATGCCGATCGAAATCTTCGTCGACCATACCGGACCGATGACCGCGAACGTGGCCGACAACGCGCTGCTGCTCGAAGTGCTTGCCGGCGACGACGGCTATGATCCGCGGATCAAGGCGCCCAAGGTGCAGGAATACACCAAGGCGCTCGGCGGCGGCGTCAAGGGCATGAAGATCGCCGTCGTCAAGGAAGGCTTCGAACAGGCCGGCGCCGAAGCCGCCGTCAACGAAAGCGTGCGGGAGGCGGCCAAGCGGCTGGCGAGCCTCGGCGCCACCGTCGAGGAAGTGTCGATCCCGATGCACATGATCGCACCGGCGGTCTGGACACCGATCGGCGCCGAGGGCATCGCCCAGACCATGATGTTCGGCGATGGCTATGGCCTCAGCCGCTCGGATCTCTACTCGACGTCACTGATGGATTTCCACCGCGGCTGGCGCGGACAGGCGGACTCGCTGTCGGAAACGACAAAGCTGTTCCTGATGCTTGGCGTCTACATCAACAACAATTTCGGCCCGCGCTACTACGGCAAGTCCGTGAACATCTCCCGTCGCATCACCGCGGCCTATGACAAGGTGCTGGAAAGCTACGATCTGCTGCTGATGCCGACCACGCCGATGAAGGCGACGCCGTTGCCCGCGCCGGGCGCTCCCCGCGAGGAGGTGTGTCAGCGCGCGTTCGAGATGATCACCAACACCGCGCCGTTCGACATCACACATCACCCAGCGATGTCGGTGCCTTGCGGAATGGTCGACGGACTACCGATCGGCCTGATGCTGGTCGGCAGGCATTTCGATGAAATGACGATCTATCGCGCCGCGCACGCCTTCGAGCAGTCCGGTGACTGGAAGAAGATGTAGGCAAGCCGAACGCCACGGGGACCGGTGACAAGGATGCTGGTGATGCCACATGGATAATCTGTTCGTCGCACTGTTCGAGATCCTGAGCTTCGGCGCGATCGTCGTTCTGGTCGTGCTGGGGCTCGGGATCATCGCCAGCATGATGGGCATCTTCAACTTCGCGCAGGGCGAGTTCGTCCTGCTCGGCGCCTATGTCACCTATCTCGTCTACAGCGCCGGCCTGCCGGTCTGGCTTGGAATGCTGGCGGCGCCCTTTGTCGTCGGCGCGCTGGGGTTTGTGCTGGAGCGGACCATCGTCCGGCGATTCTACGCGGCACCGATCGTTGCGATGCTGGGCACCTATGCCCTCGGGCTCATCATCCGCGAGATCGTCCGCGGCCTGATAGGCGGGTTGTACCTGTCGGTTCCGGAGCCGCTCGGCGGTTCGGTGAATATCGGTACCATGCATTTTTCCACCTGGCGGCTGGTGATCATTCTCATCACGGCGCTTGTGATGGTCGGCAGCTATCTGCTCTTGTCACATACCGCCTTTGGGTTGCGCATCCGGGCTTCGCTCGAAAATCCCGCGCTCGCCCGCGCCTCGGGCATTTCGACCAATGCGATCTATGGCGCGACCTTTGCGTTCGGCGCTGCGCTTGCGGGACTTGCGGGCGCGTTGATCGTGCCGGTGTTCTCGCTGTTTGCCGATCTCGGCCTGCGCTTCCTGATCCAGGGCTTCGTCGCCGTTATGGTCGGGGGGATCGGCTCGTTCGCCGGGCCGGTAGCGGGCGCCGGCGTGATCGGAACGCTCGCGGCGGCACTGCCATGGGTCATTCAGCCTGTCATCGCCGACGTCCTGGTGTTCGTTCTCGCCATCATCTTCATCAAGTTTCGGCCGCAAGGCCTGATTTCAGCAAAGGGGGTCTAGTCCATGTCCAGCGACCGCAACAATCTCAGCCGCCGGCGATTTCTGTCCAATTTCGCCTTTGCCAGCACCGCGATCGCCACGGGCGTCGGCAGTTGGGTCGTCCGTCCCGACTGGGCGAACGCCCAGGCCGGTCCGATCAAGGTCGGCGTCGCGACCGATCTGACCGGTCCAATCGGCTATGCCGGCAATGCGAACGCCAACGTCGCGAGGATGGTGGTCAAGGAAATCAACGACGCCGGCGGGTTGCTTGGCCGGCCGCTGGAACTGTTCATCGAGGACACCGCGTCGAATGAATCGGTTGCGGTCGGCAATGTTCGCAAGCTCATTCAGCGCGACAAGGTCGATCTGGTGCTGGGCGGCATTACCAGTTCGATGCGCAACGCCATCAAGGATGTGATCGTGGCGCGCGGCAAGACGCTCTACATCTATCCGCAGCTCTACGAGGGCAAGGAATGCACGCCCTATCTGTTCTGCACCGGCCCGACGCCGGCGCAGCAGTGCGACGAATTCATTCCCTGGTTGATCAAGAACGGCGGCAAGCGGTTCGCGCTGCCGAGCGCCAACTATGTCTGGCCCCATACGCTGAACGTCTACGCCCGCAAGGTGATCGAGGCCAATGGCGGCGAAGTCATCTTCGAGGAATATTACCCGCTCGACCAGATCGACTTCTCTGCCACGGTGAACCGGGTGATTTCCAACAAGGTGGACGTGGTGTTCAACACCGTGATCCCGCCCGGCGTGGGGCCGTTCTTCAAGCAGCTTTACGAGGCCGGCTTCCTGAAAAACGGCGGCCGATTGTCTTGCGTCTATTACGACGAGAACACGCTCAACATCAACCAGGCCACCGAGATCGAAGGGCTTGCGAGTTGCCTCGACTATTTCAAGGCGCTGACGCCGGAAGATCCGTTCAGCGCCAGGCTTCAGGCTGCCTATGAAAAGCAGTTCCCGGGCACATTCCTGTTCGCGGCCGGAAGTGCCGCGACCGGAGCCTATCGCGCGCTCAAGCTCTGGGAGGCCGCCGTCAAGGAGGCGGGCAAGGTCGATCGCGACGCGGTCGCGGCTGCGCTCGATCACGCGAAGATCGCCGAAGGTCCTGGCGGGCCTGCGGAGATGGTGCCCGGCAAGCGGCACTGCAAGATGAAGATGTACACGGCTGTGGCCAAGGGCGGCAATTACGAGATCGTCGCGCGCAGCGCGGGCCTCGTCGATCCCAAGGAATGCTGAGTCCAATGCTGAACATGCAGCAGCGGCGAACTGCCGCTGCGAACCGAGGTGCAAATTTGCTGGCGACTTGATGACAGAAACGACACAAACGACGCCGTTGAGCCTACCGCTTCATGCCAGCCGTTCGCGCCGATGGCAGGTGCTTCCGATCATCGAAATCCTGGTGCTGCTGATCGCAGCATTACTGCCGCTGGTGCTGAAGGACTATCTGACGATCTATGCGACGCGGGTCCTGATCCTCTGCCTGTTCGCGCTCTCGTTCGATCTGGTGTGGGGATACGCCGGCATCATGAGTTTTGGCCAGGCTGTGTTCTTCGGCACCGCCGGATATGGCGTCGCCCTGATCGCCCGCGATCTCGGCGTCACCTCGATCCTGCTGGTGCTGCCGGCCGGGCTGCTGATCGGGCTGGCGTTTGCGCTATTGCTCGGCGGCTTTCTCCTGCTCGGCCGCCATCCCGCCAGCGTGATCTTCGTCTCGCTGGGTACGCTCACCGGATCATATGCCGCGGATCGCGTGGCGCGGGGCTGGTACTATCTCGGAGGCCAGAACGGGATTCCTTCGATCCCGCCGATGTCGCTCGGCAGCTACGATATCACCGAGGGCCCGGTCTATTATTATCTCGCACTCGGCATTCTCGTAGCGGTCTATCTCCTGTGCCGCTTCCTGGTGCGGTCGCAATTCGGGCTTGCGCTGGCGGGCCTGCGCGAGAACGAGCAGCGGATTGCCTTCTTCGGCTATCAGGTACAACGCCTCAAGGCGATCATCTTTTCCTTCGCCGGCGCCATCGCGGGGCTCGCAGGCAGCCTCTACGCCTTTCATGAGGGCTTCGTCTGGCCCAACATTCTGGGCGTGGTGATGTCGACGCAGGTCGTGCTCTACGTCCTGTTCGGCGGCTCCGGCACGCTGATCGGGGCTGTGATCGGCACGATCGCGATCGAGGCGCTCAGTTTCTGGCTGTCGAACAGCTACCAGGACATCTGGCCGATCATTCTCGGCTTGCTGCTGCTTCTGGTCATCCTGTTTCGTCCCGCCGGCCTCGTCAGCCTGATCCTCAGCGAACGCGAGCGTGTCGGCAATTTCGGCCGGCCGCCGGGGAAGGGCGATCATGGCTCTTCTTGAGGCGCGAGGCCTGGTCAAGATATTCGGCAAGCTCACCGCCCTGAACGGTGCCGATCTGACAGTCTCGGAAAACGAATTCCACGGCCTGATCGGGCCCAACGGCTCGGGCAAGAGCACGCTGATGAAATGCGTCGCTGGTGCGGAGATCCCGACATCGGGCACGGTGACGTTCGGCGGTCGCGACATCTCGCAGGCCTCTCCGGCCGAGCGGGCGCGCGCCGGCATGAGCCTCAAGTTCCAGATCACCAGCGTGCTGCCGGCATTGACGCTGTACGACAACATCCTGCTGGCGCTGCAGGCGCAGACCTCGCTTCCCCGGCTGGTGTTTTCGCGCACCCGCGGGATCCTGCACGATCGCGTCATGGCCATGCTCGAGCAATTCCGTCTGGTGGATCGCGCGATGGATCCGGCCTCGGCGCTATCGCACGGCCAGCAGCAATGGCTTGAAATCGCGATGGCGCTGGCACCCGAGCCCAAACTCCTGCTGCTGGACGAGCCCACCGGCGGCATGAGCCTCGAGGAGCGGCGCGTCACCGGCGAACTGTTGCAGCCGATCAAGAAGCGCTGCTCGCTCGTCATCGTCGAGCACGATCTCGATTTCATTCGTGACATCTGCGACCGGCTGACCGTGCTCGACCAGGGAAGCGTGCTCGATTGCGGCTCGGTCCAGCATATTCAGTCGAGTGCCCGGGTTCAGGAGGTCTATCTTCGCCGTGCCTGACCAGGACAAATTTCTCGATATCCAGAACGTCGACGCTGGTTACGGCCGCAGCCAGGTGCTGTTCGGCGTCACGCTCGGCGTTCCCTGGCGTGGCGGCGTTGCCATCCTCGGCCGCAACGGCGCCGGCAAGACGACGCTGATGAAGGCCATCGTCGGCGAATTGCCGCTGCTCGGCGGCTCCGTCAGCCTCGACGCGCGCAGCGTCGGGCAGTTGCCGACCGAGCGGCGCATTCGCCTCGGCCTTGGATACGTTCCGCAGGAACACGCGGTGTTCGGCAGGCTTTCGGTGCGTGACAATCTTGCCGTCGGTGCGCTGACCAACCGCGACAGCCACGCCGTCAACCGTGTGCTGGAGATTTTTCCGAAACTCGGTCAGCGGATGGACCAGGTGGCGGGCACGCTCTCCGGCGGCGAGCGCAAGATGCTCGCGATCGGCCGCGCCTTGCTGTCGAACCCGCGGGTGCTGTTGCTGGATGAGCCAACCGAAGGGGTCTGGATCGGCGTGATCGAGGAAATCACCGAGCGTCTGATCCTGCTGGCGAAGGAGATCGCCGTCGTGATCGTGGAGCAGCATCTCGATCTGGCGTTGCGGGTCGCGGACCGGGCCTTTGTCCTCGATCGCGGAAGGGTCGCGATAACAGGATCGGCGCACGAGGTTCGCAACGATCCGAGGCTCCTGCAGTATCTGGCGCCCTGACATCCCGGCAGGCCTGCTCGGTGGTGCCAAACGGGGGCTTCCGGCCCGAAATGGCGGTCATCGCCGCCCTCCGTGGCACCAATTGATACGCTGGGCGATGCGAGACATGCGGGCAGCGCCCTTGTGCGCCCGCTCATTCGGCCTATTTTGGGCTCCAAACAGTTACCGAGGAGACGCCGATGAGCACCCTGAAACCATTGAAGATCGATATCGTCTCGGACGTGGTCTGCCCGTGGTGCTATATCGGCAAGCGCCGGATCGAGAACGCGCTGGCGCTGGTGCCTGATGTTCCCGTCGAGGTACGCTGGCGGCCGTTCTTCCTCAATTCCTGGGTGCCGCGCGAGGGCATCAGCCGCGACGAATATCTCACCGCCAAGTTCGGCTCGGTCGAGGCCTACAAGGGCATCGCCGGCCGCGTCGTCGCCGCCGCGGGCGAGGAGGGGCTGAGCTATCACCCCGAACTGGTGAAGCGCCAGCCCAACACCATCGACTGCCACCGCCTGATCCACTGGGCCGAGGCCGCGGGCAAATCGGCCGAGATGAAGCAGCGGCTGATGGAGCTGTATTTCCGCGATGGCGGCGACCTGACCGACGTGAACGTGCTGGTGCAGGCCGCGGCCGATGTCGGCCTCGATGCCGAGGACGTGCGCAGGCGCCTTGCCACCGATGACGATATCGCGCTGATCTCGGGGCAGGCGCAGGAGGCGTCCGACAAGGGCATCTCCGGCGTTCCCACCTACGTGTTCGCGCAGAAATACGCGGTGTCCGGCGCGCAGCCGGCCGAGCAACTGGCGCGCGCGATCCGTCAGGTATCGGGCGAGATCAACGCGCAGGCGGCGGAGTAGCGGTGGGGCTTGAATAAGCCGTCGGTCTACGCCAAGGTTGGTAGCAGGAGATCCGTCTTGAAGATCAAAATTGTTGTGCACGAAGCGGAGGAGGGCGGCTTTTGGGCCGAAGTCCCCGCGATTCCGGGTTGCGCTACGCAGGGCGACAGTATGGAAGAACTCATGCAAAATCTTCGTGAGGCGATCGAAGGGTGCCTTTCCATCGAGGTCTCTCCACCAGAACCAGGCGGCGTCGAACGGATGCTGGAACTGCCTGCATGAAATCGGTAACCGGCCGCGATTTCGCTCGCATTGTCGAGCGGCACGGTTGGGTTCTGCTTCGTATCAGCGGTAGCCATCATATCTACGGTAAGGACGGAAGCGTAGTTCGCCTTTCGATTCCGATCCATGGCAACAAACCATTGAAACGTGGCTTGCTGCGACATCTGACGAAAATCGCAGAACTTTCGGACGAAGACCTCTAGCATTGCGCATTCGAACAAAATCTTGGGGAGAGGCGTCATGATCTACGAACTGCGAACCTACACCGTAAAGCCGGGCACGCTCGGCGACATGGTGAAGGCGGCGAGCACGGTGTCGCGCGACATCCGCAAGGACGATTACGGCAAGCTCGAGGGCTACTGGCTGACCGAGATCGGACCTCTCAACCAGGTCCTCCACATGTGGAGCTACAGGGATTTTGAGCAGCGCGCGCGCCTGCGCGCCGAACTCGCCAGGAATCCGCGCTGGACCGGCGAATACGTTCCGCTGATCCGTCCGCTGTTGATCCGTCAGGACGTCCGCCTGATGAACGCGGTGCGGCCGCCGGTTGCGCCGGCATCGAAGGGCAATGTCTACGAACTTCGCAACTATCGCGGCAAGCCTGCCGGTGGCCTGAAGCAGTGGCTCGATGCATTCACCGCGGTGCTGCCGGAGCGCGAGAAGCATTCGAAGATCGTGGGCCTCTGGACGACCGAAGCGGGGCAGCCGAACGAGGCGTGTCATATCTGGGCCTATCCTAGCCTGAACGCCCGCGCCGAAGCGCGCGGCAATGCCATGAAGGATCCTGCGTGGCAGGCATTCCTCGGCAAGGGCCCGGGCTTCCTCGAGGAGATGCACTCGACCATCATGCTGCCCGCGCCGCACTCGCCGTTGCAGTGAGGCGCGGCGCGCCGGCTGGCCTCAAGCGTCCTTCAGGTAATAGTTCGCCCGCTTTCCAAGAGCGATCCGCCGTAGCACGCGGCGCATCGCCATGGAGACGCGCAGCGGCCTGATGGCGGTCGTGACGGTGCGATAGAACGCCAGCTTCAGCGTATCGAGCACCGGCCGCTTGCCGGGCGGTTGCTGCGGCAGGCCGATGCCGCGCAGCATCGAATTGAAGAAATGCAGGTCGTTCATCCGCCGCACTTCGCGCGTCTTCCAGGTAATCGCCATCGAGATCGAGAACGAACCTGCCGTGCGCACCCAGTGCGGCCACTGATACGGCACGTAGCAGCCGTCGCCCGCGAACAGGTGGAATTCCTTGCCCCGTGGCGCGAAGCTCTCGTCGTATTTCAGGTTGCGATGCTTGGTCATCGAACGCTCGATCTCGTCGTCGGAGACGATCGAGCGGTCGGCATTGTCGAAGATCGTGAAGTATTTCTCGCCGTGGATGTGCACGAAGAAATTGTCTTCGCTGTCGAGGTGGAACGGCGTGGTCGAGTTCGGTGAGGACACGAACAGGAAGCCCTCGATCTGCTCGAAGCCGGCGTCAGCCACGCTGTTGAAGCCACGCGCGCGGGCGACCGACAGCAGCGTGTCTTCCAGCAGCGCCCGGTATTCCGGCGAGTTCTCGACGCGCTTGAGCACCATCCAGGCGCCGGCGGTTTCGATGCTCTTGACCACCTCGACCGGGTCGAGATCCATGGAAGGAATCGCATCAGGATCCTGGCTGATGGCGACCCTGCCGGAATTGTACTCGATCAGGTCGCGCGGCAGTTCAGAAGCCAGTTGTGCGATGCGCGGCAGCATCAGCAGCGGATGACCGGCCAGCCTGTGGCGGATCGCGAACGGTTTCAGCGGAAAGTCGCGCCGGAGCGCGTCGCGATCGGCCGTGATCACGGGCGCGATTGATGTGAGGGTGTTCACGCGGATTTCTCCCGGTTTTTTCTGAGCCAATGAACGAGGCGGCGCGCCGGCTCGCGGACGGCGTCGCGCAGCACGAGCGAAACGCGGATCAGCGGGACGACCGGATCGCCTTTTCGCAAGGGGATCAGGACGTCGCCGATCGCAAGGCGGCCGCGCCAGATCGGATCGATCATGGGGTGACCGGCTTTTGCGGTGGAATCGACCATGGCAATGGCCGGGTCGGCGCAGAGGTGGCGCGTCAGGTCCAGCGTCAGTTGCACGCCGGGCGAATATTTTGCAAAGCGCTCGTCGACGCCGAGCTTGAAGTAGAAGGCGCGGTCCTGATGGCGCAGCACGATCGCCGCGGCCACCGCGGTCTCCCCCGCGCGCAGCGTCACGATCTCGCACTGGCCGGTCTCGGCCAGCGCCGCCGTGGCGCGGCGGACAAAGGCGGCGTCGCCTTCATCCTGGCCGAGCGCGGTGCCCCGCTTGCCCTTCCAGCCGCTGGCTTCAAGCGTCAGGAATGTTTCGACGGCGCCGGAGATTTCAGCAGCGGTGCGCGCCACTTCGAAATCGAGGGTGCCGAGTTCGGCGAGGCGGTTGCGCTGGCGGCGCAGTTCTTTCAGCTTTTTCGCGCCCAGCGCATCGCGCAGCACCTCTTCCGCATCGCCCGACGCGTCGAGGCAGGCGCGAACATGCGATTGCAGCACGATCGGCGCCATGCCGTCGCGACGCAGCACCTTCGTGAAGGCTTCCATGGCCGCGCCATCGAGCGCGGTGTCGCGCAGCATCAGCGCATGGGCGCCTGCCCGCCGGGCCTGCTGCAGAATGCCGGTGACGGCATCCTCCGCCATGTCGCGATCGAGCAGGGGGGTGCAAAGCGTGCCGTAGGGATCGGCGCTGACGAGCGCGGGCAGGGGAATTTTGCAGGCGCGCCAGATCGAAATGACCGGCACGATACCGATCAATCCAGCCGCATCGCTCCACGCAGCAAGCGCCGAGGCACCCATGCGGCCGCGTGCGGAGGCGTTGACGGCCAGTTCCCAATCCGCCAGATAATAGCCGTTCGGCTCGATGGCGCGCCCGGCGAGCACGCGCCATGCGGGCGCGGAAATGTCGGCGATCGGCGTCAGCCCGCAGCTCACATTTGCGGTCGATCCGGATGTTCGCGTGGCATCCTTGTTCGGTGCACGACGGACCACCGCTGTTTCAGCAATATCGACCACTTCCCCGTATCCCCGTTCGCGATTCATTGGCCGACGCTGCCGCCGGCGCTGCCTGCTTCCATCGCGTTCACCGGGCGATGCTAGGGGAATAGATGGAAAATACCGTTGATGCGAAGCCTGGATTTGAGCGGTTGCGTTAACCGATCGTTCAGCCTTGCGGCGCCCGGCAACCCGTCCGCAACCTGTTGTCTGCGCTATATCGGCTCGTAGTTTTCGTTGAAGCAGGTGTCGTCGGCTTCGACCTGGCGGCGATCCGAAATCGCGCCGTCGGAAATCTCTACACGATAGGTCTGCATGCCGAGCGGGTGGCCGGTCACCGAGACCACCTCGGCCTTGACGCATGCGGTCCAGCCCGGACCACGCAAATTGGGGCGCGGTTCGGACACGCGCACCTGTGTCGGACGCGAGGCCGGCGTGAACACCGCGTCCAGTTTCTCCCTCAGCATCGTCTTGATGTCGGGCGGCGCCTCGAGAGGAGCCGGCTCCGGCGCCTTGGCGCGCATGAACTCCGGCATCGGCACCGGCGAGCGGATGTCGGCGAAGCCGCAACCCGCAAGCGTCAGCGCTGCGCCCGCCATCAGCGCTATGTGAATTTCGATCCGCCGCATCCGAGCGCTTTCTACCCCGGACCGGCCGCCCGCGGAACCGGGCATGTTGCACGATCAACAATCTGTGGATTGTGATTTGCATCACCGAGCCCGATCCCGGCCTGCGGCATCAACGTCGTTGATTTCCGCCGAGGTCGCGCCCCACATGGCGCCGCGGATTGAACCTGCTGCTTCCGGGCAGCGACCAACCCGTAACCTGCATTGCCGAAAGGTGGCAACATCATGCTTCGTCGCGCGCTGCTCAAGTTGATGATTTCCGGCTCGTTGCTTCTCGGCGCACAGTCCGTCTACGCAGAGAATCGCCTCGCGCTGGTGATTGGACAATCCGCCTACCGTTCGGTGCCGGCGCTGCCCAATCCCGCCAACGACGCCAGGGCGGTGGCGCAATTGCTGACCGACTCCGGCTTCGAGGTGTCGACGGCTTCGGATCTGTCGCAGGGCCAGATGCGGGAGACGGTCAGCGAGTTCGCCGGCAAGGTCGCAGCCAAGGGCGCCGATACCGTTGCCCTCGTATTCTATGCCGGCCACGGCCTGCAGATCGACGGCGAGAACTATCTGGTTCCGGTCGACATCGACGTGAAACGCGAAGCGGACATTCCGCTGCAGGCGGTGCGGCTCAACGACATCCTGAACACGCTGACGTCGGTGCCGAGCAGGATGCGCATCCTCATGCTCGACGCCTGCCGCAACAACCCGTTCCCGGACATCAACAAGACCACCGGCGGCGGACTTGCCATCGTCGATGCCAAGGTCGGCTCTCCCGGCACGTTCCTGTCGTTCTCGACGTCGCCGGGCGCCGTCGCCGAAGACGGCACCGGCTCGAACAGTCCGTACACGACCGCGCTGCTTGCGGCCGGCAAGGAATCCGGCATCCCGATCGAGGAAACCTTCAAGCGCGTGCGGCTTGCGGTGAACAAGGTCACCGAGGGACGGCAGACGCCGTGGGACAGTTCGTCGCTGACCGAGGATTTCAGGTTCTCCGGTCCGCCGGTCGCAGGTTCGAAGCCGGCCGCGGCGCCGAAGAAAACGGTTGCGGAGTGGACGCGCGATCTGAAGGGCAAGCCGGTCGAGGCGGCCAACGAGATCATCGTGGCCGATGGCACCGACGAAGCCTATGAGGCCTTTGCCGGGTTGTATGCGCAGACGCCGCTCGGAAAACTGGCGCGCGAGTGGCTCGATCGGCATCTGCGCATGGTGGCGTGGAACCAGGCCGTACTCCTCAATACAGCGGCGGGCTATCGCGCATTCCTGGTGAAATATCCCGACAGCGATCTCACCGCGACCGCGCGCAAGCTCGAGGAGCGGCTGCGCAACCGTCCCGACTTCACGCCTCCGGTCGTCGCCGCTACCGGCCCCGCTTCCGTGCCGCAGAACGTCGCGCTGGCCGCGCCGACCTGTCCCTGCAACACGCAGCCGTCGCCGCCGATCAAGAAGGTCAATGTACCCCCGGTCAAACGCGCCGATCCCGTTCCGCCGAAGCGGACCGATCGCAAGCCGCCGCGGCGCGCTCAACCCGAACCGGAGGATGAAGTCGTCGTGGTCCGCCGTCCGCCTCCGCGCGTTGTGTACGATCCGGCGCCTCCACCGCCGGTTGGCATCGGTATCGGAATTGGCATCGGCGGAGGCGGCTACCGTGGCGGCAACTACGGCGGTAGCGGTTACGGCGGTAGCGGTTACGGCCGCCGGGGTGGATACTGAGGCTGCAATCGCGTAATTGATCCCGCAAGCGTTGCGCTTCGCTTGCGGGGACATGATGCGAATTCCGTTTGGTCTGCTCGCCTTCTTCATCGCTACTTTCCTTTTCGCGACCCAGCCCCGCGCTTTGGCGTGGGAGCACTGGGGCGGCGATCGCGGCGGATCGCGGTTTTCGCCGCTCGACCAGATCACGCCCGGCAACGTCGGCAATCTCGTTCGCGCCTGGGAGTTTAGCACCGGGGATCTCGACCGCCGCGCACCCGAGATCATGAAGCGGACCAAGTTTCAGGCCACGCCGCTTTTCGTCGAAGACGGCCTGGTGTTCTGCTCGCCCTTCAACGAGGTCATCGCGCTCGATCCCGGCAACGGCGTGCAGAAGTGGCGCTACGATCCGAAGATCTCGACCAATCAACGCCCCGCCAATCGCTACAACTGCCGTGGGGTGACCTATTGGGTCGACGACGGCGCTGCCGAGACGGCTGCCTGCCGCGCGCGGATATTCATGGGCACCAACGACGCGCGCCTGATCGCGCTCGATGCGAAGACCGGCATTCCCTGCGCCGATTTCGGCGCCGACGGTGAAGTCAGGATCGATACCGGCATGCCGCTGGAGTGGCCCGGCGAATTCCAGGTCACATCGCCTCCGGTGGTTGCGCGCGGCATCGTCATTGTCGGCTCCGCGATTTCGGATAACCGCCGCGTCGAGGCGCCGCCCGGCACGGTGCGCGCCTTCGATGCGCGCACCGGCCTGCCGCGATGGAATTTCGATCCGCTGCGCCATGACGGCGTCGTCGCCGGCCACGCCAATGTCTGGGCACCGATGTCGGTGGACGAAGCGCGTGGACTGGTGTTCCTGCCGACGTCCTCGCCGAGCCCGGATTTCTGGGGCGGCAAGCGGCCCGGCAACAACGAGCATGCCAATTCGGTCGTCGCCCTGCGCGCCGAGACCGGCGAACGCGTGTGGTCGTACCAGACCGTGCATCACGATGTCTGGGATTACGACCTGGCGGCGCAGCCGACGCTGGCGCGCATCGACACCGGCGAGGGCCGGCGCGATGTCGTGATCCAGCCGACCAAGCAGGGATTTGTGTTCGTGCTCGATCGCGACACCGGCAAACCGGTATGGCCGGTGGAGGAACGCAGCGTTCCGCAGGGCGGCGCCGAAGGCGAAGTGCTTTCGCCGACGCAGCCGTTTCCGACGCATGTGCCGGCGCTGTTGCCGCAACGGATTTCGGCCGACGACGTGTTCGGCCTCGTTCCATTCCGGGAACGCGAGGCCTGCCGCGCGACCGTCGCGTCGGCGCGCAATGACGGCCTCTACACGCCGCCATCGACGCAAGGCACCGTGGTGTATCCGATGACAGGCGGCGGGGTGAACTGGGGCGGCGCTGCGTTCGACCCGGTCAACCAGACCCTTTACGTCAACACGACGCGGGCGATCCATATCGTCAAACTGCTGCCGCGCGCGACGATCGCCGATGGATTCAACCCGCCGCCCGGCCACGATTTCGGACGGCAGCAGGGGGCGCCGTTTGCGATGACGCGCGCGGTGGCGCTGTCGCCGTTGGGGCTGTTGTGCAACAAGCCGCCCTGGGGCGAGATGGTTGCGGTCGACCTGAAGGCGGGCAAGGTTCTCTGGCGCTCGCGGGTCGGCACCACGGAGGACCGCGCGCCGCTCGGCATTGCTTTTCAGTGGGGCACGCCGCTCGTCAACGGTGTGGCGATCACCGCCGGCGGCCTTGCGTTCAGCGGCGCGCTGGACGCTTACCTGCGCGCCTTCGACGCCAGGTCGGGGCAGGAACTGTGGCAGGGCCGGCTGCCGGTGCCCGGCGTCGCCAATCCCATGACTTACATGTGGAGGGGCGAGCAGTACGTCGCGATCGGCGCCGGCGGCCACTCGGAGTCGGGCACGACGATCGGCGACAGCGTGGTGGCGTTCCGCCTGGCGCGGCCGGGGGAAGCGCCCTCGCTGTGGTCGCGCACGATCGATCGGCCGGGTGGGCGGTTTGTCGGCGGGGCGGTCGTGGCTGCGGTAGGGCTGTTGATGCTGGCGGCGTTGGTGCGACGCTGGTGGCGGAGCAGGGTGCATCGGGTGTGAACGTGCGCGGCCCGTGCCGTCATCGTCCGGCTTGCCGCCTCCGCCAAAGCTCCGGCGACCCCGCACGGGAAAGCCTCGGCGAAGCCTTGGCGTAGCCGGGACCGGACGATCCAGTACGCCGCGGCGTTTTGATTCAATCACTGCAGCTTCCGCCGGGCGTCATTGCGAGCGCAGCGAAGCAATCCATGCCTCGGCGCGGGGATAGATGGATTGCTTCGCTGCGCTCGCAATGACGGGGATATAGTTTCGCGTTCTCGCGACATGTTCTGCCCGAGGTTTGCATCTTCGTTTGCTCCCTCTCGAAATCGAGGGCGCAGGGAAGGCCGGGTGCACGCTGCACCCGCGGTCTCGTGTGCAGTTGCGCACAGAAAGACGCGCACACGAGCATACAGGTTCAGCGGGAGCATCCCGGCCTTCCCTGCGCAGTGGCTTTACGGCTTATAACGTGATCTCCCCGGAGAACGGCTCTTTTGCCTCCGTCGCCCCCAAGAAGCTTGCTTCTCGAGAACTTGACGCCAGCACCGCGACGTCAGGACCACACGACTTCGCCGTACGCTTCCTGCGCTTACGTCTCGCGCAATCCGCGTCCACCGCATCTCACCGCGCGTTCGTGACGATCGCGAGCGCCCCTCTCGTCGGGTGAGACGGGCTGAATTAGATCAGTGATTTGCCCGACGGCGCGAGCGAGAATTTGCCCGTCGGGTTGTTTTGCCGCAGCTGCGGCCCACATCGTCATTGCGACCGGTTGGCTCGCAATGACAGAGGTGAGTCCGCTAATCGAACGCTACGCCCATCTGCTGCTTGTCGATCCAGACCGGATGGCAGTGGCGCATGATGTGGGCGGATGCGACCACGAGCGTGAAGCTTTCGGGCAAGCCGACCGGATTCTCTATCTCGATCCGCGCGCCGCTTGACGAGATGTTGCGCACCGTGCAATCGGCGCTACCGCCGCTCTTGAACGCAAGCGTGCCCCGCTTGAGGACCCTGTGTCGTTGTACCGTTCGTCGTTCCATCGCCGTGTATCCGAGAGGACGTGTGATGCCTTTCGTACCGCGACGAAATTACGGACAATTAAACTCAATAGTGTCTTTGGTTGTGCAGCGGTTCAGATTTCGTTTACCTCAGTGCCCGGGATGGAGGATCACGCTGGAGCAATCCGTCCTGGAGCGCCGGGATGTTCCTACAACATCGCGAAGGCGCTCGAGACCATCGCAACCGGCTTGTTGTCGGTGGCGGACGAAAGCGTGACGCGGCCGAAGCTCATGGTGCGGCCGAGCCGCACCACGCGCGCATCGGCGAGCACGTCGGACGCCGTCACCGCGCGCATGAAATGCGTGGTCTGGTCCACCGTCGTCATCGCCCGATAGCTGCGATTGGCGGCGAGGTTGGCGATCACCATCGCGGTATCGGCAAAGGCCATCAGCGCCTGGCCGGAGACGATGCCGCCGTTGCGGCACAGCCGTTCGGAGAACGGCATGCGCAGGATCGCCCCGGGCTGCCAATCGGCGTCGCCGGAAGGGTTGCAATCGAAACCCTCGATCGACAGGTTGAGATCCATTACCCATGGCGCAAAGACTTCGCCAAGCAGGCGTCTTGCGTCCGCGATGCCGAATTCGGTGCCTTGTGGCGGCTGTTGTTGCATGAACGCCGGTTCCTCGCCCGTTGTTGTTGTCAGCCGCATTGTAATGGCGGTTGCGGCGAAGGGAACACCGGCGCCGGTGCGGCTTCACCCAAATGCGGCCTTGTCTGGGACGATTGGACGCAATCGCGGAAACCACGCAAATCCGGCCGGGTTTTGCCGCGTTCGCATGCGCCGCCCAAAAGGTTGGGGCCGGTGCGCTTGGCGGCGCGGTTGGGCCGGTGTTATCCTTGCAAAAATGCAAAAGGCGAGCGTCCAAAGGAGATCGTTATGAGAATGCTGAGCGCGGCCGTGGTGATGGTCTTGTTGACGGCGCCGGCCTACGCGCAGATGCCGAACATCAACATGATGCCGGACGTCCAGTCCAAGTCACCGGAGGAAAAGGAGCAGGATGCGATCAGGGACAAGGCCTATAAGGATTCCCTGAAGAAGATTCCCGACGCCAAGGCCTCTTCCGATCCGTGGGGCACCATGCGCAGCACCGATGCTCCCAAGGCCGCGCCGGCCAGGCAGAGGACCAAGACCGGAAGCAGCAGCCAGTAGGGCCGCATCGGCGAGTAGGATTCGTTCCCCGCTGCCGCTATATTCGACCTGCCGTCATGTGGTCTGGAGCTGCGACATGGTCTTTCGTCCGCGCGATCTCGCGAGCCGGATGGCCGGCCGGCGCAAGCCGGGTGACGGCTACCTGCGCGAGACTTTTACCCTGCCGCGTGACGAGGCGCGGGCGAGGGCGAGGGACTTCCTCAATCGCTATCCCAAGGCGGCCTATATGAGCGCGGTGGAGAGCTGGCGCGAACTGCCCGGCGGCGAGATCGAATTCACGATGCGTCGGTTGGGGAGCGCGGATTAGGATATCGAGGCCGTCGGATCGGGCGGACTATTTGTTCTCCGCTTTTTTCAGCTCGCGATCGATCCGCAACTGCACCCGTCGCACGGCAAGCAGCTGCAGCCTGGCTTCGGTCTTGCCGCTGACGATCCTGTCGCCAATGCGGAATTGCCATTTCCACAAGCCCGGGGCGGCGGCTGTGACGGTGTATTCGACGCCCTTGTGAATCATGCCAACAATCTCGCAACGGCCAGCCGTATCGTGGTCGGACTTGTCACTTAAGATTGTAGTTAGCAAAGCACACATATTGGAGTGGTAATTTGCGCCGACCGGGCGCGAAAGCAGGGTTTCGCCATAACGGGGGCGGAACCGAAAGGTTCCATTTGTTCAATAATGCACTTTTCGGCCGGCCGGATGGTGCGCGCCCGCCGCTTGGGCGCGGGCCCTGTTCCGGGATGGCGACCTCAACAAAAGCGCTGCGCCGCTCAAGCGGAGTATGCTCGCTTGGCGGCGCAGGCCTATTCCCCGAGTGATGCAATGTCCCAGGCAAAAATAAGTCTGGGCAGAAGGCAAAAGGTTCAATGGTTCGATATGAATTTCCGAGGGCCGGATTTCGCCACGGCCTGCGGACGCCTCCGCCTACTGCGAACGCGTGGGAGGCGGCTGGCGCGACGGGGTGTGGGGTCGCGACGGTCCGTCCGGCCTGACCGGCTCGGGGGTCCTTGCCGGCTCCGGCTGCCGGTTGAGCGGCGAGAGGCTGGCGGCGAGGTGGAGGGGGATGGGGCGGTCGGTGATGTGGCTGAGCTGTTGCATGCGGCAAACAATACCGCGGCCACCTTGACGACCCGTTCAGGCGAAGCGGCAAGCAAACCTAAAATTGTAGGGATGTACATCCGGCGAGTAAACGATGAGGCCGCCGATGGCGTGGCGGCCTCATCGCGAGAGCTAGCCCTTCGGCTGCTCCACATCCGGCGCCTTGGGGCTGGCATCCGGCGCCGCCTTACTCCGGGCCGACAGGTCGGCGGCCTTGGCGAGATAGCCCGCCGCAATGTCGGGATCCGTCGTCGCCTTCGCAAATCGGAGCAATGTCGCCGCTTGTTCCGTCAGATATTTCTTGCCCGGCACTATTTGATCCCCTCACTGGCCGTCACCCGATGCGATGACGCGGCAGCGAGCAATCCGTTCCAGGGGAAAGTGCAAAAGTGAACGCTGCGGCAAGCAGGCCACGGCGTGGAACCGGGGGCAATTGCGGAAGCCGTCCAGCAGGATGCGGGGTGAACCGATCAATGCGGATGAAGGGCCTGCGAAAGCGCAATGCCCATGGTGGCCGTCCTTATTTGTCGGTCAGCATCATCGCCATCAGGCCCCATGCCATGGTCGCAATGACGGGGATGGCCATCAGGGAGGGACGGCGGCAAAGGCTCTCCGCCATCGAACAGGTTGAGCCGCCGGACCATCCATTGTCGTAAGCCAGTCCGACGAAGATGATCGACAGGGCGCCGAGGCCTACTGCCAGTACGAGGGCGGAAATACCGAGGGTACGCATGATCGAAACTCGAAGGTTTAATGCGAAATCTTATAGTGGAACCTTCGAATGGAACCAGAGCCAAATTCTGTTGCGAATGCGACAGTTCCCGGACCGGAACTGACAAAGAAAATGTCCCGTGACGGGACGGTGAAGGGGCCGCCAGCCGAGGCGGCCTCAATCTTCGGTGCGCCAGGCTCCCAGGAGAAATCTGCGCTTCGGTTTGGGGCCTGCCTGCTTTTCAACATCCGGCAGATCGACGCCATGTCGCTTCATCCAGAACCGAATTGCCACGCCGAGGATCAAAAACGGCGTCACATAAATCGCGAAAACCTCGAGTGCCTTCATGGCCGTTTCCCCGCGATCGAGAATTGGGACACTAGCAAATCCAGGCTTGGATGCGAGGGAGGATGCGAGGGGAGGAGGGAGTCAACAAGAACATATTGCGAACATGGAACAAAGGTGGTACAAGATTCCTGTTGCCGCCCGTTTGTCCCGCTCGCGAATCCCCGCCATAAGGAGCACGTACCATGTCTGCCACTGCCCTGCGTATCGTTGAAGGATCCTCCATGGATAAGACCAAGGCCCTGTCCGCCGCGCTCTCCCAGATCGAGCGTCAGTTCGGCAAGGGCTCGGTGATGAAGCTGGGCAAGAACGATCGCTCGATGGATATCGAGACCGTATCGACAGGCTCGCTCGGCCTCGATATCGCGTTGGGTGTCGGCGGGCTGCCGAAGGGGCGGGTGGTCGAGATCTACGGGCCGGAATCCTCGGGCAAGACCACGCTGGCGCTGCATTGTGTCGCCGAGGGGCAGAAGAAGGGCGGCATCTGCGCCTTCATCGATGCCGAACACGCGCTCGATCCGGTCTACGCGCGCAAGCTCGGCGTCAACATCGACGAACTCCTGATCTCGCAGCCCGACACCGGCGAGCAGGCGCTGGAAATCTGCGACACGCTGGTGCGCTCCGGCGCGGTCGACGTGCTGGTGGTCGATTCGGTTGCGGCCCTGGTGCCGAAGGCCGAACTCGAAGGCGAGATGGGCGATGCGCTGCCCGGCCTGCAGGCGCGGCTGATGAGCCAGGCGCTGCGCAAGCTCACCGCCTCGATCAACAAGTCAAACACCATGGTGATCTTCATCAACCAGATCCGCATGAAGATCGGGGTGATGTACGGTTCGCCGGAAACCACCACCGGCGGCAACGCGCTGAAATTCTACGCCTCCGTCCGCCTCGACATCCGCCGCATCGGCGCGATCAAGGAGCGCGACGAGGTGGTCGGCAACACCACCCGCGTCAAGGTGGTGAAGAACAAGCTGGCGCCGCCCTTCAAGCAGGTCGAGTTCGACATCATGTATG
>JAFAGM010000052.1 GCA_023422775.1 Pseudomonadota bacterium
CCGCCCCCGCAAGGGCGGCACGTTTCGTTTTGGGGCCGGCGCAAGCGCCGGGAGCTGAGAGAGGGAGGGGCGCGGTGGTCACCCCCATCCTGCCGACCTATAATCGCATCGATCTGGTCTTCGAGCGGGGCGAAGGCGCCTGGCTGTTCACCAAGGACGGGCAGCGATATCTCGACTTCACCGCCGGCATCGCGGTGAACGTGCTCGGCCATGCCCACCCCCATCTCGTGGCGGCGCTGACCGAGCAGGCCGGCAAGCTGTGGCACCTGTCCAACCTGTTCCGCATCGAGGGCGGCGAGCGCCTCGCCAAGCGCCTGACCGAGGCGACCTTCGCCGACACCATGTTCTTCACCAATTCGGGTGCGGAAGCGCTGGAGTGCGCCATCAAGATGGCGCGCCGCTACCAGTATGTGAGCGGCCACCCGGAGCGTAACCGCATCGTCACCTTCGAGGGCGCCTTCCACGGCCGCACGCTGGCGACCATCGCCGCCGGTGGCAACGAGAAGTATCTTGAGGGCTTCGGCCCGGCCATGCCCGGCTTCGACCAGGTGCCCTTCGGCGACCTCGAGGCGGTCAAGGCCGCCATCGGGCCGGAGACCGGCGCCATCCTCGTCGAGCCCGTGCAGGGCGAGGGCGGCGTGCGCTCGGCCTCGTGGGCGTTCCTGCGCGCGCTGCGCCAGATCTGCGACGAGCATGGCCTGCTCCTGGTGCTCGACGAGGTGCAGTCCGGCGTCGGCCGTACCGGCAAGTTCTTCGCCCATGAATGGGCCGGCATCACTCCGGACATCATGGCCATCGCCAAGGGTATCGGCGGCGGCTTCCCGGTCGGCGCGTGCCTTGCCACCGAAGAGGCGGCCAAGGGCATGACCGCCGGCACCCACGGCTCGACCTATGGCGGCAACCCGCTCGCCATGAGCGTCGCCAACGCCGTGCTCGACGTGGTGCTGGCCGAAGGCTTCATGGAGAAGGTTCAGGCGACCTCCGCCCGGCTTCGCCAGCGGCTCGCCGAGCTCAAGGATCGCCATCCGGCGGTGATCGCCGAGGTGCGCGGCGAGGGGCTGCTCGTCGGCCTGCGCACGCTGGTGCCGAATGGCGACCTCATCAACGCCATGCGCGACGAGCACATGCTCGCGCCCTCCGCGGCGGAGAACGTGGTCCGCCTCCTGCCTCCGCTCACCATCGGCGAAGCGGAGATCGACGCGGCGTTCGACAAGCTCGACGCCGCCTGCACGAAGATCGAACGGGGCCTGAAGGCCGATGCCGTGAAGGGAGCGGCAGCATGAGCGCGAACAACGGGGCTGCCGGCAACGGCGCGGTGAAGCATTTCCTCGACCTCGACACCCTGCCGCCGGACGAGCTACGGGCGCTGATGCGCCTCTCGCACGACCTCAAGAGCCGCCGCCATGAGATCGCCGCCGAGAAACCCTTCGCCGGCAAGGTGCTGGCCATGGTGTTCGACCAGCCCTCGACCCGCACGCGCATCTCCTTCGACGTCGCCATGCGCCAGCTCGGCGGCGAGACCATCATGCTGACCGGCGCGGAGATGCAGCTCGGCCGCGGCGAGACCATCGCCGATACTGCGCGCGTGCTGTCGCGCTATGTCGATGCGATCATGATCCGCATCCTCAACCACGATGCGCTGCTGGAACTCGCCGCGCATGCTACCGTGCCGGTCATCAATGGGCTGACGCGGCGCTCGCACCCGTGCCAGGTGATGGCCGACCTGATGACCTTCGAGGAGCATCGCGGGCCGATCGAGGGCCGCACCGTGGCCTGGACCGGCGACGACAACAACGTGCTGGCGTCGTGGGCGCATGCGGCGGAGCGGTTCAAGTTCCAGCTCAATGTCGCGACCCCGCCGCAACTCGCGCCGAACAAGGCGATGAAGGACTGGATCAAGGCGACGCAGGCGCCGATCGTGCTCGGCACCGATCCCGAAGCCGCGGTCCGCGGCGCCGATTGCGTCGTCACCGATACCTGGGTCTCGATGGGCGACAAGGACGGCGAGCACCGCCACAACGTGCTCAGGCCCTATCAGGTCAATGCCAAGCTGATGTCGCTGGCGAAGCCCGATGCGATCTTCATGCACTGCCTGCCGGCGCATCGCGGCGAGGAAGTCACCGACGAGGTGATCGACGGTCCGCAATCGGTCGTGTTCGACGAAGCCGAAAACCGCCTGCACGCACAAAAGGGCATTCTGGCCTGGTGCTTTAACGAAGTGGCGTAGGCCGCGAATTCAATTCGTTCGTCATGGCCGGGCCTGTCCCGGCCATCCACGTCTTTGCGTCTTGCGTGGCCCAAGACGTGGATGCCCGGGACAAGCCCGGGCATGACGCGAGTACCCCTTTCACTTTGCCCTTTCAGACCCCAGATAGAGCGCCATGGTCTCACAATCCCCCGACACGAAAATCGCGACCGAGGCGCCCGTCCGGGCGCCTTCGTCCATTCCCGTCGATGATGCGGTGCTGCCGTTCGAGGTCGATGCGCTCGATCTGCGCGGCCGGCTGACCCGGCTTGGCCCCGCGCTCGACGACATCCTGACCAAGCATGATTATCCGGCGCCGGTCGGCAAGCTGCTCGGCGAGGCGATCGTGCTGGCGACGCTGCTCGGCTCGGCGCTGAAATTCGACGGCCGCTTCATCATGCAGACGCAGACCGACGGCCCGGTGTCGTTCCTGATCGTCGACTTTCAGTCCCCGGACCGGCTGCGCGCCTACGCGCGCTACGACGCACGTCGTCTGAAGGATGGACAGGACTCCGGCGCGCTGCTCGGCAAGGGTCATCTGGCAATGACGATCGACCAGGGTGCGAACACGAGCCGCTACCAGGGTCTCGTCGCGCTCGAGGGCGGCAGCCTCGAGGACGCCGCGCACGAATATTTCCTGCGCTCCGAACAGATCCCGACCCGGGTGCGGCTCGCGGTCGGCGAGGAATGGCGCGGCGGTGATGGCAGCGGCCCGAAGCATCGCTGGCGCGCCGGCGGCATGCTGCTGCAATTCCTGCCCAAGGCGCCGGAGCGGGCGCGTCAGGCTGACCTGCATCCCGGCGATGCGCCCGATGGCGCAGCGACGCACACGGTCGCCGAGGACGACGCGTGGGTCGAGGGCCAGTCGCTGATCGGCACCGTCGAGGATGTCGAACTGATCGATCCTGATCTGTCGGGCGAACGCCTGCTGTACCGGCTGTTCCACGAACGCGGCGTGCGGGTGTTTCAGCCGCTGCCGCTGCGTGCGCAATGCTCGTGCTCGCGCGATGCGGTGTCCTCGATGCTGAAGAGCTTCGCCGCAAAAGACCGCGCCGAGATGGTCAAGGACGGCAAGGTGGTGGTGACCTGTGAGTTCTGCTCCTCAGTCTACGAGTTCACGCCGGAAGAAGCGGGCGTGGAGGAGTAGGTCGCTCACCGTCATTGCGAGCAATGACGGTAACGGTCGTCATCGTCCGCGAAGGCGGACGATCCAGTATTCCAGGGACCGTAGTGATTGAACCGATAAGTCTCGGCGTACTGGATGCCCGCCTTCGCGGGGCATGACAGTTCCTGTGTGGAGAGCCGAAGCGGTGCCCTAGTTCAACACCCGGTTCCTGTCGGGGCTGTCCAGCGAGAACGTCGGCACGTCGATCTCAAAGCGCTCGCCGCTCTCGCTGACCATCTGATAGCGGCCGGTCATGAAGCCTGACGCGGTCGGCAGCGGTACGCCGCTGGTGTATTCGAAGCGCTCGCCGGGCGCCAGCACAGGCTGCTCGCCGACAACACCCTCGCCGCGCACTTCCTGCCTGCGGCCGGTGGCGTCGGTGATGATCCAGTGCCGGGTGCGGAGTTGCACGGTCTCGCCGCCGGTATTGGTGATGACGATGGTGTAGGACCAGAAATACTGGCTCTTATCGACCGACGAGCGTTCCGGCAGGAAGTTCGGTTCGACGGTAACTTCGATCTGGCGGGTAACGGCGCGGTACATGCAAAACAGCTCTCGGAATCCTTCGGTGCATCATAGCCAAGAAAGCCGGGGGAACCAATCCGGGCTGCTGCCGCCTCTTCCCGTTTGCTGCACCGCGGTTTCAACATAGTTCCGTCCTAAAGCGCAACCGCGCGCCGCCGCGTCTCGTATCCGCTCGTGCATCTTGTATGCAACTTGCCGGCCGATATGATCGTTCCCGGACGGCGCAAGCGCGAATGCCCAACTGCCTAGACGGTGCCAGATGACGTCCATTGCCGATCCAATTGCCGGAACGCCCCGCGACGAAGCCAGGGCGAGCAGCGCGAAGACCGATGCTGCCGCGGTTTCGGCGCCGGCGATCACGCTGCCCGTTACCGGCGAGCGCGAGTTGCGGCTCGACCTGTTTCGCGGCATGGCGCTGTGGCTGATCTTCGTCGATCATCTGCCGACCAACATCCTGACCTGGTTCACGATCCGCAATTACGGATTCTCCGACGCCACCGAGATATTCATCTTCATCTCCGGCTACACCGCAGCCTTCGTCTATGGCCGCGCCATGCTGGAGGCCGGCTTCGTGGTGGCGACCGCGCGCATCATGCGGCGGGTCTGGCAGATCTACGTCGCGCACGTGTTCCTGTTCACGATCTTCCTTGCCGAAATCTCCTATGTCGCCACCCGTTTCGAGAACCCGCTCTACAGCGAGGAAATGGGCATCATGGATTTTCTCAAGCAGCCCGACGTCACCATCATCCAGGCGCTGCTGCTGCGATTCCGTCCCGTCAACATGGACGTGCTGCCGCTCTACATCGTGCTGATGCTGTTTCTACCGCTGATCCTGTGGCTGATGAAGTGGCGCACCGACGTCGCGCTTGCGTTGTCGGTGCTGCTGTATGCGCTGACCTGGCACTTCGACTGGTACCTGACGGCCTATCCGAGCGGCTTCTGGATCTTCAATCCGTTCTGCTGGCAATTGCTGTTCGTATTCGGCGCGTGGTGCGCGCTGGGCGGCGCTGCGCGGATGTCGCGCCTGATGGAGTCGCGGATCACGCTGTGGATCTGCGCGGCCTATCTCGTGTTCGCGTTCTTCGTCACGCTGACCTGGCACCTGCCGCAGCTCAGCTTTCTGTTGCCGAAGCGGCTCGAACAGTGGATGTACCCGATCACCAAGACCGATCTCGACGTCCTGCGATTTGCCCATTTTCTGGCGCTTGCCGCCCTCACGGTGCACTTCCTGCCCAGGGATTGGTCGGGGCTGAAATCGCGATGGCTGCGACCATTGATACTGTGCGGCCAGCATTCCCTTGAGATATTCTGCCTCGGCGTTTTTCTCGCCTTCGCGGGGCACTTCGTGCTGGCCGAACTTTCCGGTGGCGCCCTCCTGCACGCGCTGGTCAGCGTCCTGGGAATCCTCATCATGTGGGGAGTGGCGTGGGTGATCTCGTGGTATAAGCGCTCTGCCGACAAAGGTGCGTCCAAAATGAAAAGCACCGCCGGCAATGCCGATATGGCGGGAGGGAGTATATGAGGCGCCGTTTTGCAGCCGTGCTGGGCCTGACGCTGGCCGCCGGCCTGGCGGGCGCCGGTTTCGCCCGTGCCGAGGATGCCCCGGTCTGCGAGGTCCCGGCCTACCTCCTGACCACGGACAGCACACTGCCGAAGGTTGCGAATACGATCAGGAGCGCCCGTCCGTTGAATGTGCTGGTAGTGGGTAGCCGCTCGTCGACCATCAATTCCTCGGAGTCCAGCGCCTACCCCGCCAGGCTGCAGGAGGCGTTGCAGGAGGCGCTCAAAGGGCGCCTGCCGTCGATCCCGGTTAATTTGTCCGTAGAAATACAGGGCGGGAAGACCGCCGAGGATACCGCCGGCGGGCTCGTTAAGCTGGTGGAAGCAAAAAACCCTACTTTGGTCATCTGGCAGACCGGAACCGTGGATGCCATGCGGTCGGTGGATCCCGACGATTTCCGCGGCGCGGTCGACGAAGGCGTTGTTGCGTTGCAAAAAGCGGGGACCGATGTGGTGATGGTCAATCTACAGTATAGTCCGCGCACCGAAACCATGATTTCTGCGCGGCCGTACTTGGATAACATGCGCGTGGTGGCACAGCAGCACGATGTTCCGCTGTTCGACCGTTTCGCCATCATGCGTCACTGGAATGAAGCCGGAGATTTCGACCTGTTCAGCAACGTCCACGGCACCGACATGGCCAAGAAGGTTCACGCCTGCATCGGCCGCGCGCTGTCGAAATTCGTGCTCGATGCGGCCCGCCTCGACCCGGCGCAGCAGAATTAAGGGAATTGGCGTTAATGAGTTCGCACTGCCCTTTTCGTTTGTCCAGATTGCTGGCGGCTTTCGCCGCTGCGGGCATGGCGCTTTTGATGCCGGCCGCGCTGCTGCCGCTTAATGCGCAGACGCCGCCGCAACAGGCCGCGCTGTCCGATACGGCCAGGCCGCAGGCGGATAACAGGCCGCAGGCGGACAAGGCGCCTGCCGACAACCGGGCGCAAACCGGCGCGGGGGTCGAACCGGCCACGCCGGCGATGACCGGCACCGGCAACATGGCCGCCGTCAACCCGTCGGCGCAAAAGGGCGTTGCAGGCAGGGCCATCGACAAGGTCAGGGAAGTCGCCAAATCGGCAACCGACATCTTCAGCCGCGTGCCTTGTTTGCCGCCGAAGGGCGGCTCCAAATCGATGGGGTCGCTGCCGCACGTCGCGGGCAAGCTCGCCGCAGGCCAGCCGGTGGTGATTGTCGCCTTCGGGTCGTCATCGACCGCCGGCTTCGGTGCATCCTCGCCGGAATTCAACTATCCGAACCGGCTTGCCGCGCAGTTGCACCGGCAGTATCCGACCGCCGACATCACCATCGTCAACCGCGGCCAGGGCGGCGAGGACGCGCCCGAAATGATGAAGCGGCTGCAGACCTCCGTCATCGACATGCATCCGGACCTCGTGATCTGGCAGGTCGGCACCAACGCGGTGCTGCGCAATCTTGATCCCACCGAGACCGCCAAACTGGTCGAAGAAGGCATCACGCGCATGCAGGCCGGAGGCGCCGACGTCGTGCTGATCGACCCGCAATATTCGCCGGCGGTCAACAAGCACGCCGAAAGCGCCGGCAGGATGATGAACCTGCTCAACAAGGTCGCCGAGTTGCGCAAGGTCGGCGTGTTTCCGCGCTTCGCCGTGATGAAGGACTGGCACGAGAAGCAGGCGATCCCGATCGAGAATTTCGTGATCGCCGACGGCCTGCACATGAGCGACTGGGGCTACGCCTGCTTCGCGCAATTGCTCGGCGACGACATCATCAAGTCGGTCGGCCAGATCAAGCTCGGCGTCAACGTCCCGTCGGACGTGCGGGCGTATCGGCCGATGTGAGATAGGCGCGCGGAAAACTAAACTATCCGCCGTCATTGCGATGAGCCAACGGGTCGCGCGAATGCGCGCCCGATGACAGGCTCCGCGACGAAGCAATCCATTGTTTCCGCAGGAGAGATTATGGATTGCTTCGCTTCGCTCGCAATGACGACCGAAGAACGCCATTCACCCTCTCACGCCTTCTCCAGCGCCTGCGCGAAATCCTCGATCAGGTCATCCGCATGCTCCAGCCCTGCCGAGAAGCGAATGAATCCCTCGCCGATGCCGAGTTCGGCGCGCGTCTCCGGCGCGAGCCTTTGATGCGTCGTCGTCGCCGGATGCGTGACGAGGCTCTTTGCGTCTCCGAGATTGTTCGAGATCCGCGAGATCTGCAGCGCGTTGAGGCAGCGGAACGCGGCCTGCTTGCCGCCCTTGACCTCGAAGCCGACCAAAGTCGATCCGGCGCGCATCTGCTTCTTCACCAGCGCCGCCTGCGGGTGATCGGCGCGGCCGGGATAGATCAGCCGCGAGATCTTCGGATGGCTGGCAAGCGCATCCGCCACCCTGGCCGCGGTATCGGTCTGCGCGCGGACGCGCACCGCCAGCGTCTCCAGCCCCTTCAGCAGCACCCAGGCGTTGAACGGCGATATCGACGGGCCGGTCTGGCGCATGAAATTATGGATGTGCTCGGTGATGAAGGCTTCCGATGACAGGATGATGCCGCCGAGACAGCGGCCCTGGCCGTCGATGTGCTTGGTCGCGGAATAGACCACGACGTCGGCGCCGAGCGACAGCGGGCTCTGCCAGATCGGGGTCGCAAACACGTTGTCCACGATCAGCCGCGCGCCGCCCTGGTGGGCGATCTCGGCGATCGCGGAAATGTCCATCACGTCGAGCGTCGGATTGGTCGGGCTCTCCAGGAAGCAGGATTTGGTGTTGGGCCGCATCGCCTTGCGCCACTGCTCGAGGTCGAGACCGTCGACCAGCGTCGACTGGATGCCGTAGCGCGGCAGAAGGTCCTCCACCACGTAGCGGCAGGAGCCGAACATCGCTTTCGCCGCCACCACGTGGTCGCCGGCCTTCAACGGCGCCAGGATCGCGGTCGTCACCGCGGCCATGCCGGTCGCCGTCGCGCGCCCGGCTTCGGCGCCTTCGAGTTCGATCATGCGGCGCTCGAACATCGAGATGTTGGGGTTGGAAAAGCGCGAATAGAGAAAGCCGGGCTGCTCGCCCTTGAACCGCGCCTCGCATTGCTCGGCGCTGTCGTAGACGAAGCCCTGCGTCAGGAACAGCGCTTCGGACGTTTCCCCGAACTGCGAGCGCAGGGCGCCGGAATGAACCAGCCGGGTTTCGGGACGATAGCGGGCGGTAGATTTAGCCTCAGACATGTGACCTCCGTCGTGACCACCCTTGAAAATGGTCACAAAAAAACCGGCCTGGAAAAATTTCCACAGGCCGGGATCACACGTGTCCCCGGCCTGTTTAGCGACTTATTTAACGTGGCTGCAAGCCGGCCGGCTCAAATCACCACGGGATAAGTCATGCTGATATT
>JAFAGM010000062.1 GCA_023422775.1 Pseudomonadota bacterium
CCCAATGCCGGGGCTCCTGCGCCGGCGTCGGCAGCAACCGCGCCAGCCGCAACGGCTCCGGCGGCACCAACCGCCGTGCCGGGCGCACCCAACGCCGCACCGCCTCCCGGCCGGGCAGAGAACGCGCCGCCGACGGTCGCACCAGCCTTCCGCCAGGCGCCACAGGTGACCGCGCCGTTGCCACCTCCCCCTCCGCCGCAAGGGGGGCTGAGGGCCGTCGCTCCGGGCGCTGCGCCCGCGGGGCCGCAACGCCTCGACGACTTCCGCGGCCAGCGCCGCGAGTCCCAGCAGGGCGGCCGTACGGTCATCACCGAGCCGGGCCGGATCATCGTTCGCGATCCCGGCGGACAGGCATATGTCCGTCACAACGAAATGGACCGCTTCCGCTACGGCGCGCGCGACATCCAGACCCGCACTGTCGGCAACGAGACCCGTACGGTCATCATCCGGCCCGACGGCACTCAGGTCATTACGGTGACCGGCCGCGACGGACAATTGCTGCGCCGTATCCGCCGCGACCAGCGCGGCCGCGAGATCATCATCATCGACAACAGCTACCGCGATCCGCGTGCGACGGGCGGGTTCTTTGTCGCGCTCGCGCCACCCGTCGTGCGCATCCCCTACAACCGCTACATCGTCGACGCCGATGAAGCGCCGCCGGAACTGCTCTACGAGACCATGATGGCGCCGCCGGTCGAACGGATCGAGCGACGCTACTCGCTGGATGAAATCCGCTACAGCCCGATGGTTCGTCAGCGGATGCCCAGCATCGACGTCAACTCCATCAACTTCGCAACCGGCTCGTGGGAGATCCCGCCCGACCAGGCGGCGAAGCTGCAGGCGATTGCCGACGGCCTCAACCGCGCGATCGAGCAAAATCCGCGCGCGGTGTTCCTGATCGAGGGCCATACCGACGCGGTCGGAAACGACGTCGATAACCTGTCGCTGTCGGATCGCCGCGCCGAATCCGCAGCCACGCTGCTGACGCAGCAATTCAACGTGCCGGCGGAGAACCTGACCTCGCAGGGCTATGGCGAACAGTACCTGAAGGAGCAGACCGACGGGCCGAGCCAGATCAACCGGCGCGTCACCATCCGCAACATCACGCCGCTGCTCAACGGCGGACAGGCATCGCTGCCGCCGCCCCCGCCCGGCACTGCGCCGCCGCGCTGATGCGCGTTGTCACCGAATGAAAATGGCCGGGAGCAATCCCGGCCATTTTTGCTGGCGCGTGCGAAAACGCGATCAGGCGCTCAGCGCCCGTGGCGGAACACAAGCCTCGCAAATCGCCTTGGCGTGCCGATGATCGGTGCCGCAGCAGCCGCCGAGAATCCGCATCCCCGGGAATGCGCCCCTGAGATTGAGGTAGCGCCGCCCGAGATCGGCGGGATCACCCGCATCGAGCGTTTCGGATTCGTCGAGTTCGGCATGGCTCTTGGTCGAGGCGTTGGCGCGGATGCCGTGGACACGGCCGATCCAATCCTCGCCCTCCCGCAACGCGTGATCGAAATGCGTTGGATGGGCGCAGTTGATCAGGAAATATTCCGGCACCCCATCGGTCTCGCGGTCCACGGTTTCGATCGCCTCACGCAGCGTTTCGCCTCGCACCAACCGGCCATCGGTCTCCACGGTGAACGAGATCGCCGAGGGAATCCCTAGCGCCTTGGCGGCGCGCGCGACGCCGATCGCCTCATTGATGCTGTTCAGCGTATAGGCCGTGACCATGTCGGCGCCGCCCTCGACGAAGGCGGCGATCTGCGCCCCGTGATAGGCCTCGGCCTCATCGGCGTCCATGTTACCTGCCTTGTAACCGTCGCCGCGCGGGCCGATGGCGCCGCTGATGACGCAAGGCGCGCCCGGCCTTTCCCAGCCGGCCCGCAACTCCTCGAGGAATGCAATCGAGCGGACATTGATCGCCTTGAGCGCCGCCGCATCGTAGCCAAGTTTGGCGGCCCAATCCGGATTGGCACGCCATGTCGGGCTGTCGAGCACGAAGCCCGTGCCATGGTCACGCGCAACCGAAAGATAGCTCGCGTAGTACTGCTTCAATTTCTGCCGGCCCTCGGGACGATCGAGCAGGACGAACGCGGCGAAGTGCGGCAGTTCGATTCCCTCGTGGAAGATCAGCGTCGTTTCCATGCCGCCATCAGTGAGAAAGATGCCGCCCTGGCGTTGCGGCAGGTCGTGTCGATATTTGGTCATATAAATAACTCCGGAAGTCTGGATACCGTCGGTAGGTCTTTCCCGCCCCGGCAAGGTCCGGCCATGTTGGTGCCTCAAAGTGTCGCGGCTTCCTAGGCTGCCCGTGGTACGGATGAACCTCGGGCCGCAAATTGATACGAATTCAAGTGGTTGCATGAGAGGCGCAGGACACCTTGCGGCCCCGGCGGCGGAGAAACCGTACCATGAGTGCAGTTTTTGAGACCCGGACGGGAAAGGGCGAAGCCACGCGCGAGCGAATTCTCGAGATCGCGGAGGCGGCCGTGCTGGCAAAGGGGTTCGGCGCCACCTCGATCGAGGAAGTGATCGCGGAGGCCGGCCTGACCAAGAGCGGCTTTTTCTATCACTTCAAGGACAAGAATGCGCTCGCCCGTGAAATGCTCCGGCGGTACGTCGCGACCAATGACCGGCTGTTCGACGAGATTTTCGCGCGCGGCAGCGAGTTGTCCGACGATCCGCTGCAGGCGTTCCTGATTTCGCTGAAGCTGCTTGCCGAAACCATGGCCGACCTTCCGAGCGGGCATCCCGGCTGCCTGATCGCAAGCATCTGCTATCAGGAGCGGCTGTTCGATCGCGAGGTGCGCGAGCTCACCGCGCGATCCGTGCGCGACTGGAACGCGCGCTTCCGAAAGATTCTCGACGGAATCGCAGCGGTCCACCCGCCGCGGGAGCCGGTCGATCTCGACGACGTCGCCGACATGCTGTCCTGCATCGTCGACGGCGCCATCATCATGTCGAAGACACTGAACGATCCTGGTCGCCTCGAACGGCAGATTCTGATGTTCCGAAGCTGCGTCAAACTGATGTTTACAGCCCCGTCGAATTCCTGACGCGCAAGCCTACTGACCTGCGGCAGCGAGGCCGAGCGCGTCCGCCATGATGCGGAACACGTCGGTGTTATCAAGCGAACCGCGAATGCCTTCGCTGCCCGGACCGGTGCCTGTCAGGATGACGTCTTCTCCCGAATGCACGCTGGCGCCCATCATCGCCGGCAGATTGCCGAAGCGCAGCACGACGCCCGGGACATCCTTGTATTTTTCGTTGGCCTTGAACGTACCGGGCTGGTCAGCCTTCTCCGTCGGCGCGTTGGGATTGTCCAGTTTCGGGCGGAAGGTTTCGTAGTGATCCGGCAGGCTCGCGGAAAAGATCGCGAGCCGGCGGCTGACGTCCACGCGCGGCGGATAGCCTTCCGCATCCGGCGCCGGATAGTTGGGAAACCCGGCCTTGTCATAGACGCCGACGCGTTCGCGCAGTGGCACGTTGGGCGTGGCGCTCATGTCGTCGTTGATGGTCCCGACCAGGCTGTTGGGATGATTGTGGTCCGCGACGACAAGGATCAGCGTGTCGTCGCCACGTGCCTGCGCCCATTTGCGGGCGAGCGCGACCGCGTTGTCGAGCATGATGGTGTCGTAGACCGCGCGCTCCATGTCCAGGAGATGCGCGTATTTGTCGATCAAACCGGATTCCACCATCAGGAAGAAGCCGGAATCGTTCTTCGAAAGAATGTTGAGCGCAGTCTGCACCTGTTCGGTCAGGTCAGGCTGGTCGGGAAACTTCCTGACGCCACCGCCCTTGAGGAATTTGCGGTCCAGCGCACCGTCCATGTTTCCCGGCGCGAACAGCCCGAGCAATTGGCGCGTATCGGATTTGGCGTTCACCGCATCGAGTTCGGTCCTTGTCGTCGCAACCGCGTAGCCGGCCTCGCGGAATCTGGCGACATAGTCGACCTCGTCCTTGCGCTTCGATCCGGCGGCGGCCTGCGGCAGGAAATTCGCGGACCCGCCACCCATCAGGACATCCGGCTTGGCCGCAAGGAACTGCGCGACGATCTCGTCATAGGCGGCGCGGCGACGGGTATGCGCCACCATCGCCGCCGGCGTCGCATCCTCGACTTCGGTATTGGTGACGATGCCGATGGCCATGCCGTTGCGCCGCTTCGCCAGGCTTGCAATGGTCTCCACCTTCGGATCGTCGAACGGGCTTGCGGTGCGGTCCGCATAGACACCCATGGCGTTGACCGCGGTCTTGTGGCCAGTGGCGTAGGCGCTCGCGGCATTTGCTGAATCGGTGATGATCGAATCCGAACCGGCAGTTGCCACCAGCGCCATGTGCGGCATGTCGTCGATCGCAAGCTTGCCCAGGCTCTTGCCCTCCGCAATGCCCTTCGAGAGCAGGCGCGCGGCCACGCGGTGCGCCGGCGACAGTCCGTCGCCAATGAACAGGATGACGTTCTTTGCCTTGCGCGGCCCGGTATCGTAGACCGTCCACGCGACGGTGCGGCTGCGCGTGCCGTCGCTGACCTCCACTTTGACGCTGCCCGGCCTGGTCAGGGTTACATCGCGAAGGATCAGCGCCGACTGATCCTTGTTGTCCTCACGCTCGACGAACGTTGCGGGCTGGCCGAAGACGGCAGCATGGTCTTCGCCGTTCACGGTCACTTTCAGTCTCGACGGATCGACGCGATCCGGAAACTCGACCTTGAAATCGAAGCGCGAGCCGGCGAGAATCGCCGCGCGGTCGATCGGGTAGATGGTCTGGGCCACGCCCTGGTGTCCCGTCGGCAGGACGATGAGGAGCGCGAAAGCGAGACGTTTCATCATGGAGCGTGCACCGGATTAGGAGTAATGCGTGCCGCCGCAACCATCGGCCGCGGCAAGGCATGCGCCCACTTTGCATCCTACCGCACGCGAATGACGCCCCCGTTACATCGATGCCGGGAACGCAGCGCGGCTCAGCCCTTGTCGCTGTCGAGCCTGGGGATGTATGCGCCCTCCCCGGCCGACAGCAGGCCCGTCTTCGTGTAGAGATTGAGCTTGTTGCGGGTATCGGCGATGTCGAGGTTGCGCATGGTCAGCTGGCCGATGCGATCCGCCGGCGTGAACGCCGCATCCTCCACCTTCTCCATGCTCAGCCGCTCCGGCTGATAGGTCAGGTTCGGGCTCTCGGTATTCAGGATCGAATAGTCGTTGCCACGGCGGAGTTCCAGCGTCACCTCGCCGGTGACGGCGCGCGCCACCCAGCGCTGCGCGGTTTCGCGCAGCATCAGCGCCTGGGAATCGAACCACCGGCCCTGGTAGAGCAACCGGCCGAGGCGCATGCCGCTGATGCGGTATTGCTCGATCGTGTCTTCGTTGTGAATGCCGGTGACGAGGCGCTCGTAGGCGATGTGCAGCAGCGCCATGCCGGGGGCCTCGTAGATGCCGCGGCTCTTGGCCTCGATGATCCGGTTCTCGATCTGGTCGCTCATGCCGAGGCCATGCCGGCCGCCGATGGCGTTGGCTTCGAGGAACAGCGCGACAGGATCCGCGAACCTCTCGCCGTTCAGCGCGACCGGCTGGCCCTCCTCGAAACGCACCACGACCTTTTCGGCCTTGACGGCGCAGTCGTCACGCCAGAACGGCACGCCCATGATCGGATTGACGATCTTGATACCGCTGTCCAGTTGTTCAAGATCCTTGGCCTCGTGGGTCGCGCCGAGGATGTTGCTGTCGGTCGAGTACGCCTTCTCGGCACTCATCTTGTAGGCGAATCCGTTGGCGGTCATGAACGCCGACATTTCCGCCCGTCCGCCCAGCTCGTCGATGAAGAGCTGGTCGAGCCAGGGCTTGTAGATCTTCAGGCCCGGATTGGTCAGCAGGCCGTAGCGATAGAACCGCTCGATATCGTTGCCTTTAAAGGTGGAGCCGTCGCCCCAGATATTGACGCCGTCTTCCTTCATGGCCGCGACCAGCATCGTGCCGGTCACGGCACGGCCGAGCGGCGTGGTGTTGAAGTAGGCGATACCGCCGGTAGAAACGTGGAAGGCGCCGGACTGGATCGCGGCTATACCCTCGTGAACCAGTTGCGTGCGGCAGTCCACCAGGCGAGCCTTCTCGCCGCCGAACTCCAGCGCCTTGCGCGGAATCTCGTCGTAGTCGGCCTCGTCGGGCTGGCCGAGGTTGGCGGTGTAGGCAAAGACGCGCGCGCCTTTCTGCTTCATCCAGAGCAGCGCCGCACTGGTGTCGAGACCGCCGGAGAAGGCGATACCGACTTTTTCCCCCTTGGGCAGGCTTTTCAGGATCGTACTCATGAAGCTTCCAATCGGTCGAAATGGCAGATGTCGTCTGCGGCTCGAGGGCGCGAATAACAAATTTCAGGCTGATGGGCACGCGTTTAATCGGGCCCGTGTGGCCGGGGATTGGACTATCCCGCTGCGCGGCCGCGCCAGCGCCGCCAAAGGCGATAGCCCGGCCCGCCCCAGCGCGCCAGCGTAGCCTCGACCTGCTCATCGGTCACCCGCGTCGATGGCCAGCGGTAGAGCCAGCCATAGGCCAGCCAGATCACGAAGAAGCTCACCAGTGCCGCGGCGGCGACATCGGTGAAGAAATGGCCGCCGAACGCCATCCGCAATACCGACGTCGCGACCCCGAACAGGGTCGCTGCCGCGTAAGCCAGCGGGCGCCACGGCGGCGGCGTCAGCGCCGCGGGCGCATAGGCCCAGAACGCGGTGGCGCCCTCTCCCGAAAAGAACGAGCAGTTGCGTCCGCACTCCCCGCGCGGATCCCACCACGGCACGAACTGCCAGGGGCCGTTGAACTCCGTCACCACCACCGGCCGCGGCCGGCCCCAAAAGGTCTTGAAGGTCATGTTGGTCAGGACGACCGCCGACAGGAGGATCGTGACCACCAGGAACACCGCCGCCCGCCCCGGGATCAGCATCGGCCGGTCCGGCCGCAGCAGCTTCGCGAAGATGGCAATCAGCGCCGGCAACGCCAACGCCCACGCGATCCACATCGCGGCGTCGCGCGCGAATGCGGCGATCTCATTCTGCTTCAGCGGGAACGAGTGGTTCGCCGGATCGTAAAACAACGCCGCCAGCTTGAGATCGAGTTCGGGGAAAATCCCGAACAGCAATCCGATGACGAGCGCCAGGCCCAAGGCGATGAAAAGTCCGGTCCGATTCATGGCGCGGGGTTTAGCCGAGGCGGCGGATGTTGGAAAGGCTCACGACATCGGCCGCGAGTGCGACGGCAATGGTGGTGGCGGCGGCAAACGGCGCGGCGGTTCGCGCCAGGCGCCGGCGGTACGGCCCGCGATCAACCAATAGACCAAACCGGCGACGATGCCCGCGCCCGTCATGATTTCGAGGTGACGGCGCACGATGCCATCGAATGTCAGCGTGTCGGGGTCGAAAGGAACAAGCCCCAGGTAACAGGCAGCACCGACGATCGCGCCGCCGACGGCATAGGCGAGCACGCTGCGGATATAGAACGCCTCGGTAATCAGCACCACGACCAGCGCCGGCAGCAGCGCAAAGCCGGAGAGAAAGATGAAGCCGAAGCCGAGCACGACGTTGATCGCGCTTTCGTCGATCATGCCGGTATCGAGATCGCTGAACTCCGGATACAGCACCGCGCCGACCACGATCATGCCCGCCACCAGGCAGGCGGCCAGGAATGCAAAGAAGACGACGAAAAGGCGGCCGATCAGGGACATGCTCTCACCGTCATTGCGAGCGGAGCGAAGCAATCCAGTTCTCCGCACACCGGGAGAGGGATTGCTTCGTCGCTTCGCTCCTCGCAATGACGAATGGCATGCGCGATCGACTTTCTCAATCCGTCATCGCCATGGCGCGCAGCGCCTGGCGCTCGCGGGCGGAGAGTTTTTCGGTCTCCGATTTCAACTGGCCGCAGGCGGCGAGGATGTCGCGGCCGCGCGGGGTGCGGACCGGCGACGAATAGCCGGCGTTGAAGATGTATTCGGAGAACTTTTCGATCTGCTCCCAGTCCGAACACTCGTACTTCGTGCCCGGCCACGGGTTGAACGGGATGAGGTTGATCTTCGCCGGAATGCCCTTGAGCAGTTTTACCAGCAGCCTGGCGTCAGCCATGGAATCGTTGACGCCCTTGAGCATCACATATTCGAAGGTGATGCGCCGCGCGTTCGACGAGCCCGGATAGTCGCGGCAGGCCTGCAGAAGTTCGGCGATCGGATATTTGCGGTTGAGCGGCACCAGTTCGTTGCGCAATTCGTCGCGCACCGCGTGCAGTGAAATCGCCAGCATCACGCCGATCTCGTCGCCGGTGCGGATGATGTTGGGCACCACGCCCGAGGTCGACAGCGTGATGCGGCGGCGCGAAATGCCGATGCCTTCATTGTCCGCCACGATCAACAGCGCATCGCGCACCGCGTCGAAATTGTAGAGCGGTTCGCCCATGCCCATCATGACGATATTGGTGACGAGGCGACTGCCGGTCGGCGTCTCGCGATCGGCCCAGTCATTGAGACGGTCGCGCGCCACCATGATCTGGCCGACGATTTCGCCCGCCGTGAGGTTGCGCACCAGCCTTTGCGTGCCGGTATGGCAGAACGAGCAGTTCAGCGTACAGCCGACCTGCGAGGAGACGCACAGCGTGCCGCGATCGGTTTCGGGAATGTAGACGCACTCGATCTCGTGCGCCTTCTGAAAGGAATCGCCGCTCGGCAGGCGCAACAACCATTTGCGGGTGCCGTCATTGGAAATCTGCTCGGCGACGACTTCGGGGCGGTCGACGGTGAAATGCTGCACGAGCTGCGCGCGCATGTCCTTGGAGATGCTGGTCATCTCGTCGAACGTCCTGGCGCCGCGGACATACATCCAGTGCCAAAGTTGCTGCGTGCGCATCTTGCGCTGCGCCGGCTGAACGCCGATCTCGCCCAGACGATCGGCGATCCCGCTGCGCGACAGGCCGATCAGAGACGGCTTTGCCGGCGGCACATAGGTTTCGAGCGGGATTTTCTCGAGCGGAGCCAGGGTCGGGGTCGCCGTGGAATTCGCTTCGGTCGAAACTGCGGTCATCGTATTTCTGTTCTAGGGAGGTTTCTCCCTCATCCTGAGCGGCGGCGTCTTCGCCGCGTCTCGAAGGATGAGAGCGGGGCCTCATGGCTCGAGACGGCGCAAGCGCCTCCTCACCATGAGGGGAGAGAGCTTCAAATAGGCGTTCCCGGCCGCCTGAACAACGCCAATCCGGGCTTAAAGCCGCCTAGCGCTTGCAATCCTGCGCCAGCCGATCGAGCGCCTGGGACAGTCCCTTCAGGGAGAAGACGTCGGTGGTCTCGGTGCCCCTGGCCGAGATGCCCTTGACGGTAGCGTCCGCGCCCTTGCGCATGGCGCTGACCATCTGCTCTTCCTCGGCGGCGTTCTTGATCCAGAGTCCGTCACCCTGGGTATACATCGCAAAGGACGAGCCGCCGACCTCGAGCGAGGATTCCGAGCCCGGCTTCAGCGCATATCCGATCATGACCGAGACTTCGTTGACGACCCGCTCCGCCGGACGCGTCGAGACGAAGGCATAGGCAGGATCGCGCGGACGATTCGGTGGATTGGTTTTCGATGACGAAGGCTTTGCCAGCGCGAAGCACACCTTCTTACCGTTCGGCGCCGCGGTGTAGGCACCCCAGGTCCCGAATTGCCCGATCAGCGTCGGCTCCGCACCGCCTGCCGCGGCGGTCGCAGCCGATTCCGGTTTCGCAGGAGGCTTTGCTGTCGACTTTGCCGCAGGCGCAGGCTTGGGCGCTTCCTTTGCCCCCTTCGGAGCAGCGCCTTGCGCGTGCACGGAGGAAATCACCCCGCACAAAGCCGCAACTGCAACCAGAAATGTCAGCATTCGCAACACGGACGACTGGTTCCCTCATTAATGTGACTGGAAGATGGCCCGAGGGCGCATCGTGCCGCCGGGATGGATAGCCGGGAAATGCTTTTTTGGGAAGGCGCTTACGACCTCGCCAACCTCCGTTAAGGTTTCCATTCGAACCTTGTTAAAGTGATTCTGGCAATGGCTGCGCGGGGCTGTACTCTTAGCCTTTGGTGCGGCCTTCGCGCTGCCGCTGCCACTGCGCATCTGTCCATTGCAGCAGATCCTCCGCACCGGAACTTCGCAGATGCGAGCCGCCGTCCTGCACCACCATCTCGCCGTTGATGTAGCCGGCCTGATCGGAGATCAGGAAGCTTGCGAGATTGGCGAGTTCGCGATGCTCGCCGGCGCGGCCGAGCGGATTGCGATGCGCCCAGCCTTCATCGCGCCCTTCGGGACGTAGCTGGCCCGAAGCGCCCGGGGTCGGAAACGCGCCGGGCGCGATCGCGACCGTACGCACACCCTTTGGCCCCCACTCCACCGCAAGACTCTTCGTCATTGCCAGCACGGCGGACTTCGCCATCGACGAGGGAACCGTGAAGGCGCGGCCGGTGATGGTCGAGGTCGATAGAATGCTCAACACGACGCCCCTGCGCCCGCTTTCGATCCAGCGTTTGCCTGCGGCGAGCGTGCAATACATCGCACCGTGCAGAGTCGGCGCCAGGATCGCATCTGCCGCGCGGAACGAGAGGTGTTCGGTCTGCGCAATGAACGTCGCGGCAGCATTGTTGACCAGAACATCGATCGGCGCGTCGCGCCAGATCTGGTCCATCATCGCATCGACCGCCGCGCCGTCGCGGATATCGCATCTGACGACCGCGACCTTTCCGCCGAGTTCGTCACGCATCTGCGCCGCGGTCGCCTCCAGCAGTTCGAGCCGGCGGCCGCAGATCACCAGTTCCGCGCCGAGTTCGACGAAGCGGCGCCCCATCGCGGCGCCGAGCCCGGAACCGCCACCGGTGACCAGGATCCGCTTGCCCGCCAGCAGGTCTTTTTCAAACATCGTTCGAATTCCCCTTCAACCGCGCCGTCAGCATTGCCTGCCGCCTGGCCATTGCTTCGAATCGGATTGTAGCCCGGCTTCAAATCCGGCATGAAGCATCGAGATTTCCTTGCCGGTCCGAAAATCAGGTGTGTCCATGAAAGCCATTCTCTGCTCGCAATATTGCCAACCCGACGATCTCGTGCTGGCCGACATCCCCGATCCCGTCGCCGAGCCGGGCCAGGCCGTGATTGCGATCAAATCCGCGGCGCTGAATTTCTTCGACATCCTGATGATCCAGGGCAAGTACCAGATCAAGCCGCCGTTTCCGTTTTCGCCGGCCGCCGAAGTCGCCGGCGTGATCGAAAGCGTCGGCGCCGGCGTGACCGACCTGAAGGTCGGCGACCGCGTGGTGGCATCCTGCGGCCATAACGGCGCGCGCGAAAAGATCGCGCTGCCGGCGAACACGATCGTGAAGATTCCCGACAATCTCGACTTCGATCGCGCCGCCGGGATCATCATCATCTACGGCACCGCGCTGCATGCGCTGGAAGACCGCGCCAGTCCGAAGGCCGGCGAGACGCTTGCAGTGCTGGGTGCGGCCGGCGGCACCGGACTTGCGGCCTGCGAACTCGGCAAGCTGATGGGCCTGAAGGTGATCGCCTGCGCATCGTCGGACGAAAAGCTCGAATTTGCCAAGGCCCATGGCGCCGAACTCACGCTGAACTACGCCAGGGAAGACCTGAAGGAGGGGCTCAAGCGGCTGACCGGCGGCAAGGGCGTCGACATCGTTTTCGATCCCGTCGGCGGCGGCTACGCGGAAGCCGCGCTGCGCGCCATCGCCTGGGAGGGACGCTTCCTGGTGATCGGCTTCGCCGCCGGCGACATTCCGAAGATGCCGCTCAACCTGGCGCTGCTCAAGGGCTGCGATATCCGCGGCGTGTTCTGGGGCGCATGGACCAGGCTCAATCCGGAAAAGAATCGAGCTAACCTGGAAAAGCTCGTGAAGTGGACCGCGGAAGGCAAGATCTCCTCGCATGTCGACCGCACGTTCCCGCTGGCGCAAACCGCCGAAGCGCTGAAAGTGCTCGCCGGCCGCAAGGCAATGGGCAAGGTAATCCTGCACCCGTAGGAGCCGAGGCGGCGGGATCGCTGGTCTTCGTTCAACGATTCCCATCCCTGCCCGTTGATCGCTCGCCGAGATTCGCAAAAACGACTGCAAAAACAATTGCAAGAACGGCCCGCGCGTGGCGTGGGCCGGGTCGCGAACGGAGTTCGTCGCCACTTATTGTGTCATTGCCGCAACTATTTGTGTCGTTCGGGTAACGGCCTTGTCATGGATGTCGCAGCTTCGCCTCAATCAAACCAAAATATCTCCCAATTCGCACCGGTCGGCGTCGTTTTTTGAACCCATTCCGTGTGCGAGTTTACTGCCCGAAAAATCGGGTCCTCCGCACATCAAAAAGAGCAAGAAGCAGGTGCAGGGCTGAGGGACGCCGGACGTTGCGTTGGTAAAGTGGGGAGAGCATCGAAATGGTGGAGAGTAAGCGGCCGGGCCAAACAAGGGATCCCTTCGACCGATTCGACGAAGCCATCAACGATCCCAGGTTGTATGAGGCCAGCCGGTATGAGCAGCAGCCCTATGCGCTGCCATATGAGCAGTCAGAGACGATGTATGAGCAGCGGCAGCCGCGCGAGCAAGTCCCGCTGTTTCTCTCCACCTACGAGGAAGAGTCATACCGGCCGCTCTCCGAATACGCCTTCGCGGGTGGCCACCAAAAAAGAGTGCGGGTCGGGCGCATTGTGACCGCGGGCGTGGTCGTGGCGGCGATCGGCGGCCTGCTCGCGCTGTTCTCCATCGATTCGACGCGTGCCGTTATCGTCAACGTCAGGGCCTCGCTCGGCGGCGGAACGCCTGTTCAGCTCGGCGCAGCGGAGCAGGAAACGGCGCAATCGTCGGCGCAACTGCCACCGCGCGTCGCCGCCCCGGCCACGCCCGAACCGGCCGCGGCCATACCTGAACCGCAAGTGGCCCGCCGCAACTCCCCTCAGACCGTCACGATCGCCAACGCGTTGGCGGCGGCAGCGCCGACGCGCGATGAAATCACCGCCGCCTATCACAGTGCGGCCAAGGGCAACGTCGTCGTGCCGGAGCCGGTGGCGCGCGAAGCTGCCCGCGAGGCCGCCCCGCTTGTACCGGCCGTCCGCGAGGCCGCCCCGCCGCCACCGCCCCTCGAGGCCGCGCCGGCAAGACGGATCGACGCGGAGGAACTTGCGACGCTGCTGACGCGGGCGAAGGGTCTGCTTGCGATCGGCGACATCACGTCCGCCCGGTTGCTGCTTGAGCGCGCGGCGGACGCGCAGGAGCCCGAGGCGGCGCTGATGCTGGCAGGAACGTACGATCCGCAGGTGCTGGGCAGCCAGGACCAGCGCAGCGTCACCCCCGACCCCGCGGCGGCGCGGGTCTGGTACCAGAAGGCTGCCGAACTCGGTTCGGCCGATGCGAAACGGCGGCTCAGCCAGTTACAGAACTAGGCAAATACACTCTAGATCAGCGCAGAGGGTTTTATGCGACATTTGTTTGGAATGGCGTTGCTTGCCATGACAATGGCGTGCGGCTCGACGGCTCGTGCCGCCGAGCCGGGGGAATATGATCCGGCCAAGGTCAGCGACAGCCTGAAAGCTATTTTTCAGTTCGGTTCGGTCGCCACCAAGCAGGCGCTGAACCAGAACACGGTCACTTTGATTTCCGGCACCATCGGTGGCACCTACGTGCAGTTCGGTGCGGATCTCGCTTCCGTGCTCGACGACGGAAACAAGTTGCGCGTACTTCCGATCGTCGGGCGCGGCTCAGTTCAGAGCGTCGCCGACATCCTGTTCCTGCAGGGCGTCGACCTCGGCATCGTGCGCGCCGACACGCTCGACTATCTCGAGAAGAAGGGCTTCGCAAAGGACATCAAGAAGCAGTTCACCTATGTGACCAAGCTCTACAACGAAGAGATGTATGTGATCGCCTCCAAGTCGGTTCGCGGCATGAGCGATCTGAACGGCAAGAAGGTCAGCGTTGACCTTCCCAATGGCGGCACCTTCGTCACCGCCGCGATCGTATTCGAACGGCTCGGCATCAAGCCGAACTTCCTCTATCTCGAACAGCGCATTGCGATGGAGAAGATGCGGGCCGGCGAAATCGACGCGGTGGTTGCGGTGGGCGGCAAGCCGTACAAGTCGGTCAGCGCCTTCAACGACAACCGCTTCCACCTGGTTCCGGTCGACTATGCCAAGCCGCTGCAGACCGACTATCTGCCGGCGACCCTGACCTCGAAAGACTACCCCAACCTGATCCCGGAAGGCGGCCGCGTCGATACCATCGCGGTGCCCGCAGTGCTCGCCGCCTATAACTGGGCGCCGAATACGGAGCGCTACCGCAAGCTCTCGCAGTTCGTCGACGCCTTCTTCACGAAGTTTCCGACCTTCCAGAACCCGCCGTTCCATCCAAAATGGAAGGAAGTCTCGCTGTCGGCGCCGTTGCCCGACTGGCAGCGCCTGCCGGTTGCCGAGCAATGGCTCAAGACCCACAATGTCGAAGCGGTAGCCCGCGCCCGGTTCGATGATTTTCTGAGGCAGAGCCCGTCAACTGCGGCGACCGTGAAGACGGAGACCGACAGGGAAGCGCTGTTCAAGCAGTTCCAGGCCTGGGAGGCCGAGAGGAGCAGGGGAGCCCAGGCGCGCGCGCCAGCCGGGCAGACACAGCGATAACAGGGACTTTGGCGTTTCGTGCCGAACCGGGAATCCCGAGTTCAGGATTCCCGGGCTATTCGGATGCATCCGCCGTCTTGACCCCGCGCTTCAGCGCCGCGCGGGCGGCATCGCGATGCTCCTGCGTGATGTGGCTTGCGACCATGCGAATGGCGGTGGCCAGCACCGCAGCATCGTCGGTAAATCCGAGCACCGGCAGCACGTCCGGCATGAAATCGACCGGCAGGATGAAGTAGGCGACAGCGCCGAGCAGCGATGCCTGCACGTGGCGCGGCGTCTGCTTGTCGAAGGCACAATAGTAGGCCGCGAGCAGGTCCTCCGCGAAGGGGAGCTTCGCCGCCACCTGTTTCAGTTTGATCCAGAAGCGCCGGCGCACGCTCTCGGGGTCTTCCGCGAGCCGGTCGGCCGGTTCAAAACCCACGGTATGCTCGGACGTTGCCATCGCAGTTCTTCCCCCGGATCCGGCGCGGCAGATCGCCGCGGCCACATGTATCGTTCAAGAATTGGGGATGTTCGGCCACCGCCGCAAGATCATCGGCGGCCAACTCAGACGACGCCGAGCTGGCGGGCGATCGCGTTCATGGCCCTGGCCAGATCGACATCTAGCTGCGTGACTCCGCCGGCATCATGGGTCGCCAGCACCACGTCCACGGTCCTGTAGACGTTCCTCCATTCCGGATGATGGTCGTTCTTTTCGGCCACCAGCGCGGCGCGGGACATGAAACCGAACGCTTCGTTGAAATCCTTGAAGGTGAAGGTCCGTCCAATTGCGTCGCGTCCCGCCGTCTCGGACCAGCCCGGCAGTTCCACCAGCGCCGATTTTCTCGCTTCCGCCGACAGAAGTTCCGCCATGATCGCCTCCCGTTTGATGCACGTGCCACCCTAACACCGAAGGCTGGTTCGGGGATCCCTGCCCGACCGCGCGGCCGCAGCGCCGGTAACCATGACGGATATGTAATCTCGGCCTGGCGTCAAATTTGATAGATTGCCCCTCCAGGCGTGCCCGCAGCGTGAATTTCACCTCGAACGATCACCAAGGTATTGATGACCGACGGCCCCGATCCTGCGGAAAAGCCGGCCCCCGCCCCGCCCTCGCCCCGGTCGGCGAGACAGCGGCTGACTTTCGTCTTGCTGGCCGGCGTTCTCGCTCTGATCGGCGCAATGGCCGCCGGCTATTATTTTGCGATGCGGCCGGTGACCCTGCGGGTCGCCGTGGGTCCCGCCAACAGCGACGACCTCAGGGTGGTTCAGAACCTGACGCAGGCCTTCAACAACCAGAAGAGCAGTCTGGTTCGGCTGCGCCCGGTGTCGACCGACGGCGCGCTTGCAAGCGCCAGGCTGCTCGGTGACGGCAAGGTCGATCTGGCCATCATCCGCGGCGACCTCGAAGTACCGAAGAATGCGCAGGCCGTGGCGACGCTGCGCAAGAATGTCGTGGTGCTGTGGGTTCCGTCGGCCGGCAAGACCAGGGGAAAGAAGGCCGCGCCCGCCATCACCAGGATCGGCCAACTTGCCGGGCGCCGCATCGGTGTCGTCGGCCGCACCCAGGCCAATGTCAATCTGCTCAAGGTGATCCTGCAGCAATACGGCGTCGATCCCGCGAAGGTCGAAGTCATTCAGTTCCCCGCCAACGAGGCCGCCGAGGCCATTCGGAACCACAAGGCAGATGCTTATCTTGCCGCCGGCCCGGTCAACAGCAAGATCACCGCGGACGCGATCGCCGCCTCCGCGCGCGACGGCGGCGCGCCGACGTTCCTCGCCATCGATTCGGCCGAGGCGATCGCGCAGAACCACCCTGCCTACGAGGCCTCCGAGATCCCGGCCGGAACATTCGGCAGCGCGCCGAGCCGGCCCGATGAAGAGATCAAGACGATCAGCTTCTCACACCACATCGTGGCGCGCAGGGGCGTTGCGGAATCGACCATCGCGATCTTTACCAGGCAGCTGTTTGCGATCCGCCAGACGCTGAAGAACGAATTTCCGCTGGCCGCCAAGATCGAGACCCCTGACACCGACAAGGACGCCACGATCCCGCTTCATCCCGGCGCCGCCGCCTTTGTCGATGGCGACGAAAAAACCTTCCTCGACCGCTACAGCGA
>JAFAGM010000091.1 GCA_023422775.1 Pseudomonadota bacterium
GTGCAGAACCTGGCGCAGGCCTTCAACAACCAGCGCAACAGCCTGGTCAAGCTACGGCCGGTGCCGACCGATGGCGCGCTGGCGAGCGCCAACATGCTCGGCGAGGGCAAGGTCGATCTCGCCATCATCCGCGGCGACCTCGAAGTGCCGAAAAACGCGCAGGCCGTGGCGACGCTGCGCAAGAACGTCGCGGTGCTGTGGGTGCCGGCGGCCGGCAGGAGCAAGGGCAAAAAGGCAGCGCCCGCCATCACGAAAATTTCCCAGCTTGCCGGGCGTCGCGTCGGCGTCGTCGGCCGCACCGAGGCCAACGTCAATCTGCTCAAGGTGGTCCTGAGGCAATACGGCGTCGATCCATCCAAGGTCCAGATCGTCCAGTTTCCGGTCAACGAGGCCGTCGATGCCGTCCGCAACCAGAGGGCGGACGTCTATCTCGCGGCCGGTCCGGTCAACAGCAAGATCACCGCGGACGCGATCGCGGCCTCGATGCGCGACGGCGGCACGCCGACATTCCTCGCCATCGACTCGGCCGAAGCGATTGTGCAAAATCATCCCGTCTACGAGGCATCCGAAATCCCTGCCGGAACTTTTGGCGGCGCGCCGGGAAGGCCCGAGGAAGAAGTCAAGACCATCAGCTTCGCGCATCACATCGTGGCGCGCAGGGGCATTTCGGAGTCGACGGTGGCGGCGTTTACCCGCCAGTTGTTCGCGATCCGGCAAACGCTGAAGAACGAATTCCCGCTGGCTGCAAAGATCGAAACGCCGGATACCGACAAGGACGCCACGATTCCCGTGCATCCCGGCGCGGCCGCCTTTGTCGATGGCGAGGAGAAAACCTTCCTCGACCGCTACAGCGATTTCATCTGGTGGGGATTGATGGGGCTGTCGGCGATGGGGTCGGCCGGCGCATGGTTCGCCGGCTATCTCAAGAAGGACGAGCGCAACGTCAACGTATCGCAGCGCGACCGGTTGCTCGACATGCTCGCCACCGCCCGCCAATGCGACTCGATGGAAGAACTCGACCGGATGCAGGCGGAAGCCGACGCCATTCTGCGCGACACGCTGCTATGCTTCGAACACGGCGCGATCGAGCAAGGCACGCTGACCGCCTTCAACATCGCGATCGAGCAGTTCCACAACGCGGTCGCCGACCGCAAGGCGCTGCTGATGAGCATGCCGCAGAATTTGCAGCGGGCGAGCGCGCAATTCCGCGCCGCCGGAAACGCCTGATCGGCATCTTCAGGTAATCGAACCGTCATCAATCCTTTCTACCTCTGTCGCCGCGACGACTGCATTCTCGCGCCGGGTCCAGGAGGCTTGCATGACATTGAGGATTTCCCGCGGGTTTTCCCGGCGCCGCTTTCTCGCTGCCGGCGGCGCCGGCGCTATCGGCGCGCTCGCGCTGCCCTATCTGAGCCGCGCAGCCGACCGGCCGATCGTGACATCAGGCGTGCAGTCCGGCGACGTTGGAGCCGATGGCGGCGTCGTTTGGGCCCGCGCCGACCGCCCCGCGCAGATGCTGGTCGAGGTCGCGACCTCGGAGTCGTTTGCCAATGTGCGGGCGCTGCCGCCGGTCGCGGCGCTGCCCGAGAGCGACTTCACGGCCAAAATGCTGCTGCGGAACCTGCCCGCGGGGCAGGAGATGTTCTACCGCGTGCGCTTTCGCGATCTGTCCGACATCAATGTCGTGAGCGAGCCTGTGCTCGGGCGCTTTCGTACCGCGCCGGCCGATCGGCGTGACGTCAGCTTCGTCTGGGGCGGCGACGTTGCCGGCCAGGGCTGGGGCATCAACCCCGATGATGGCGGCATGTTCACCTTCGCCACCATGCGCAAGCATCGCCCGGATTTCCTGCTGCACTCCGGCGATACCGTCTATGCCGACGGACCTATCCAGCGCGAAGTGACGCTTCCCGACGGCAAGACCTGGAAGAACGTCACCATTCCGGAAAAGGCAAAAGTCGCCGAGACGCTCGACGAGTTCCGCGCCGCGCACAAGTACAATTTCATGGACGAACATGTGCGCGCCTTCAACGCCGAGGTGCCGGTCTTCGTGCAGTGGGACGACCATGAGGTCACCAACAACTGGTCGCTGTCGAAGCAACTGCCCGCCGCCTACAGGGAGCGCAGCATCAGCCTGCTTGCCGCCCGCGCGGCGCGCGCGTTTCACGAAATGTATCCGATCCGCGAGAGCATCACCGAGCCCGGCCGGCTCTACCGCACGCTCAACTATGGTCCGCATCTCGACGTCTTCATGCTGGACGAACGCAGCTATCGCGGCCCCAACGGCCCCAACTTGCAAGCCGCTTACGGTCCAGAGAGTTACTTCCTCGGCCCCGACCAGCTCGCATGGCTGAAACGCGCGCTGCTGAACTCGCGTGCGACCTGGAAGGTGATCGCATCCGACATGCCGCTTTCCATCGTCGTCCATGACGACGCCCCGAACAGGAAGGGCTCGGAAGCGATTGCGCAGGGCCACGGCCCGCCGCGCGGCCGCGAACTGGAGATCGCCGACCTGCTGCGTTTCATCAAGACGTCAGGCATCGCCAACACGATCTGGCTGACGGCGGATGTGCATTACGCCGCGGCGCATTACTACAACCCCGACAAGGCGCAATTCCAGGAGTTCGACCCGTTCTGGGAGTTCGTCTCGGGTCCGCTGCATGCCGGCACGTTCGGCCCGAACGAGCTCGACAACACGTTCGGCCCCGAGGTGAGGTTCATCAAGGCGCCCGGCCCCGGCAGGCAGAACCTGCCGCCGTCCGCCGGCATGCAGTTCTTCGGCCATGTCAGAATCGACGGCGCCAGCGGACAGATGACGGTCACGTTGCGCGACCGCGCCGATGTCGCGCTGTGGTCGACCACGCTCGATCCCAAGCCGCTTTAGCTTCTGCTCAGCGCTTCGGGCAGTTCTGCAGCAAAGCCTGCAACGCTTCGGTCGAATAGGGTTTGGGCAGTCGCGCCTTGCCGGCGAACGCTGCCGGAAACAAGGCGTCGGCACCGTAGCCGGTGACGAAGGCAAAGGGGATTTTCAGCGCGTCCAGCCGTTCGGCAACGGCGTAGCTGTTTTCCTTGATGAGGCTGACGTCGAGCAGCGCGAATTCCGGAGGCCGAAGGGCGATCAGTTCGAGCGCCCCTGCCACGTTGGTGGCGGTTCGCACCGTTTTCACGCCAAAACTCAGGATCGTGTCTTCGAAGTCGAGCGCGATGATCGGATCGTCCTCGACGACCAGCACGTCGTTGGGCATACCGTCGCTCGCAGCGGGTTCCATGTTCTCGCCATTTCGGGTTCGAAATTTCCGGTTTCAGGAGCCGGGCCGAAGCCCCGGTGCTGTTTCGGCCGGCCAACGCCTTGAAGCGCGCCCGCCGGTTCCGGAACCGAAACCACCACAAGACCGTTCTACCGTCTGTCCACTAGTGAACAGATAGGCTCGTCTGGATCGATTTAATGTCCCCGGATGGGGAGCGGGGAACCTTCGATGATTTCGCGACGACAGAACACGGCCGGCGGGCGGCCGTTCAACAATCTGCTGCGCCGGTTGAACGACGCCGATTTCGCGCTGATCGATCCGCACCTCGTCGCGACCGAGGCCAATCCGAACGATTTGCTCTACAGCCCCGGCGACGACGTCGAGACCGTGCATTTCCCCTGCGGTCCGAGCCTCGTTTCCTACCTGGTGACCAACGAGGACGGCCGGGATGTCGAGACCATCCTGATCGGCCGCGAGGGGGCAGTCGGTGGCATCGTCAGCCAGGGCTTTCTCCCGGCCTACACCCGTATCACCGTCAAATTCGCCGGCCCCGTCGTGCGGCTGGCGGTCACCAGGCTCGATGCGGCGAAATTGAAGTCACGCACGCTGAGCAACATTTTCGCCCGCTATGCCGATTGCATGCTGGCGCAGATTTTCCAATCGACCGCCTGCAACGCGATCCATTCGATCGAACAGCGCACGGCGAAATGGATCATTTCGGCGATGGAACGCACCGATGGCGTGGAAGTCGTGCCGCTGACCCACGAACAACTGGCGACGCTGCTCGGGGTCGGCCGCTCCTATACCAGCCGCGTCATCCAGACCTTCAAGGCGGAAGGCACGCTGGAAACCCGCCGCGGCTCGATCCTGGTCCGCAACCCGGACGCGCTCCGGGCCCGGTCCTGCCGCTGCAACGAGTCGGTCAAATCGCATTTCGACGAGGTTTTACGGGGGGTCTATCCCGACCCGGACAGGGGCAATTAGGCCGCCCAAAGGGCAAAATCGGCTAACCAAGTGCCAAACAAACCATTGTTTTTTGACGTTTTCTGAATATATTGCGCCGCAACGCATAAGGTGTGCCCGGTCTTTTTGGCCGGGCTTCCTTTTTGGGGCCCATTGGGCCCCGGGAGCATTTTCCGAAACGATCATGCTCGAACAAAAGATGGAGCGGGATGACGAATCGAAGAAGCGTCATCACGCGCCAGTATTCCAGGTTTTGAAAGCGCGATCCGGAAAAGTGGGTCCCGGTTTTCCGGCGAGATCGCGCATCCACCTTTGCACGACCAGAAGAAGAGCCATGAACCTTCGTAACGTCGCCATCATCGCCCACGTCGACCACGGCAAGACCACGCTGGTGGATCGCCTGTTGCAGCAATCCGGTACCTATCGCGAGAACCAGAAGGTGACCGAGCGCGCGATGGACTCCAACGACCTGGAGCGCGAACGCGGCATCACCATCCTCGCCAAGGCCGCCTCGGTGCAGTGGAAGGACACCCGCATCAACATCGTCGATACCCCGGGCCACGCCGATTTCGGCGGCGAGGTCGAGCGCATCCTGAACATGGTCGACGGCGCGCTGGTGCTGGTCGACGCGGCCGAAGGCCCGCTGCCGCAGACCAAGTTCGTGGTCTCCAAGGCGCTCAAGGTCGGGCTGAAGCCGATCGTCGTCATCAACAAGGTCGATCGTCCCGACGCTCGCCCGACCGAAGTCATCAACGAGGTGTTCGACCTGTTCGCGGCGCTCGACGCCAGCGAGGAGCAACTCGATTTTCCGATTTTGTATGGGTCAGCCAAGCAGGGCTGGATGGCCGACAGCCCGGACGGCTCCCACGACGCCGGCATGCAGCCGCTGTTCGACCTGATCGTACGCCACGTCGCGCCGCCGAGCGTCGAGCAGGGTCCGTTCCGGATGATCGGCACCATTCTCGAAGCCAATCCCTATCTCGGCCGCATCATCACCGGCCGCATCAGTTCGGGCTCGATCAAGCCGAACCAGACCGTGAAGGTGCTCGGCGCCGACGGCCGGACCATCGAGCAGGGCCGTATCAGCAAGATCCTCGCCTTCCGTGGCATCGAGCGCACCCCGCTGGATGAGGCCGAAGCCGGCGACATCGTCGCCATCGCGGGCCTCACCAAGGGCACGGTCGCCGACACCTTCTGCGATCCGAGCGTCGAGACGCCGCTGGTGGCGCAGCCGATCGATCCGCCGACGGTGTCGATGTCGTTCATCGTCAACAACTCGCCGCTCGCCGGCACCGAGGGCGACAAGGTGACCAGCCGCATGATCCGCGACCGCCTGATGCGCGAGGCCGAAGGCAATGTTGCGCTGCGCGTGGTCGAGGCCGCCGACAAGGATTCCATGGAAGTGTCGGGTCGCGGCGAATTGCAGCTCGCGATCCTGATCGAAACCATGCGCCGCGAGGGCTTCGAGCTCTCGGTGTCGCGTCCGCGCGTCGTGCTGCAGAAGGACGAAGCGACCGGGGCGTGGCAGGAGCCGATCGAGGAAGTCGTGATCGACGTCGACGAGGAGCATTCCGGCGTCGTCGTGCAGAAGATGAGCGAGCGCAAGGCCGAGATGATCGAGATGCGCCCCTCCGGCGGCAACCGCCTGCGGCTGGTGTTCTACGCGCCGACCCGCGGCCTGATCGGCTACCAGGGCGAACTCCTGACAGACACCCGCGGCACCGCGATCATGAACCGCCTGTTCCACGGCTACGCCAACTACAAGGGCGACATCCAGGGCCGCCGCAACGGCGTCCTGATCTCCAACGACCAGGGCGAAGCGGTGGCTTACGCGATGTTCAAGCTGGAAGACCGCGGCCCGATGATGATCGAGCCGGGCTGGAAGGTCTACAAGGGCATGATCGTCGGCGAGCACACCCGCGACAACGACCTCGAGATCAACGTGCTCAAGGGCAAGCAGCTCACCAACATCCGCACCACCTCCAGGGACGAAGCGGTGCGCCTGACGCCCCCGATCCGGATGACGCTGGAAAAGGCGCTGGCCTATATCGAGGACGACGAACTGGTCGAAGTGACCCCGAAGTCGATCCGCCTGCGCAAGAAGTTCCTCGACGCCAACGACCGCAAGCGCGCGGAAAAGGCCAGGGAAGCGGTGGCGTAGGGCTGCCCTCGCCCTCGTGCCCCGGACGCAGCGCAGCGCGATAGCGGTGCGCTGCTGAGCCGGGGCCTATGAGTTCGCGGGACCTTCTGGGTCCCGGCTCAGCGGAGCAGCGTTACCGGACGATGCTCCGCATCGCCTAGGCTGCACCGCGTCCAGGACACGATTCTATCGTCCCCCGCGGTGACGGCTATGCTCCAGGCGGCTTCTGGCACGGCGACGAACGTGCTAGAGCCTCCGGCATGTCGTCCCTCCCCTCCTCGGTCGATGTCGCCATCATCGGCGCCGGCGCCGCCGGTCTCGGCGCTGCCAATGCACTGAAGGATTCCGGCCTCTCCGTCATCGTGCTGGAAGCGCGCGACCGCGTCGGCGGGCGGGCGCACACCATCATGGCCTCGCCCGAGGTCACCTTCGACGTCGGCTGCGGCTGGCTGCATTCGGCGAACCGAAACTCGTTCGTCAAAATCGCCGAAGCGCTTAATTTCGAGATCAACAGGAACCTGCCGCCGTGGCGCGAGCGTGCCTACGGCAAGGCCTTCCCGCAAGCCGACCGCGACGATTTCATTCGCGCGCTGGACGCCTTCTACGATCGCGCCGAGAAGGCCGCGGCGGAAGCCGAGCGAGACGGCCGCGATGCTCCCGCCAGCCTCAGTCTGGAACCCGGCAATCGCTGGAATCCGATGATCGATGCGATCTCGACCTACATCAACGGCTGCGAGCTCGACCAGGTTTCGATCCTCGACATGGACGCCTACGAGGACACCGACATCAACTGGCGGGTCCGCCGCGGCTATGGCGCGCTGATCGCCGCCTATGGCGCTTCCTGCCCGCTTGCGCTGGGTTGCGTGGTGACGCTGATCGATCATTCCGGCAAGCGCGTCCGCATCGAGACCTCCAGAGGCACGCTGACCGCCGCCCAGGTCATCGTCACCGTACCGACCAACCTGATCGCGAACGAAACGATCCGCTTCCACCCGCCGCTACCCGCGAAGGTCGACGCCGCGCGCGGCCTGCCGCTCGGTCTCGCCGACAAGGTGACGCTGGCGCTCGACGAGCCCGAAGCGCTGCCGGCCGAAGGAAACTTGCGCGCCGCCACCATGCGAACCGCGATGGGCACCTATCATCTGCGCCCGTTCGGCCAGCCCTGCATCGAAGGTTTCTTCGGCGGCCGCTTCGCGCAATCGCTGGAAGACGCCGGCGAAGGTGCGCTCGCCGCGGAAAGCATCAACGAGATCGTAGCCATCCTCGGCAGCGACTTCCGTCGCAAGCTGAAGCCGCTCGCGGAATCGCGCTGGGCCCACGATCCCTTCGCCCAGGGCTCCTACTCGCACGCGCTGCCCGGCCACGCCGACAAGCGCGAGGTGCTGGCGGCTCCAGTGGACGGGCGTTTGTTCTTCGCGGGTGAAGCGACCTCGCCGGAGTTTTTCTCGACGGCGCATGGGGCGCGGGATAGCGGGGAACGGGCGGCGGGGGAAGCGTTGGATTCGCGCACGAGCAAATAGATAGCCTGTGCACGCGGTGACTACTGCATTCTCGCGGTATTAAATCCAGAATTGCGCCGCCGCCTAAAATTCCAGGAACACTTTCTGCTCCACCAGCACGTGCTCGACCTTGCGGATCGAGACGCCGATCTTCAGGCCTTTCAGAAGTTCGCACAGGGTTTCGCCGTCGACCAGATCGATCGCGGGCGCGCCGTCGCGCGTGGCTTCCCTGCGTGCGTCGGTGGAGAAGGTGCCGGTCGTCATCACCAGTCCCTTGTCTGCCCTGCCGACCATCGCCCCGCGGAAATCCCTGATCACCGAGGCGCCCACCGAACCTTTCCACCGCTTGCATTGAAAGAAGACGTGAAACGACAAAAGATTCAGACGCAGCACGCCGATGCCGTCGATCCCGCCATCCCCGGTTCGGCCGGTGACTTCGACCTTGATGAATCCGGATTCCCTCAGGATGCGCTGACACAGCCGTTCGAACGCCGCCGGCTTCATCTTGAGAAGACATTCCAGCAGCCGGTCCTGCCAGGGAATCTCGAATGCCGAATAGGCCGGCGTTGCCCGATCATAGCCAGACGTGTGTTGCTCCGCCTCTCCCAACTCCTCCAACGCTTTTCACCCCTCGCTTTTTTGTGTCAGGCAAGTCGGAGTAGGATGCTGCCCGGAGCAGGACAGGGTCAGTCAGCAGCCAACGGCAATCCTAGCCCGATTACCTGAGGTAGTTCAATCAGGCCGCGTCTACTTTGGTCTGATCGACCACTGACTGACATACAACCGCTGGCAGTGAGGTTATTCCAGCACCCTCGCGCGCATGTCCGCATCTGGCACAACGCACGCATCAAATTTTCCGAAAATCCTGTAGCGGTTGCGCGCCACCAGATTGTAGACCGCATCACGCAGCGGCTTCGGCACCAGGAACAGCGCGCGCGTCCAGCGCCATCGCGGCAGATGTGACAGCACCGTCAGCGCGCCGTCGGATTTGAAGTGCGCGATGCCGCCATCCACGACCGCGTTGGTGTCGGGGTCGTTTGGATCGATGCCGAAAGCCTGCGCCAGCCGCGTACCATAAGGCGACTGGATCGCGGTGAAGCGAAACCGTTGCGCCGCATCGCGCGCGGCGACGAAGCGGACCCAGCGCGAGCAGAAGATGCAGGCGCCGTCGTAGAGGATCACGTCGTCGTCGGGCCACTTGCTCATGAAAAGGATCGCCGTGCCGATCAGATCGCCGAACGATGCTACAATCCCCGCAACCAGTCCAAACGCCGCGGTGCGGCGGAACGCGCCGGCATCGCGATGCGCGGCCATTCGCCGGCGCCGAACCCGCGGCGGAATTGATCGATCACGCCGCCGAGCGTGACCGGCTCCTCCTGCATCAGGTCCCATGTCACGCCATTCGCTTCGCTCGGATCGCGCGCGGCGAGCCAGGCGATGGTGGCCGCGATATCCTCCATCGCGACCGGCTGGAATGACGTCGCCCGCGCTTCGGCCGGCAGTTCGAGCGGAAGTGCCGCGAGCGAGCGCACCATCGCGCCACCGCCATATGCCGCAAGCGCCACCACGAAGCCCGGCCGCAGGATCGCGTAGGGCACGCCGGAGTCCGCAATGAGCCGCTCGGCCTCGCGCCTGGTGGTGCTGAAGGCGCCTCGATCGGTCTCCGTCGCGTCTGGAATCGAGATATGCACCAGCCGGATCGTCCGCTTGCTCTCGCGAATAGCCTGCAACAACCTTGCGACGAAATCGCGATGCACGTCGGCTGCGTCGCTGCCCGGACCGTCCAGCAGCACGCCGAGGCAATTGACGACAACATCGATGCGGTGTTCGCGCAGCGGCCGCGCCAGCGCGGCCGCGTCCATCGACATGACCTGCAGTTCGACATCGAGCGCGCCGCTCTTCTGCGACGCCGGCAATTTGCGCGCGACGCCCATCACCGGAAATCCGCGGCCGCGCAAGTCGCGGGTGACGAAGCCGCCGATCAGACCGGAAGCGCCGAGCACCAGGATCTTTCGCGTGTCGGCGTTCATGCGTGCCTAAAGCGGTTTGGCGATCATCAGCCCCAGAATAGCCATGACTGAGCCAAAACCGGGAATCCCGGACAGAAACCAGCGGTGGAAAGGTGCAATACTCCACTTCGGCAACCCATGGTTTTGCACCATCGCCTCTCGCGCGAGATCGCGCATTTCCATTTGCATGAAGATAACAGGCACCCGGAACAGCCCAACGTCATCGCTTGTTCGCCGGGCGCGCCGATCGTGGCTTCAAGGCGTCGTCGAGTTCAGGCGCGGCGAGATTTACGCCGCCCTCGGTCTCCGGCAGCCAGTGCCCTTCGCTGCCATGCGCCGGCAGCACGCGAAAATCCGCCTTGCCGCCCGTGCTGCGAAACGCATCGGCCAGCCGACGCGAGAAGGCCGGCGAAAAATAGCTGTCATTGGCTGCGACCAGCCACGTTACCTTGACGCGCGCATCCTTGCCGAATTCGCCGGCAGCGGCAACCAGCGTGTGGGCTGCGCAGATTCGATTGGGCAGATCATTGGCGTGCCCGCCGCGGCCCGGCGCGAACGCGATGATGGCGGCAACATCCTTCGGGTCTTCGCCTGCCATCGCCAGCGCACCCCACGCGCCGGCCGAATGGCCGACGATGACGATTCCTCCCGGACGGATGAAGGGTTGCTTGCGCACAGGGCGCACCGCGGCGGCGATCTCGGCCGCCGTGGCGCGGCCGGACCTTGCGTAGTCCGCCTCGTCGCAGCCGCCCTGATCCTCGAGGTACCTTCCGCCGGTAGCACCGTGACCGGGGCGCTCGGGAACCAGCACCGCGAAGCCGCGCGCCACCAGCCACGCTGCAAGCGCGCGGTATTCCGGTTGCGGCATTTGCGCGCGACGCAGGACGTTCTGGGTCGAGGCGTGCGCGACCACTGCCAGCGGAAACGGTCCGTCGCCGGGCGGCCGGAACATTACCGCGCGCGCCGCGGTCGCAGGATCCGGCGAGGGCAGCAGCCATTGCTGCAGGCGATCGGGCGCCCCTTCGGCGCCTTGCGCGCCGAACGCGGGCTGCGCTGCAGCGGCCTTCGCACCGAACACGGCAAGGATGGCCGCTGCAAAAAACACACTTGGCGGATGCATGAACTGGCCTGACACAGCCGAAGGCGGGCGTTGCGGAGCAGCCGGCACCATACCGCCGGCGAATCAGATCCTTTGCATTTTTTCGTGAACAGGCGTTGCGGTGACGCCTGGCCTGGGTGAACCCCTGGATGATTTCGTCAACAATCTTGCCGCAGTCACATCCTTGAAATGATGATTAAAGCCGCGCCTGTCCTCTTTCGGTACAGCCTCGCGAAAAACTGATGCACAAAATCCACAGGTTAACCGATAATTAAGGATGGACCTTGATGCCGGCCCGCTGACTTGCTTTGATCCACTCATGAGCACAACCCTGATAGAGGTTCGACCGGCCAAGGCTGCTGACGCAGCCGCGGTGGCGTCCACCCATGACGAAGCCTGGCGCTCGGCCTATCAGGGCATCATTCCCGGCGCCGAACTCGAAAAGCTGATCAACCGTCGCGGCCCGCAATGGTGGGACAGCGCGATCCGCAAGGGCAGCCGTGTCAGCGTGCTGGTGTTCGGCGACAGGGTCGCGGGTTACGCCAATTACGGCCGCAACCGCGCGCGAAGCCTGCATTTCGAAGGCGAAATCTACGAGCTCTATCTGCGGCCGGAATTCCAGGGCCTCGGCTTTGGCCGCCGCCTCTTCACCGCCGCCCGCCGCGATCTGGTGCAGAGCGGCCTGAAGAGCATGGTGATCTGGGCGCTTTCCGACAATGACCCGGCGACGGAGTTCTACCGCGCGCTCGGCGGCCGCATGGTGGCGCGCTCCTCCGAGAAGTTCGGACCCAAGTCGCTCGACAAGGTCGCCTTCGCCTGGACCAACTGAAGCTAATTGAGGCTTTTCCCTGCTTCGCTGCGGGTCTAAACGGACCCTGACGCACGCCTGATTTCCGGGCGCGCCCTTCAACGCCAAGCGGAGCCCTCCATGCGCATTGACGCCATTTCAATCGGAAAAAATCCGCCGCACGACGTCAACGTCATCATCGAGGTGCCGGTCGGCGGCGAGCCGATCAAATACGAAATGGACAAGGACGCCGGCACGCTGGTGGTCGACCGCTTTCTCTATACGGCGATGCGCTATCCCGGCAATTACGGCTTCATTCCGCATACGCTGTCGGGCGACGGCGACCCTTGCGACGTGCTGGTCGCCAACACCCGCGCGATCGTGCCTGGCGCCGTCATGAGCGTGCGGCCGGTCGGCGTACTGCTGATGGAAGACGAGGCTGGCGGCGACGAGAAGATCATCGCGGTGCCGTCCTCGAAGCTGACCCAGCGCTACGACAAGGTCAAAAACTACAGCGACCTTCCCGACATCACGCTGCAGCAGATCCAGCACTTCTTCGAGCACTACAAGGATCTCGAGAAGGGCAAATGGGTGAAGGTGCTGCGCTGGGGCGACGCCGAGGACGCCCGCCGGCTGATCCTGGAAGGCATCGAGCGGGCAAAGAAGAAGTAGGGCTCTTTCGGGCCACCGCTCTTCATTTCATTGTCATGGCCGGGCTTGTCCCGGCCATCCACGTCCTTCGCTGCTATACTCTCAGGACGTGGATGCCCGGCACAGGGCCGGGCATGACGAAAGTGACGAGTCGATCATGCGCCGTCTGGTCCGCTACTTGCTGCTGTTCGCGGTCGCCGCGATCGTAATCCTCGCCGCCGTGCTGGCCTTCAACACTCTCACCCACCGTTCGCGCCAGCTCCAGGTAACTGCCGTGCCGCGCGCACCGGTCGATGCGCAGGCAGTAAGCCAGCGGCTCGGCGAAGCCATCCGCTTCCGGACCATTTCCAGCCACGAAAAGCCTGACCAGCACGCCGAGGCGCTGGTCGGCATGCAGGCGCATATCGAAAGAAGCTTTCCGGCATTTCATGCCGCGGCCAAGCGTGAACTGGTCGCCAGATACAGCCTGCTCTACACATGGGAGGGCTCGGACCCGAAGGCTGCGCCGATCGCGCTGCTGGCGCATCAGGACGTGGTGCCGGTTGCGCCGGGCACCGAGAAGGACTGGCAGCAGCCGCCCTTTGACGGCGTCATCGCGGACGGCTTCATCTGGGGCCGCGGCGCCTGGGACGACAAGGGCAATCTCTATTCCATGCTGGAAGCGGCCGAGGCGATGGCCAGGGCCGGCTTCCGCCCCAGGCGCACGGTCTATTTTGCGTTCGGCCATGACGAGGAGACGGCAGGCACCGCCGGAGCGAAGTCGATCGCGGCGCTGCTGGCCTCGCGCGGCGTCCGCCTCGACTTCGTGATCGACGAGGGGCTGTTGATTACCGAAGGCATCATGAAGGGCCTCGACAAGCCTGCGGCACTGATCGGCGTCGCCGAAAAAGGCTATGCCACGCTGGTGCTGAACGCGCAGGCAACGCCGGGACACTCGTCGATGCCGCCGCGCGATACCGCGATCGGCATGATGAGCGCCGCGCTGGCGCGGCTGGAGGATCATCGCCTGCCGATGCAGATCCGCTCCACGGTCGCCGCGATGTTCGACACGCTGGCGCCAGAGATGTCCGGCTTCAACCGCGTGGTGCTGTCGAACCTCTGGCTGTTCAGGCCGCTGTTGCTGCGCGAATTCGAGAAGAGCGGGCCGACCGACGCGATGATGCGCACCACCACCGCGCTTACCATCTTCAACGCCGGCGACAAGGACAATGTGCTGCCCGGCAATGCCGAGGCCACCGTCAACTTCCGCCTGATCCCCGGCGATACGCAAACCAGTGTGACCGATCACGTCCGCAGCACGATCCGCAACGACCGGATTTCGATCAAGCCGTTTCCCGGCAATACCGATCCGCCACCGGTGACGGCGACCTCGAGTCCGTCGTTCCAGATGCTGGTGCGAACGATCAGGGAAGTCTACCCAGACGTGATCGTCGCGCCCGGGCTGATGATCGCGGCCACCGACTCGCGCCACTACACCGAAGTGACCGACAAGATTTTCCGCTTCTCCCCCGTGCGTGCGAATTCGGAGGACCTGAAGCGCTTCCACGGCACCAACGAACGCCTCAGCATCGAGGGCTACGCCGACATGATCCGGTTTTACCGGCGGCTGATCGAGAATGCGGCGGGGTGACTGCTTCTGCCGTCATTGCGAGCGAAGCGAAGCAATCCATAGCGCCACAAGTGGAGAGGTGGATTGCTTCGCTTCGCTCGCAATGACAGGGAGAGAGCGGCACGCTCACACCCCCGGCTTCGCCAACCCGGCAATCGCACACGCCGCACGCAGCGTATTCACCAGGAGACACGCCACCGTCATCTGCCCGACACCGCCGGGCACCGGCGTAATGGCGCCGGCCACCTCGGCCACTTCCTTGAACGCGACGTCGCCGACCAGCCGGGTCTTGCCATCGGGCAGCGGCAGACGGTTGATGCCGACATCGATCACGGTGGCGCCCGGCTTGATCCAGTCGGCGCGCACCATCTCCGGTTTGCCGACCGCGGCGTACACCAGGTCGGCGCGGGCGCATAGTTGCGGCAGGTCGCGCGAGCGCGAATGCGCAATCGTCACCGTTGCGTTCTCGTTGAGCAGCAATTGCACCAGCGGGCGGCCGACCAGGTTGGAACGGCCGATGACAATGGCGTTCATGCCCTCCAGCGAGGCATGCACGCTCCTGGTCAGGATGATGCAGCCGAGCGGCGTGCATGGCGACAGCGCGGCAAAACCGCCGGCGAGCCGGCCGGCATTGTTCGGATGCAGCCCGTCGACATCCTTGGCCGGGTCGATGGCGTTGATGATGGTTTCGGTATTGATCGATTTCGGCAGCGGCAGCTGCACGAGAATGCCGTGGACGGCAGGGTCCTCGTTGAGCTTTGCGATCAGCGCCAGCAGGTCGGCCTGCGCGACATCGGCGGGCAGCCTGTGCTCGAACGAGGCCATGCCGGCAGCCTGGGTCTGCGTGTGTTTGCTGCGGACATAGACCTCGCTGGCAGGATCGTTGCCGACCAGCACCACCGCAAGGCCCGGCGTGAGCCGATGCTCACGCTTGACCCGGGCGACCTCTTCGGCGACGCGGGCGCGAAGTTCCGCGGCGATGACTTTTCCGTCGATGATCCGAGCCGTCATCTCAATCCTTTGTCTTCAGTTTGACGCATGATCAATTCGGAAAACCGGTTCCCACTTTTCCGGATCATGCTTTGTCCGGCCTGGCCGCCGTTGCCTCTCGCAGCCTTTCGCCGAGGATTCCGGGATCGCCGTCGACCGCGACCTGCTTCAGCCGCGACGTGACGCCTGACAGAATCTTCACGCGCGCCTTCGGGACACCAAGCGCCTTCGCCAGCAATTCGGTCACCGCCCGATTGGCCTCGCCGCCCTCGGCGATGGCGCGAACGCGAACCTTTACGACCGACCGGCCGTCGGCCAGCGTTTCAATCCCGTCGATGCCGTCGCGGCCGCCGCGCGGCGTCACCCGCAGCGCGACGCTGATGCCGTCTGTGGAATAGCGCCAAGGATCCATCAGGGGGATCCATCCAGTCAGGTCAACTCCCGACTCCAGAGATCAAATGACGTTGGGATAGATGTAGTAGGCGATCACCCGCTGGATGAACATGATGATCAGGATCAGGATGATCGGCGAGATGTCGAGGCCGCCCAGATTGGGCATGAACCTCCGGATCGGCGCCAGCGCCGGCTCGGTGATCCGGTACAGGAACTCGGCCACCGCCGCCACGAACTGGTTGCGCGTGTTCACGACATTGAAGGCGATCAGCCAGGACAGGATGGCCGAGGCGATCAGCAGCCAGACGTACAGGTCAAGGACGATGATGACGATGTCGAGGATGGCGCGCATGTGGTGGGGGCTCGGGAGGAAGGATATCAGCTAGATATCGGTTCAGCCTCCCGCAAACAAGGGAAGTTCCCGGTAAAATGACGCCGAAATCGGCCGTTTCAAGTTTCTCGCACCGTTCTTGACTTGCCCTTGGGCCGGACTGTAAATGACGCCGATTGCCGGTCGCCTCAGGTCATGCCGAGGCGGTCGCAACGGGGCCATAGCTCAGCTGGGAGAGCGCGTCGTTCGCAATGACGAGGTCGGCGGTTCGATCCCGCCTGGCTCCACCACGCTTCGCCCTTCGGGCTACGCGTGGCGCAGCCACGTGTTGTCCGAAGGACGAAGCGTGGTGCCCGGCATAGCCCGAAGGGCGACGACGGGCTGGTAGACCCCCCTCCCCCTCACTTCCCCGTGAACCGCGGCGGCCGCTTCTCCACGAAGCTCGCCACGCCCTCCCGGAAATCGCTGCCCTTCAGCGCGATCTGCATTTCGCGGTTGGCATCGATGGTGGCTTCCGCGAGCGTCTGGAACGGCACGTCGTAGAGCTGCCGCTTGATCACGGAAATCGCGCTGGGCGAGACGAAGTCAGCGAGGTCGCGCGCATAGGCATAGGTCTGCTCACGCAGTTGATCGGCCGGATAGAGCCGGTTCACCAGCCCGATCCGCAGCGCTTCGTCGCTGTTCACCCGGCGGGCTGACATCAAGAGATCGAGCGCGTTGGCATGACCGACGATGCGCGGCAGCATCCAGCTGATGCCATGCTCGGCGATCAGCCCGCGGCGCGCGAACGCCGTGGTGAAGACGGTGTTGTCGGCGGCAAACCGCAAATCGCAATAGAGCGCGTGGACGAGGCCGATGCCGGCGGTGGCGCCGTTCAGCATGCCGATGACCGGCTTTGGAATCGCCGGGTAGTAGGCGTAGCGCGTCTGCCAGTCTGCCCGGCGGTTCATGTCGAACGGCGTGTTCTCGCCGCGCCTGACCTCGTTGGGATCGATGCCCTTCAGGGCCTCCATGTCCGCGCCTGCGCAGAATGCGCGACCGGCGCCAGTCAACACGATGACGCGGACATTGTCGTCGGCGCTTGCTGCCTCCATCGCATGGCGCACGTCGCGCTCCATGATCGCCGTCCACGCGTTCATCCGATCGGGCCGGTTGAGCGTGATGGTCGCGATCTTGTCGCTGACCTCGTAGAGGATGTGCTGATAGGTCACCGCGATCTCCCTGTCGTTTCTGTCATTGATTGCGCGCGCAGGCCCTGCGGCCGCACGAGATCAGGCGGACGACACTATCACATCAGGGAGTATTGAAAGACGTTCGAATCCCCGGATAAATTCCGCGTGGCGGCTATTCCGCCGCTTGCAACATGAGCGAGCGCGGCTTGCGCGCCAGCCAGCCATGGATGAAATTCTTCAGCCAGGCGCGTTCGGCCATGTCATGCACGGCGCGACCTTCGAAATGAAGATGGCGTGGATGCGCGCCCGGCTGTTCCATGCGCACGCAGCCGCGCGTGGTCCAGCGATGCATCATCGCGTAGGTCACATCGGGATGGAACTGGAAGCCGAACGCGTGTCCCGACCGGAACGCCTGCACCGGAAAGTCGTCGCCCTCGGCGAGCAGTTCAGCGCCACGAGGCAGTTGAAAGCCCTCGCCGTGCCAGTGATAGACGCGCTCGGGCCAGTCCGGGCAGAGCGCGTGTCCGGCGGCGGTCGGACGGATCGGATAGTAACCGACCTCGACCCGGCCTTCGTGATGCGGGGCGACCTGCGCGCCCAATTGTTTCGCCAGCATCTGCGCACCGAGGCAGATGCCCAGGAACGGCCGGTTCTCGCGCAAGGGAATTTCGATCCAGTCGATCTCGCGGCGGACGAAATCGTCGGGATCGTTGGCGCTCATCGGGCCGCCGAAGATGACGGCGCCGGCGTGCCGGTCAAGCGTCTCCGGCAGGGCATCGCCAAACCGCGGACGCCTGATATCGAGAGGGTGCCCAGCGCACGCAGCGCATTGCCGACGCGGCCTGGTGTCGACGTTTCCTGGTGAAGGACGATCAGCACCGGCAGCGGGGCCGCCGGGCCAGGCGCAACCGGTGTCCCGCTGCCCGGAAAGGGCAGGATGTTGCCGCCGCCATTCTTGTTCGACCGGAACGACATCGACGTTGCTCAGGCACCTCGAAGCGAGACCATACCTAAGTGAGTGTTAATTTCGGGTGATCTCGCGCACACCCGCACCACGCGGAATAAGCAAATCGTGGGCCAGACGCGGCCCCACCCGCGATCGCGCCGGGAATGCCCTCGGGTCAAGGAAAACCGGCCGGTTTCTCAGCGCTGGCGGAGTTGCAGCCGGCCGACCGCGCCGAGGATGAATGAGCGGGGAAACAGCCGCAGCAGGAACGGCACCATCTTGATGCCAATGCCGGGCATGACTGCACGCTTGTTAGCCATAAGTCCGCGATACGCCTGCTGCGCGACGCTGGCCGGCAGGACCTTGAGCACGACCGAATCAAAGCCGGGTCTGAATCCGGCACGGGCCTGGAATTCCGACGGTACCGGACCGGGACAGAGGACCGTTACCCGCACGCCATGCGGCGCCAGTTCGGCGCGCATCGCCTCCGTGAACGACAGCACGTAGGCCTTGGTGGCGTAATAGACAGCCATTCCCGGACCCGGCAGGAAGCCCGCGATCGAGCCGACGTTGAGCAGGCCGCCGCGATTGCGGATCAACTGGTCGGAGAACCGCAGCGTCAGGTCGGTCAGCGCGCGGATATTGACGGTGATCATGTCGAGCTGGTCGGCCCGGTCGCGCTGGACCGCCCTGCCGAACAGGCCGAAGCCGGCATTGTTGACGACGTATTCGGCCTCCACGCCGGCAGCGGCCAACGCCTCCGCGATTTTGTCGCCGGCATCGGGCTGGACGAGATCGCAGGGAATGATGATCGGCGCCTTGCCGCCGGCGGCCGTTATTTCACTCGCCAGCGCGGCCAGGCGATCGGCGCGCCGCGCCACCAGCGCCACGCGATGGCCGTTGGACGCAAAGACGCGCGCCAGCTCGGTGCCTATTCCGGCAGAAGCGCCGGTGATCAGCGTTACACGCTCGGTCACGATGGAATGCTCTCGATAATCAATTTCAGGATGCAACGACGGCGGCGGGACGAGAGCACGGCGGCATGGTGTGACGCAAGCCACACGCATGGCATATGGCCGTACACAGCCAGGCTCCCCATCGATCGAAACCCCTTACTTTCACGCCTCTCGTGCGTTCGCGGCCGATCGCACGTCACATTAAAGTTTCGTCATCAGAAACAATGCGCCCATCGCTAACATGTAGCGGAGCACCACTACGTCGCTGCGGCTGTGGTTTTCGAAGCCTTGCCCGAGGAGGCCGCCTGTTGCTCGGCCACGCGATGCTTGAGATCGAGGCGGTCGCGCGATGAGATGCCGAGCAGATCCGCCGCCCGCCACATGACGTTGTCCTCGAACTCGCTGACCTGGCCGTCGGCGTAGACCAGCTCCCACATCATCTCGATGATCCGGAGCCTGCCCTCCTCGTTGACCGAACGCATGATGACGCTGGTGAAACGATAGAGATCGACGGCCTCGCCTTCGGCGCGCGTCGCCGACGCGATCAAATGATCCGCGGTGCCGGGATCGAGCTTGAACCGGCTTTCGATCAGGCTGTGCAGTTTGCGCTTCTCGATCGCGCTCGGCTGGCCGTCGAGCGAGACGACGTGAACCAGGAGCGCGGTCGCCGCCAGACGATAGCCGGTATCGTCAAACGACAGATCCGGGTCGGCGCTTGGCCCAACGATGTCGGCAATGAATTGGCGCAGTCCGTCCAGCATCAAATCTACCTGCATGAAATCGGGGAAGCTGTTGGTCGAGTATATGGGTCGAAAATCTGACAATCGCAATCGGCGCTACGGGTTGATGGTCGTTTGGCGAGGCGTAACGAGATTAAATCTACGTCACCTCGGATGCCACGGAAACATCCGGCCTCGAAATTGTGCAGCTACAACGCCTCGCGGAATTGCAAGCCGGCACCGGATTGAAGCGGACGAAAGCCGCCTGCGCTCAGACCCGGCAATTCGATCGCTGTTGCGGAAGGCGGGACTTCCCCATTTCAAACGCCGGACGCGCGTTTCGCCGCAGGGTCATCGGCATGATCCAAATTGCAATTCGTTCTCATTTGCATTAGAAACGAACCCATTGTTTCAATGTGAGATTTTCCTTGGGAGGGCGTCATGATCCCGTTCCGCCTCGCGCTTGGTGCCGCCGTCACGCTAGGGGTTGCTTCGGGCGCGGCGCTCGCCGCGGGCGACCTCTCGCGGCAGCCGCCGATCGAGCTGACGGTGGATCTCGGCGCGCCCGGCAAGCATGAATTCGTGCCAAAGCAGCTTCGATTCGAAACCGGCAAGCTCTACAAGCTGGTCCTGCGCAACACGAGCAACGATCCGCATTACTTCACCTCGCATGCGTTCTCGCAGATGGTGTTCACGCGCAAGGTGCAGGTGACGCAGCAGCAGAACGGCAAGCCGGTGACGCTCGCGGAGTTCAAGGGCGTGATCCGCGAGGTCGAGGTCTATCCGGGACAATCGGCCGAGTGGTGGCTGGTGCCCGTCGCCGCTGGCCGCGCGAGCGATCTGCGCTGCGACATCAAGACCAGCGACGGCAAGACGCACGCCGAACTCGGCATGCTCGGCGAGATCGTTATCGAGTAGCTTCGGCCAATTCATTTTCCGTCATGCCCGGCCTTGTGCCGGGCATCCACGTCTTTGCGACAGCGAAGCAAGGAAGACGTGGATGGCCGGGACAAGCCCGGCCATGACGAGCGAGGATTAGGGAATCTCGTACACCACGATCTTGTCGGCGATGCCCCGCAGCGCCGCTTCCTTCTGGATCGGCCGGATCGCCTCCTTCTCCAGGATCGTGGCGACCGCGGGTGAATCGATCACCGGGCCGGTGATGTGGATCTCCTGCGAGGTCGAGAGGCTCTGCACCCTTGAAGCGATGTTGACGGTCTGGCCGAAATAATCCTGCCGCTCGTTGAGCATCACCGCCAGGCACGGGCCTTCGTGGATTCCGATCTTGACGATCAGATCCTCCCTGCCGCGCTCGATATTGAGCTGCGCCATCGCCGCCCGCATCCGCAGGCCCGCGACGATCGCGTGCTCCGGCCTGATGAAGGTGGCCATCACGGCATCGCCGATCGTCTTCACCACCGCGCCCTTTTCGGAAGCGATGATTTCGAGCAGCGCATGGAAATGGGCGCGCACCAGATCGAAGGCGGCGAGATCGCCGACCCGCTCGTAGAGCGCGGTGGAGCCCTTGAGGTCGGTGAACAGGAATGTCAGCGAGGTGATCTTGAGGCGCTGGTCGACGTTGAGATTGTCGGCCTTGAAGACGTCGCGGAAGGTCTGGTTGGACAGCATCCGCTTGGCGGTCAGGATCGGCTTGCGCTTGCCGAGCAGCTCGTGAAGCGTGTCGTTCGCGACCCAGACCGCGGGAAGCACCCGGTGGTCGGTCTGGTTGTCGAGCGAAAGCCGCAACGGTCCGGGGCGCATCACCGTGGTGCCCGTCGGCGCCTGCAGCCTGTTGAACACGATGGAGAACTGCTGGCGCTCACGGGTCGGCTCGCCCTGGACATCCAGGAAGTGCGCCGAATGCGTCACCGGCTCGAACACGATCACGAACTGATTGGGGATCTGCAGTGACAGCACCGCCTTTTCGCCCGCCGGCAGTTCGATGGCTTCGAGCGAAACCTCGTCGATCAGCCGCGTGATCGACTCCTCGCTCAGGTCCATCCCCGAGCTCCAGAACATCTGGCGGTTATATTCCCACAGCGGCAGCGTATTGGGATCGTGCGCCGCGATCCGCCTGACACGCGGACTGACGGTAAAAGCGACCTCGACGCGGTCGTCGACGGACGCCTCGTAGCCCCTGGCGCAGAGTGCGCAATTATAGTCGTCATGCCGAAGCGACTTTAAGGTGTTGTGTGCGCCGAGCACGCCGCCGCAGCCGGGGCACAGCACATTCCAGCTCAGATCGAACAGCCCGAGTCGTGCCGAATGCAGGAAGGCCGAGATGACCTTTTCCTCGTCGAGCCCGTATCGACCGGCAAAATCCAGCAGGTTGATCCGGTTGAGGTCGCGGTCCTCGCCCTTTTCGATCAACTGCGAAATGGCGTCGACGACCGCGGGATCGGCGGTCTGCCGCAGGACGGAGAATTGGGCCTGGGTGTTGCTCATGCTGATGGCCTAGATCGGGTTCCTCGCGCACTTGCGCAAGGTGATTTTTGTTTGACGCGTTTTCTTCACGCGAACCGGCATCCGCTTCGCTTGAAAACGCTACGCTAACGCGGCGTGATCGAAAACATCGGCGAGCGGTCGGGCTGCGTCGTCACCACCCCGATCGGCATCACCGGCTCCTTGTCGACCAGGCCGACACGGAACGCGGCGATGATCTTCGCCAGCGCCAGCGTCGCTTCGACCAGTGCGAAATGCGCACCGATGCAGACGCGCGCGCCGACGCCGAACGGCAGGTAGGCGAAGCGATCGGGCGGCGTGCCGGTCATGAACCGCTGCGGGATGAAGGCATTCGGATCGCGCCAGAGTTTTTCGTGCCGGTGCAACAGCCACGGCGCGATCAGGATGATGTCCTTTGGCTTGACCGGTATGCCGGCGATCTTATCGGGTCCGCCCGCCGCGCGCGCGATCAGGAACGCGGGCGGATAGAGCCGCATGGTCTCGTCCATCACGGCGCGGGTGAATTTCAGCCGATCGATATCGAGCGCGCCGTTCACGCTCGCCGCCTGCGCCTCCTTCGCCACATCTTCCTGGGTGGCGGGGTCGAGCGCCAGGAGATAGAGCGCCCAGAACAGCGCCGTCGCCGTCGTCTCGTGGCCGGCCAAAATCATGGTCGCGACCTGGTCGCCGAGCTGGTCGTCGGTAAAGGCCACGCCCGTCTCCGGATCGCGCGCGTCGCCCATCAGGTCGAACAGGTCGCGCGCCGGCGCACCCTCGTTCTTGCCGACCGCGCGGCGCTCGGCCATCAGCCGGCCGACGAACGCGGTCCAGCGCTTGCGGAAGCGGGCGCGGGCGAAGTCCTGCGGGGTCGGCCAGCCCAGCGGCAGCAGCAGATCCAGAAAGTGCGGGCGCGCCAGCCGCTCGCCATACTCCATCACGAAATCGCGCAGGGTTGCGCCATCCCGGTCCATGCCGAACGAAAACATCGTGCGGCCGGCGATCTCGAGCGTCATGCGCTGCATCGCCTCGCGGAGATCGACGGGCGCGTTGCTGGCGGCCCTGAGCTTGGCGATGGTCTCGTCGGTCGCCGCCAGCATGTACGGAACCAGCGTCGACACCGCGCGCGGCGTGAAGGCCGGCGCCAGCGTCCGGCGCTGGTGCTTCCATGCCCGCCCCTCCGCGATCAGCAGACCCTCTCCGAGGATCGGACGCAACACGCGCAGGCCGGCCGGCGTGCGCGTATAGTTCTCGTAATTGTCGACCAGCACATGCCGGATCGCATCCGGCGCGTTGAGAATGAAACTGCTGCGGCCAAGGAAGCGGCCCTGGACGATGTCTTCTTCATAAGCGCGCTGGCCCCAGCTGCCGATCGGGCTGATCCGGATCGCCTTCATCCGGCCGAGCGCCGTCATGTCATCAGGCGCACGCGGCGGGCTCGGCGGCACCAGCCGCGTGCGCGCAATCGGCATGTCGTAGACTTCGGCGATGCTCATGGGGTCCGTATCCCGTAGCCCGGATGAGCGCGGCGATATCCGGGACCGTGCCAAGTCCCGCATATCGCTGCGCTCATGCGGGCTACGATCATATCTATATTTCCGATCCGGGCGCCACAAAGGCGCTGCCGTCAAACCAGAGCTAGTGCGTCAGTTCGGCAACCGCAATCCGGTTCTCCGACACCGGCCAGGTCCGCGACACGATCCGCTCCCGGTTGAACAGGGCCACCACGGGCCGGCTGGCACCGCCACCATTCCTGATGTAGTTGCGGATCGAATAGCCGCCGCGCGAATTGCCGACCAGCGCGATCCACGGCGCACCGGTGTGGCGCTTCAATTCCTTGACGGCTTCGCCAGGTTCGCGACGCTGGCCTTCGGTCGTCGGCGCGCCGGCGGATCGGTGAAATTGGCCGCGAACATGGGCGCGCGCGGCCCGCCGTTCGATCATTTTTCAGTACCTTAGCTGTGCTCCAGGCGCCCTCATAGCGGTCCGGCGACTAGACAGAACAAGGCTTTCGCAGGCATCTGTGAGGACCGTGGGAATCGCCGCCCAGCCATAGCAGGCCAACCGGAACCGGATATGACCGAACCGCCGAAACGCCCCGATAGTATCACCGCTCCGCTGCGGCATTCGGTATTCCGGCGCATCTGGCTGGCGAGCCTCCTGTCCAACCTCGGCATCCTGATCCAGGGCGTCGGCGCCGCCTGGGCGATGACGCAGATGACGTCGTCCGCCAACAAGGTGGCGCTGGTTCAGACCGCGCTGATGCTTCCGATCATGCTGATCTCGATGCCGGCCGGCGCCATCGCCGACATGCACGACCGCCGCGTCGTGGCGATGGTCTCGCTGCTGATCGCGCTGACGGGGGCGACCGCGCTGACCGCGCTGGCCTGGTTCAACCTGGTCAACCCCAATATCCTCCTGCTGCTCTGCTTCATCGTCGGCACCGGCATGGCGCTGATGGGGCCGGCCTGGCAGTCGTCGGTCAGCGAGCAGGTGCCGGCCGAAACCCTGCCGGCGGCGGTCGCGCTCAACGGCATCAGCTACAACATCGCACGCAGCTTCGGTCCCGCGATCGGCGGCATCATCGTCGCGACCTCGGGCGCGGTGGCGGCGTTTGCCGTCAACGCCGTGCTGTATCTGCCGCTGCTGGTCGTGCTGTTTCTGTGGAACCGGGTCCACGAACCGTCGCGGCTGCCGCGCGAACGGCTCAACCGCGCGATGGTCTCTGGCGTGCGCTACATCACCAACTCGCCGGCGATCAAGATCGTGCTGACGCGCACGCTCGTCACCGGCATCATCGGCGGCTCGGTGTCGGCGCTGATGCCGCTGATCGCGCGCGACCTACTGCATGGCGGCGCGCAGACCTACGGCATAATGCTGGGCGCCTTCGGCATGGGCGCGGTGATCGGCGCGCTGAACATCGGCACCGTCCGCAAGCAACTGAGCGGCGAGGCCGCGGTGCGCGCCTGTACGATATCGCTGGCCGGCGCAATCGCCGCCGTCGCGCTGAGCACCAGCGCCATCCTGACCGCGATCGCCCTGGTGCTGGCGGGCGCGGTGTGGATGCTGGCGGTGGCGCTGTTCAATATCGGCGTGCAGCTCTCGGCGCCGCGCTGGGTCGCCGGCCGCTCGCTGGCCGCATTCCAGGCCTCGATTGCCGGCGGCATTGCCATCGGAAGCTGGGGCTGGGGTCACCTCACCGACATCGCCGGCGTCGAGATCGCACTGCTGGTCTCGGCCGGCTTGATGCTGCTGTCGCCGCTGCTCGGGATCTGGCTGCGGATGCCGCCGGTCGGCGCCCGCTACGAGCCGCCCGCCGAGGCGCTGGCCGACCCCGAAGTGAAGCTGTCGCTGACCGGGCGCAGCGGGCCGCTGGTGGTGGAGATCGAGTACCGCGTCGCACAGGACAACGCGCGCGCGTTTCACAACGTCATGCAGGAAGTGCAGCTCTCCAGGCAGCGCAACGGCGCCTACGGCTGGTCGATCGCACGCGACATCGCCGACCCCGAATTGTGGACCGAGCGCTATCACTGCCCGACCTGGCTGGACTATCTGCGGCAGCGCAACCGCCCGACCCAGTCCGAGCGCGCGCTGCACCAGCGCGCGCTCGGTTTTCATTTGGGCCCCGAACCGATCCGCGTCCGCCGCATGCTGGAGCGGCCGTTCGGCTCGGTGCGCTGGAAGGATGACACCCCCGACCGCGCCGCCAACGAGGTCTTGCCGGTGGTCGCGACGGCCGCGGGCAGCAGCACCTGACTCCTCGAGCCATGACGCGCGGCTAATGGGCGCAGAGGGGCACGGGAATAAACCAGCCCATCCTGCTCAAGCCGCAGCGCGATTTCGGGCGACCAGTTTCCTGCGACTAAAGTGCAGGATTTAGAGGCCCTTTCGTTTCCGCCGAGCCGAGAGGGGGGCCCTGTTTCGCGCCTGCGAAACGACAACTGAGTCGCCACTTGCGCGATTCACCATGAACGAATGCACTTCCCACTTGCCAAAGCGCCGCGCAAGCCTTTGACTTGTCGGCAAGACAAACAAGCCCGCGCCAACAGCGGACGATCATTCAACCGGGAGGAATTCATGAGCAAGCGTAGCGATACGAAGACGACGCGCCGCCGTTTCCTGACGGCAGCCGCTGCTGGCGGCGCAGCGATTGCAATGCCCCAAGTCAGCCGGGCACAAACCGCGACCCTGAAGATGCAGGGATCGTGGGGCAAGGCCGACGTCTTTAACGAGATGGCCGAAGACTATGTGAAGCGTGTCAACGAGATGGCCGGCGGCCGGCTGCGCATCGACTACCTGGTCGGCGGCGCGGTCGTGCATCCGTTCCAGGTATTCGACGGCGTGCATGGCGGCCAGATCGACGCGGCACATACGGTGACGGTGTACTGGTACGGCAAGCACAAGGCGGCATCGCTGTTCGGCACGGGCCCCGTGTTCGGCTTCAACGCCAACGAAGGCCTCGGCTGGATTCACAACGGCGGCGGCCGTGAGCTGTTCGAAGAGCTCCAGACCCAGATCATGAAGGTCAACATCAAGAGCTTCTTCGCCATGCCGATGCCGACTCAGCCGCTCGGCTGGTTCAAGAAGCCGATCACCAGCGATGCCGACCTGAAGGGGCTCAAGTACCGTACCGTTGGCCTGGCTGCCGACCTGTTCCAGGCAATGGGCGCTTCCGTCGCCCAGCTTCCGGGCGGCGAGATCGTGCCGGCCATGGAGCGCGGCGTGATCGACGGGTTCGAGTTCAACAATCCAACCTCGGACCGGCGCTTCGGCGCGCAGGACGTCGCCAAGAACTACATGATGGGCAGCCACCACCAGGCGACGGAATATTTCGAGATCATGTTCAACAAGACCAAGTTCAACGCGCTTCCTGCCGAGCACAAGGCAATCCTGCAGTATGCAGCCGAGGCCGTGTCGTCGGCCAACGAATGGAAGGCGATGGACTATTACTCCAAGGACCTGCAGGAATTGATCAACAAGGACAAGGTCAACGTGCAGCGGACACCGAAGTCCGTATTCGACGCGCAGATCAAGGCATGGGACGGCCTGATCGCCCAGCTTGGATCGGATCCGTTCATGAAGAAGGTGATGGACTCGCAGAAGGAATGGGTACGCCGCGTCGTCTATTACAACATGAACAACGTGACGGATTACCGCGGCGCCTTCGAACATCACTTCCCGGGCGTGCTGAAGGCCTGACGCGTTGCGGCGTGCATGAACTGGAGGGACGGCGCGGCTAACGCGCCGTCCGGCAAGAACTGGCGGGGGCATCCGGATGTACGACATGTCGCGAGTTCGGCTCGCATGACAAGATTTCTGTTCTTCATCGATGAACTGAGCACCTGGGTCGGCAAGGCGTTCGCCTGGCTGATTCTCGTCCTGACGCTCGGCGTCAGCTACGAGGTGTTCGTGCGCTACGTGCTGCGTGCGCCGACCACCTGGGCTTTCGACATCAGCTACATCACCTACGGCGCGATGTTCCTGATGGCGGGCGCCTATACGCTCTCGCGCAATGGTCATGTGCGCGCCGACGTGGTCTACCGTCTCTGGTCGCCACGCACGCAGGCGGTGATGGACCTCCTCCTCTACGTCCTGTTCTTCCTGCCGGCGATCGCGGCGCTGATGTATTCAGGCTGGAACTATGCCCAGATGTCTGTGCGCTTCCGCGAAGTCAGCATCTTCAGCCCGGCCGGCGTGCCGGTGTTTCCGCTCAAGGCGCTGATCCCGATCACCGGCTTCCTTCTGTTCCTGCAGGGGATCGCCGAAATCATCCGCTGCGTGCTGTGCATCCGCACCGGCCGCTGGCCGCAACGCCTGCACGACGTGGAGGAGACCGAGAGCCTCATCATTCGCGAACATCAGCAGGCGGCCGCGCAGCAGGACGAGAGGGGGGCAGGCGCATGACCGATCCGCAACTCGGCATGCTGATGCTGGGCCTGTTCATTTTCATCATCATGCTCGGCTTCCCGATCGCCTTCACGCTGATGGCGATGGGCGTTTCGTTCGGCTACTACGCCTACTACACCGCCGGGCAGGATTTCTTCGAGAATCGCATCTTCACGCTCCTGGTGCAGAAGACGTTCGAGGTCACATCGAGCGACACCCTGGTCGCGGTCCCGCTGTTCCTGTTCATGGGCTATCTGGTCGAGCGTGCAAACATTCTCGACCGCCTGTTCTACTCGCTGCAACTGTCGATGAAGAACGTGCCGGGCGCGCTGGCGGTGGCCACGCTGATCACCTGCGCGATGTTCGCGACCGCCACCGGCATCGTCGGCGCCGTTGTCACGCTGATGGGCCTGCTGGCCTTGCCCGCGATGCTGCGCGCCGGTTACGACACCAAGCTGTCGGCCGGCGTTGTCTGCGCCGGCGGTTGCCTCGGCATCCTGATCCCGCCGAGCATCCTCCTGATCGTCTATGCAGCGACCGCCGGCGTTTCGGCGGTCAAGCTGTATGCGGCAGCTTTCTTCCCGGGGTTCCTGCTGGCCGGCCTCTACGTCGTTTATGTAGTCGTTCGCGCGATGATCAATCCCGCACTGGCGCCGAAGCTGCCACCCGAACAGACCAACGTGCCCGTCAGCAGGGTAATCTGGGCGCTCGCCACGTCATTCCTGCCGCTGGCGCTGCTCATCGTTGCCGTGCTCGGAGCGATCCTGTTCGGCCTCGCGACGCCGTCCGAGGCGGCCGCGGTAGGCGCCCTCATGAGCATCGTTCTGGCGGCCGCCTATCGCTCGCTCAACTTCACGATGATGCGGGAATCGGTGTATCTGACCGTGCGCGCCACCGCGATGGTCTGCTACCTGTTCATCGGGTCGTGGACGTTCTCCGCGGTGTTTGCCGTCCTCGGCGGACAGACGGTGGTCGAGCAGTTCTTCACCTCGATGAACCTGTCGCCGGTCGGATTCCTGCTGTTGACCCAGGTGATCATCTTCCTGCTGGGCTGGCCGCTGGAATGGACCGAGATCATCATTATCTTCGTGCCGATCTTCCTGCCGCTGCTTCCCCAGTACGGCATCGATCCGATCTTCTTCGGCATCCTGGTCGCGCTGAACACGCAGACGGCGTTCAACACGCCGCCGGTTGCGATGGCGGCCTTCTATCTGAAGGGCGTGGCGCCGCCGCAGGTGAAGCTCACCGACATCTTCTCCGGCGCGCTTCCCTTTGTCGGCCTGGTCTTTTTCACCATGGCGATAGTCTACATCTTCCCGGACATTGCCTTGTGGCTGCCCGGCTACCTCTATGGATCGCGGTGAGCGGGTTGGGCAAGCTGCGGAAGGGGGGCGCATGAGCCTCAATGCGCTCGGGCTCGCGGAAGCTGCCGCTGGTATTCGCGACGGCCGCTTCAGCTCGGTAGACCTCGTCGGCGACTGCCTCAAGCGCATCGACGAGGTCGATCGCGATATCGATGCATGGGCGTTCCTCGACCGCGACCACGCGATGCGGCAGGCCGAGGCTGCCGACGATCACCGCAAGCAGGGCAGGGCGATCGGCCCGCTGCATGGCGTGCCGGTGGGCATCAAGGATATCTTCGATACCGGCGACATGCCGACGGAACTCGGATCGAAGCTGTGGGCCGGACGCACGCCGCGGCGCGATGCCGCGGCGGTGGCGCGGCTGCGGGCGGCGGGAGCCGTGATCCTCGGCAAGACGGTGACGACCGAGTACGCCTACTTCAGTCCGGGCAAGACGAGGAATCCGCATAACCCGGATCACACGCCGGGCGGGTCGTCCTCGGGCTCCGCCGCTGCCGTCGCGTCGCTGATGGTTCCGGGCGCGATCGGCTCGCAGACCAACGGCTCGGTGATCCGCCCTGCCGCCTTCTGCGGCGTGGTCGGGTTCAAGCCGACACATGGCTTGATTCCGCGGAGCGGCGCGCTGCTGCTGTCGCGGGCGCTCGATCATGTCGGCGTGTTTGCGCGCTCGGTCGACGATGCGGCGCTGCTCGCCGAGGTGCTTGCGGGATTCGACGACGACGATCCGGATACGCGCCCCCTCGCCCGTCAGCACTTCGTCGATGTGGCGGCAAGCGAGCCGCCGTTGCCGCCGCGCCTGGCCTTCGTCCGTTCGTCATCCTGGAAGTATGCCGAGAAGGTGACCACGGAGGCTTTCGCCGAACTGGTGAAAGCGCTGGGCGAGCAGGCTTCCGAAGTCGAGATCGGCCCGGGTTTCGATCGCGCCATCGACATGCACCGCACCGTCATGGAAGTGGAGATGGCGCACAACCTGCATCGCGATTTCGAGCAGGGCGCCGGGTCGTTGAGCCAGGTGCTGCGCGAGCTGATCGAGCACGGACGCAAGGCTCTCGCCGTCGACTATACGCGGGCGCTGGCCGGCGCTGCGGCGCTCAATGCGGCGCTTGACGGCGTGTTCGACGAGTATGACGCGATCCTGACTCCGGCCGCGCCGGGCCCGGCGCCACGCGGCCTCGACAGCACCGGAAACCCCGCGTTCTGTTCGACGTGGACCTATCTCGGAACGCCGGCGGTGTCGCTGCCGCTGCTGCAATCGGAGAACGGCCTGCCCATCGGCGTGCAGCTCGTCGGGCGCCGCGGCAACGATGCGCGGCTGTTGCGGACGGCCAATTGGCTTGTCGGGAAGCTTGGACAACGTGGCCGCGGCGGTGCCTCGCCTGCGAAGATGAATGCGCGTCGCGCCAGAACGAGGAGCGGGAGATGACGAACTTGATCACCGGACTGATCGGCGTTACCGGCGTCTGCGCTTTTCTCGGCATCCTGCTCTGGTGGATCAAGGCGGTGCCGTTGATCATCATCTGCGTGCTGGTGATGGCGCTGTTGATCTACGACTTCTACCAATCGCTCCGCGCCAACGGCAATGGCGCGGGATGAGTAGCAACTGATCCGGCGAGGCTCGGCTGCCGAAACCCTACTGCCCGTGGCTGGCCAGCATCTGCTGGCAGGCCTTGCTGATCTTCGTGCGGTGCTGCTTCAGGCAGGCCAGAATAACCTGGTCGCCGGACTGCATCTGCGCCCGGCAGAATCGCGAGACATCCCGCGCGCAGGCGTCCTGCCCCACCCTCTGCTGCGCAGAGGCGCTTGAGGCCACCAGGACCAGGGGAATGACGAAAAGAACCTTGTTCATTGGCTATGCCTTCGTATCCGGGAACCGCAATCAGGGCGTTCTATAGCGTCTCCAGCCGGGCATGTCCTCAGGGCTCGATCCGGGTAGACGAAATCGCCCGGGCATCGTTCCGTAACCGCGGCAAAGAAAAAGCGCTTGCGTCGCAGCGACGCAAGCGCTTCCGGAACCGACGACCAGCGGATTATTGCGCGGCGAGCTTGCGGGACTTCTGAGCCGCCAAATCGCGATCCATCACGGCGCGGCAGCCGGTGCTCAGGTCGGAACGATGCTTGATCATGCAGGCGGTGATCTTCGGGATATTCGGAATTTCCGAACTGCAGAGGCGAAAGGCGTCGCCGGTGCACTGCTGCCGGGCCTCGGAGCTGAAGGCGAAGCTTGCGGTCGACGAGACCGCAGCAAACGAGGCGCTCACAGCCAGCGCCAGACTGATCTTGCGGACGGTATTCGTAAACAGCGTGGTCATTTTCGGCTCCTGTTGGCCCGGCGAAGCGAGCCCCGTTGTTGATGGACGGAACATGCGCCGATCCGCTGAGCGCGGCTGTGACTGACGTCACTCAGCCATGGGCCTCATTCAAGGTTCTAATTTTCTTCACCAAACCAGCCCGTGTTGGGGAGCCGTTAAGACATTGTTCGCAATGATGCAGCGTTGCTGTGTGTGTGTAGCCTGCGTATGTGGAAAGAGTAGCGATGCGTAATGCGTTGGGCCTGATGCTGGCCAGTGTTGTGACGGCGGTGGTGATCGCCGGAGTTTGGTTCTGGGCCTTCGCGCCGCACGCCGACGCGGCTCCCCCTCAAACCGTCGCTGCCCGCGCGGCCGAGCCGCTGCCGGCGGCAGCCAGGCCCTCCCTGCGGGATGACGTCGAGATCACGGCCACGCTGTCGAAGCCCGCTCCCGCGCCGGTCCCCCCGCCCGCGCCGCAGCCGGTGAAATCGGCCTGCGCCAATCCCGACGGGCTGGGCGTCAGCCGCACGGTCGTGATCGACACCACGGGCGGGCCCGGGTTCGGCTTCCTGCAATACAAGCAGTTCGATTTCCTGACCGACAAGGAAGTCGTGCTGACCTTCGACGACGGCCCATGGCCGACCACGCCCGCCGTGCTCAAGGCGCTGGCGGACGAATGCACCAAGGCCGTGTTCTTCCCCGTCGGCAAGCACACCACGTATCATCCGGAGATCCTGAAGCAGGTCGCCGCCGCCGGCCACACCGTCGGCTCGCACACCTGGTCGCACGCCCATCTCGACAGCAAGAAGCTGACCGAGGCGCAGGTCCGCGAAGAAATCGAGAAGGGCTTCAGCGCCGTGAAGATGGCGATTGGCACCGCGCCCGCGCCGTTCTTCCGCTTCCCGGCGCTGGCGCATACCCAGCCCGCCCTCGCCTACCTCGCCTCGCGCAACATCTCGATGTTCTCGGTCGACGTCGATTCCAACGACTTCAAGTCGACGGGTCCCGACCAGGTCATCAACAACGTGATGACCAAGCTCGACAAGCAGGGCAAGGGCGTGATCCTGATGCATGACCTGCAGAAGCACACGGCGCAGGCGTTTCCGACGCTGCTGCGCCGTCTCAAGGCCGGCGGCTACAAGGTCGTGCATATGCGCGCCAAGGAGCAGCTCGAAACCTTGCCCGAATATGATGCGATGCTGGTCAAGGACCAGAAAGTGCCCGCCGTCGCCAGCCGCCCGATCAGCAGCGTGGTGCAGACGGTTACGCAGTAGGGGCGGGCGGGCGGCCATCATGGCCGGGCAGAAACACGAAGCGTGTCTTCGCGCTGGACGTCCGGGCCATCCGCCTCTTTCTTCTCGGCAGCAGGCTCAAGAACGCGGATGCCCGGCCCTCAGCCGGGCATGACGCTGTTGATTTGATTGACGTCGCAGAATTACCAGTAGATGCCGTACCGATACAGTTCGCGAACGATGCGTGCTTCGACCCAGTGGCGCGTGAGCCGCGGCTTCGACATCCTCGCCAATGACGCCGACCTGCGTGCGACGGGCCTCGCGGTCGCGGCGGCGGAGTGCTGAAGCCTGGCCGCCTGCGTCCTCGACGCAGCAGCCCTTGGTGCCGTCGTCTTTGGCGCCCCCGTCTTCGGTACCTCGGCTTTCGTCGCATCCGCCTTGGGTTCGACGACCGCCGGCCGTTCGATGTATTTCGGAGCTTCCGCCGCTGGCGGTGCTTCCACGATTCTCGATCCTTCCGGAGCCCTGCCCGGAGCCGCCGCCGTCGAGGTCCCGCCGCCGCCGAGCGACAGACTGCGATCGCCGGCCTGCGCCGCGGCGGACGCCAAAACGAATCCTGCAATCAGAATGAATTTGCGCATGTTGAAATCTCCCCTTGAGGATGACGGGGAGAATATGTCCGGCAGGAAATCATTGATGTGAGACAGGTCACGCCAGCGCTGCGGGTGGACGGCGGCGATCCGTTCGCCTGGGGACCGAAGGCCGCGCCGTAGTCTGCGCTGCGCAGGGTTTCTCTCGTGAAAGGGGCGGCCCGGTGAGCCGCCTCTTCCGGTCACATCTGCGATTTGCTGTTACTGGCAGCGATACATCCGGCCGTCATCGAGTTTCGTGAGAGTCCCGGGCGTGCACTTGAAGAAGTTGCGCCCCGAATAGTCCTCCCATCCGGTATAGCCGTAGTAAGGGCTGCCTTCGTAATACGCCCTCATCGCGTAATGAGGTTGACCAAAGCGAGGATCGGTCTGGGCGGCGTAGGCGTTGCCCCAGGTGGGGCCTGGTACTCCCCAGTAGGCCGGTGCCGTGGCAGCAGCGACGGCGCCAGCCGTGGCGACCGCTGCCGCGCCAGCGACGCCGGCGCCATAGCCGTACGCGGCGCGCCGGTTCTGTCGACGCGCGACGCCTGCAGCGCTCACGGGGGTCAGCGGGCGACCAACCCGCGCCTGCGCGCTCTCGACGGACAGCGAGGCGCCGTGTTGCTCGGACCAGCCGACGGAGAGCAGCGTTGCACAAACAAAGGTCGAAACTGCGGCCGTGATTTTTATCAGTTTTGTCTGCGTCATGGGATTCTCCACTAACTGTCCGCCCCGTTCGGCGATGCAGGTTCGCAGTCAAGCGCGTAGCGCGGTCTCTGCCGCTGATCGGAGGCGCGCGGGTTCGTTCTCGAAAGAGCCCTCCGCATATTGTGCGGGCATCAAAGCTGAAAGCTGTGCCGAGCGCTATTGGCCTAACGTGCCGTTTTAGGTCATCACCGCTGTCCTGGTGAGACGTGGCATGGCTTCGACAGTTCTCGAGAGCGCAACTACACGAATGTGAGCGGTAGACCTGATGTAGAGGCCGCGCACGTGCGTCGCATGTCCAATGTCTCGCAACGCCGAGCCGGGCACGTATATGCGTGCCGCTTTCCAACGGTTGCGGAAAAGACTAACCTCTCCTCCTTCGTGCAATTCAATGGATCAGATCGGAGAACGGCGCACCGCAAATTTCGGGGAGGAAGCAATGGTGAGGAGAGCCATTACGCTCGGCGAGGGTGGTTCAGCGACCGCGTCTTTCCATCGTTGTGCTGCCATTCGCGAATCCCAGCGGCGACATCGGGCAAACTACTTCGTCGATGGTGCGACCGAGAACCTGACCACTACGGAGTCACGCATCAGCGGCTCGTTCCTAACTGGCCGGCACACCGCGTTTGCATGCAGGGGCGGGGCATTCGAACCTCAGAAAGATCAAGCGCGCGTTGAAAGTCTCCCATGCGCTCCATGGCTCGGTACCGCGCGGCGGCAATCGGCCCCGACCCCTGAAAACATCGAGCTTGGCGGGCACGGCGTTTCGTGGAGCCGATGTTACGTTTGAGCAGGAGCAAGCATCATGGCGAACCTTCAATATTTCGTTGTGAGAACGGGCGAAGGCGAGCTCCAGGTTTTTTATGGCAGCAAGCGGCCAGATAAAATGCCGGAGAACGCAGACGAGATCGAGTTCAGGTTTGTCCCCTTGGGTTGGGAAATCCTGCACGCCAGCAACGATGAGGAACCGGCGAAGAAGGCGCTCCGGGAAGAACTTGCGAAATTGCCTGATCCGAAGAAAGGCGAAGCGAACGGCGAGGAGTGAAAGCGCTGGCCCTGGATGAACCAGGAAGGAGCACGCAATGGGTGACGCTCAACGATTGAGGGTTGGTTGGACAGAGCAGCAGTGGGGAGCCATCGACGCGGCAGTCGCGTCGGAAGTGATGCGCGTACGTATCGTGGGCCACGTAGTACCAACGACGAAAGTCGGGGCAAACGACAAGACGGTCGCCATTGATCGAATCAACTCCCTGACGGGCAACATCGATGACGTGACGACGATTCCGTTGCCCGAGATCTCGATCCAGTTCCCCCTGGACCTGCAGCAGGTACAGCAGCCCGAGCTGACGCGCGCACTTTCATTGGTTCGGCGGGCCGCGAGCACCTTTGCCCGCATTGAGGATGAGGTACTCCTTCGCGGCCTTGCATTCATTGCCGGACGCTATCAGCCGGATGGTCGCACCCTGCCGCCGCGCGCCGATATTCAACGTGGGCAGAATCTCGCGGCGTACGATGGCCTTGCTGGCGGCGCTCGCAATATCGCCTTCGTTCCCCCACTGGGCCCTCAGCATCTGGTCCAAGCGCCCAGGTTTGGCCGACTGAACTACGGACCCCTCATCGTTGCGGCGGTACCCAGAGCCATTGGCTACCTGGAAGCGGCCGGGCACATGGGACCATACCACCTGATTCTGGGAGAACGTGCTTTCGTCGCCGCCCTCACACCGAACGCCTTCTCGCTGGTGCTTCCCAAGGACCGGATCGAACCTCTCCTGGCCTCGCCGATTCGACGTTCCCCGGCGCTTGATCCGGACCAAGGAGTGCTTGTTTCGACCGGGGGCGATCCCGCGGACCGGGTGGTCGCTGTCGAGCCAACGCTGCGCTTCATCCAAACAACCGCACGGGACCAGTACCTCTTCCGGGTCTACGGCGTGCTCGCGATACGCCGCAAGGAGCCGGAAGCTGTGGTGCAGCTGTTGTTCCCATAACAACACGCGCCGCAATGCAGGCGACCACCCTTCGCGCAATTCAAGGACTCGATCGGAGAACGCTCAACAACAGATTGTATGGAGGAGCCAATGGTGAAGAGAGCTATTACGCTCGGCGGCGGTGGTCCGGCGGCCGGGCTGCATATCGGGGTTCTGGAAGCTTTTGAGTCACACCCGGATATCAAGTTTGACGTGTGGGCATTGTCCTGCATCGGCGCGTGGGTCGGCATCGTCTACAATCAATTCGACGATGACAAGGACAGGGCCGAACAGACCTATCAATTCTTCAAGAACGGCGTGTTTCGAGACGACGAAAGCTATGAGCGCTTTCCGATCAACACAGTGTTCGGCCCCGATTGGCGCGCCAACATGAAAGCTTTGAGCAGGTTCGTAACTGATTCCGACAACTACAAGGAATTCGTTTGGGATCCTTACCGAATGGTGGATTCATTTCAGGAATCCATGTCGCTGATGCTCAATCGCATGAAGGACAGCGACGGGAAGAAGAAATACGAAAAACTGGACGAGGGAGACATCAATGGATGGATTCTCAATCACGGGATGGCGCCGAATCCCTTCGTTCGCTATCTGACATCGATGATGTACTTGTCCAACGTCACCGGACTTTCAAGGATCAACTATCCGAACAGCGAATTCATGAAACGAATCAAGTTCGAAAACCTGTACGACAGGAAGAGGGAGCACGACGACAAAGGGAAGGAACAGGAAAGAGCCAAGCCGCTTATTTTTCACAACGCATGGAATCTTGACAGGAAGGAGCTTGCGCTGTTTTCAAATCGTGCCATGGACGACAAATTCTATCGGGGCTCCATCAATGCATCTACGTTGTGCGCATGTTCGGCTCTTCCCTTCATCGAGGAAACGGTAAAGATGAACGGCGATACCTACTGCGAAGGAGCCCTGGTCGACACCGTCAATTTCGAGAACCTGATCGACGAGGATCCTGACGAGATTTGGGTGGTGCGGATTGTCGATTCGAAGCAAGTCCGCAAGCCGGAAAATCTTCACGATGCTCTCGCGAATCTCTGCCAGCTGTTTGCTGCAACCGTCGGCGAGGATGACGTCAAGTTGTTCAAATATCATGTCCGGTATGACAAACCCGCACCGGGGAGAAAGCCCTGGACAGGCACGATCGTCGAGATTCACGTGCCGGCGGGCATTGATTTCAAGTGGAATCACAGCAACCTGGACAAGGGGCGGAGGCTGGGAAGAAGGGCAGCGGAGGACGCCATCGCCGCGTACCATGCCAGGGATAAAACGCCCTTTGCCGAGGACGAAAGAGTTCGAGTCATAAACGAGAAGAAAGTCGACAGAAGGGGGCGACATATCGATAGGGAACGGCTGGCCATTGCCATTGCCCAGGCGAAAGGAACGGGCGATCCGAAGCTTTGGTTGCAGAGAATGGAATCGCGGGTCGATGCCGGGTCTGGAAAACAAGTCGAGCGGGACGAGACAGGCAAATATCCGAGAGGATCGATTCCGTTCCCCGAATTCGCCCTGCGCTATTCCAAGGTAAAGCTCATCTACGAACAACTTGGATCGCCGGACGCGGATTTGAGCCTGCTGTCGCTCGCATCACCGTAACCGGTCGAGCAGGGCCCTCGCCTGCTTCAGATCCGGCGTGTCAAAACCCTCGGTGAACGAGGCGTAGATCGGTGCGAGGAAATTGCGCGCTTCCTCGCGCCTGCCGTTGTCGATCCACAGCGCGGCCCGGTCCGTCGCCGCCCGGAGTTCGAGCGTTCTGGCGTGCTGGCTTCTTGCCGTGCTCAATGCCCGGTCGAGCAGCGCTTGCGCCTCGGCTTCGACGCCTTCGCCGCCGCGGGCGGCCAGCACCCGGGCCTTGAGCCGATACAATTCGGCTTCCAGAATTCGTTCGCTGTTGCGGCTGGTTGCCACAAGACCGTGCTCGATCAGTTCCAGCGCGGCCTCGTAGTCGCGACCGTTCAACAATGGCGGGCACAACAGCACGTCGATCGCAGTGGTGGTCACCTGATAGCCGGCGCTGCGATATTCGTCCAGCGTTGCCCGGATGTCGGCGAGTGCGCTGGGTGAAGGATCGAGCGACGCGACGGATATGCCCCGAATGGCCCGCGCCAGGCGCCATTGCCGGAATCCATGCTCCTCCGACAGCGCGATGCAGCGCTCGGCATGACCTTGCGCGATCAGAAACTCGCCGCGAAGGGCGTGCAGAAGGCATGCATAGTAGCAGGCATAGGCCTGCGAATGCGGATGACTGATGGCATCGGCGCGCCGAATGGCAGCGTCCATGCGCACGATTGCCGTATCGGCCTGGCCGAGCAGCCAGAGCGCCCATGACATCAGCGCCAGGTCGGCCACGCCGGCATCCTGGCCGGCCGAACGCGCCGCCAGCCTGTGCTCCTCGCTGCTCGCCTCGAACGCTTCGTAGGCGCGTTCGATCACCTCACGCGCACCGGTGAGTTGTCCCATGAAGAGGCGGATCATCCCCTGCCCGCGCATCGCATTGAGCAGGGCCGATCGATCGTCGCGCGCTTCGGCGAGCCGGATCAGAACCGCGATCGTTTCCTCGGCCAGCGGCAGCTCACCGCGCATCACGCTTGCGGTGGTCAGCCAGAACATCACCTGGTGTTGCTCGGGAGGGTCTGCCAGACGCGCGCACAGCTCGCGCGCACGCGTGAATGTTGCCATCGACTTGTTCGAAGCAGGCCCCTGGGTAGCGATCAGACAGGGCCCGAGCGCGAATTGAAGGTCAAGTTCCGACCTGTCCTTCCGCGTGCTGTCGGGCAGATGGCCCAGGGCCTCGATACCTCGTTGCAGATGCGCGATGGCCTCGAGATTGGCCGAGCGCATGGCGGCTTTCCTGCCGGCCTGCAGCCAATAGGTCACCGCCTTCTGGAACAGTCCGGCCTCCGTCAGATGGTGCGCGAGAGTTTCCGGTTGCGTCTCCGCGATCTCCGGAAACCGTTGCTCGAAGGCGTCCGCGATCGTGGCGTGCAGCGCGGCGCGTCGGCTCTTCAGCAGCCCCGAATAGGCAGCGTCGCGCACCAGCGCGTGCTTGAAGCTATAGACCGCCTGGGGAATCTGGCCCCGGCGGAATATCAACTCCGAGCGAACCAGTTGGTCGAGCGCATCCTCAAGCCGCTCCCTTGGCAATCCGGCCACGGTGCTCAGCAGTTCGTAGGAGAACTCGCGGCCCACCACGGCCCCGATCTGGGCCACCTCCCTCACCGGGGCCAGCCGATCGAGCCTCGCCATCAGCGATGCATGCAACGTCGTCGGAATCGCCATCGAGGGCAGAGGACGGTTGAGGACGTAGTGATCGTCCTGCTCGTGCAACAGCCCGGTTTCGAGCACCGTCTTGGTCAATTCCTCCACGAACAGGGGCACGCCATCGGTGCGGGCGAGAATCTCGTCCATCACCTCTTCCGGCAGCGCTTTGCCGGCCGTGACGCGCTCGATCAGCGCCGCGCCGTTGCGTCGGCTCAACCGCGTCAGCGAGATCGTCGTCACATGCGCATGACCCGGCCAGGGCGGCGTGAATTCCGGCCGCGCCGTCATGAGCATCAGCACCGGAAGCCGCGATAGCTGCTCCAGGGCCATCGTGAGCAGTTCGAGCGAAGTGGGATCGGCCCAATGGACATCCTCGACAATGGCGAACAGTGGCTGTCGCGCCGCAAGGCCACTGAACTGAGCCAGGAACGCCGCCAACGTCACCTCCTTGCGCTTCTGGGGGCTGAGTTCCGGCACGCGGTAGCGGTCGCTGGGCGGTATCGAGAGCAGGTTGGCCAGAGGCACCACCACGCGGTCGGCATCGGCGCCGGACCGCGCGAGCATCGCCTCGAGCTTGGCGAACTTCTCCTCCGGCAGGTCGCTCCGCTCGAACCGCGCAGCCCGTTCGAGCTGGCGGATGAACGGATACAGCGCACTGTTGGTGTGATGCGCCGAGCAGAACTGGCGTATCGTGATGTGCGGTTCGCTCTCGAGCCGCTCGTCAAGCGCGAGCGCAATGTGCGATTTGCCGATACCGGGCTCGCCGGTGAGCATGACCGCGCAGCCTTCGCCAAGCCTGGCGTGTTGCCAGCGCCGCAGCAACATCTCGATTTCCTCGTCGCGCCCGATCGGCGCCGCCAGCCGGGTCTTGTGCTGCGCCTCGAAACGGCTTTCCACTTCGGTCGTCGCCAGCACCTGCCAGGCCGGTATCGGCTCCGCCCATCCCTTGAGCGCGACGGGTCCGAGACTGCGGAATTCGAAATGCCCGTCGGTGAGGCGGTGCGTACTCTCGGAAATCAGGACGGTCCCGGGATTGGCGAACGCCTGCAGGCGCGACGCCAGGTTCGGCGTCTCGCCAATGACCGTCTGCTCCTGAGCCGAGCCTTCGCCGGTCAGGTCGCCGACGACCACCAGCCCGGTAGCGATGCCGACGCGAACCTGCAGTTCGGTGGCGGGGTTTGTCTTGAGCCTCGGCACGGCATCGACCAGCGCCAGCCCGGCGCGGGTCGCCTGTTCGGCATCATCCTCGTGCGCCTGGGGATAGCCGAAATAGGCGAGCACGCCATCACCCATGTATCGCGCGATGACGCCCTCGTTCTGGGCAACGATCCTCGCGACGCAGCTGTGATAGATGCCCATGACGGTCCGCAGGTCTTCCAGATCGAGGCGCGCCGAAAGCGCCGACGAGCCGACCAGATCGCAAAACATGACTGTAAGTTGACGCCGCCCGGCGGTGTCTGCCGGCGCCGGCCTGGCGGCCGTTTGAAGTGTCCGCGGAAGCTCGCCCTGAAGTTCTGCGATCGCGCGCATGATCCTGCGGCGATGCCCGAGCAGGACGCCCAGGTCTTTCAGATCCTGCTCCGTGAGATCTCGAACGACCGAGAGGTCGATGGCGTTCTCACGGAATCGCTCGGCATACTCGCCCAGGCCGAACGATGCTAGCCACTCTGCGATACCCGTCATGGCTCACCTGCGGGCTGACGCGACGAGCATAGCACATTGAAGGCATGCGTCGTGATCCAAAGAAACCCGCAGCGGTCGGCCGGCTTCGCAACCCTTCCGTCAGCGTACAGTGCAAGCGTCGCGATCGCTCACCGCTTGCGCGATCAGGAAGCGAGTACCACACGACGCTGGTCACCGGAGCAGACAGGACAAGAAAAACAGGATGCCCAGAGTGGAAGGTAACGTCGAACCGGCTCGGACTTTTCCGGAAGGCTGGTGCCGCAAACAGGACTCGAACCTGTGACCCCGTCATTACGAATGACGTGCTCTACCAACTGAGCTATTGCGGCGGACCAAACGCAGCGTCCGGGCTGAGCCGGAAACGCCCGCACCTGATATCGGGGACGGTCCCGGTTGGCAAGAAAAACGCGGTCGTTGAAAACCTAGTTGCTGCCCCAGCGTGACAAAAATCCCCGCCAGCCGCCGGCCTGGGCCTTGGGCGGGCCGATTTGTTCCGCGAATTCGTCCGTTGCGCCATCCTCATCGACCCCGGGATCGTCCGGCGCCCGGATTATCGGGATTACCGCCGGAATCGGCGCCGGAACGGCCTTTGGAATGTCCTGCCGGGACCGGAACAACGGTGCCGGGCGGCTTGGGGCTGGTTCGGCCGGCGGCGGCGCTGCCGGGGTGGCGGCTTCGGCGGGAGACGGTTCGGCGGAGGACGTCTCCGCGGGCGCCGGCTCGGCAGCGGCCGCTGACGGTGGCGAATTGTCCTGCTCGGCGGCGGGCACAGGGACAGCAACGGCGGGTCCCACCGAAACGGCAGGTGCAGGGGCGGGGGCTGCGACGGGCGCCGCGGCGACGGCAGGCGGGGCCGGCTCAACCACGACAGGCGCCGGCGGCTCGAGCACGACCGACTTGTGCGGCGTCGCCAGCATGGCTTCCTCGAACGGAGATGATTCGATCGCATCGCCCCTGTCGGACGGCAGTGCTGCGACCGGCGTCTGCCACTGGAAGGCGTCCAGCCGCCCTGTTACCGGCGACACCGGCCGCCAGCGATCGCTGACATAGCCGTCCGCGGTCCAGGCCGGATCGTGCAGCGCGCGCACCGCGCGCAAGGTCCACGCCCGCGCGCGGCCGGAATCGCCATGCTCGGTACGCTCGATCTCCGCCATCAGCATCGCCACCCGCTGCGTCGGCTGGGCGACGAACGGCGCCAGCGCCTCGCGCGCGACGGTGAATTCGGACGCGTCGATCGCGGCGCGCGCAATCGCCAGCGCGCCCTCGATGTGGCCCGGCGCCTTGGCGGCAAGCGTCTGCACCCGCACCAGCCGCTGGCGCGCGGCGTCGCCGAGCTTCACATGCGCATAGGCGTCGGCAAGATCGGGATGCGGCTGCGCCAGCCATGCCGTCTCGACGATACGCATCGAGCGCCGCACCTGGTGCGCCTCGCTTTCGAACTTGCTCGCGAGCACCGCGGCCGGCACCAGCGTCGGCGCCAGCTTGATCGCTTCCGTCACGCTTGCGCGCGACAGGTCGCGATCGACCTTTTCGAGCTCCAGGGCGCGTGCGGTCAGGAGCACGCCGCGCTGCCGTCGATAGGTCGCCTTGTCGATCAGCCCGGCGGATTGATTGTTGTCGAGGATTCGCAGGGCGCCGGCCCAGTCGCCCTTGGCGCAGCAGAACCCGAGCACGGCGTGCGACGCCCATGAGGACGAGGGCGACAGCTTCAGCGCTTCCTCGGCGGCCATGACGGCGGCGACCGGGTCATCGGCGCGCTGCGCCTCGATGAACAGGCCGCGCAGGCCCAACAGCCGCGTATCCTCGCGTTCGGCCATGGCGTGAAAGGCGCGCTGCGCGGCCTCGCGATCGCCGTCGAGCTGCGCCGACTGCGCATGCAGCAACAGCGCCAGCGGATCGTTCGCGGCATGTTTGCGCGCCACCTCGGCATGCATGCGCGCGGCGGTGGAATCGCCGTGCCCGATCGCGAGCAAACCTTGCGTGACCGCATTCCGGCCGCGGGCCTGACGCCGCTCGCGGCGGCCGCGCCGCAGACGTTCCGGCGTGCGCCAAAACGAGCGCAGGATCGACCACAGCATGATCGCCGCAACGACGGTGATGCCGAGCGCCAGCACGAATACCGGCAGCGTGGTCTGGACGCGCCAGCCGCCCCACGACAGCACGACATCGCCGGTCTGCTCGGCGACCCATGCCGCGCCCTCGGCTCCCAGCGCGATCAAAAGCAGAAACAGAATGATCCGGATCATCGAAAGCCCTACTGCGCCGGTTTGCCGAGCGCCGTCATGGCGTCCGCGGCGAATTGACGGGATGCGGCGAGCGCGGCGTCGCGCGCATCCGCTCTTTCGAGCCAGCCTTGCGCAGCAGCCCGGTCTTCGGGCGAGAGCGTCATCAATTCGCGCCGCGCCTCATTGAAATCGTTGCGCACCGCCGCTGCGGTGACCCGCGCCACCACGGCGCCGCGATCGGTACCGGCGGTGTCGGAGCGCTCGATCTTGACCAGTTTCGCCGCACCGGCCTGCAAGCGCTCGACGATGCCCGAGCCCGTCGTCGCGGGATCCTGCTGCGCGGGCGGCGTGAGCTTTGGCACCAGCGCCAGCAATTCCCTGCTCAGCCTGTTGGCGTTCGGCACGCCGTTCTCCGCGAATTGATCGAGCGGCTGCAAGGCGTCGGGACTGGGCGCCAGCGCTTTTGCCGTCGAAAGCGCTGCCGGATAGGGATCGCCAGTCCGGACCAGCACGTCGAGCAGCGCCGCCGCCACCACGCGGCGCAGCGGCATATCATCGGCAGGCTTGGCGTCGATCGCCTTGCTGTCGGCAAGCTTGCTGCCCTGCTGCGCGATCTCGGCGCCCTGCGCCCGCATTTGGCTTTCGGCCTTCGCAAGGCGTTCGCTGAACGCGGCGAGATCCGGCGAGGCGGTGCCGTCGCCGCGCGGCGCCGATTTCACCTCGTCGAGCGCGGAGGCGAGCTTCTCGTTCTGGGCGCGCGCGGCTGCGAGTTCGGTACGCAACGCGGCAACTGATTTCTCCAGGGTCTCGGCGCGCGCGGCCGCTGCGGGATCGGGCACGACCTTGCCGGCCTTCGATTCAAGTCCGACGATTCGCGCGGAGAGACCATCCACGGTGGCGACGAGTTGGGGCGTCGATGGCGCGGACGCGGGCTGGACCGGAGGCCAGCCCAGCATCCAGCCGACACCGATCACCAGCGCGGCCGCGACTGCGCCGGAGACCGGGGCGACGATCCAGGGAGAAACCGGCCTGGATTCGGACGGAGTGACAGGCGGAGAAGCAGTTTCGGCCGGCCGCTCGTCCGCTGGCGACACGGGCGGCGCCTCGGCCTCAAGCGCGGGCTCAGGCCCGGATGGCGCTTCGGCGGAACTCTGCGGCTCGTCAGACACGACCTTCGCCTCGAGATCGATGGTCGGCGCCGCGCGCTTCGGCCGCTCCGAGGCGGGCGGCGATCCAGTGTCTTCGGGCCTGTCATCGACCATTACGGCGGTTCCCTTGAATGTCAGATGCCGGAAGTTAGCAGAAAGCGCGACTTAGAACATGATCCGGAAATGGGGGCACCGATTTTCCGGTCATTCGGGTTCAGACTTAAAGATTAGAGGCCTTGAAGACTTTTGAAGTTCTAAGGACTTGGACTTTTAAGGGCTTGGACTTCAAGGGCTTGGACTTTAAGGACTCGCACTTGAGGACTTGCCTTGAAGGACGCGCATTCAAGAACCTGGAGCCGCGCGAGGCCGCAAGGCGCGGCCCAGCGCGTCGAACAGGGCATTTTCGTCCGGCGAAGCCGCTGCCGTGACCTGGGTTGCGCCAGCGTCCCGCAGAACCGCGGCCACCGCAACCGAAATGCAGCACTGCGGCAGCGCCAATGCCGATATTTCGACGCCGCCCGAACGCGCCGCCTCCAGGAACGCCCGCGCGCTGCGGCGGGAATAATGCAGCACCGCTTCGACCTCATGCGCCACGAAAGCGTCACAAATTTCTCGCGGCAGGTCAGGCGCGGGCACCATGCGGTAGGTGGTGTGCGTCACCACCGTAAGACCCTTCTCGCCGAGTTCGCCGCCAAGATCGCGCGCAAGATCGGCGCCCGCGAGGTAGAGAAGCGGACTGGATTTCTTCAATTGCCTGGACTTTACGGCAGCCAGCACGAGATCGCGCAAGGCGCCGGCGTCGCCCTTCGATGCGACCACCTCGTCAAATCCGGCCTCGCGCGCCGCGCTGGCGGTATGTTCGCCGACCGCGAACAGCGGGAGCCGCAGAAGCCGGCTGCCTGCGACATAAGGCGCGATGGCCCGCAGCGCGTTGGCGCTGGTGACGATGACCGCGCCATAGCGTGCATCGGCATCGTCCTGGAACGGGACCGGCTCGAACCGCAGCATCGGCGCGCGCAGGACGTCAAAACCCCTGTCGCGGAGCGCCCTGGCAGTGGTTTCATCGTCCGGATGCGGGCGCGTGACGAGAATGGCCATACTTCAGAACTCCGTCACAACGATTTGCGATCCACCGGACGATTGCACGCCGTCACCTCGTAGTGCTACCGGGTTACGGAAGCGTTGCGATAGCGCAAGGGCTCAAATTGGACAACGATACGCCGATGCTGGTGCTGGGGATCGAGACCACCTGCGATGAAACCGCAGCGGCTGTCGTCGAGCGCCAAAGCGACGGCAGCGGGAGAATCCTGTCCAATATCGTGCGGTCGCAGATCGACGAGCATGCCCGTTTCGGCGGCGTTGTGCCGGAGATCGCCGCGCGCGCGCATGTCGATCTGCTCGACGGCATCGTCGGGCAGGCCATGGAGCAAGCGAACATCGGCTTTGCGCAACTGTCGGCGGTCGCGGCCGCCGCGGGCCCCGGCCTGATCGGCGGCGTCATCGTCGGCCTCACCACCGCAAAGGCGATTGCGATGGTGCACGATACGCCGCTGATCGCGGTCAATCACCTCGAAGCCCACGCGCTGACGCCGCGGCTGACCAACGCGCTTGCCTTTCCTTACTGCCTGTTCCTCGCCTCCGGCGGCCACACCCAGATCGTCGCGGTGGTCGGCGTCGGCCACTATGAACGGCTCGGCACGACCGTCGATGACGCGATGGGCGAGGCGTTCGACAAGGTCGCCAAGATGCTGTCGCTGCCCTACCCCGGCGGGCCGGAGGTCGAGCGCGCCGCGGCGCAAGGCGACCCCGAGCGGTTCGCCTTTCCGCGGCCGATGCTCGGGCGGCCGGATGCGAATTTCTCGCTGTCGGGGTTGAAGACCGCGGTTCGCAACGAGGCCAGCCGGCTGATGCCGTTCGAACCGGACGACGTCAGCGACCTCTGCGCCGGCTTTCAGGCCGCGGTGCTGGAATCGACAGCGGATCGCCTGAGCGTGGGCTTGCGGCTGTTTCACGAACGCTTCGGTCCGCCGCAAGCCCTCGTCGCCGCAGGTGGCGTCGCCGCCAATCAGGCCATCCGCGGCGCGCTGCAGGAAGTTGCCACGAAAGCGCAGACCTCGCTGATCATTCCGCCGCCTGCGCTGTGCACCGATAACGGCGCGATGATCGCATGGGCGGGCGCCGAGCGGCTGGCTCTCGGGCTGATCGACACGATGGATGCGCCGCCGCGCGCCCGCTGGCGGCTCGATGCCAATGCGACGGCACCGGCCGGCTACGCCAACACGCGCGCGGGATTTTGAGATGACGCCCTTCAATTCGATCGCCGTGATCGGCGCCGGTGCATGGGGCACCGCGCTCGCCGGCGTCGCCGCGCGCGCCGGGCGCGATGTGACGCTCTGCGCGCGCGACGCGACTGCGGCCGCGCAGATGCAATCGACGCGCAGCAATCCGAGATTGCCCGGCATTCGCGTCGATGATCGCATCCAGATCACTGGCGACATCGCGGCGGCTGCGCAGGCGGATATCGTGCTGATCGCAACCCCCGCGCAGCATCTGCGCGCGGCGGTGAAGGCGCTGGCGCCGCACCTGAAAAAGGCCGTGCCCGTCATCGCCACCGCCAAGGGCATCGAGCGCGGCACGCACAAGTTCATGACCGAAGTGATCGTGGAAGCCGCACCCGAAGCAACGCCTGCGATCCTGTCGGGACCGAGTTTTGCCGATGACGTGGCGCGCGGTCTTCCGACCGCTGTCACGCTTGCTGCCAGGGACGAGAAGCTGGCGGGCGCGCTGGTGCAGGCGCTGGGCTCATCGACGTTCCGCCCCTATCACACGACCGATATCCGCGGCGTCGAGATTGGCGGCGCCGCGAAGAACGTGCTGGCGATCGCCGCCGGCATCGTCGAGGGACGCAAGCTCGGCGCCTCGGCGCTGGCCGCCTTGACCACGCGCGGCTTCAGCGAACTTGCGCGGCTTGGGCGAGCGTGCGGCGCCCGCCGCGAAACGCTTGCCGGCCTCTCGGGCCTCGGCGACCTCATCCTGAGCTGCTCCAGCCTGCAATCACGCAATTTCGCGCTCGGCATTGCGCTCGGGCGCGGCGAGCAGCCGAACCGCGACAAGCTCGCCGAAGGCGAGTTCACCGCGCCGGTGCTGATCGAACTCGCGGCTTCGCAGGATGTCGACATGCCGGTATCAAACGCGGTCGCGGCGATCCTGGGCGGCAGGGTGACGATCGACGCCGCGATCGAGGGCCTGCTGACGCGGCCGTTCAAGGCGGAGGAATGACGATGGCGTACTGGCTGGTGAAATCCGAACCGTCGGTCTGGTCGTGGGACCAGCAGGTCGCGAAGGGCGCCAAGGGCGAAGCCTGGACCGGCGTGCGCAATTTCACCGCGCGACAGAATCTCGTTGCGATGAAGAAGGGCGACAAGGCTTTCTTCTATCATTCCAACGAGGGCAAGGAGATCGTCGGCATCGCGGAGATCGTCAAGGAAGCCTACCCCGATCCGACCGACAAGACCGGCAAGTTCGTCTGCGTCGACATCAAGGCGGACAAGCCGCTGCAGACCCCGGTGACGATGGCCGCGATCAAGGCCGACAAGAAGCTCGCCGGCATGGCGCTGGTGAAATATTCGCGGCTTTCAGTGCAGCCGGTGACGGCGGACGAGTGGAAGATGGTTTGCAAGATGGGCGGGATGTAGCGGGCTCTCAAGAATAGCAGGTTCTGGCCGCCCGCAAGCGAAGCCCGTCACTCATGACATCCAGCCCGCTGCCATCGCTGGCAACTCGAGAAAAACCCGAATTTCCAAATCCCTCAGGTCACTATTTTTGCGCGGCAATCGTACAAATCACCGGACAAAGAACGACAAGACCACCGGTCTGCGGTCGGTCGATTACGCTCAACGCAATTTGAAACCGATTCCTTCGTACCCCGGGCCGAGTTGAGCCGCACAATCACGTTGCAATAAGGCTCTAAGTCGACGGACGGGTTGTCTCATACTTCTTCCAGCGCACGCCGCCAACATCGATCACTCGAAGTGCGCCGCCGTCGGCCGGTGCGTCCCACAGAATTGCGTTCAGAACGTCATTCTCAGGCATGGACTTAGTCGTCAGCATCTGCGAACGCGCGCCTGCTATCTGCTCCTCTGTCGGAAGCATGGTACGGTCGAACGGCCGTGCTCGTGCAACGAGTGAAACGTGCATGGCATTGTCGAGCGTCGCGGCGAACATTGGCATCCCGACCGTGCACAGTTTCCCCTCCAGCGTTTTCGGACTTTCACGCGATAGGAAAACACCGACCTCCAACTGGCTACCGTCATTGATACCAATAACAAAAGTATTCCTGCGTGATCGATCTGTCAGCGGATCACCATAACAATAATCGGCAGGCAAGATGAGCGATGCGGCGTGGACCGCACCCGATGAAGCAAAAACGGGCAGTCGCCATTCACGGGCAGTCTTTGCCGGAATAGCGATGCCTTCAGCGCGTTTACGTTCAAAGTAGGACTTGTCATAGGCCACATATCCGCGACCATTCGCGTGCAGACTGACCTTTATGGCGGCGGTGATACTCTTCGCTCCGAAATAGAAGTCGTTTTTATGTCCCCAGAAAATCCAGCATGAGGAAAATTGACCGCGAGAGTTCTGAGCAGCAATTCGAATGCGGCTCGATATTGCTTTGTCGATCTGACGTTCAATTTCGTCTCTTGACATGAGCAATCCTGTTCAGACGGGCACGTCCGCTTATGTTCCCAGACCAATGCGACCGACACCGGCCCGGGCTCGACCGACCAAGCAGGGTCAGAGCACAGATCTAGGAGTTCGATGCACCCACTGATCTAAGCGTTTCGCACAGCATATCTGCCATCTTAGCTTTAACACCCGGATCGTCCACGTCGGCCATCCAAATAGTCCGGTAATTTTGGTGCGGATTGGGGAAATCCTTTTGCCAGTGCCATTCAACAACGGAAAGCATGACCTTGCCCTCCGGTTCGAGGCGAATGCGCCAATTCTTCTTTATTAGATGTAGGTCTCGCGCAATTGCCGTGTTGATGGACAAATCCTGGCTTGGGTCGTCGCTTTCTTGCGTGGTGATATACCAATCAAGGTATTCCTTTAGTGCACCTGGCCCCCCTGTCTTGACCCTATGTTTTTCGGGTATTTTACTCGAGCGACTGCCCGTTAGTTTAAGGTAGGCGAGTTGAACAATGCCTTCCAATATATCCTTTGCTCTATTCTGGTCCATCGAATCCTCCCAGCGCGTCTGTGTTGAATGGGCGATCCCCATCCTTCAGAGACGGCCCGTCAAAGTCATGGGGACCTCTTCCCTTCCCCTTGCAGGAGGGCGGGTCGAATGAGGTTAGCGAGACGGATGAAAGATCTGTCTCCGCGGAAATGACCTACGTTTTGGCGCTCCGCGCCATATTCTCCACAACATGGGGAGACGGAACAACAGAATCGGCAGAAATAGATGTCATTGCCGGGCTTGACCCGGCAATCCATCACTTCAGGAAAATCTCTCTTGATGGATGCGCGGGTCAAGCCCACGCATGACGAGTTACCGTCAAGCCGCAGCCGCCGTCACCACCTGCGCCAGCAGCGCTTCGCGCTTCGCCTGCGTGCGATAGCCCGTCATGGTCGCGGCGAAGCGCTCGAGGATGCCGTCCTCGAACGCGGTGACGATGGTGTCGTGGACGTAGCTCTTGCGGCAGATCGCGGGCGTGTTCGACAGTTCATCGGCCGCGGCGCGCACGGCTTCCAGCACCTGCTTCTTGCGGCCGCGTTCGCTTGCGGCCGGCGTAATCCGCGACAGCGATTCCAGCACCACGGCCGACGCCATCAGGGTGCGGAAATCCTTCAGCGAAATCTTGATGCCGGCGATCTCGCGCAGGAAGCCGTTCACCGTCGACGTCGAGACGGTGCGAACCGTCCCCGAATTGTCGCGGTACTGGAACATCCGCTTGCCGGGAACGGTGCGCAGGATGCCGATGGCGCGCACCAGCTTGGCGGCGTCGCATTCCTTGCGCACGGCCTTGCCGCCCTTGGCCTTGAAGGTCAGGACGAAGCTGTCGTCTTCCAGCGTGACGTTGGATTTCAACATCGTGGTGGCGCCGCGGGTGCCGTTGAGGCGGGCATAGGATTCGTTGCCCGGCCGGATCGCGGTGCGCGCGATCAATTCGATCACCGCCGAGAGCGCGAATTCGCGCGTCGGCTCGTCGCCGGACAGATACGCCGAGACCTTGCGGCGGATCTTCGGCAGGGCGCCGACCAGCCGCGCCAGGCGGTGGGCCTTGCGCTGCTCGCGGACCTTTTCCCAATCGGCGTGATAGCGGTATTGCAACCGGCCGGCCGCGTCGATGCCGACGGCCTGCAGGTGCGAGTTCGGATCGGCCGAATAACGGACGTCGCGATAGGCCGGAGGCACCGCCATCGAATGCAGGCGGCGGATGGTGCCGGCGTGGCGAATCTGCGTGCCATTGGCGCGATGGAATGAATAACCCTTGCCACGCTTGACGCGGCGGATGGTCAGCCCGTTCTGGTCGCCGAGCGTGAGGCCGAGTTCCCCGGCCAACTCTTCGATGGATGTCTTGGCTGCGATGGGTGACCTGGCGGCGGGTCCCTTCGGGGCCGGCTTGGGCAATTGCCCGAGCGCTTCGGCCAGTGCCACGGCGGGATCGGCGGAAACGGGCCGCGCAGCCTCGAAACTCTGCTGATCCATCATTGCCGTTATCGCCTTACTCCGCCTGCCTGCCGGTAATGCCCCTTGTTGTGGCTTGGTTCCGGAGGACTGTCCTAGCCTCGGGTTGGCCATTTAGGGGTTAACGACCGGCTTTGCGAGTCCCGATTCTGTTATTGGAGGTTAATAGATACCTTTCATGGGAGGCATTCGCCTGACATCGTTGATTTTTGCCTCGGCTGGACCGTCAAGGCCGTCCGAAAATAACGCGGTCTTGATCCCTGACGAGGGCCGGCAACCGGCCAGCCGACCAAGGTTGCAGACGTTCTGCCTTGTCCGGGCATCATCCCGCGACGCATAATCATTGGAATTATCAAGACAGGCTTGCGGTCGCCTTCTGCCCCCGAACGGCGCCGCAACGAGTGGAGGGAAAGATGTCCGAGAAGATCTATGACGTATCCGCGGACTGGGCCAAGCGCGCCTTTATCGACGACGCCAAATACCGCGAGATGTATGCCCGCTCGGTCAGCGATCCCAACGCCTTCTGGGCCGAACAGGCCAGGCGCATCGACTGGATGAAGGCCCCGCACAAGATCGAGAACGTCTCCTTCGCGCCCGGGAACATTTCGATCAAATGGTTCGAGGACGGCGTCCTCAACGTCGCCTGGAACTGCATCGACCGGCACCTCGAAAAGCGTGGCGACCAGGTAGCCATCATCTGGGAAGGCGACGATCCCTCGCAGTCCAAGCACATCACCTACCGCCAGTTGCACGACGAAGTCTGCAAGATGGCCAACATCCTGCGGACCCGGAACGTCAAGAAGGGCGACCGCGTCACCATCTACCTGCCGATGATCCCGGAAGCGGCCTACGCGATGCTGGCCTGCGCGCGGATCGGCGCCGTTCACTCCGTGGTGTTCGCCGGCTTCTCGCCGGACAGCCTCGCCCAGCGCATCACCGACTGCCAGTCCAAGATCGTCATCACCGCCGACGAAGGACTGCGCGGCGGCAGGAAGGTGCCGCTGAAGGCCAATGTCGACGCCGCGATCGAAAAGAGCGGCGGGGTCGATTGGGTGGTCGTGGTCAAGCGCACGGGTGTCGCCGTTGACATGAACCCGTCGCGCGATTTCTGGTACCACGAAGCGGCCGCGATGGTGACGACGGAGTGCCCGGCCGAACACATGCACGCGGAAGATCCGCTGTTCATCCTCTACACGTCGGGCTCCACCGGCCAGCCCAAGGGCGTGCTGCACACTTCCGGCGGCTATCTTGTGTTCGTGGCGATGACGCATCAATACGTGTTCGACTATCACGACGGCGACATCTACTGGTGCACGGCCGACGTCGGCTGGGTCACCGGCCACAGCTACATTCTTTATGGGCCGCTGGCGAACGGCGCCACCACGCTGATGTTCGAGGGCGTGCCGAACTACCCTGACAATTCCAGGTTCTGGAACGTCATCGACAAGCACAAGGTCAACATCTTCTACACCGCGCCGACCGCGATCCGCGCGCTGATGCAGTCGGGCGATGGCCCCGTGCAGAAGACCTCGCGCAAGAGCCTGCGGCTGCTCGGCTCGGTCGGCGAGCCGATCAATCCGGAAGCATGGGAATGGTATCACCGCGTCGTCGGCGACGGCCGCTGCCCGATCGTCGACACCTGGTGGCAGACCGAGACCGGCGGCATCCTGATCACGCCGCTGCCGGGCGCGACCAGGCTGAAACCCGGCTCGGCGACGCGGCCGTTCTTCGGCGTGGTGCCCGAAATCGTCGATGCCGACGGCAAGGTGCTGGAAGGCGAGACGTCAGGCAATCTCTGCCTCGCAAGATCCTGGCCGGGCCAGATGCGTACGGTCTATGGCGACCACGCCCGCTTCGAGCAGACCTATTTCTCGACCTACAAGGGCAAATATTTCACCGGCGACGGCTGCCGCCGCGACGCCGACGGCTATTACTGGATTACCGGCCGCGTCGATGACGTCATCAACGTCTCCGGCCATCGCATGGGCACCGCCGAAGTCGAGAGCTCGCTGGTGGCGCATGCCAAGGTGTCGGAAGCGGCTGTCGTCGGCTACCCCCACGACATCAAGGGCCAGGGCATCTACGCCTATGTGACGCTGATGGCCGGCACCGAACCGAGCGAGGATTTGCGCAAGGAGTTGGTGGCGTGGGTGCGCAAGGACATCGGTCCGATCGCTTCCCCTGACCAGATCCAGTTCGCGCCGGGCCTGCCGAAGACCCGCTCCGGCAAGATCATGCGCCGCATCCTGCGCAAGATCGCCGAGGACGAACCGTCGAGCCTCGGCGACACCTCGACACTGGCCGATCCCGCCGTGGTCGATGATCTCGTGCAGAACCGGCAGAACAAGAAGGGCGCGCCGGCGTAAGGCCGACGGCAATTCTGCTCCCCCTTTCCTTTTCCGCTCACGCAGATGTCAGCGGCAGGACCCGACACCGGGCGCTTTGGCGCCCGGTGTTGTTTTCGGATCATTTACTTCAAATCGAACATTTCCTTTGCTCCCAACGACTAAATGAGTCTCGACGCCGGCGGTAGAAACCGCCCGGTGAATACACGTGGTCAAGAATGCGTGGACGAGACGCAGGCCGAAAAACGGCTTGCATGAAATCTTGAGGGCCCCGCAAGGGGCGGGCGAGTGGGAGCAGATCATGTCGATGAGGATTGCGGTGGCGCTGGCCGCCACCATCGGTGCGGGCCTTGCGATGTCGTCCGCGGCGCACGCGCGGCCGGAAATGGTCGACGTCAGCAGCGAATATCCGCCGGGCACGATCGTGGTGAGGACCCACGAACGGAAGCTTTATCTCATTCTCGATTCCGGCCGCGCCATGCGCTATCCGGTCGGCGTCGGCAAGGCCGGCAAGCAGTGGGCCGGCACCACCACCATCGACGGCAAATACCGTAACCCGGCATGGTCGCCGCCGAGCGCCGTCAGGCGCGACAAGCCCGACATGCCCGACGTCATTCCCGGCGGCTCGCCGCGCAACCCGATGGGCGTCGCGGCCATGACCCTCGCCGGCGGCGAATACGCCATCCACGGCACCAACGTGCCGGGCTCGGTCGGCGGTTTCGTCTCCTACGGCTGCATCCGCATGCTCAACGACGACATCACCGACCTCTATCGGCGCGTCTCGATCGGCACGACGGTCACGGTCACGCGCTGATTACGAAGCAGGTATCGTTCATTTCGCATTCGGCTGGCCCGCGTCGGCGCACCAGCCGCTGCGGTGCCCGCCGCCATAGCTGCGGACATGACCGGCGGCGAGCAGCGCGGCCGAAACATTGCCGCTGCGTCGCGTGACGACGTCGGCCACGACCCGGCCGCCATACTTGTCCGGCCCGATGTTGAAGATCCTGACGTCGCCTTCGCCGAGCAGCGCGCGTAACGCCGCCGTGGCGGCTTCTGCCATCTGAAATTCCTGCGGACAGGCAGCCTTGCGCTCGGGCGCATCGATGCCGCGCAGACGAACCCGCGTGGTCAGATCGAGGTCCGGCGGCAGACGAACCCGCGCCTCGAACGTGTCGCCATCGATGGTGCGGATGACATCGACGGGGTGGCGCATATCGGGACTTCCGGCCCGCCGCCATACCACCTCGGCGTCGCGCGCGACCTGGCTGTCTTCGGGGCGGAGCCACGAATCGGCCGGCAGGAGCCGGTGCATCCACTGCCGCACCGGCAGCGTCGTCGCCGCCGCCACGCCGATCACGAACATCCAGGGCAGCGCCGCCGACAGCCAGCGGCGCCGGTAGCCGCTGCGGGGCTTCCTGAATGCATTTATTCTTTCATACCGGGGCATATCCCCGGACTAAGGGATGAGTCGGCTCATCCCTTCAAGGCCGCGCTTCAGAAATCCGAGGCGATGCCGTTCCGCTCCCAGTCGCCATAGCGGGTCGGTTCCAGGCCCTTCGGACCCTGATACTCCTTCTGGTACGCGACCGCGCTGGCATCGGCGGCCCTGCGGCGCGCCTCGGCTTCAGCGAGCGCGCGCTCGGCGGCTGGCGTCAACGTCTTGCGTTCCGTACCGGACGCCGTGAGTGAGGAACTGTCGGTCATCTCAAACTTCCATAGCACAGGTATGGGCGCACAGCAGACATCACAATTACGAAATTGTCTGTGGCGATTCTTACATTTGGCATATTCGCGTGCCAAAGAAGTTTTTCCATTTCAACGGCATGAGCCAGAACCTTTCGCTTTCCGAGACATCGCCGCTTCATGCCCCCATCGAGATTCGCAGTACCTGCCGAAGTGCCCGGTCTCGCAGCGCGGCGCATTGCGGCCGACATTCTCGACGGCGTCCTGCACAAGCAGCGAACCCTTGACGACCAGCTCGACGGTGCCGGCGCCCATCCGGGACTGAAGTCGCTCGCCGATCGCGACCGCGCGCTGATGCGGCGCCTGGTGGCGACGATCCTGCGGCGGCTCGGCACGCTCGGGCACCTGCTGTCGCGCCTGCTCGATCGCGGCATTCCGACCGACGCGCCCCGCGCGCAGAGCGCGCTGTTGATCGGCGCCGCGCAGATTCTCTGGATGGATGTGCCCGACCATGCCGCCGTCGATCTTTCGGTGCGGCTGGTGCAGTCGGACCGGCGCGCCGCAAAGTATGCGGGGCTGGTCAACGCCGTACTGCGCCGCTGCGCCCGCGAGGGCCAGCCGCTGATCGACGAGGTCAAGGAGCAGACGCTCGACATTCCGCCCTGGCTGCTGACGCGCTGGATCGGCGCCTATGGCGAGAGCACGGCGCGGGAGATGGCTGTCGCCATCGGGCACGAGCCGTCGCTCGACATCACCGTGAAGTCCGACGCGCAGCATTGGGCGACCCGCCTGCACGGCGAGACATTACCGACCGGAACCGTGCGCACGCTGCTGCAGGGTTCGGTGACGATGTTGCCTGGCTTCACCGAGGGTCAGTGGTGGGTACAGGATGCCGCAGCCGCGCTGCCAGCGCGGCTGTTCGGCGACGTCAGCGGCAAGGCCATCGCCGACCTCTGCGCCGCGCCGGGCGGCAAGACCGCGCAACTGGCGCACGCGGGCGCGCGCGTCACCGCGGTCGATCGCTCGCCGGCGCGCATGGCGCGGCTGCGCGACAATCTTTCGCGGCTTTCGCTCAAGGCCGGCGACGTGGTGATCGATGCGGCCGAGTGGCCCGGCGGAGGCGATGGCGGTTACGACGGCGTGCTGGTGGACGCGCCCTGTACCTCGACCGGCACCATCCGGCGTCATCCCGATGTCGCGTGGCTGCGTCAGGAAGGCGATATTACCGCCCTGTCGGCGCTGCAGAGGCGGCTGCTGCAGAAGGCAGTTGCCCTGCTCAAGCCGGGCGGAACATTGGTCTATTGCACCTGTTCGCTGGAACCGGAGGAAGGCGAGCAGGCCGTCGCATCCCTGCTGGCGGCCGAGACCGGGGTGCGGCGTGCCCCCATCGATGCCGGCGAGGTCGCGGGCCTTCGCGAGATCGTGACTCCGGACGGCGATTTGCGCACCCTGCCCTGCCATTTGCCCCACGACGACCCGCGGCTTGGCGGGTTGGACGGATTTTACGCCGCTCGTCTGGTTAAATCCTGATTTTAAACCAGAATCTGCCATCTTGCGGTGATTCGCCCGCTTTCAAGAGGGTGTCATCCCGGCGTTTCCGGATTAAAAGGACGCGTCGGAATAACCTCCCTCCCTGAACCAAGGCACGGCGTGTCGGTCGCTCAACGCAGACGCATCTCGACGCTTATCATGAGCCGCTCCGCGCGGACCGTGATGGCGCGCGCCTCAAGCGCCACGGTGGCGGTGTCGCGGATCTGGCCGGGCCGCGCCGACCGGCTGATCATCGCGCCGCACGACCTGCGTACCGCCGACGCCACCCGCGCCGCCGAGATCTATGCCGGCCGCTTCGTGTTTGCCGGCAAGATCGTGACCTGCCACGGCCGGTCGATCTTCGATCTCGAACCGCCATCGGAAGATTGGGAGGTGGCGCTGCTGGGCTTCGGGTGGCTGCGGCACCTTCGCGCCGCCGACACCGCGCTGACCCGCGCCAACGCCCGTTCGCTGGTCGACGACTGGATCTCGAATCCGGGGCGCAAGCGGCCGCTCGAACGCCGCCCCGACGTGCTGTCGCGCCGCGTGATCTCGCTGCTGTCGCAGGCGCCGCTGGTGCTCGGCGACACCGACGGAAAATTCTACCGCAAGTATCTGCGCGGCCTGACCCGCGAGATTCGCTACCTGCGCTACACGATGCTCGACATCGCCGACGGCGTGCCGCGATTGCAGGTGCTGATCGCGCTCTGTTACGCCTCGCTGTGCCTTGCCAACCAGGCCAACCTCATCCGCGCCGCGACGCGACGGCTTTCGGACGAACTGCAGCGGCAGATCCTGCCCGACGGCGGGCATATCTCGCGCAATCCCGGCGCGCTGGTCGAACTGCTCAGCGACATGCTGCCGCTGCGCCAGACCTTTGCCGCCCGCAACATCGCGCCACCGCCCGCGCTGCTGAACGCGATCGACCGCATGATGCCGATGCTGCGGTTCTTCCGCCATGGTGACGGCAGCTTCGCGCTGTTCAACGGCATGAGCAGCGCGCCGTCGGACCTGGTGGCGACGCTGCTCGCCTATGACGACACCCATGGCGTGCCGATGGCGAACATGCCGTATACCGGCTTTCAGCGCCTCGATGCCGGCACGACCACCGTGATCATGGACACCGGCCCGCCACCGCCGGCGAATGTCAGCCAGGACGCCCATGCCGGCTGCCTCTCCTTCGAACTGTCCTCCGGACCAAGCCGGATCGTCGTCAACTGCGGAATGCCCTCGACCGGGCGTGACAACTGGCGCGCGTTCGCGCGCAGCACCGCGGCGCATTCGACCCTGACCTATCACGACACGTCGTCGTGCCAGTTCGTCGAACTGTCGGCGATGAAGCGGCTGCTGCAGGGCGCGCCTGTGGTCAGCGGCCCCGCCAGCGTCGATAGTTATCGCGAGGCCGTGACCGGCGGCGACCTGCTGACCGCGTCGCACGACGGCTACCTGTCGCGCTTCGGCGTGGAGCATCGCCGGGTGCTGATGATCTCCCCTGACGGCGGAAGGCTCGACGGCGAGGACACCGTGTCGCCGGCGCCGGGTGCGCGGATCAAGGGCTCCGACACCGATTACGCCGTACGGTTTCACCTGCATCCGGCGGTGAAGGCGAGCCGTCTCAGCGACGGGCGCGGCGTCATGCTGGTATTGCCCAACCGCGACGTCTGGACCTTCGAGGCGCTCGACGACAAGGTCGACCTCGAGGACAGCGTGTTCCTGGCCGGCAATGACGGCCCGCGCCGCACCGCCCAGATCGTGATCCGGCAGGATTCGCGGCACGCGGCTTCCGTGCGCTGGAGCTTTGTGCGCTCGGCCGCGTCTGCCAACTCCGCCCGCCGCGCCGCCAAGCACGAGCCGGAATTGCCGCTGTAGAAAATCCGTCATGCGCGTGCGGGACACGTCGGAACCCGCCGTTCCGCCCCATTGTCCGCCCTGCCAAAAGCTGCTAACCAGCCGGCTCTCGCGCGACTGGCGACTTTGGATGGAGCACCATCGGGAAGCGCGGGAATAATCGCCGCGCGCCTGGGCATAAGCATCTTCTGACAGAGGACCTTGCCCATGACTGAGAAGACCCGCCGCGTTACCCGCGCGCTCCTGTCCGTTTCCGACAAAACCGGCCTGATCGAATTCGCCAGGGCGCTCGCCGCTCATGGCGTCGAACTCGTCTCCACCGGTGGCACCGCAAACGCGATCGCCGCGGCCGGACTCAAGGTGAAAGACGTATCCGAACTGACCGGCTTTCCCGAGATGATGGACGGGCGGGTCAAGACGCTGCATCCGAAAGTCCACGGCGGCCTGCTCGCGATCCGCGACAACAGGGAACATGCCGAGGCGATGAAGGCGCACGGCATCGCGCCGATCGATTTGCTGGTAGTCAACCTCTACCCGTTCGAGGCCACCGTCGACAAAGGCGCGGGCTACGATGACTGCATCGAGAACATCGACATCGGCGGTCCCGCCATGATCCGGGCGGCCGCGAAGAACCACGATGATGTCGCCGTCGTCGTCGAGGCGCAGGATTACCAGGCCGTACTCGACGAACTCGCCGCCAACAAGGGCGCGACGACACTTGCGCTGCGCCGCCGGCTTGCCGCCAAGGCCTACGCACGCACCGCCGCCTATGATGCGGCGATCTCTAACTGGTTTGCGCGGGAGCTCAAGAACGACGCGCCTGACTTCCGCGCCTTTGGCGGCCGCCTGATCCAGTCCCTGCGCTATGGCGAGAACCCGCACCAGACGGCAGCGTTCTATGCGACGCCCGACAAGCGCCCCGGCGTCGCCACCGCGCGGCAGTTGCAGGGCAAGGAATTGTCCTACAACAACATCAACGACACCGATGCCGCTTACGAATGCATCGGCGAGTTCGATGCGAAGCGCACCGCCGCCTGCGTCATCGTCAAGCACGCCAACCCTTGCGGCGTCGCCGAAGGCACCGATCTGCTCTCGGCCTATCGCAAGGCGCTGGCCTGCGACTCGACATCTGCCTTCGGCGGCATCGTCGCCGTCAACCGCACGCTCGACGCCGAAGCCGCACGCGCCATCACCGAAATATTCACCGAAGTCATCATCGCTCCTGATGCGACCGAAGACGCCATCAGGATCGTTGCAGCCAGGAAGAATCTGCGGCTGTTGCTGGCCGGCGGATTGCCCGACCCGCGCACGATGGGCCTCACGGCAAAGACGGTCGCGGGCGGCCTGCTGGTGCAGAGCCGCGACAATGCCGTGGTCGACGACATGGCGCTGAAGGTCGCGACCAGGCGCGCGCCGACGGACGCCGAACTGCGCGATCTCAAATTCGCCTTCCGCGTCGCCAAGCACGTCAAGTCGAACACCATCATCTATGCGAAGGATCTTGCCACCGTCGGCATCGGCGCCGGGCAGATGAGCCGTGTCGATTCCGCCCGCATCGCCGCCCGCAAGGCGCTGGATGCGGCGGCCGAGTTGAAACTCACCGAGCCCCTGACCAAAGGCTCCGTCGTGGCGTCGGATGCGTTCTTCCCGTTCGCCGACGGCATGCTGGCCTGCATCGAAGCCGGCGCCACCGCGGTGATCCAGCCCGGCGGATCGGTGCGCGACGATGAAGTCATCAAGGCCGCCGACGAGCATGGCATCGCCATGGTGTTCACCGGCGTCAGGCATTTCCGGCATTAGGCTGCAAACGCACCAACTGCCGTCATTGCGAGCGGAGCGAAGCAATGACGGCGATAGGCTACGGGCTAGGAATCTTCCCTCACCCGCAATAGCAACGCGAGACCTGCGACGAAGAACACCACCAGCACAGCCATGCCCGCCTTCTGGCTCGCGGTCACCGCCGTGATCGTACCGATCAGGAGCGGGCCGATGAACGAAGTCACCTTGCCCGTCAGCGCGAACAGTCCGAAGTACTGCGCGATGCGGTCCTTCGGTGCGAGCCGGATCAACAGCGAGCGCGACGCCGCCTGCAGCGGGCCGCCGGCCGCGCCGATCAGACATCCGAGCACGAGATAGGCGCGCTCGGCTGCTCCCGAGAACAGCGCGCCACCCGGCGCAGGCGGCGCGACAGGCACAAAGAGAATCGAATCCTTGTCGACCAGCAGGATCGCTCCGATCGCAAACAGCAGGATCGACAGGCTGCCGGCGATGACGCGCCTGGGCCCCAGCCGATCGTCGAGCTTGCCGCCGATCCACGCCCCGAATGTGCCGGCAATGGCCAGCAGAATCCCGAAAGTCCCGATCTGGATCGTGCGCCAGCCAAAGGTGCCGGCGGCATAGATACCTCCGAACGCGAACAGCGACACCAGGCCGTCGGTGTAGATCATGTTGGCGAGCAGGAACGTCGACAGCGATTTCTGCTTCGGCAACTCGCCCAGCGTTCGCTTCAAGCCGGTCAGTCCCACGCGCACCGCTTCGCGCACGGGACGCTTCGCCGGATAGTCCGGCGTCAGCAGGAACAGCGGCAGCACGAAGATGATGAACCAGATCGCGGTCAAAGGCCCGGTGATGCGATCGCCCTCATGGGTGACCGGATCGAGCCCGAACAGCGGCGTCAGGCCGAACAGCGTACGCCCGGTATCGGGGCTCGCGGCGAGAAAGCCGAGTACGATGACAAGACTGAGGATGCCGCCGATATAGCCGGTGGCCCAGCCGGTGCCCGACAGCCGCCCTATCCGATCCGGCGGCACCAGCGTCGGCATCATGGCATTGTTGAACACGGTCGCGAACTCGACGCCGACGCTGGCAATCGCATAGGCCAGCAGCAGCGGCGGGATGACGCTGGGGTCGCCGGGCTTTCCGAGCCACATCAGGCTGGAACCGATCACCAGCAGCGCGCCGAAGCCGGCGATCCACGGTTTGCGCCGGCCGCTGGCATCGGCAATCGCGCCGAGCACCGGGGACATCAGCGCAATCATCAAGCCGGCCGCGGCGGTGGCAAATCCCCACAATGCCTGTCCTTGCGCAGGGTCCGCCGCCACGAAGCCCGCGAAATAGGGCGCGAACACGAAAGTCGTGATCAGCGTGAAATAAGGCTGCGCCGCCCAGTCGAAGAAGATCCAGCTGACGACGGCGGCCCGGCTCGGGTATCGCTTCGGATTTTCGGCGCCAACAGCCTCGGAAGCGATCACCGCCATGTCACGAATTTCCCTCAAGAGTGGCGCCAAGCGTTGCGGCGGCCGAATCCAAATCCATATAGCATGCGTCACCAACGCTTGCGCTGCGGGCAGGCGTCATACGACTCCAACTGCGGCGGATTTTCGATGGCGGTATTTTTGAGCGGATGGCGCAGGGCAATTGCGTCAGTTGCATTGGTGTTTGCCTTCGGAACGGTGGCCGTTGCGCAGGAACGCCGCTTCTATTCGCCGCCCGAACTCTCCACCGTTCGCGCCATTCCCGCCGAACACGGCATGGTGGTGGGGCAGGAAAAACTCGCGGCGCAAGTCGGAGCCGGCATCCTCAGGCAGGGCGGCAATGCGGTGGACGCCGCGGTTGCCACCGGTTTTGCGCTTGCCGTGACCTATCCGCGCGCCGGCAACATCGGGGGCGGCGGCTTCATGGTGATCCATTCGGCCGAGCGCAGTGAAGCCATCGCCATCGACTATCGCGAGACGGCGCCGGCTGCGACGACGCGCGATATCTTCCTGGGCGCGGACGGCAAGCCCGACGGCGAAAAGTCGCGCAATTCCGCGCTCGCGATCGGCGTGCCCGGCACCGTCGCGGGATTGGCGCTGGCGCTGGAAAAATACGGCTCCGGCAAGTTCACGCTGGCGCAGATCCTGAAACCTTCCATCGACCTGGCGCAGAATGGCTTCATCGTCGCAGACGACATGGCGGACACGCTGTCGGACATGTATCGCCGGATGTCACGCTGGCCGAATTCGGCGCGAGCACTCTCCCGCGACGACGGCACGCCGCTGCGCGAAGGCGACCGGCTGGTGCAGGCCGACCTCGCGGCAACGCTGTCGGCCATTGCAGACCACGGACCCAGGGGATTCTACGAAGGGCCGGTCGCGGAGAAGCTGGCAACAGCCGTCGGCAAGGCCGGCGGAATCATGACGGCAGACGATCTGAAATCGTATCGGGCCGTGGTGCGCACTCCCGTGCGCGGCAGTTATCGCGGATACGACATCGTCTCGATGCCGCTGCCCTCGTCCGGCGGCACGGTGCTGCTGGAGACGCTGAACATCCTCGAAGGCTTTCCGATGTCCGACATGAAGCAGGGCTCCGCGCCCTCGCTGCATCTCATGATCGAGGCGATGAAGCGCGCCTACGCCGATCGCGCGCGCTATCTCGGCGATCCCGCCTTCGTCAACGCACCGGTCAATGTCCTCGTCACCAAGGAATATGCCGCGAAGCAGCGCGCCAGCATCGATCCCGACCGAGCGACGCCGGCCGCCGACGTGCTGGCGGCAAGTCCGGCGCGCGAGGGCGCCAACACCACGCATTATTCCGTCGTCGATTCCCATGGCAATGCGGTCAGCAACACCTACACGCTGAACTTCCCCTACGGCGTCGGCCTCGTTGCCGAGGGCACCGGCGTGCTGCTCAACAACGAGCTCGACGATTTCACCGCGGCGCCCGGCGCATCCAATGCCTTCGGGCTGGTCGGCTTCGAGGCCAATCTGCCCGGCCCCGGCAAGCGTCCGCTGTCGTCGATGTCGCCGACCATCGTGCTGAAGGATGGCAAGCCGGTGCTGGTGACCGGCACACCCGGCGGCAGCCGCATCATCTCGGCGGTGCTGCAGGTCGTCGTCAACGTGCTGGATTACAAGATGGATGTCGCCGCCGCCGTGGCCGCGCCCCGCGTGCATCATCAATGGATGCCGGACGACGTGCGGGTGGAGCGCGGGTTTTCCGAGGAAGTGCTGGACGCGCTCAGGGCCAAAGGCCATCGCGTGATCGAGCCGCTCGGCCAGACCTCCGCTAATTCGATCGCCGTCACACGCGGCGGCTTGCTCGGCGCGCCCGATCCGCGAACCCGCGGCGCAGAAGCGGCCGGGCAGTAAGGCGATTGTCGATTTGCCTGATCATGTCGTCGGCGTAGGATCGCTCGTCCTCGCATCCACTGGATGGACTGGAGACTCCTCATGACAACCCTCAAAGGCAAGACGCTGTTCGTATCCGGCGCCAGCCGCGGCATCGGGCTCGCCATTGCGCTGCGCGCCGCACGCGACGGTGCCAATGTCGCGATTGCGGCCAAGACCGCGGAGCCGCACCCGAAGCTCAAGGGCACCATCTACACCGCCGCCGACGAGATTCGTGCCGCCGGCGGCAAGGCGCTGCCGGTGCTGTGCGACATCCGCGACGAGGCGCAGGTGGTCGCGGCGATCGACCGGACGGTCGCCGAGTTCGGCGGCATCGACATCTGCGTCAACAACGCCAGCGCCATCAGCCTGACCAATTCGCAGATGACCGACATGAAGCGGTTCGACCTGATGATGGGAATCAACACCCGCGGCACTTTCATGGTGTCGAAATACTGCATTCCGCACCTGAAGAAGGCGGCCAACCCGCACATCCTGATGCTGTCGCCGCCGCTCGACATGAAGCAGAAATGGTTCGAGAATTCGACCGCCTACACCATGGCGAAGTTCGGCATGAGCATGTGCGTGCTCGGCCTGTCCGGCGAACTGAGATCCGCCGGCGTCGCGGTCAACGCGCTGTGGCCGCGCACCACCATCGCCACCGCTGCGGTCGGCAATCTCCTCGGCGGCGACGCCATGATGCGCGCCAGCCGCACGCCGGAGATCATGGGCGACGCAGCCCATGCGATCCTGACGAAACCCTCGCGCGAGTTCACCGGGCAGTTCTGCATCGACGACAAGGTGCTCCATGATGCCGGCGTCAGGGATTTCGAGCCCTACCGCGTCGACCGGTCGGTGCCGCTGATGTCGGATTTCTTCGTGCCCGACGACGACGTCCCGCCCCCCGGCGTCACCGTGCAGGCGCTGCCGTCGGCCGGCGGAGCACAGAGGGCGCGATAGGAGCCTGCCGATGTTCGTCCCGGCGCGGAGCAATTGAAGCGAAGATGGGTGTCGTCATGTACGGACGGCCCCGTCAGCGCCCCACCGCATACGGCCCGCCCTTTTCCAGCGCACGCGCATAGGCCGGCCGCGCATGGATGCGATCGAGGAACGCCATCGCTTTGGGATGGCCCTGCTCCAGTCCGCCGCGCGCCGCGGCGGCTTCCAGCGGAAAGCTCATCTGGATGTCGGCGCCGGAGAACTCGCTGCCGGCGAACCACTCGCTCCTGGCAAGCTCGCCTTCCCAATAATCCATGTGCTGCTTGAGCTGCGGATTGACGAGCGTCGTCAGTGCCGTGTTGCAGACCTTGCGTACCAGCGGGCGCAGCAGCGCCGGTGTACGCTTGGGCATCAGCGTGAACAGCAGCTTCAGGAGCAGCGGCGACATCGCGGAGCCTTCCGCATAGTGCAGCCAATAGGTATAGCGCAGCCGCTCCGGCGTATTCGGCGGCGGAATCAGGCGGCCTTGGCCATAGGTGCCGATGATGTATTCGCAAATCGCGCCGGATTCGGCGATCGTGTTGCCGTTGTCGGTAATGACAGGCGATTTGCCGAGCGGGTGAACGGCCCGCAACTCCTTCGGCGCCCGCATGTCCGGCTGGCGCTGGTAGCGAACGATCTCGTAGGGGACGCCGAGTTCCTCGAGCAGCCACAGCACGCGCTGCGAGCGGGAGTTATTGAGATGATGGACTGTGAGCATGGCGCGTTCCCCCCGCGGTTGGCGCGGCGTTCGTGCCAGCCGGATGCATGAAAGTCGAGACGGCCAAGAGGATAAGCCATATTTACCCGGGCGATATTGACATCTCAATTTATCCGGGTAAATTGAGCCAACCGAAAATCCTGAGTACTTCCCGATGATTCACAGTCCCCGCCCCAACTTCACAGCTTTCATGGGACAGCGCCTGCTTGCGGCCGGCCCGCTCGCCGAAGTCGCGCTTGCGGTCATGGACGCCGGCCGAAGGCCGGCGGCGCCGTCGATCGTCATTTTCAGCGACGCCACCGGCCGGCCGGTCGATCTCGACCTTCGCGGCACCGACCGCGAAGTCATTGCGCGCTTGCCGCAACCGGCTCCGGGTCCGGAAGCCGCCGCGGATGCGACCGCCGCGGCGGAGCCGCGGGGGCGCGGGCGCCCCAGGCTTGGCGTCGTCGCGCGCGAGGTGACGCTGCTGCCGCGGCATTGGGAATGGCTCGGTGGGCAGCCCGGCGGTGCGTCGGTGGCGTTGCGAAAGCTCGTCGACGAGGCGCGCCGCGCCAATGGCGATGCGGACCGTGCGCGTGCCGCGCGAGATGCCGCCTATCACTTCATGTCGGCCATGGCCGGCAATCTCGCCGGTTTCGAGGAAGCCTCGCGGGCGCTGTTTGCCGACGACCGGCGGCGGTTCGTCGGCCTCGTCGCCGGCTGGCCCGACGATATCCGCGACCACGTCGTCAAGCTCGCCTTCAGCGACCACGCCGAGCCGCCGTAGCGGCGACCGGCTGCCGAAGGATGCAATACATGATCATCGTAATACTGTAGACGCGCTGGCAGCCTTGGGCCAAAATGGCCCAAGGACATCAGGGAGACCGCCTTGAGTATCAATCCGCAATTCCTGTTCGATTTCGGCAGCCCCAACGCCTTCCTCAGCCACGAGGCGATCCCCGCGATCGAAAAGCGCACCGGTACGAAATTCGAATATGTCCCGATCCTGCTTGGCGGCATCTTCAAGGCCACCAACAACAAGTCGCCCGCCGAAACGCTCGCCGGCATCAGGAACAAGCGCGAGTTTTACGCGCTGGAAACCGAGCGCTTCATCAAGCGGTTCGGCGTCAGGCCCTACACCTGGAATCCGAACTTCCCCGTCAACACGCTGAACCTGATGCGTGCGGCGGTGGCAGCCCGGTTCGAAGGCGTGTTCGAGAAATATGTCGAGGCCGCGTTCCACCACATGTGGGTCGAGCCGAAGAAGATGGACGATCCGGAAGTGGCATTGAAGGCGTTGGCCTCGTCCGGCCTCGATGCGGCGAAGCTGCTGGCTCGTTCTCAGGACGCCGACGTCAAGGCGAAGCTGATCGAGAACACCCAATCGGCGGTCGAGCGCGGTGCATTCGGCTCGCCGACCTTCTTCGTCGGCGAGGAGATGTTCTTCGGCAAGGAGCAGTTGCGCGAAGTCGAGGAGATGGTCTCGGGGAAATAATTCTTAGGTTATTCCGGGGCGATGCGAAGCATCGAACTACGGGGCGCTCTGGCGCCCCGGAGAATCTCGAGATTCCGGATCTGGTCCTTCGGACCATCCCGGAATGACGACACAGCAGCGAGCGAATGGTGAGTGGCGAATAGCGATTTGGGACAGCTATCAGCCCTTCCCTATTCGCCATTCGCCACTCACTATTCGCGCCTCAAGAACAACAAACAACAGAGGATACTTCACCAATGCGCGTTCTCGTGGTCGGCGCCGGAGCCATCGGCGGATATTTTGGCGGCAGGCTGTTGCAGGCCGGAAACGACGTGACATTCCTGGTCCGGCCGAAGCGCGCCTCCGAACTCGCGACCGCCGGCCTCGTCATCAGGAGCCCTAGCGGCGACGTCACCCTGAAGAACCCGCCGACGGTGCAGGCCGACAGGCTTGCGGAAAAATTCGACGTGGTGCTGCTGAGCTGCAAGGCATTCGATCTCGATGACGCCATCAAGTCCTTTGCGCCCGCCGTCGGGCCGAAGACCGCGATCATTCCGTTGCTCAACGGCATGCTGCACCTCAACGAGCTGGATTCGAAATTCGGGGCCGAGCGCGTGCTCGGCGGCCTGTGCGCGATCGCTGCGACGCTCAACGAAGCCCGCGAGGTGGTTCAATTGACGCCGATGCAGTCGCTCAATTTCGGCGAACGCGACGGCACGATGTCGAACCGGATGCGGGCGATCACGCCGATTTTCGACAGCGCCAATTTCGGCGCGGTGGCGAGCCAACACATCATGCAGGACATGTGGGAGAAGTGGGTATTCCTCGCCTCGCTCGCTGCCTCCACCTGCCTGATGCGCACTTCCGTCGGCAATATCCTGGCGGTCACCGGCGGCAAGGATTTCCTGCTCGGCATGCTCGACGAATGCAGCGCGGTTGCGGCCGCGGAGGGCTATCCGCCGGGCGGCCCGTTCTTCCAGCGCACGCGCGGCCTCTTGACCACCGAGGGCTCGCCGATGACCGCGTCGATGTTCCGCGACATCAAGGCGGGCCTGCCGGTCGAGGCCGATCACGTGATCGGCGATCTCGTCGCGCGCGCCGACGCCGCCAAGATCCCGGTGCCGAAGCTGCGGATCGCGTACACGCATCTCAAGGCATACGAGAAGCAGCGGGGATGATCTGGGTGGGCAAGTAGCGAATGGCGAGTGGCGAATAGTGAAGAAGAACCACTCGCTACTCGCCTCCTTCACAGATGCGCGAGATAATGCGCCAGCGCCTCGATCTCTTCCTCGCTGAGCGGGAAGGCGACTTCCGCCATTGCGGCCATGGCGCCGCCGGATCGCGTCCCCGACTTGTAGTCGCGGAGCGCCTTCAACAGATAGTCCTCACGCTGGCCGGCGACGCGGGCCACCGCCTTGGTGCCGGCGTAGGTGTCGAGATGGCATGACGCGCAACGCCGGCCGGCGGCCGCCTGCGCCCCCTTCTTCGAGAGATCCGGATCGTCGTCCGGCTTTGCTGCCTTCGGCGGCTCCAGCGAGGCGAAATAGGCGCCGAGGTTGCGGATGTCCTCGTTGTTGAGCTGCTCGACAATCGGCTGCATCTGCTCGTTCTTGCGGGTGCCGGCGCGAAAGAACACGAGTTGCCACTGGATGAACAGATCGGGCTGTGCTGCGAGCGAGGGAATGTTTTCCATCTGCGAAATGCCGTTCTCGCCGTGACAGGCGACGCAGAGCTCAGCCTTCGCCTTGCCGGCGACGGCATCGGCAGCGCGGGCCTGGACAGACTGGCCGAAGGCGATCGTGGCCACGACTATCCCAATTGACGCAATCCGCATGCCCGCTCCTCCGGTCGTCATTGCCGGGCTCGACCCGGCAACCATCCCGCTGGCAAAAGTCTCTGTTTGATGGATACCCGGATCAAGTCCGGGCATGACGATCTTGATGACATCCCGGACAACACGGGCTGCGGCCACCCGTTCCCGAGTAACCGCAGCCCCTTGATCCGTTGACGCCTACTTCTTGTAGCTGATGCGATAGATCGCACCGGCCCAGTCATCAGCCACCAGGATCGAACCGTCCTTGGCCAGCACGATATCGGCCGGACGGCCGAGATAGCCCTGATCGCCCTCAAGCCAGCCGGAGGCGAAGATCTCCGACTTGGGATTCTTGCCGTCGGCATCGACGATGACGCGCTTGATCCGGGCGCCCTGGTACTTGTGCCGGTTCCAGGAGCCGTGTTCGGCGATCAGGATGTTGTTCTTGTACTCGGCGGGAAACTGATCGCCGGTGTAGAACTTCATGCCGAGCGGCGCCACGTGCGCACCCAGATTGACGACGGGCGCCGTGAATTCCGAGCACTTGTGACCCATCGCGAATTTCGGGTCCGGCATGTCGCCCTGGTGGCAGTAGGGATAGCCGAAATGCTCGCCGATCTTCGTGATCATGTTGAGCTTGTCGCTCGGCATGTCGTCGCTGATCCAGTCGCGGGCGTTCTCCGTGAACCAGTAACGCCCCGAGCGCGGATCGACGTCGCCGCCGACGCTGTTGCGGACGCCGAGCGCCCAGATCTCGGCATTGCCGGTCTTGGGATCGACGCGGCGAATCTGCGAGACGCTGGTCGGCGGAATGCCGATGTTGAACGGAGGTCCGAACGGCAGATAGAACCAGCCATCCTTGTCGACCGCGATGTATTTCCAGCCATGCGCGGCGTAGGATGGCATGTCGTCATACACCACCTTGCCGGCGCCGAGATTGTCGATGTTCGCTTCGGCATTCTCGTACTTGATCAGCTTGTCGACCGCGATGACGTAGAGCGCGCCATCAAGGAACGCGAGGCCCGTGGGCATGTTGAGGCCCTTGAGGACGGTCTTGACCTCCCGCTTCCCGCCATTGTCCTTGATCGCGTAGACATTGCCGAGGCCGAAGGAACCGACGAACAGCGTGCCCTTGTCACCCCAGGCCATCTGCCGTGCGGCCAGCACGTTGGAAGCATAGACTTCGATGTTGAAGCCTGCCGGCAGCTTGATCTTCTTCATCATCGCCGCCAGTTCGGCGTCAGAGGCGCCGGTCGGCGGACCGGATGGAGGCGCCTGGCCCTTTTGCGCTTCGGTCTCATCGCCGAGGAACCAGTCCGGCGGCGGGTTATTCCAGAAATCCTTGGTGCCGGACTCGTATTTCTTCAGGGCCTTCTGTTGCGCGCCGGCCTGGCCGGCCCCCGCAACAACGAGGATTGCTGCGAGCGCAAGAATAGATCGATTGAAAGCCGATTTCATCGCGTCACTCCCTATGCAGCCTGGCGGCTGCGCCTGTTATTATTTTGAAGCTTTGAGAGGCGTAGTTGGTCTGGCGAGGTGTGCAGACCGTGAAATGGTAGCACATCCGCCGCCGGAGAGAAGCGCACGATGCGTGGCCATGTCGGATCAAGCCGGCTCAAGAAGAAATTTTCTTCGGCCGATTTTGTTTGAGACTTTTTTGCGACGCGCTGCATCGCAATAGACGGCTGCATCGCAATAGACGAACGAATTTGTGGCCTGGCTCATACCGGAAGCGACGAATCGCTGGGAAGCTGGCTACATTCCTTTGCGCGAACTCCGTATCGACCGGACTGGGCGGGTGTCCCCATGGCCAACAAGCGGATCATCCTGCTCTCGGACGGCACCGGAAATTCCGCAGGCAAGGTCTGGCGGACGAATGTCTGGCGGGTTTTTGAATCGCTGGACCTGACGAGTTCGCAGCAGATCGCATTCTACGACGACGGCGTCGGCACCTCGTCCTTCAAGCCGTTTGCGATCCTCGGCGGCGCCTTCGGCTTTGGCCTGAAGCGCAACGTGCTCGATATCTACAAGTTCGCCTGCCGCAACTATCGTTCGCATCTCGACTATCTGGCGCTCGAGGCCGCCGCCGCGAAAGCCGAAAATCGCGAGGAACGATACGGCCCCTGGCAGAGCGACGACATCTTTGGCTTCGGATTCAGCCGGGGCGCCTTCACCATCCGCGTGGTGAACGGACTGATATGCGAACAGGGACTGGTAAGTTACCGGACCGAAGAGGAACTCGATCGAAAGGTCGCGGTGGCCTACCGGGCGCATCGGGCCGAAAAATTCAAGTCGCGGTTTCAGGTTGAATGGCTGTTCCGCAAGCTGCGCAACCTGTTCGTTTCCTCCAGGCACGACAAGCACGAGCGCCCCGTCGATCACATCGCCTTCCTCGGCCTCTGGGATACGGTTGCCGCCTACGGCCTTCCCGTCGACGAGATGACGCGGGGCGTCAGCCGCTATCTGTGGCCGCTCGAACTGCCGGACCGGCAACTCAATCCCATGGTGCGCAAGGCCTGCCATGCCCTCTCGCTCGACGATGAGCGCACCACCTTCCATCCCCTGCTGTGGGACGAGAGGCCGGAGAAGATTGCCAGGGGCACCCGGAAAACCAGTTCAGAGCGGATCACCCAGGTCTGGTTCGCCGGCGTGCATTCCAATGTCGGCGGCGGATATCCGGATGACTCGCTTGCCCATGTATCGCTCACCTGGATGTTGTCCGAAGCGCGCAGCCGCGGCCTCACCCTGAAGGCCGCACCGGGCGCCGATCCCGACGCGTTCGCGCGGGTGCGGTCGACCCAGGACAAGGACGGCCGCATCTACGATTCGCGCAACGGGCTGGGCGGCTACTACCGATACGGGCCGCGCAGCGTGGCCGCGTTGTCGGACACGAAATTTTCCGCCGACAAGCGGGATCGCGTGGGGATCGCGATCCCCAAGATCCATGAGAGCGTGTTCGACCGCATCAGCATCGACGCGCATCTTTATGCGCCCGTCGCATTGCCGCCGGTCTATGAGATCCTGACCTATGACGAAAGGATCGTGTCGCCGGACGACCTGACCGTCCTGCCGAACCAGCCGAAATATGAGAGCTCCGGCTCCGCGCGTCACCGCGAAAAGGTCCAGGAGCATGTGGTCGGAAGCGCGATCTGGCGGCGGCGCATCGTCTATTTCCTGACCGTCATCGCATCGATCTATCTGCTGACCTATCCGCTGACATCCACCGCGCCGGCCGCCGCCGAGTTCACAACGCCGTTGCGGCCACTCTCCGACGTCATTCGCATGATCGGGTGGGTGCTGCCCGGGGCGGCGGCACGCTGGACCAATGCCTATGCCAGGGAGCCGCTGTGGTTCCTGCTGTGCGCCGGGCTAGTCGGACTGCTGTTGTGGTTGAGTGCGACCCTCAAGGACCGCATCACCGACCAGATGCGCCTGGCGTGGCGGGCGAGCCTGGCAAAGGTCGATCTGAACCGGGGAAAGTCCAGGAGACGGGACGGCAAGAGCGCGGTGCTGATTGCGATCTCTGTCGTCCTGGCATTGATCGCGCTCTATCCGGTACCGGGCTGGATTGGTTACCCCTTGCCGAAGGCGCCCGGCTCGGCGCAGATCTTCATCGACCGCATTACGCACCCCTATTTCCGGTGGTTTGCCTTTGCCATCCTGTTCACGATGTGGCTGCCCGGCAGCGCCATCGCGCGTTTCCGGCTGACCGACGCCTACAGGCGATTCATCACCAGCATCAAACTCAAGGTCGCGCCGGCCTTTTTCGCGTTCGCCTTCCTGGTCGGCGGCCTTGCATTCGCCAGCCACTATCTGTTCAATTTTCGCGACAGCTTTGGCCACTTCTGCCAGCCCGTGGCGAAGCCTGTCGCGCTGGAGGTTTGCGATCCCGACGACATGAAGCTGTGCAAGCGGGCTTCCGACGGCAGCATCCCGAGCACCTGCAAGTCCAATGCGTGTCGCGGCGTCCCCCTCGAATTCGACACCGCCAGCCTCTGCACGCCGGCCGGCGTCATGCTCGACCGGCGCGGCAATTACCGGTTCGTCCTCGAGCAGGAAGGCGAATGGTCGTTTCTCGGCGCGCAATCCGGCCCGGGGGGAATGCCGCTACGCAGTTTTCTTCCGCAATGGAACGACAGCCTGCCGGACTCGGCCACAGCGCTCGGACGGTTTGCCTTGCTCGCGACAGCCTATCCGCTCAAGCGAACGCTGGATCGCCCGTTTGGACGCGTCATCGTTCGTTACGGCGAGACCGGCAACGAGGAGAACTTCATCGACGGGGAGCCGCAGCCGGACGGCAGTCTGAATGAGACCTTCAGGGCCACCCGCAACGGGCAAATGTTCGTCTATCTGAACCAGCCGGTCGGCGGCATCTTTCCAGATCTGTTTCGCGGCGTGAATTCGGGCAAGGCGAAGGTCTGGGTCTATCGTATTCCCCGATAACGTGGCTCCGAATGCGTGGCCGGGGCATGGACCGCTGATTGGGTTGGGGTCGTCGCTCTCTGTTCATCGGAGAGGTTCGACGAAACCTTGCCTGCGGCGAAGCCGATGAACGCGCAAACGGCGATGACGCCCGAAAAATAGAGGATGCTACACTGTTGCGCTTTGATGCCAACCTTCATCGGATCGCCCCATCTGGTGTCGCAGGACGGTGTCAGGCAGGTCCAATGATGCAGCCGGAGCGTTAAGAAGGGATGAGTTTGATCGCAATGGAAACAGCCGGGCGACGACTTGCGCAGCCTGCACCCGCGAGCGCAAAACGCGGAAACCCCGAAGGGGAGGGTCAAGTATTGCGTTGATTTGGAGAGATTGGAGCGGGCGAAGGGGCTCGAACCCTCGACCCCGACCTTGGCAAGGTCGTGCTCTACCACTGAGCTACACCCGCATCCGAGATGGCGGCGATGGCTCGCCGTCAACGGCAGACCTATGCCAAATGCGGACCGTGAATGCAACAGTCCGCTGACAGTTCGTGGCACCCGGAAAATCCGGTTTCATCGATAAACGGACGGAAATCGCTCCGAAACAACGGCAAATGCGGATTCCGGGGGGGCGGCGTCGGGAACTCCGGGGTCTGCAGCCGGCATTTCGGAGGTCCGATTCGGACGGGGGCCCATGGATCGGCCCCGATCCGTCGCGGTCATTCGCCGCAGGGGCCAACCTGCGGCTGCGCCGGCCTTTCGCCACGCGCCGGTCATGCCCTGCTGTCCCGGCAGGCCTGCGGAAGCGGCGGGCGGATTGAATTTTGCGGCCAAACCGCCATCTAGCGGGCGAGAACTTGGCGCGGGACCGTGCTAGAAGCGGGCCGCAGCAGACATCAGGCGAGGATCACCGTGACGATAGTTGAGCAGGGCGGCGGCCCGGCGCCGCAGGCAGCACCCGATCTGATCAAGGAGACCACAACCCAGACGTTCGTCAAGGACGTCATCGAGGAATCGAAGCGCCAGCCGGTGCTGATCGACTTCTGGGCGCCCTGGTGCGGTCCCTGCCGTCAGCTCACCCCGGTGCTGGAAAAGGCGGTTCGCGCCGCCAAGGGCAAGGTCAAGCTGGTCAAGATGAACATCGACGAGCATCCGGCCATTCCGGGCCAGATGGGCATCCAGTCGATCCCGGCCGTGATCGCTTTCGTCGGCGGCCAGCCTGCCGACGGTTTCATGGGCGCGGTGCCGGAGAGCCAGGTCAACGCCTTCATCGAAAAACTCACCAAAGGCATGACGGCACCGGGCGAACCGAATATCGCGGAAATCCTGCAGGAAGCCGAGGCCGTATTGGCGGAAGGCGATGCTGCGGCCGCCGCGCAGATCTATGCCGAGGTGCTCGGCTTCGACGCGACCAATATTGCAGCGCTGGCCGGGCTCGCAAAATGCTACGTCGCGACGGGCGCGATCGAGCAAGCCAAGCAGACACTTGGGATGGTCCCGGAATCGAAGCGCAACGACGCGGCCGTCAAGGCGGTGCAGGCCTCGATCGATCTCGCCGAGCAGGCCCAGTCAGTGGGTCCCGTGGCTGAACTCGAGCAGAAGGTCGCGGCAAACCCGCTCGACCATCAGGCCCGGTTCGATCTTGCGACCGCGCTCAACGCGCAAGGCATGCGCGCGGAGGCGACCAATCAACTGCTCGAAATCGTCAAGCGCGATCGCAAGTGGAACGACGACGGCGCGCGCAAGCAACTGGTGCAGTTCTTCGAGGCGTGGGGCGGCACTGATGAGGCCACCGTCGATGGACGCAAACGGCTGTCGACGGTCCTTTTTTCGTAGCCAGCATCGGGGCCGCAGATGCCGATCAATGCCGAATATCGCGGACCCGGCGAACTTCCCGAAGTGATCCCGGTGTTTCCGCTGCCGGGCGCGCTGCTGCTGCCGCGCGGCCAGATGCCGCTCAATATTTTCGAGCCGCGCTATCTGGCGATGGTCGATGACGCGCTGCGCGACGGGCACCGGCTGATCGGAATGATCCAGCCGGATGTTGCCCACTCCAGGGACGAAGCGAGACCGGCGCTGTTTCGCGTCGGCTGCGTCGGCCGCATCACCCAGCTCGCCGAATCCGGCGACGGCCGCTACATCCTCGAACTGACCGGCGTCGCGCGTTTCAAGGTGGTCGAGGAGGTCACCGCGCTCACCGCGTACCGCCAGTGCAAGGTGGATTTCTTTTCCTATGCCGACGATTTCGTCGCCCGCAAGGGCGAGGAGGCAGTGGACCGCGCGGCGTTGCTGGAAGTGCTGACGGATTTTCTCGAAGCCAACAACCTGAAGGTGGATTGGGAAGGCATCGAGAGTGCGCCGAACGAGGCGCTGGTCAATGCGCTCGCGATGATGTCGCCCTATGGGCCCGCTGAAAAGCAGGCCATGCTGGAAGCACCCGATCTCAAGACCCGCGCGGAAATCCTGATCGCGGTGACCGAGATGGATCTCGCCAAGAAGAGCACCAGCGGCGACACAGGACTGCAGTAGCGCTTGCAGCGCATCCCGTGGCTTCATCCTTCGAGACGCGGCGAAGACGCAGCTCCTCAGGATGAGGTCCGGCGTTTCGGCACAAGGTCTGGACCCTCATGGTGAGGAGCGCGGCAAAGCCGCGCGTCTCGGACCACGAGGCTCCACGGTGCCCTATTCCGGCAGCCCTGCCCTGCCGGCTAGGCAGCCCGCACCGTTGCGAGGAACTTTCCGACCTCCGTGCTGAGGCGGTTGCTGTCGCCGGACAGCATCTGCGCTGCCGACAGGACCTGCGCGGACGCCGATCCGGTCTCGCTGGCGCCACGCTGGACGTCGGTGATGTTGGACGACACCTGCATGGTGCCCTGCGCGGCCTGCTGCACGTTGCGGGAGATTTCCTGGGTCGCGGCGCCCTGCTCCTCTACCGCTGCTGCGATGGTCGAAGAGATCTCCGACAGCCTTTCGATCGTGCCGCTGATTTCCTTGATCGCCCCCACCGACTCCTGCGTCGCTGCCTGGATGCCGGTGATCTGCTGGCCGATCTCGCCCGTCGCCTTCGCGGTCTGCTCGGCGAGCGCCTTCACCTCGGAAGCGACCACCGCGAAGCCGCGTCCGGCCTCACCGGCGCGGGCGGCCTCGATGGTGGCGTTCAACGCGAGCAGATTGGTTTGCCCCGCGATGGTGTTGATCAGTTCGACCACGTCGCCGATTCGCGCGGCCGCCTTCGACAGTTCGGCCACGCGATCGTTGGTGTTACGCGCCTGATCGACCGCGTCGTTGGCAATCCGGGCCGATTCCTGCACCTGCCGGCTGATCTCGTTGACGGACGAGGTCAGTTCCTCCGTCGCGGAGGCCACCGACTGTACATTGGTGGAGGCTTCCTCGGAAGCTGCCGCGACCATGGTGGTGACGTCCTGCGCGCGTTCCGCCGTCGAGGTGAGCGTGGTGGCCGAGGCCTCCAGTTCGGTCGACGCCGAAGACACGGTATTGACGATCTCGCCCACGGCGGCTTCGAACGTGTCTGCAAGCTTCATCATGTCGGCCTTGCGCTGCTGGGCCGCAAGCCGGTCCTGCTGGGCCTTGGCTTCGGCTTCCGCGCGCGCCTTCTGCTCGGCCTTGACCTTGAAAGTCTCCACCGCCTGCGCCATGTCGCCGACCTCATCGCCACGGCCGAGACCGGGCAACACGACCGCGAAATTGCCATCGGCGAGTTCGCGCATTCCCGCGCAAAGACCTGTGACCGGCTTCGAGATCGCACGCCCGATCAGCCACGCGAGCAGGATGCCGAGCACGAGGCTGCCGATCGAAATCGCGACGATCAGATGCTCGGTCGAGACAATCAGTTCGGTCGCTTCATGCTCGATCCTGGCCTCGTCTGCGATGCCGGATTGCTTGACGCGCTCTGCCGCAGCAGCAATCGCCTCGGCTTCCTTCGCCATCTCGCCGTTGGCGAGAACTTCGACGTCGTGGGAATTCCTGGCGGCCAGGTGGTAGGTGTCGGAATATTTGTCGACGTTGCTGCTTGCGTCCGCAAACAGCTTTCGAACGTCGTCACTGACGATCCCGGCACTGAACGCGGCCATCGCCTTCTTCAGCGCCGCGAGGGCGGCTTCAGCGGCCTGCGCGGAGCTTTGGTCATGACGGCCGAGCAGCTTGTTGGCATTCAGCCGCACCAGCAGCAGTTGCTTGACGGCTTCGCCGCCCAGTGTTGCGTTGTTCGGGTTGCCCGCCTTGACAGCCCTGTTCTGCAGTTCCTCGATCATGGCGAGCGTCTTTGCGCCAAGCGGATCGAGAACGTCCCCCGTCAGCTTGTTCTGCTCCTGCTTCAGCACGACGAGCCTGTCGAAATGCCTGGCGTACTGCGTGAATTGTTCGTTGATCTCAGCCATCCCGGCGCGGCGCTCGGGGTTCCTGATCCCGTCCAGTCCCTGCTTGACGCTCTTTGCGAGCGCCTCCTGCCGCTTGCGGGCCTCGGCGATCAGTTTTTCGTCGCCCGACACGGAGAATTCGCGCACGAAGCGGCGGTATCCGATGAAGCCGTAATCGACATCGCGGACGACACCGACGACCTTGACGCGCTGGTTGAAGGCGTCGAAGCCTTCCGCGACTTTGAGGAAGCCCCGATACGACAATACCGCGAGCATGGCCAGCAGCGTCAGCACCGCTGCAAAGCCGATCATGATCTTGGTGTTGATTTTGCGGTTGGTGAAAATGCCGAACAGTCCGGCTGAGGGACTGACGGTGGAAGAGGAAGCGCTGCTCACGGCAATATTCCTTGGTTCTGGGAATGACAGACCGGGCAGGCATGATGCGGGGCGGCACTATCGCCGCCGACCTGTCGATCTCAGCGCTAAGCTCAATGGCGAACGCTTGACATCAGACTAGGTTAATCAAGTTAGGGATGCTTGAGACCGGATTGTGACAGGCATGACCGGATTGTGCCACGCGCCGCGGGCGATGCTACGCCGAATGGCGTCCATGCCGGCGTGGCGGAAATTGAGTAACGATGGCGCGATTTGATTATTCGATGCGACCATTTGCCGAACAAGCGCGCAACTGTTGATGGGTTGTGTTGGAAAATACCCAGCGTTTTTATCGCCGGGTCCCGAATCGATGAAACCGCCAACTCGATGCCCGGCCGTTCTACGCCTCTGAGCAATTATCCGGTCGTCCGCTCCAGCGATCCGGCACTCGTTCGCGACCGCCTGTTTCGCGTGTACGGCGCAAACAGTTTCGATGTCAAAAGGTCAGCCGACGAGTTGGCGATCACCGCCGACCACCTGCAGATCGGAGGCGTGGGGCTCTCCTATGTGGAGTACATCGGCGATGTCTCGGTCGGATTCGGCGAGGTCTCCTTTGTCCGGCAGTGCTTTGCCATCGAAGGCGCTGCTCGCTATCACGTGGGCAAGCTATCCACGGAGATAGTGCCGGGATCATGGACGCCGATCCTGCATGCGTATCGGCCGCTCAGATTCGACTTTCAATCCGGCTACCGCCAGATTGCGCTCCGCATCGAGTTCGAAACACTATTGCGCAATCTGAGCGCCCTGCTCGGCCAGGATGTCCGCAATTTGTCGTTCGATGATGCATCGACAAATCAGTCGGCGATGGAAGCGCTGCGGCGGCGGGTCTTTCACCTGGCCGCCGACTACAACGAGCGTGGCGCCTTTTTCTCCGACCTCGCCGCGGCCGAGGTCGAACGAATGATCGTCATGAAATTCCTGATGTGCCACCGGCACAACTACACCGAATTGCTGCTGCGCGAGCCGCCGCCGATCTCCTCGACAGCGGTAAAGGCCGTCGAAGAGTTCATCGAGGCCAACTGGGACAAGCCGATCGACATCGATGCCATGGTGGCCGTGGCGCAGGTCAGCGCACGAAGCCTGTTCCGGCAGTTCAGGCGGGACCGCGGTTGCTCGCCGGCGGATTTCGCCAAGCGGGTGCGGCTCAACCGTGCGCGGGAAATGCTCGAGCGATCCAATGAGGTCGGCTCGGTCATACAGGTCGCCCTGAAATGCGGTTTCCAGAATCCCGGCCATTTCGCCCGCGACTATCGCAACTCGTTCGGCGAACTGCCTTCGGTGACGTTGCAGCGGGCCAGAAAGTGGCTGAGCTAGACAAACCCCGGGGCGGGTTCCGACTAGTATCCCGCCACCGCGAGCACCACCACCGCACCGAGCGCTTTCCAGCCGAAGCCGCGGCCGCGTGACCACCACGCGTTGGCGGCGGCGGCGAAGCTGTAGACCGCGACGATCGTCACGACGATCCAGTGCCGCGCGCTCTCCGATCCCATCGATGGTGCGGCAATCAGCAGCACGGCGCCGCCGATCCAGGCCACCGTGCCCGCCTGCCAGACCAGCCGGATCAGCGTCCGCAGGCTCTCGGGCTGGATGGTCGCCTTGGCGAACACCTTGGTCTCGCCCAGCACGCCGTGGATCAGGGCGACCGCTATTCCGGCAACGCCGGCAAGTTGCAGGACGAGATCGCGCATCGCGGCTTCTCCATACAGAACTGTATGGTTATGCGCCGCATCCTGGCACTTGTCAATACACTGGTGTATGGTAACCGGATGCGCGGAAGGAACACGAACGATCAGCTCTCGGCCGGGGACTGGCTCGACCAGGGCCTCAAAACGCTCGCCAAGGACGGCTTTACGGCGCTAAAGGCCGAGCCGCTGGCGAAAACGATGGGCGTTTCGCGCGGCAGCTTCTATTGGCATTTCGCCGATATCGCCGCCTACCACGCCGCGGTCCTCGCACGCTGGCACGAGGTCGCCGCCGAGCAGATCATCGCCAATGTCGAGGCGGTGTCGAACGACGAGAACCCGCTCGCGGTGCTGCTGCGCCGGGTGTTCAGCGAGAGGCTGACGCTGGAGCGCGCGGTCCGGACCTGGGCCAGTGTCGATCCCGCGGCCCGCACCGCCGTGCAGGCCATCGACCGGCGCCGGCTCGGCTACGTCGAAAACCTGCTGGCGCAGAGCGGGCTGTCCGCGGAACTCGCCCGCGCCCGCGCCCAAATTCTCTATTGGGCGTTTCTCGGCTTTGCGCTATCGGATCAGCCATTGTCGAAAGCGCGCCAGCAGGCCGTGCTCGACGAACTGCTGCGGATCGCTGCATCGTGATACGCGGCGATCGATCATGCCAGGCACCGCCGTCCGCCGGAGACCGAAGATGAACGCCACGCCCGAACGCCTCGACAGCACCGTCGATCCGAAGCTGCTCGAAATCCTGGTGTGCCCGGTGACCAAGGGTCCGCTCGAATTCGATTCGACGCGGCAGGAGTTGATCTCTCGCTCGGCCAAGCTTGCCTATCCCATCCGCGACGGCATCCCGATCATGCTGCCGGAAGAGGCAAGGAAGATCGAGTGATAAAGGTGGGGCGCTGCTCCAACCGTCATTGCGAGCGAAGCGAAGCAATCCATCTCTCCTCACGCGCTGAAGCATGGATTGCTTCGCTGCGCTCGCAATGGCGAGCCCGGGTGCTCTACAACGCCTCGCCCTTCAGCAGCCGCGGCACCTCGCCCGATAGTCCGGCGGCCTGGCGGATGAACATGCTCTTCAGCGGCGGCGCGCGATCGACGAGACCAAGACCGATATCGCGCACGGTGCGCAGCAAGGTCGATTCGTTCGAGAACAGGAAGTTCAGCGAATTGGTGGCGAGCCCCATCGCCATGGTGTCGAAGCGCCGCCAGCGCTGATAGCGGTCGAGCACGTCGGCCTGCCCGGGATCCATGCCGAGCCGCGCCGCATCGACCACGACTTCCGCCAGCGCCGCGACGTCCTTCAACCCCATGTTGAGGCCCTGCCCCGCGATCGGATGAATCACATGCGCGGCGTCGCCGACCAGCGCCAGCCGCTCCGCGATGAACGAGCGCGCGACGAAATAGCCGAGCGGAAACGCCCGCGGCTTGTCGAGCGCCTTGATCTCGCCGAGATGCAGCCCGAAGCGGCGTTCGAGTTCGCCGTGAAACTCATCTTCGCCGAGCGCGGTGATGCGCGCCGCTTCGGTGCGGTTCTCGGTCCACACCAGCGAAGAACGCTTGCCGGTCAGCGGCAGGATCGCGAAGGGACCCGCGGGAAGGAAATGCTCCTCGGCGCGACCGTGATGATCGCGCTCATGGCCGACGGTCACCACGATGCCGGATTGATCGTACTCCCAGCCGTGGGTTGCGATGCCGGCGCGCTCGCGCAGTTTCGAGCGCGCACCATCGGCGGCGACCAGCAGGCTTGCCTCGACGACGTCGCCATTGGCGAGCGTCACGGTGACGCCGTCGGCGCGCGCATCGTAGCTGGAGACCGCCGTGGCGCGGAGATCGATGCCGTCGGCCTCGGCGCGGGCAACCAGCGCGTCGATCAGGCGGCGGTTCTCGACCATATGCGCGAAGGGCTCTCCGGGTTCGACATCGCCTGCAAACGTCAGGAACACCGGACGGGTGGCGTCCTCCAGTCGGGAATCGGTGACGACCATGTCCGTTATCGGCTGGGAATCGGCTGCGACCTGATCCCAGACGCCGAGCGCCTCGAACAGCCGCCGGCAGGCAGCCACGATGGCGGTCGCGCGCGGATCGCGGCTCGGCCGCAAAGCCAGCGCCGGATCTGCCACGACAACGGGAATCTCGGGCCCAAGGCCCTGGCGGAACGCCAGCGCGAGCGCCAGCCCTGCAAATGCGCCGCCGCAGATGACTATGCTTCGCTGTGCCGCCATGCGATCCTTACCCGGTTACGCTGTCACACCAGACGAGACTTGCTACCTGATAATAGCTGGGCGAAACAGGGCCCTGAAACAAGGTACTTAACCGTCATGGATCGTCATTCCGGGGCGACACATAGTGTGTCGAACCCGGAATCTCGAGTTTCCGGGTTCGATGCTCCGCATCGCCCCGGAATGACCGGAAGATTGAAAGCGCCGCCATGTCCAAAGGCCTTATCGACCTGATCTCAATCCTCGATCTGGAGCCGATCGAGGTTAACCTGTTCCGCGGCAACAGCCCGAAGACGAGCTGGCAGCGGGTGTTCGGCGGACAGGTGATCGGACAGGCGATGGTGGCGGCGTGCCGCACCGTCGAGGGCCGGCTGCCGCATTCGCTGCATTGCTACTTCATCCTGCCGGGCGACCCCCAGATTCCGATCATCTACGAGGTCGAGCGGCTGCGCGACGGCAGGAGCTATTCGACGCGGCGCGTCACCGCGATCCAGCACGGCAACGCCATCTTCTCCATCATGGTTTCATTTCATGCCGAGGAGGAAGGCGCATTCGACCATCAGGACAAGATGCCGGACGTACCGCCGCCGGAGAAGCTCACCGCCGAGGAAATCGCCAAGCAGCCGATGTTCAAGGAGATGCCGGACTTCATCCGCCGCTATTACGAATCCGACCGTCCGATCGAGCTGCGCCCGGTCGAACTCGGCCGCTATTTCGGCCAGAAGATCGACGACGGACGGATCAATGTCTGGATTCGCACGGCTGCGAAGCTGCCCGACGATCCGGCGCTGCATATGTGTGCGCTGGCCTACGCGTCGGATTTTTCGCTGCTCGATGCGATCATGGCGCGCTACGGCCGCACGCTGTTCGACAAGCGCATGATGCCGGCGAGCCTCGATCACGCGATGTGGTTTCACCGGCCGTTCCGCGCCGACGAATGGCTGCTGTACGCGCAGGATTCGCCCAGCGCGCAGGGCGGCCGCGGATTGACCCGCGGCCTGATCTTCAAGCCCGACGGCACGCTGGTGGCATCCGTTGCCCAGGAAGGCTCGGTGCGCCAGCGCAAGTGACGCTCCGGATTCTCGCTTTGACGCGTTTTCTTAACACGAACCGGCGTCCACCCCGAATCAAGTCCGGGGCAGGCTTTCGCTGGAAAACGCTATTCAAGCGTCCGCGTGCGCGCCTCTCTCGGCCAGAACGGTCTGCGACGCCAGCCACTGTGACATCCATCGATACACCCACGGTATCGGAATGATGAAGATGCTGGCGACTGCGGCCACGATCGCGCGCCACAGGAACTCCAGGCCGCTGCCGATGAAGAGCACTTCACGCCGCGTGCCCTGGATGTTCCGGCAAAACCACCGCAGCCAGGCGGTGTAAACCCACGCCCAGCCAATGATGGTGATCACGGAGATGGCCGCAAGAATGGTCCAGCCGAGGTAGGCCCAGACCGAGCCGGAGAAACTGAGCCCGAGCGGCTGACCGCTGGACGCGAGGTTCGCGATGAACCATTTGAGAAACAGCCAGTAGAAGGCCATCTGAACGAGGATCATCAGATTGCTGAGCAGCTCGCTGCCGATCATGCCGACGGCAATCATGAGAACGACCAGACCGAAAAACCAGGGAATGATCGTCATCGCCTGGCCTTCGAAGCTCATGTTCGGCCGTCCCGGAACCTGGACGCACGGGACGATCCACTTGGTGTACCAAACCAGTACCCATGGAGCCGGGATGACGAGGATGAGGCCGATCACGAGAACAAGGCTGCGCCAGGTAAACTCCAGGATTTCGAAATCGATCGACAGCGGACCTCCGCTATAGCTCCCCGAGGCGCCCATCGGCGGCGAACCGCCGGGCTGCTGAATAGAGGGGGGACCCGACCCGCCGGGGACCAGACCTGGAATCTCGCCCGCCCGCTGCCAGCCCGACATGCCCTCGGTCCAGACCAGCGTATCCTGCCTGACCGTGCCCCGGGTAATGAGGTCGCGCAGCTGGGCCTCGGGAAATGGGCCCTGTTGCTGGCCGTTGGATGCATAAAACCACAATCGGTTCGACATATTATTCTCTTGCATGAAAAATGGGGGAGCCGGCGGAGCGGCTGGCGGGAAGCCCTATTGTGTCGGACGATCACGTTTCCTGTACAGTGAGCGAACTCACCGGGGCTAAATGTTTTCCCCGAATACCTGCAACTTTTTTGTGCCATTTGCCCAGAAAGATGCCAGATTTGATTGGCAGCCGAAACGCGGGCGCGCGGGCCTGCCGGCCGCGCAACCGACACGACTTCTGAATACGACCCACCGGAAACGAAGGCCTGACCATGAAACTCGTCGTCGCGATCATCAAACCCTTCAAGCTTGACGAGGTGCGCCAGGCGCTGACGGCCATTGGCGTCCACGGCATGACGGTGACCGAGGTCAAGGGTTACGGCCGCCAAAAGGGCCACACCGAAATCTATCGCGGCGCCGAGTATGTCGTGAACTTCCTGCCCAAGCTTCGGATCGAAATCGCAGTTGCGTCCGACATCGCCGAAAAAGCGGTTAGCGTCATCACCGCCAATGCGCGCACCGGCCAGATCGGCGACGGCAAGATCTTTGTCACGCCGATCGATCACGCAATGAGAATCCGCACCGGCGAGACGGACAGCGACGCGCTCTGAGGCTTCGATACTTCAAGGCGCGACGGCAGCGATGGCCGTCGCGCAAATCAAGACAAGTCAAGAAACGACGACACGCCGGGGGAATTCCATGGGGGCACTATCGTATCGTGCAGCGAGCAATGCTGCGCTCGCCGTTCTTGCTGCGAACTTCCTGCTGACGACGCCGGCTTCTGCCGAAACAACTGCAATCAGCCCCGCCGACACCGCCTGGATGATCGTCGCCACTGCGCTGGTGCTGATGATGACGATACCGGGCCTGGCGCTGTTCTATTCCGGCATGGTGCGCAAGAAGAACGTGCTGGCGACGATGGCGCAAAGCCTCGCTGCCGTTGCGATGATCTCGATCCTCTGGGTGATGTTCGGCTATTCGCTGGCGTTCGTCGGCGACGGCCCCTGGATCGGCACGCTCGATCGCTGGTTCCTGATCGGGATGACGATGGACAGCGTCAACCCGGCGGCAAAGACCATCCCGGAAGCGCTTTTCATGCTGTACCAGATGACGTTTGCGATCATCACGGTGGCGCTGGTCGCAGGCGCCGTGGCCGACCGGATGCGGTTTTCGGCCTATCTGCTGTTCTCGGTCGGCTGGTTCATGTTTGCCTATCTGCCGCTCGCGCACTGGGTTTGGGGCGGCGGCTTTCTCGCGACCATGGGCGTGCTGGATTTTGCCGGCGGTCTCGTCGTCCATCTTTCCGCCGGCGTCGGCGGGCTGGTTGCGGCCAGAGTGTTGGGCCGGCGTCACGGCTATGGCAGCGAGAACCTCGCGCCGTTCGACCTGTCGCTTGCGGTAATGGGCACCGGATTGCTGTGGGTCGGCTGGTTCGGCTTCAACGGCGGATCGGCGCTGGGTGCGAACTCGCGCGCCGTGATGGCGATCACCGCAACGCATCTTGCGGCCTGCGCCGGCGCACTGACGTGGGGTGCGATCGAATGGGCGACGCGCCGCAAGCCGTCCGTGCTCGGAATGATTTCCGGGGCGATCGCAGGCCTCGGAACGATCACGCCGGCTTCGGGCTTTGTCGCGCCCTGGCATGGCGTCATCATCGGCGTGGCGGCAGGGACGCTCTGCTTCTGGGCCTGCACCTGGCTCAAGCTGCGATTGCAGTATGACGATTCGCTCGACGTGTTCGGCGTCCACGGCATCGGTGGCTTGACCGGCACGCTGCTTGCCGGCGTGTTCGCGGTGAGCGCGATTGGCGGCACCGCCGGCCTGCTCGAAGGCAACACGCAGCAGGTGCTGATCCAGTTCTACGGCGTCGCCGCCACATTGATCTGGACCGGCGGCGTCACCTTCGTACTGCTCAAACTGGTGAGCGTGTTCGTGCCGCTTCGGGTGTCGCTGCAGCAGGAAATGGAAGGCCTCGACATCTCGCAGCATGGCGAAGCGCTGCAATAGCTCCTCACCAAAATACCGCGCTTCCTGCCTGACTGCTGGGCAGGAATATGGTCGGAGTCAGGCGCGCCCATGATTTGGGCACGCGTGCCCATCGCTTAGGCGCGACCGAATGGCGCAGGATCGGGCAATCCCCGCCAGGCACGAAAAGGGCCGCATTCATAGTCCGTTAGGCAACGCCCCCGATCTGGCACGGCATTTGATTCTAAGGGTCCCGGCTGTGCCCGCGAAGCGAACCTCTCCGCGTGGTGAACCTCAGTCGAGAACGCCCGGTCTGTCTGAGCCGGGCCCAAGCGGGGATAGGACCCATGAAAATTGTTATGGCGATCATCAAGCCATTCAAGCTCGAAGAAGTCCGCGATGCCCTGACCGCCATTGGCGTTCATGGTCTCACGGTGACGGAAGTCAAAGGCTATGGCCGGCAGAAAGGTCATACCGAAATCTATCGCGGCGCCGAATACGCCGTGAGTTTCCTGCCCAAGATCAAGATCGAGGTCGCCGTCGCCTCGGACCAGGTCGACAAGACCATCGACGCCATCACTTCCGCAGCCAAAACCGGACAGATCGGCGACGGCAAGATCTTCGTCATCAACCTCGACCATGCGGTTCGCATCCGCACCGGCGAGGCGGATGCCGCAGCCCTCTGATTTCGCGCTCAACCCGACCACTCAGGAGTAAGATCAATGACGTTCAAACGTCCCCATAGCGCGGGATTGGCGGCCTTCGCAGTCGGCCTGTTCGCCGCAACCGCTGCCTACGCCGAGCCGACCATCAACAAGGGCGACAACGCCTGGATGCTGACATCGACGGTGCTGGTGCTGCTGATGACCATCCCCGGCCTCGCGCTGTTCTACGGCGGTCTCGTCCGCTCCAAGAACATGCTGTCCGTGCTGATGCAGGTATTCTACTGCGTCTGCATCGTCGTCATTCTTTATGCGCTCTACGGCTACAGCCTTGCCTTCACCGGCGGATCGGACTTCATCGGCGGCTTCTCCAAGGCCTTCCTGATGGGTGTGACCCCCGACTCGCAAGCGGCTACCTTCAGCGTCGACACCAACATCTCGGAACTCGTCTACTTCTGCTTCCAGATGACGTTCGCTGCGATCACCCCTGCCCTCATCGTCGGCGCTTTCGCCGAGCGCATGAAGTTCGCTGCGGTCGCACTGTTCGTTCCGCTCTGGGTCACGCTGATCTACCTCCCGATCGCACACATGGTCTGGTACTGGCCCGGACCGGACGCGATTACGGACGCAGCCAAGGCGCTCGCCGCCGCGGCGGACGGAGCAGCGAAGACCGCGGCGCAGGCCAAGCTCGACGAAATCAACGCCGACGCCGGCTTCATCTTCAAGAAGGGTGCGCTCGATTTCGCCGGTGGCACCGTGGTGCACATCAACGCCGGCGTCGCCGGTCTTGTCGGCGCGCTGCTGATCGGCAAGCGCGTCGGCTACGGCAAGGAACTGATGGCTCCGCACTCGCTGACCATGTCCATGATCGGCGCTTCGCTGCTCTGGGTCGGCTGGTTCGGCTTCAACGCCGGATCGAACCTGGAGGCCAACGGCGGCGCCGCGCTCGCCATGACCAACTCCTTCGTTGCAACCGCAGCGGCGGCGATGGCCTGGATGTTCGCGGAATGGATCATCAAGGGCCACCCCTCGGTGCTCGGCGCGCTGTCAGGCGCGGTAGCGGGCCTCGTGGCGGTCACGCCCGCGGCCGGCTTCGTCGGTCCGATGGGAGCGATCGTGCTCGGTCTCGTGGCCGGCGTCGTCTGCCTGTTCTTCTGCACCGTGGTGAAGAACTCGCTGGGCTATGACGACTCGCTCGACGTGTTCGGCGTCCACGGCATCGGTGGCATCGTAGGCGCGCTTGGCACCGGCATCCTGGTAAACCCCGCTCTCGGCGGTGCCGGCGTCATGGATTACGTCACCGGCAAGATCGCGGACTACGATCTCGTCGCCCAGATGACCTCCCAGTTCTGGGGCGTCTTCACCACGCTGCTGTGGTCGGGCATCGGTTCGGCGATCCTCTTCAAGGTTGTCGACGTCATCGTCGGCCTGCGCGTCAACGTCGAGACCGAGCGTGAAGGCCTCGACGTCACCGAGCACACGGAGCGCGCTTACAACATGTGAGCTCTCCCGGGGTGCGATCCCAAAGGAGACAACGAAGTCGTTGCCCCGAGGGTCGCATCCGCAACTCCGGTTCGGGCACATACCCGGCAATGCCCTGACCGTTGAGGGGCTCCAGCGCAAGCTGGGGCCCCTTTCTTTTTGGGCGAAAAGCGTTTGCCAAAACGGGCGCGATCCGTCGAAATGCCGGCAATAACACCCCAGGGAGAGACGCCATGAAACTCGAGGGCGGGTGCTATTGCGGCAAGGTGCGGTATGTGGCCGAGGGCGAGCCGATGATGAAGGCGCAGTGCCATTGCCGGGAGTGCCAGTACATGACCGGCGGCTCGGCCAACATGTTCATGGTGATGCCGATCGCCGGCTTCAAATACACCGGCGAAGCCCCGAAGCAGTTCAAGCGCACGGACCTCGAACGCGCCATGACGCGCGAATTCTGCGCCGAATGCGGCACGCATGTCGTGACCCGGCCGCCCGGCCTGCCCGGTGTCGTCCTCAAGGTCGGCACCCTCGACGATCCTTCGCTGTTCGACGGCCCGAAGATTGCGATCTACACCATCGACAAGCAGCCCTATCACCACGTGCCCGAAGGCATGCCGGCCTTCGAGCGGCTACCGCAGCGGTAGCGCGGTTCCAGGCCCGCACCGTCCGGGGCGACCGAAGCCGGCATGGCGGCGAAAATCGTCGCTGCGGCCGATGGTTAATCGCGTCTTAACCTCGCCGTATCTATGGTGGTTTGATGAGTTTCCGGTCACAGGCTATGCCCTTCGACCGTCCTTGAAAGTACTGGCGTTTCAGACATGGCAATGACCGCCTCTTCCGGCGTGGCGCAGGGCGCCGGCAGCGCAACCCCTGCCGGTCAGGCCGAGCGTTCCCCTTTTTTGCGGACGACCGAACTGCTGGCACCCTACCAGCCGACCAAGCCCTTGATTACGCTGTCCCTGGGCGAGCCGCAGCACCCGGTGCCGGACTTTGTCGGGCCGGTGCTCGCAAAGCACATCGCCGATTTCGGGCGCTATCCCATAGCCAAGGGCATCGAGCCGTTCCGGCGGGCGGCCGCGAACTGGCTGTCGACCCGGTTCGACCTGCCGCGGCCGGTCGATCCCGAGAGCGAAATCCTGGTGCTGAACGGCAGCCGGGAAGGGCTGTTTTTCGCCGCGATCACCGCCGCCCGCTATGTCGGGCCGCGCCGGGGGAAACCGGCGATCCTGATGCCCAACCCGTTCTATCCGGCCTATGGCGCCGGCGCCCGTGCGTCCGGTTGCGAGTCAATCTACCTGCCGACAACCCTCGCCAACGGCTTCCTGCCGGACCTCGACGCGCTCGACGAGGCGACGCTCGCCCGGACGGTCGCGATCTTCATCGCCTCCCCGGCCAATCCGCAAGGCGCGGTCGCCTCGCGCGACTACTTTACCCGATTGAAGCAGCTTGCAGATCAATATGGCTTCATGATCCTGAGCGACGAGTGCTATTCGGAAATCTACACCAGGGAGGCGCCGGGCAGCGCGCTGGAATGTGCCGGCCCCGACTTCACCAACGTCGTCGCGTTCCAGTCGCTGTCGAAGCGCTCGAACCTGCCCGGCATGCGCGTCGGCTTTGCCGCCGGCGACCGCAAGTTTCTCGCCGCCTTTCACGAATTGCGCAACGTCGCCGCGCCGCAGGTGCCGGTGCCGCTGCAGCACGTCGCGGTCGCCGCCTATAGCGACGAGACGCACGTCGAGGAAAACCGAAGGCTGTACCGGATCAAGTTCGATCTCGCCGACCAGATTCTCGGCAGCCGCTACGGCTATGCGCGACCGGCCGGCGGCTTCTGCGTCTGGCTCGACGTCTCCGAACGCGGCGGCGACGAGGCGGCGGCAGTGAGATTGTATCGGGATGCGGGTGTCCGCGTGATTCCCGGAAGTTACCTGTCGCGGCCGCAAAGCGACGGCTTCAATCCCGGCACGGGCTACATTCGCCTCGCGCTGGTCTCCGACAGTGAGTCAACGGCCGAGGCATTGCACCGGCTGGTCGAAATTCTGAATTAGTCGCAAGGCCCTGATGAGCATGCCAGCGATCGAACGTGTCATTCCCCTCGTCGGCCACTTGCCGGTCTCGATCCGCGAGGCGCTGGCGCGACGCCTGCGCGAGCTTGCGGGCCTGAGCCTGATCGGGCTGTCCGGCGTAGCGGCTGCGGCGTTGATCACGTGGTCGGTGCGGGATCCGAGCCTGAGCCACGCGACCTCGCGCCCGATCCGCAACATTCTCGGCTATCCCGGCGCGATCGGCGCCGACCTGCTGATGCAGATCCTCGGTCTCGGCGCGATCATGCTGATCCTCACCGTTGCGGTGTGGGGCTGGCGCATGCTGACCCATCGCACCTTCGACCGCGAGGCGCTGCGCCTTGGCTGCTGGATCCTTTGCACGGTGATCGCCGCGGGCCTTGCCAGTTGCTGGCCGCATGGCGGAGCATGGCCACTACCGACCGGCCTTGGCGGTGTCGTCGGCGACGCGCTGGTGCGGACGCCTGCCGTGGTGTTCGGCCCGGCTGGCTTCACCTATCGGCTGGTGCTCGGCATCATCCTGTTCGCGGCGATGTGCGCCTCGTTCCTGTTTGCGAGCGGCTGGGGTTCACGTCCGAGAGACGAGGAACTGACGCCGATCGAGGACGACGACACACCCTTCGTCGAGGAGGAGGATCGCAGCTCGGTGTCGCTCGGTTGGGTTTTCCACGCCCTGATGAGCGCCAAGGCACGGATCGGATGGCTGCTGACCACCGCCTACCGCTCGCTGGTATCGAGTTCGCCGCCGGCACGGACGTCTTCCTTCGAACGCCAGGAGCCGACCCTGAGCGGCCGCGCTGCGCCGTCATTGGCCCCGAAGGACGAAGAATACGAGGAAGACGAAGAGGAAGAAGACGAGGAGGAGGAAGAAGAGGAAGAGGAGGAGGAGGCCCCACGTTCGCGCAAAAAGGCCGCGCCGCGTCCAGCCTCCCGCAAGTCCGATAAATTCGAACTGCCTTCCATCTCGATGCTGACGGCGCCCAAGGCATCCGACCGGCAACCGCTCAGCAAGTCCGAGCTCGAGAACAATTCGCGCGCGCTGGAAGGCGTCCTCCAGGACTTCGGCGTCCGCGGCGAGATCGTCAAGGCCAATCCCGGCCCGGTCGTGACGCTGTACGAACTCGAGCCCGCGCCGGGAATCAAATCATCGCGCGTGATCGGCCTCGCCGACGACATCGCCCGCTCGATGAGCGCGCTCTCGGCGCGTGTCGCCGTGGTCGCCGGCCGCAACGCCATCGGCATCGAGCTGCCGAACGTGCATCGCGAGAAGGTTTACCTGCGCGAGTTGCTGACTGCGAAGGACGAGTCGCATGCGAAACTACCGCTGTGCCTCGGCAAGAACATCGGCGGCGAGTCGATCATCATCGATCTTGCGCGCACGCCGCACATGCTGATCGCCGGCACCACCGGCTCCGGCAAATCGGTCGCCATCAACACCATGATCCTCAGCCTGGTCTATCGGCTGCGGCCGGATCAGTGCCGCCTGATCATGGTCGATCCGAAGATGCTCGAACTGTCCGTCTATGACGGCATCCCGCATCTGCTGACGCCGGTCGTGACGGATCCGAAGAAAGCCGTGGTCGCGCTGAAATGGGCCGTGCGCGAAATGGAAGAGCGCTACAAGAAGATGGCCAAGCTCGGCGTGCGCAACATCGACGGCTACAACCAGCGCCTCGTCGAAGCCAAAGGCAAGGGCGAGGACCTGACGCGTACGGTGCATACCGGCTTCGACAAGGAAACCGGCAAGGCGATCTACGAGGAAGAGAAGCTCGATCTCGATCCGTTGCCCTACATCGTGATCATCGTCGACGAAATGGCCGACCTGATGATGGTGGCCGGCAAGGACATCGAGGGCGCGGTGCAACGCCTTGCGCAGATGGCGCGCGCGGCCGGCCTGCATGTGATCCTCGCCACCCAGCGTCCGTCGGTCGACGTCATCACCGGCACCATCAAGGCGAACTTTCCGACCCGTATCGCGTTCCAGGTCACCTCGAAGATCGACAGCCGCACCATCCTCGGCGAGATGGGCGCCGAGCAACTGCTCGGGCAGGGCGACATGCTCTACATGGCCGGCGGCGGCCGCATCAGCCGCGTCCACGGTCCGTTCGCTTCCGACGAGGAAGTCGAGAAGGTGGTGCGTCATCTCAAGACGCAGGGCCAGCCGGAGTATCTGGAAGCCGTCACGGCGGAAGAGCCGACCGACGAAGACGGCGCGGTGTTCGATTCCACCGGAATGGGCGGCGATGGCGGCGGCGACCTGTTCGCGCAGGCGGTTGCAATCGTCAAGCGCGACCGCAAGGCCTCGACCTCCTACATTCAACGCCGGCTGCAAATCGGCTATAACCGCGCCGCGTCATTGATGGAGCGGATGGAACTCGAAGGTATCGTGGGGCAGGCAAATCACGCCGGCAAACGCGAAATTCTGGTCGAGGAAGAAGAGGGCGGATTCTAGGGATTCAGCGGCCAAAACCCGGCCTGGCCGCATTATTTTCACGGAAAAACGATATCCCCTTTGGTCGAAAGCGCGATAAAATAGCCGTTGGCGACACGTTGAATAGAGATCCGAAATATTGATGGCACAACGATACATCCACCGCGGGCTGCGATTCGGACTGGCGCTGCTGATTACAACGTCAGGCGCAGCCGCCGGTACGTCTGCTTTCTCGCAGGCCGTTCCGGTTCCGAAGCCCGCGCCGAAGGCGCGTGACGGTGGCATGCAGCTGAGCGCGCAGGACAGGCCCCTGACAACAGGCACAACGCAGACGCCGCCGACGCCGGTGATCCCCAATCCGAACCGCAATGTCCCGGCCAATGTGTTCGCGACCTTCGATGCCAACCAGAAGGCACAGGCCGCGCGGGTGAGCACCTATCTGTCGTCGCTGCAGACGCTGGTTGGAAATTTCGTCCAGGTCGGGCCCGACGGCAGCAAGACCAAGGGCGATTTCTACATCCAGAAACCGGGCAAGGTGCGCTTCGAATATGATGACCCGACGCCGATCGCGATCATCGCCGACGGCTCGTCGCTGGTCGTGCGCGACAGGAAGCTCGCGACCCAGGATATCTATCCGCTGTCGCAGACTCCGCTGCGCTTCCTGCTGTCGGACCGGATCGACCTGCTGAAGGACACCAATGTCGTCAGCGTCACCTCCGACGATGTCTTCATCAGCGTCACGATCGAGGAGAAGCAGGCGCTGATCGGCACCAGCCGCCTGATGCTGATGATCGGCGCCAAGGACGGCCAGCTCAAGCAATGGACCGTGACCGATCCACAGGGCTATGACACCACGGTCGCGGTCTACAATCTGGATTCGTCCAAGAAGGTCGATCCCGGCCTGTTCAAGATTGACTTTACCAACTACTCCGTCCCGCCGGGCTGAGCGACGATCCCTGCAGAAAGACGTGGATGGCCGGATCAGGTCCGGCCATGACGGGCAGGAAATTCTGCTACATCACCCCGCATGCGCTTTTCCCTGACGACCTGGAATATCAACTCGGTGCGCCTGCGCATCGATATCGTCGCCAAATTCCTGAAATCGGCACGTCCGGACGTGCTGTGCCTGCAGGAAACCAAATGCATCGACGACGCATTCCCGCTGAAGCGTTTCAAGCGGCTCGGCTATGAACACGTCGCGCTGAACGGGCAGAAGGGCTATCACGGCGTCGCCATCGTCTCGAAACTGCCGTTCGAGACCACCGACATCAGAACTTTCTGCGACAAGATCGACTCGCGCCACATCTCGGTGGCGTTCGGCGAGAAGGCGCAGCTCGCAAAGCCGCTTGTGCTGCACAATTTCTACGTTCCCGCCGGCGGCGATATTCCCGATCCCGCGCTCAACCCGAAATTCGATCACAAGCTGAAGTTTCTCGACGAGATGAAGGCGTGCGAGCCGCTGCATCCGCGTGGCGACGACCGCCACATCCTGGTCGGCGACCTCAACGTCGCGCCGCATGAAAACGACGTGTGGTCGCACAAGCAGCTCCTGAAGGTGGTCTCACATACCCCGATCGAATGCGAGAAGCTGCTGGCGGCACAGGCCCATGGCGAATGGTTCGATGTGGCGCGGATGCGAATTCCGCTCTCGGAAAAGGTCTATACGTGGTGGAGCTATCGTGCCGCCGACTGGACCGTGGGCGATCGTGGCCGCAGGCTCGATCACATCTGGGTCTCGCGCGCCCTGAAGGATGGCGTCAGCGATTTCAGGATCACCCGCGACGCACGGAGCTGGGAGCGCCCGTCCGACCATGTACCCGTGACGGTGACGCTGGACGTGTGAACCAGAAGGCTCGAAAATCAGGTGCTGAGCTTGGCGCCGGCCATCATGATATCGCTGGCGAGCTGGCTGGTGCGGGTGGCGATTTCGTCGCGCAGCCGGCGCGCCGCGGCCGGATCGCTTTCCAGCACGCGCTGAAACAGGCTGCGCGCCACCCGGATCACGGTTGAGTTTTCGATCGCAACCGCGCTGGACGGCCGCCGCATCGCGACGATCAGCGCCAGTTCGCCGATCAGCGAGCCGGGCCCTGCAATGATTTCGGCGTCGCCATCCTCGACGCGGATCGCGCCGCGCCGGACGATATAGCCTGCGTCCGCCTCGTCACCGGCGTTGAACAGGTAATCGCCGTTCGAATAGTCACGCTGCTCGGAGCCGATCGCGAGCATGCGCAAGGCGGCCGTTCCCAACAAATGCAATGTCGGGACCCGATCGAGCAGGGCTACATCATCTTCGATCGACATACTGGCCGGGGATACGCAACAAGTTACGAATATAGCGTTTTCGAGCGACGTGGATACCGGTTCGCGCCAGGGAAACGCGCCGACACAACAACTGGAGCTTCGGTTCTGATTCAATCAGAACGGAGCTCCAGTGACCGCGAATCCTATCACGGCACCAGCTTGTAGCCACCCGCTTCAGTCACCAGGATCTCCGGATTGGCGGCGTCCTTTTCGATCTTCTGACGCAGCCGGTAGATGTGGGTCTCCAGGGTGTGCGTGGTGACCCCCGAATTGTAGCCCCAGACTTCCTGGAGCAGCGTCTCGCGCGACACCGGCATCTGGCCGGCCCGATACAGGAAGCGCAGGATCGCGGTCTCCTTTTCGGTCAGCCGCACCTTGCGGGCATTGGCGCCGGTCAGCATCTTGGATCCGGGGCGGAAGCTGTAGGGACCGACGGAGAACACCGCGTCCTCGCTGGCCTCGTGCTGCCGGAGTTGCGCCCTGATCCGGGCGAGCAGCACGGCGAAGCGGAACGGCTTGGCTACATAATCATTGGCGCCCGATTCGAGGCCGAGAATGGTGTCTGAATCGGTATCATGGCCGGTCAGCATGATGATCGGCGCCTTGAAGCCACCCTTGCGGAGGCTGCGCACCACCTCCCTGCCGTCGGTGTCGGGCAAGCCGACGTCCATCAGCACAAGATCGGGAGAATTGGCTTTGGCGGCGCTGGCGCCCTTGGCGCCAGTATCGACCGCAGAGGCTTCGAACTCCTCGTGCAGTGACAATTGCTCGACCAGGGTATCGCGCAGATCGGTGTCGTCATCCACGATCAGGATCTTGCGGGCATTTGGCATAGGGTACGATCCTCTTGAGGCAAGCGACGGACACAAGCGGGAGCGTCTCATGCCGGGTCTTGGTCGATGACAAACCTGATTCGCGGGCAGAGTTACCGAGCAAACCAGGCCATCACGTACCGATTCGCTTTCAGGTAAGAGATTGTTACAGATTCACAAGGCGATCCGCAGTCTATCCCAAATTTGAGCGGCGTCTGGATGAATGTCCTGTAATGGGGTGGAATAGAGCAATTGCTACCGGGCAGGCAACCCCGGCAGTTGGGCATTGGCATGGTAAGTACAAACCTTTCAATCACTTATCGGACAGATGTGCGTGATCGGCCACTTTCTGCGATCAGCGTTCGACCCGCCGCCGGCGACCCGCGCCGGGGTTGGCTCATCGCCGACGGCTGGACCGTGCCGGTGGCACTTGGCCGCGGCGGCATCCTCGCCAACAAGCGCGAAGGAGACGGCGGAACCCCCCGGGGCGTCTTCTACCCCAGCCAATTATGGTGGCGCGCCGACCGCCATCCGAAACCGCACACCTTCCTGCCGGTCCGGCCGATCCGGCCCGAAGATGCCTGGTGCGAAGACCCGCGGGACCGCCATTACAACCAGCCGATCCGCCTGGTCCGCGATCAGGCTGGCGACCGGCTGACGCGCGAGGACCATCTCTACGACTTCATCGTCGAGATCGATCACAACGCAGCACCCCGCATCGCCGGCCGCGGCAGTGCCGTGTTCCTGCATCTGGCGCGCACCGATTTTTCTCCGACGGCCGGATGCGTCTCGATGACGAAGGCCGCCATGCTTCGACTGTTGCGGCGAATGAGTCCGCGGACGAAGATCATCATCGGCTGACCGGGAAATAAAACCATGCTCGACAAGAACGCGATATTGGCCGCATCGAAGGTCCTGCACGACCATTGGCGCGGCGGCACCAAACTGGGCGGCCTCGATGCCGCTCAACGGCCACGTGATCGCAACGAGGCTTACGCGATCCAGGCAGCGATCGAGAAATATTCGTCCGAGCCTCTGTTTGGCTGGAAGATCGCGGCCACCAGCGAGGCCGGACAGAAGCATATCAATGTCGATGGCCCGATGGCCGGACGCATCCTGGCCGAAACCGTGATTGCAGATGGCGGGACGGCATCGATGGCGGGCAACGAAATGCGCGTCGCCGAACCCGAATTCGCCTTCCGCATGCGCGTGGATCTGCCGGCGCGCGTGGCGCCTTATACGGTTCAGCAGGTTCTCGATGCGGTCGACACGCTGCATCCCGCGATCGAGATTCCGGATTCGCGCTTTGCGGATTTCGTCAGCGCCGGCGCCGCGCAGATCATCGCCGACAACGCCTGCGCGCATCTGTTCGTGCTCGGGCCTGCCACGACCGCGGACTGGCGTTCGATCGACCTCGTCGAGGAGCGGCCCGTCATCACGATGCGCGGCCAGCGATATCTCGGCCACGGCAAGAATGTGCTCGGCGATCCCCGGATCGCGCTGACCTGGCTCGCCAATGAGCTGCGCCAGCTAGGCGTGACGTTGAAAGCCGGCCGCGTGGTCACGACAGGCACCTGCCATCCGCCGCTGCCAATTCAGTCGGGCGATTCCTGCGCCGTCGATTTCGGTTCGCTCGGCAAGGTGTCGGTGGGGTTCAAGTAGGCTCTCTCGCCGTCATTGCGAGCGCAGCGAAGCAATCCATTTCTCTGCACGGGGATAGATGGATTGCTTCGTCGCTATCGCTCCTCGCAATGACGGGAATGGGCCGCACCCCTATCGCGCTCCAAAGATCGCCGAGCCCACGCGCACATGCGTGGCGCCGAACTGGATCGCGGTGGCGAAGTCGGCGCTCATGCCCATCGACAGGTTCTTCAGCCCGTTGCGCGCGGCGATCTTTGCGGTCAACGCGAAATGCGGCGCCGGCGCCTGATCGACCGGCGGGATGCACATCAGGCCCGAAATGACGAGACCATATTTGTCGCGACAGCTTGCAATGAAGGCGTCGGCGTCGCCGGGCGCGATGCCGGCCTTCTGCGGTTCCTCACCGGTGTTTATCTGGACGAACAATTCCGGCCGTTTGTTCTGCGCCTTTATTTCCCTGGCAAGCGCCTCGCAAATGCTCGGGCGGTCGACCGAATGGATGGCGTCGAACAGCGCCACCGCATCCTTTGCCTTGTTGGATTGCAGCGGTCCGATCAGATGCAGAACAATCCCTGGGCTTGCCGAAATCAATTCCGGCCATTTCGCCCTGGCTTCCTGAACGCGATTCTCGCCGAACACGCGTTGGCCGGCATCGATGATGGGCGCAATGGCCGGCGCGTCGAACGTCTTCGACACCGCGATCAGCATCACCGAGGCGCGCTCGCGCCGCGCTTCCCTGCACGCGCGCGCGATATCCTGCTCCACCTGGGCGAGCCCGCTTGGTAAAGGCCTGGTTAGCGGAATTGTCATCTTTCTCGCATCACGCCGTCTTGCGGGCGGGTCCTGGAGGTGTTCCTGAGCCCGAAAATTCTACGGCATTTCCTCTAATTTTACCAAGTTCGGGAAAGGCTTTTTGAAACCTTCGCTCTACGTTCCGGCGCGGGGGGACAGATGTCTGGCGTTACTTTCAACCGCAATCGGCTCAAACTCAAGAAGCTTCTGGGAATCCGGGCGCGGCTTGCGATGCTGGCTGTGCTGCTGGTCGCCCCCTTGATGCTGGACCGCGTGTGGTCGCTCGAAGATGCCCGCGCGAAGCAGATCGCGCTGGCGGCACAGGAATACGCCACCATCACCCAGCACAGCGCCCAGACGCAGCGCGAGGTGATCTCCTCGGTCGAAACGATGTTGAAATCGGCGGCCTATATCCGCGCGTCCAGCGGCATCGGGCGCAGCTGCGAAATCCTGCGCGCTAGCCTGCCGACCAACCTGCCTTGGATTCGGAGCATCATGCTCGTCGGCAAGGATGGCGTGGTGCAATGCTCCACCATGAACGTTCAGGTCGGACTCAACATTGGCGACCGCGATTATTTCAGAAGAGCCCAGCAGACCCGCGATTTCGTCTTCAGCGACTATCTGTTCGGCAAGACCAACAACCGGCCGATCATGATGGCGGCCTATCCGGTCGCGGCGATCAACCCCGAGGAAGACGCTGTGGTGGTCGCCGGCATGAATCTCGACTGGCTGTCCAGGATCATGGCCAAGCTCGGCGGACGGCCGGGCATTTCCTCCGTTCTGGTGGACCGCAATGGCGTCGTGCTGGCCGCCCCGCCGGAACAGGCCGGCAAGATCGGGCAACCACTCGATAACGTCCCGCTGTTGTCGGCAATCGCCTACAAGGCACTCAGTTCCAACTCGGAAACCGGCTCGATTTCCTTTACCGCCTCCGACGGCTCCAGGCGCGCGATCAGCTTTGCGCGCATACCGGGAACGCTGTCGCGCCTGATCGTCAGCATCGACGAGGCCGCAGTCACCGCTGCGATCAACCGCGAAATCCGCACGGCCTATCTGCAGTTGGGATTCGTCTGCCTGTTCGTACTGCTCGGCGCGCTGATCGGCGCGGAGAAGCTCATCATCAAGCCGATCGAAGTCATGACCGGCATGGCCAGGAGGTTCGGCGAGGGCGATTCGTCGGCCCGTGTCTCGCGCGACCGTCTGCCGGCGGAGTTCGTGCCGCTCGCCCGCGCCTTCAACGCGATGGCGGCCCGGCTCAGCCAGCGCGAGCGCGAACTCGTTGCCACCAATGACCGGCTCACCGTGATGGCCTCGATCGACATGATCTCGGGTCTTGCCAACCGCCGCGGCTTCCAGAGCCGGCTGGATTTCGAATGGTTGAAGGCGCAGCAGAACAACAGCGAACTGTCGCTGTTGATGATCGATGTCGATCATTTCAAGCTGTACAACGACACCTATGGCCATCCGGAAGGTGACGCCTGCCTGAGCCGGCTTGGCGAAGCGCTGGCCGGCATTGCTGCCGAAACCATGGGTTTTGCCGGCCGCTATGGCGGTGAGGAATTCTGCCTGTTGTTGCCCAACACCGGTGCGATCAAGGCGCTGGAGGCCGGCGAAACCGTCAGGGCGACGATCCAGGGCCTCGCCCTGCCCCATGCCACATCCAGCTATCAGACCGTCACCGTGAGCGTCGGCGTGGCCGCGACCCGGCCGAGCGACAGCCAGCATCCGGGCGACCTTGTCGAGGCCGCGGACGCTGCCCTCTATGCTGCCAAGCACCGCGGCCGCAACACCGTGGTCGAGCACGGTTTTGCCAAGCCGGTCGATAAGGCCGGCGGCATGGCGCTGGCGGGGTAACCGGAACCCCCACGTCCGCCGCCAGGGACGGCCTCCCCGCTCCCCGAGCCGTTGACCCCAGAGGCGCTTTTGTGGCCTAGTCCGCCGTCCTCTGACGGGACCCGAATCCACAAAAAAGCCCTGCGATTCCATGACCTCCGAACGCTACAACGCCCGTGAATCCGAGCCGCGCTGGCAACGCCAGTGGGATGAAAAGGCGATCTTCGCCTCCAAAAACGACGATCCGCGGCCGAAATACTACGTGCTTGAGATGTTCCCCTACCCGTCCGGGCGCATCCATATCGGGCACGTCCGGAACTATACGCTGGGCGACGTGCTGGCGCGGTTCATGCGCGCCAGGGGATTCAACGTGCTGCACCCGATGGGCTGGGACGCCTTCGGCCTGCCGGCCGAGAACGCCGCGATCGAACGCAAAATCGCGCCAAAAGCCTGGACCTACGACAACATCGCCGCGATGAAGAAGCAGTTGCAGTCGATCGGGCTGTCGCTGGACTGGTCGCGCGAATTCGCGACCTGCGATCCCGGCTACTACAAGCATCAGCAGAAGATGTTTCTGGATATGCTGCGCGCCGGTCTCGCCGAGCGCGAAAAGCGCAAGCTGAATTGGGACCCGGTCGACATGACCGTGCTGGCCAACGAGCAGGTGATCGACGGCCGCGGCTGGCGCTCGGGCGCTGTCGTCGAGCAGCGCGAGATGAGCCAGTGGGTCTTCAAGATCACGAAATATTCGCAGGAGTTGCTCGACGCCCTCGACGGGCTGGACCGCTGGCCAGACAAGGTGCGGCTGATGCAGCGCAACTGGATCGGCCGTTCGGAGGGCCTGCTGATCCGCTTCGCGCTGGACCCGGCAACGACGCCATCAGGCGAATCCGAACTGAAGATTTTCACGACGCGGCCCGACACGCTGTTCGGCGCGAAATTCATGGCGATCTCGGCCGATCATCCGCTGGCGCAGGCGGCAGCGGCGAAGAATCCGAAGCTCGCCGAATTCATCGCCGACGTGAAGAAGATCGGCACCGCGCAGGAAATCATCGACACCGCCGAGAAGCAGGGTTTTGACACCGGCATCAGGGCGGTCCACCCGTTCGATCCGAACTGGAAGCTGCCCGTTTACGTGGCGAATTTCGTGCTGATGGAGTACGGCACGGGTGCGATCTTCGGCTGCCCGGCGCACGACCAGCGCGACCTCGACTTCGTCAACAAATACGATCTCGGCAATACGCCGGTGGTTTGCCCCGAGGGCCAGGATCCAAAGACGTTTGTCATCACTGACACCGCCTATGACGGCGACGGTCGCATGATCAATTCCCGCTTCCTCGATGGCATGACCATCGAACAGGCCAAGGAAGACGTCGCCAGGCGGCTGGAGATGGAAATTCGCGGCAACGCGCCCGTCGGCGAGCGGCAGGTGAATTTCCGCCTGCGCGACTGGGGCATCTCGCGCCAGCGCTATTGGGGCTGCCCGATCCCCGTGATCCATTGCCCGAAATGCGACGTGGTGCCGGTGCCGGACGATCAGTTGCCGGTGACGCTGCCGGAGGACGCCACCTTCGACAAGCCCGGCAACGCACTCGATCATCACCCGACCTGGAAGCACGTCGCCTGCCCGAAATGCGGTGGCAAGGCGCAACGTGAAACCGACACCATGGACACCTTCGTCGATTCGTCCTGGTATTTCGCGCGCTTCACCGATCCCTGGAACGAGAACGCGCCGACCACGCCGAAGGTCGCCAACCGGATGATGCCGGTCGACCAGTATATCGGCGGCGTCGAGCACGCGATCCTGCACCTGCTCTACAGCCGCTTCTTCACGCGCGCGATGAAGGCGACCGGCCATGTCGACATGAAGGAGCCGTTCGCCGGCATGTTCACGCAGGGCATGGTGGTGCACGAGACCTACCAGAAGGCCGACGGCACTTACGTGACGCCGGCCGAGGTGAAGGTCGAGGTGGTCGGCAGCGAGCGCCGCGCCAGCATGATGGATGGCGGCGAGGAGGTCGCGATCGGCCCGATCGAGAAGATGTCGAAGTCGAAGAAGAACACCGTCGACCCCGACGACATCATCGCGACCTACGGCGCCGACGTCGCGCGCTGGTTCATGCTGTCGGACTCGCCGCCGGACCGCGACGTGATCTGGAGCGATGAGCGCGTGCAGGGCGCCTCGCGCTTCGTGCAGCGGCTGTGGCGGCTGGTGAACGAATCCGCCGAACTGGCAAAGTCAGCACCGGCGGACCGGCCGGCCGCGTTCGGCCCGGAGGCGCTCGGCTTGCGCAAGGCAGCCCATGGCGCGCTGGACAAGGTCTCTTCCGGGATCGAGCGGCTGCATTTCAACGTCTGCCTCGCCCACATCCGCGAATTCGCCAATGCGCTGGCCGAGGTGCTGGCTCGCGGAGGCAAGCCGGCACCCGACCTCGCCTGGTCGGTTCGGGAAGCTTCCATCATCCTTGTCCAGCTGTTTGCCCCGATGATGCCGCATCTGGCCGAGGAGTGCTGGACCGTGCTGGGCCAGTCCGGGCTGGTTTCGGAAGCCGATTGGCCGCAAATCGAACGCGATTTGCTGGTCGAAGACACCGTGACGCTGGTGGTCCAGGTCAACGGCAAGAAGCGGGGTGATGTTACCGTGCCACGGGTCGCCCAAAATCCGGAAATTGAGGCTGCCGTTTTGGCGCTCGATGCGGTAAAACTCGCTCTCGGCGGCAAGACCGTCCGCAAGGTAATCGTGGTTCCGATGAGGATCGTGAATGTCGTTGGCTAGGTTCCGGATCGCCGCTCGGCTGTTCGCCGTCGCCGCTCTGGCGGCACTCACGGCCGGCTGCTTCCAGCCGATGTATGCCGAGCGCACCGACGGCACGCCCGGCCTGCGCGAAAAACTCATGGGCGTCGACGTTCCGCCGGTCGATAAGCCAAATGCTTCCCGCGAGGCGAGGATCCAGGTCGAGATCCGCAACGCGCTGGCGTTCAAGCTCTACGGCAATGCCACCGGCATGCCGCCGACCCACCGGCTGGTCCTGCGCTTCAACAGCACCCGTTCCTCGCTGATCCTCGATCCGAACACGGCGCTGCCGTCGAGCGAGAACTACGGCATCGATGCGCAGTACAATCTGATCGATCTTGCGACCAACAAATCGGTCATGACCGGGAACACGTTCGCCCGCGTCTCTTACGACATTCCGGGCAATCTGCAGCGTTTCGCCCGCCAGCGCGCCTACCGCGACGCCGAGGATCGCGCCGCCCAGGAGATCGCGGAAAACATCCAGACCCGGCTGGCGTCGTTCTTCGTCGCCGGCACCTGACCCCAATTGGTCGCGCTCCGCGGAAAAGAAATCGACGCCTTTCTCGGCCGGCCCGACCCCGGCCGTCCGATCATCCTGCTTTACGGTCCCGACGCCGGCCTCGTGCGCGAACGCGCCGACGCGCTGGTTGCCTCCGCCGTCGACGATCCGAACGATCCCTTCTCGCTGGTGCGGCTGGACGGCGACGGCCTATCGGCCGAACCGTCGCGGCTGGTCGACGAGGCGATGACGATACCGATGTTCGGCGGCCGCCGCGCTATCCGGGTGCGCGCGGGCTCGAAGAATTTTGCCAGCGGCGTCGATGCGCTGGCCGATTCGGCTATCAAGGATTGCCGGATCGTGATCGAGGCCGGCGAACTCCGACCGGAGTCGCCGCTGCGCAAGGCCTGCGAGCGCGCCAGGACCGCGGTCGCCATCGCCTGCTATCCCGACACCGAGCGCGACCTTGCCCGCCTGATCGACGAGGAGCTGAAGACTTCCAACCTGCGCATCGCGGCCGACGCGCGCGCGGTGCTGATGTCGCTGCTCGGCGGCGACCGTCAAGCCTCGCGCAACGAACTGCGCAAGCTTGCGCTCTATGCCCACGGCAAGGGCGAAATCGAACTCGACGATGTCATGACCGTGGTCTCTGATGCGTCCGAGCTGAAGCTCGATCCCATCGTGGACGGCGCCTTTGCCGGCAGGCCGGAGGTGGTCGAAAGCGAATTTGCAAAAGCGATGGTCGCCGGCACCTATCCCGGCGTGATCATCTCCGCCGCGCAGCGCCAGGCGGCGTGGCTGCACAAATCCGCACTCGCGGTCGCCGAAGGCACGCCGGTCTCGACCTTGCTCGAAAGCGGCTATCCGCGGCTGCATTTCTCGCGCAAGGGCGCCGTCGAAATCGCTTTGCGCAACTTCAGCGTGGCGCGGCTGGCCGCCATCATCGACCAGCTCGGCACCGCCGCGCTCGACATGCGTAAGCAGGCCTCGCTGGCGTCGGCGATTGCGCAGCGTGCGCTGCTCTCGATCGCGGCCAATGCGAAGCGGCGGGGTTGAAGACCGCAGGCGCGGGCGGCCGTCATTGCGAGCGAAGCGACTTGTCCGCCGAAGCCTTGGCGAAGGCGGAAGCAATCCATGTCTCTGCATGCGGAGCCATGGATTGCTTCGTCGCTATCGCTCCTCGCACTGACGCCGAGAGGCTCGGGGAAATCACCCGCCCTTCGCCAGCCTTCGCATCACCTCGTCGAGCTGTTCGAGATTGCGGTAGCTGATCTGGACGCTGCCGCCGGGATCGCGGTGGTTGACGGTGACGGCGAGCCCGAGCGCGTCGCTGACGCGCTTCTCCAGCGCGATGGTGTCCGGATCCTTCGCCTTGCTCCCTCCTCCACCACCGCCGCCGCGCGCCTTCTGCGGCTTGCGTTCCGGCACGCCTTCTTCGTGCGCCAGCGCCTCGGTCTGGCGCACGTTCAGGCCCTCGGCGAGGATGCGTTTTGCGGCCGTGAGCGGATCGGGCACGCTGATCAGCGCGCGGGCGTGGCCTGCCGACAATTCGCCGCTCGCGATATAGGACTGCACCTCCGCCGGCAGCTTGGTCAGGCGCATCATGTTGGCGACATGGCTGCGGCTCTTGCCGACTTCCTTGGCGATGTCTTCCTGGCTGCGTTTGAATTCGTTGGCGAGCGCGTGATAGCCCTGCGCTTCTTCCATCGCGTTGAGGTCTTCGCGCTGCACGTTCTCGATGATCATGATCTCGAGCGCGTCGCTGTCATTGACTTCGATCGGGACGATCGGCACCTCGTGCAGGCTGGCGAGCTGCGCGGCGCGCCAGCGCCGCTCGCCGGCGATGATCTCGTAACGGTCCTGGCTGCCCTTGACCGGCCGCACCACGATCGGCTGGATCACGCCATGCTGCTTCACCGAACTGGCGAGTTCGCCGAGTTCGGTATCGGAAAACGTCCGCCGCGGGTTGCGCGGGTTTGGCTTGAGGAATTCGATCGGCACCTTGCGCTGGTTGCGCGGCCGCTCGACATGCGCGGCCTCGCCGCCGACATCCCCGATCAGACTTGCCAGACCACGACCCAGTCGTGAACGCGCCTCGTCGGCCATCGTCGCCAACTCCCTTGGATTCACTTGGTACTCCACAACAAGAATTCGGTTGACCCTGCCGTCATTCCTGGGCGCATCGCGAGAGGCGAACCCGGAATCTCGACGTTGGTATTCCTCTGTCACGTCGGGATTCCGGATCAATCCGCTGGCGCGGATCGTCCGGAATGACATCGCCGGACTAATGCGCCCTCAGGTCGCGCTCGCGCTGGATCACTTCCGTCGCAAGCTTGAGATAGGCTTCGCTGCCGACGCACTTCAGGTCATAGACCAGCACGGGCTTGCCGTAGGACGGCGCCTCGGAGATGCGCACGTTGCGGGGGATCATGGTGTTGTAGACCTTGCCGCCCATGAACTGCCGCACGTCGGCGACGACCTGGTTCGAGAGGTTGTTGCGCGAGTCGAACATGGTCAGCACGATGCCGTGGATCGACAGGTTCGGGTTGAGCGTCGAGCGCACCTGCTCCACCGTCTGCAGCAATTGCGACAGACCTTCGAGCGCGAAGAACTCGCATTGCAGCGGCACCAGGATCGCGTCGGAGGCCGCCATCGCGTTGACGGTGAGAAGGTTCAGCGACGGCGGGCAGTCGATCAGCACATAAGTGTAATCGGTATCCGGCGCGGCGTTCTTGTTCAGGGCGGCGATCGCGTCGCGCAGGCGGAAGGCCCGGCCGGGCGTCGTTCCGAGTTCGAGTTCGAGGCCCGACAGATCCATGGTCGACGAAGCGATGTGCAGCCGCGGCACCGCGGTTGCCACGACCGCCTCGCGCAGTGGCGCTTCGCCGATCAGCACGTCGTAGGTCGAGCAGCTACGATTGCGGCGATCGATGCCGAGACCGGTGGAGGCGTTACCCTGCGGATCGAGATCGACGATCAGCACGCGCTCGCCAATCGCTGCGAGTGCGGTGCCAAGGTTGATCGCTGTGGTGGTCTTGCCGACGCCACCCTTCTGGTTGGCAAGCGACAGGATGCGCGGATGGGGTGGAGGAGTCTCTTCCCTATCCTCTTGATAAATCTCGTCTAATTCGCTCATGCCCGATCGCCATCTGTGATCGCGGAGGAGTTGCGCCGCTCGATCCGATCGAGTTCGACGATCCAGCCGTGCCCGCCCGTGCGGCTGGAATGGAGTCGCGGTTCAATATTCCAATATTTAGTAGCTTCGGTCAATTCCGACTCTACATCTTGACCCTTGAGAAATAAAGCTTTTGCGCCCTGCTTCACTAAGGGTTCTGCGTAACCGACTAGCTGATGTAACGGAGCCAGCGCGCGCGCAGTGACGCAATCGACGCGGCTTCCGATTCTATCCACAATATCTCCAATGTCGGCCAAATGCACGGTCCCATGCGCGCCGGTGACGCGAATCGCTTCGCGCAGGAAGGCCGCTTTCTTGGCGTTACGCTCGACCAGATGAACCATCGTGCCTGAAGTTTCCGCCAGCGCGCAGGCAAGCACCACGCCCGGAAATCCGCCGCCGCTGCCAAGGTCGGCCCAGACCTTCGCCGATGGCGCGAGGCTCAGAAGCTGGAGCGAATCAGCGACGTGGCGGGTCCAAAGATTTGGAAGCGTGGAGGGCGCGACGAGATTCGTCTTGGCCTGCCATTCCACCAGGAGATCGAGGTAGCGATCCAGCCGTGCTTCCGTTTCGGGTGGCACGGGGGTGATCGCGAGCGCCGCGATCTTGTCAGCGCGCAGAGCGGGCGAGGGGACTTGGGTGGTAGCTTTCGCCACAGGACGGTCTCGGGTGCGAATTCGTAGGACGGGTTTCGCTCCGCTCCTACATTTACATCAGCGTTTCACGTGAAACAGATTCTATGCGCTCGCCTTCGAAGTCTTTCGGCGGGCTTCGCGACGCAGGTAGGCCGCGAGGATTCCCAGCGCCGCCGGCGTCAATCCATCCAGCCGACCCGCCTGCCCTACGGTTCGCGGCCGAGCCGCTTCCAGCTTTGAACGCGCCTCGTTCGAAAGGCCCGGCACATCCGCATAGTCGATCTCGGCCAGGACCAACCCCTCGTCGCGCCGGAAGGCATCGACGTCGGCGGTCTGGCGCTTGAGATAAACATCGTACTTGGCGTCGATTTCGAGATGGACGGCGATCGATGGATCGACAGTCGAGAGCTCCGGCCAGATGCCCTGGAGCATCGACCATTCGATCTCCGGATAGGCCAACAGCTCAAACGCCGAGCGCCGATGGCCATCCCGGTTCAGCGCAAGGCCGTGCCTGGCGGCTTCGTTCGGCGTAATCGCCAGCGACTGCGCCAGAGATTTCGCCGACGCCAACGCCGTCATTTTCGTCGCGTGCCGCTGGGAGCGCGCCTGCCCTACGCAGCCCAAGGCGATCCCCTTGTCCGTCAGCCGCTGGTCGGCATTGTCAGCCCGCAGGGTCAGGCGGTACTCGGCTCGCGAAGTGAACATCCGGTACGGCTCGGTAATGCCGCGGGTCACGAGGTCGTCGATCATCACGCCGAGGTAGCCGTCAGCGCGGTCGAATACGATCGGATCGGTCCCGCCCGCTGCCAGCGCCGCGTTCAGGCCGGCGACAATGCCCTGAGCTGCAGCCTCCTCGTAGCCCGTCGTGCCGTTGATCTGTCCGGCCAGGAAGAGGCCCGGAAGACGCCTGGTCTGCAGGGTCGGATCCAGTTCGCGGGGATCGACGTGGTCATATTCGATGGCGTATCCCGGCCGGACCATCTTCACCTGCTCGAGCCCGGGAATGGTGGCCAGGATCGCGAGCTGAACCTCCTCCGGCAGCGATGTTGAAATGCCGTTGGGATAAACCGTGGAGTCATTCAACCCCTCCGGCTCCAGGAAGATCTGGTGCCCGTCGCGGTCGCCGAAGCGAACGATCTTGTCCTCGATCGACGGGCAATAGCGCGGGCCACTGCTCTTGATCTGGCCGGAGTACATCGGCGAGCGATGGACATTGGCCCGGATCACTTCATGGGTGGCCAGCGTCGTCCGGGTAATCCCGCACTGGATCTGCGGCGTCGTGATCCGGTCTGTCATGACCGAGAACGGCTCCGGTGGATCGTCGCCGGGCTGCATCTCGACCGCAGACCAGTCGATGGTCGCGCCATCCAACCGCGGCGGCGTCCCCGTCTTCAGTCGTCCAAGGGTGAAGCCTGCGCGCTCGAAAGAACCCGAGAGTCCCATTGACGGCGCCTCGCCGACCCGGCCGGCAGGCCAGTTCTTCTCGCCGAGATGGATCAGCCCCCGCAGGAAAGTCCCGGTCGTAATGACCACCGCGCCAGCTCTGAGCTCCCGCCCCTCGCCCAGCCGAATGCCCGTGACCCCGCCATTCGCGACGATCAGCTCGTCCGCCTCGCCTTCGATCACGCTGAGATTGTCGGTCTCCCGGATCGCGGTCTGCATCGCCGCGGCGTAAAGCTGGCGATCGGCCTGCGCCCGAGGTCCCCGGACAGCCGGACCCTTGCGGCGGTTCAGCATCCGAAACTGGATGCCGCCGGCATCGGCAACCCGTCCCATCAAACCGTCCAGAGCATCGACCTCGCGGACCAGATGACCCTTACCGAGACCCCCGATGGCGGGATTGCACGACATCGCACCGACAGTCGAAAAGCGATGGGTGACGAGGGCGGTCCTGGCACCCATCCGCGCAGCGGCGCTCGCGGCTTCGCAGCCGGCATGGCCGCCGCCGATGACGATGACGTCGAAGGTATCCGCTCGGGAATTCATGGCGGGACTTCTATCGCGGAGTTGGAAAACCCGGAAGCAAAGTTTGAGGGAAATCGTTGTTTCACGTGAAACGGATTCCGGTGGACCCGTCTCGGATGTTTCACGTGAAACAGTCCGTTAAGGTTAACAGACAAAATCCTATTTACCGACGCAGAACTCCCGGAAGATGACATCGAGGATGTCCTCGACATCGACCCGCCCGAGAAGTCGTCCCAGCGAATGAGCCGCTACGCGTAGCTCCTCTGCGGCAAGCTCCTCGCCATCCCCGACAACGCCGATACTCCGGTCCAGCGAAGCCACCGTCTCCTGCAGCAACTTTCTCTGCCTGATACGACCGATCAAACCGCCCTCGCCTCTGCCGAAGTAAGCTTGAGCGAACCCCACCAGGGCCGCGATCAGATCTGGCACGCCATCTCCACGATGGGCCGAGATCTCAAATCCCGATTGCCCGCCGGGCTGGGCCAGCGGCCGATCCGGCTCCGCAAGATCGATCTTGTTGCGGACGGTCCAGACCGGAGTCTCGATCCGATGCTGAACCGGCGTGTCTCGCGAGTCCGTCAGCCACAACACGAGGTCCGCGTCCGCCGCTCGCGCCCTCGCCCGACGCACTCCCTCCTGCTCCACCGGATCATCCGTCTCGCGAATGCCGGCGGTGTCGATGACGGTCACCGGATAACCGTCGAGATCGAGCTGCACTTCGATGACGTCGCGCGTAGTGCCGGCGTGCGGCGAGACGATCGCGACCTCGCGACGTGCGAGCTGATTCATCAACGTCGATTTGCCGACGTTCGGCGGTCCGGCGATTGTTACGACGAGTCCATCGCGTAGACGTTCACTCCGCCCCTCCGCCGCCAGGACTTCCTCGATCTCAGCCTGCAGCGCCCTGATCCGCTCCAGCGCCGGCGCGATCAATTCCGCCGGCACATCGCCCTCATCCGAAAAGTCGATCCCGGCCTCGATCAGCGCCGACGCCTCGATGATCCGCGTCCGCCAGTCGCGCGCCTTGTCGCCGAGCAGGCCCTTCAACTGTCGCAGCGCCTGGCGGCGCTGGCGATCGGTGTCGGCGTGAATGAGATCGTCGAGACCCTCAGCCTCGGTGAGATCGAGCTTGCCATTCTCGAAGGCGCGTCGCGTGAACTCACCGGGCTCGGCCGGCCGAACATTTTCGAATCCGGCGAGTGCGGTAAACAACGCGGCGAGCACTGCGCGTCCGCCATGGACATGGAATTCCGCCACGTCCTCGCCGGTGGCACTGGCTGGACCTGGAAACCACAGCACTACGGCATCGTCGATCGGCCGCTGGCCGACATCCCTCAACAACGCCCGGGTGGCCATTCGCGGCGACGGCATTTTTCCCGCCAGCGCGATGACGACCTTTCCGGCCTGCGCGCCCGAGATCCGCACCATCGCAATCGCGCTCGGAGGCCTGCCGGATGACAACGCAAAGATGGTCTGGTCTCGTGGATGCATCGCCTATTTGTTCAAGCGGCTTCGGAAAGGCAACGCCATTTCGATCTGACCGGTCGATGGTGCGGCCTCCCAGTCAGTTCCGGTGGCGGCTGGTTTCCGCAGTGCAGCGAACCGCCCTGCCCGACGCCGTATATCAAATAAACAACAATTATTCCAAATACTTAGTAATTCAGCGCAGCATGGCACTCGCTACCACCCTGCCTCGGCGCCAACCCCGCCAGTCACGCATAAGAAAAGGCGCCCCGCTGGTGCGAGGCGCCCTCTCCTGACCCTGGCCCAATGGCTCAGGTATTCATCGAGTCGAAGAACTCGGCGTTGTTCTTGGTGTTGCGGAGCTTGTCGAGCAGGAAGTCGATCGCGTCCATGGTGCCCATCGGATTGAGGATCCGGCGCAGCACGTACATCTTTTTCAGGAGCTGCGGATCGGTGATCAGCTCTTCCTTGCGGGTGCCGGAGCGCGAGATGTCGATTGCCGGGAACGTCCGCTTGTCGGAGACCTTGCGGTCGAGGATCAGTTCCGAGTTACCGGTGCCCTTGAATTCTTCGAAGATGACTTCGTCCATCCGGCTGCCGGTATCGACCAGTGCAGTCGCGATGATCGTGAGCGAACCGCCCTCCTCGATGTTTCGCGCCGCGCCGAAGAATCGCTTCGGCCGCTGCAGCGCGTTGGCGTCGACACCGCCGGTCAGCACCTTGCCGGATGACGGCACCACTGTGTTGTAGGCGCGGCCCAGACGCGTGATCGAGTCCAGCAAGATCACCACGTCGCGCCCGTGCTCGACGAGCCGCTTGGCTTTCTCGATCACCATCTCGGCGACCTGGACGTGACGCACCGCCGGTTCGTCGAACGTCGACGAGACGACTTCGCCCTTCACCGAGCGCTGCATGTCCGTGACTTCTTCCGGACGCTCATCGATCAGGAGAACGATCAGATAGCACTCGGGATGATTGGCCGTGATGGAGTGCGCGATGTTCTGCATCAGCACCGTCTTGCCGGTGCGCGGCGGCGCCACGATCAGCGCGCGTTGGCCTTTGCCGATCGGAGCGACGATGTCGATGACCCTTGCAGAAAGGTCCTTGCGCGTCGGGTCCTCGAGTTCGAGGCGGAAGCGCTGATCCGGAAACAGCGGCGTGAGGTTGTCGAAATTGACCTTGTGCTTCGACTTTTCCGGATCTTCGAAATTGAGCGTGTTGACCTTCAGCAGCGCGAAGTAGCGTTCGCCTTCCTTCGGGCTGCGGATGTGGCCTTCGATGGTGTCACCGGTGCGAAGACCGAAGCGGCGGATCTGCGAAGGCGAAACGTAGATGTCATCGGGGCCGGGCAGGTAGTTGGCGTCGGGTGAACGAAGAAAGCCGAAGCCGTCGGAGAGAACCTCGACGACGCCTTCGCCGATAATGTCGGTTTCCTGGATCGCGAGCTGCTTGAGGATAGCGAACATCAGCTCCTGCTTGCGCATGGTGCTGGCGTTTTCGACCCCGTTCTCTTCCGCGAACGAAACGAGCTCGGCCGGCGTTTTCGATTTGAGGTCCTGGAGTTTCATTTCCCGCATTGGGGTGGTCCTGTGGAGTGTTCTCAGAGGGTAGGGGTGCGAGGTGGCTTATGGAAAAAGCGGACACGAAAAATTGGAAGGTCCGCAGGTCTAAGCAAGGAAAGCGCCGGTGAGGCTTCAAACCTGATGCGGCGGCCGGTCCAGTGAAGGAGCCGGAACGCAACCACATCCGCCTGCGTGGGGTGGGATTTCGACAATATAGAAAATCGTCCGGTGCTTCGCAAGCAGGTCAGAAACCCGGATGCCGGCGAAGGCCGGATCCTAGAATGGCTTCACGATCACCATGATGACGATAAAGATCATGAGGACCGTCGGCACCTCATTGATAATACGGTAGAATTTCTGACTCCTGGTATTCCGGTCCGCGGCGAAATCCTTGACCCAGCGGGAAAAAAAGCCGTGGACGCCCGACAGGATGAGCACCAGCGTAAATTTAACGTGGAACCAGCCGGACGTGTACCAGTGTCCGCTCCAGGCGAGATAAAGCCCGGCCAGCCAGGTCACCATCATCGCCGGATTGATGATCGCCTTCAGCAGGCGCCATTCCATCACCTTGAAGGTCTCGGATTGCTTCGATCCGATCTCGGCGTCGCAATGGTAGACGAACAGCCGCGGCAGATAGAGCATGCCGGCCATCCACGAGATGACGGCAATCACATGCAGCGCCTTGATCCACGGATACGCGGTGACGGTGATCCACTCATACATTGCAGTCGCTCGACCTGGCTTGCGACTTGGCTCGTCGCTGGAACGTTTCCGATGCCCGCAGCGGTGCCGAAAAGCTCTGCCGGCGAGGGACGCAACACATATCCGCAAAGCTCTGCTTCTCTAAACTAATAATTTTAGAATCTTAGGGTTTGAGTCTGAGTGGCCGTGATTATGACTCACACAAAACGGTCCCGCATGTTTGCGAGGCTTGTTCACAAGCGTCCCCGATCCTGGCGGCATGACGCGCGATCCCGATAACGTTACGTCCGTCAATCGCTTGCCGCGTTTCGCGAGCAGCTTATGAAGAGACAAATCCACACCTTCCCACTATCATGATGACGAGCCGGCGGACTTGTCCTTGCGCGAGGCCCTGTGAAGAAAAGTCCGGGTTATCCCTGACGGGGTGACCCAGGACCTGAATTCTTGGTTAAGCTCCACAGGGATTCACAGGCTACCACAGGGGTTCTGGTGCCAACGACCGGCAACTATTTCCATCTTCATCTGGTTTCCGACTCGACCGGCGAGACGCTGATCACGGTGGCACGCGCGGTCGCTGCGCAATACGCCAACGTGACGGCGGTGGAGCATGTCTATCCGCTGGTGCGCAGCCAGAAGCAGCTCGATCGCGTGCTCGCCGAGATCGAGGAGGCGCCGGGCATCGTGCTCTTCACGCTGCTGGAAAAGGATCTGGTCGGCCGGCTGGAGACCAAGTGCAGGGAGATCAACATCCCGAGCCTTTCGATCATCGGCCCGGTGATGCAAATGTTCGAGGCCTATCTCGGCGCGGCCACGACGGGGCGCGTCGGCGCCCAGCACGTTCTGAATGCGGAATATTTCAAGCGTATCGACGCGCTGAACTACACCATGATGCATGATGACGGTCAGCACGTCGAAGGCCTGGAAGATGCCGACGTGGTCCTGGTCGGTGTCTCCCGCACATCGAAGACGCCGACCTCGATCTATCTGGCCAACCGCGGCGTCCGCACCGCGAACGTGCCGCTGGTGCCGGGCATTCCGCTGCCGCACCAATTGGAGACTTTAAAAAAGCCGCTGGTCGTCAGCCTGCATGCGACGCCGGAGCGGCTGATCCAGGTGCGCCAGAACCGTTTGCTGAGCATGGGCTCCGATACCGGCAATGATGACTACATCGATCGCCAGGCGGTGGCCGATGAAGTGGCCCATGCGCGCAGGCTGAGTGCCAAATTCAGTTGGGCGCAGCTCGACGTAACGCGTCGTTCGATCGAGGAAACCGCAGCAGCCGTGCTGAAACTGTTCTCCGACCGCCAGCGCCAGCGGCTTCCAGAATGATGAATTCGCGATGACTCTCTGGCGTGGAAAACATCCGTTGATTCTGGCCTCGAAGAGTAGCGCTCGGCAGGCGCTGCTGGCCAATGCGGCGATTCCGTTCGATGCGATGCCTGCCGATATCGATGAGCGCGCGTTGCAAAAAAGCTCCGGCCTTTCGTCGCCGGGCGAGATCGCAGGGCTGCTGGCGCGCGAGAAGGCGCTGTTCGTGTCATCGAACAATCCCGGACGTTACGTCGTCGGCGCCGATCAGACGCTGGCGCTCGGAACAAGATTGTTCAGCAAGCCGGCCGGGCGCGTGCAGGCTGCGGATCAGTTGCGGCTGCTGGCCGGCGGGACGCATGAACTGCACTCCGCAATTGCCGCTGCACGCGACGGCAAGATTCTGTTTGCCGAGGTCAGCGTCGCCCGAATGACGATGCGCCATTTGAGCGAAAGCAAGATCGAGGCCTATCTGGATGAGGCAGGGGAGGCGGTCACGACCAGCGTCGGTGCCTACCAGCTAGAGGGTCTCGGGGTGCATTTGTTCGAACGCATCGAGGGCGACCATTTCACCATTTTGGGGTTACCGCTGTTGCCGCTGCTTGCATTCCTGCGGGAGCAGGGGCTACTCGGTGTCTGAAACGATGTGCAAAAAAAATGCTAGTTCCAAAATGCTAGTTCTTGGTCTCACCGGTTCGATCGGCATGGGCAAGTCCACGACGGGGAAACTGTTCGTGGAGGCGGGCGTGCCGCTCTATGACGCCGATGCGGAGGTCCACAAGCTTTACGAGGGAGCGGCGGCCCCTGCGATCGAGGCGGCCTTTCCCGGTACGACGTCGAATGGGAAGGTGGATCGGCAAAAGCTCAGCGAGCGCGTGGTGCACGATCCGGCTGCGATGAAGCAGCTCGAGCAGATCGTGCATCCCATGCTCTGCGCCGGCCGGCAAAAATTCTTCGAGGATGCCGAACGCGCCGGTATCCCCGTCGTCGTGGTCGACGTTCCCTTGCTGTATGAAACCGGGGGCGAAAAGCGCGTCGACGCGGTGGTGGTGGTGACGACGTCGCCGGAACTGCAGCGGGAGCGCGTGCTGGCGCGCGGCACCATGGATGCCGCGAAACTCGATTCCATCATTGCGCGGCAGACACCCGACGCCGAAAAGCGCGAGCGAGCCGATTTCGTCGTGGATACCTCGCACGGGCTCGACCCGGTGCGTGCGCAAATCAAGGACATCCTGGCCAAGGTCGTTAAGATGCCGCAGCGGCGGACCTGATTCGCCGAACATCCGGGCCACCTGAATTCCATGCGCGAAATCGTTCTCGATACCGAAACCACCGGCCTCGATCCGCTGCGCGGCGACCGGCTCGTCGAAATCGGCTGCATCGAGATATTCAACCGCATGCCGACCGGGCAGACCTTTCACCGCTACATCAATCCCGAGCGCGACATGCCGGCGGAAGCGTTTGCCGTGCACGGCCTGTCCAGCGAATTTCTCGCCAGCAAGCCGCTGTTCACGGAAGTGGTCGAGGAGTTCCTGGAATTCATCGGCGACGCGCCGCTCGTGATTCACAACGCCTCGTTCGACGTCGGCTTCATCAATGCCGAGCTCGACCGGGTCAGGCGGCAGCCGATCCTGCGCGAGCGACTGGTCGATACGCTGCTGCTGGCCCGTCGCAAGCATCCGGGCGTGTCAAACCGGCTGGACGATCTCTGCTCGCGCTATTCGATCGACAATTCCCGCCGTACCAAGCACGGCGCGCTGCTCGACGCCGAATTGCTCGCCGAGGTCTATATCGACCTGATCGGGGCTAGGCAGTCGCAACTGATCCTGGCTTCGGAAATCCGCACCGAGCAGAGCGGCGGAATTGGCGAAACGGCGCGCCGGCAGCGGGAAGTGCCGCTGGCCGCCCGGGTCACCGACGACGACCGCGCGGCGCATCGCGCCTTCATCGCCACGTTGGGCGACAAGCCGATCTGGAACGATTTTCTGCCGGCCGCGAGCTAGGGGCGGGTGATTTCAGGTCGGGCCGTGACAGCAGAACATCTCGTGCCCCTGAAACAAGCGGGGTGAATCCTGCAAACCCAGCCCCACGCTACTTTGCATGGGGTTGTTTTCGGGATTTTGTGTCTGAGCCCGGCCTTCGGCTGCTTCAGCTCGGCTTTGCGCCCGAAGCGGCCTGCGCCGCAGCCTGCCGTTCCATGTTCTGGCGGTACAGGCCGACGAAATCGACGGGGTCCAGCATCAAAGGCGGGAAGCCACCGTCGCGCACCGCCGTCGCGATGATTTCGCGCGCGAACGGGAACAGCAGCCGTGGGCACTCGATCATGACAAGCGGATGCAGGTTCTCCTGCGGCACATTGACGATCCGGAACACGCCGGCATAGGCGAGTTCGAAGCTGAACATCAGCTTGCCGGCGTTCTCGGCCTTGCCCTCGATGGAGAGGGTCACTTCGAACTCGTTTTCCGCGAGATTATTGGCGGAAACGTTGATCTGGATGTTGATATTCGGCTGCTGCTGTTGCGGCGCCAGGGAGGAGGGGGCGTTCGGGTTCTCGAACGACAGGTCCTTGGTGTACTGCGCCAGAACGTTGAGCTGGGGAGGGGCCTGCTCGGGAGGCGCGCCGTTGCCGTTGGTCATGAAACTCTCTCCTGAAGCTTGGCGGGCGCAGCCCGGATTTCGTCTGAATTCGCTCGATGGACGGAAAAGCCTTTTCCGGGCGAGTGGCTATCATAGCCCCGCCTCGTTCCACAAGGATGACGGGGGGTTGCGCCGTACCGGAGCGGCGCCGAAATGAGGCCGATATGCCCCAATATCGCCCCGCCAGACGCTCCAAGCTTACTCTAAATTATTGAAGATGCGTGATTTCCGGACAGGATCGGGTTTCCCCTCGCGCCCGAAACGCGCTACAATTCACCCGCGCCAAAACGCGCCATTGGCCGGGCGCAGTTTCATGCCTACATGCTGAGGACTCAAATCGGTGATGTAATCTCTACCGTTCTCAGAGAAATCTCATAAGGGAGCTTCTCGCCAGGGAACGCGCGACCGTCGGGCCCGTTGCCGGCGTTAGAACCAGAAAGCGAATACGACGTGGATATTTACACCATCATCTTCCTGGCGCTGGCGGTCTTCATTTTCCTGCGCCTGCGCAGCGTCCTCGGACAGCGCACCGGAAGCGAACGGCCGCCCTATGATCGCGCCGCGCCGAACGTTTTGCAGCGTACGCAGGACAATAACAACGTCGTTCCGATGCCCGGTACGGTGATCGACCAGACGCCGCTGGCGCCGACCGCCGATGTCACGCCGCAGGCCGACCGCTGGAAAGACATTGCCGAGCCGGGCACGCCGCTCGCGGCCGGCCTTGATGGCATTGCCGCCCAGGACTCTTCGTTCGACCCCCGGCATTTCCTCTCAGGCGCCCGCAGCGCCTACGAGATGATCGTGCTCGCCTTCGCCAATGGCGACCGCCGCGCGCTGAAGGATCTGTTGTCGAGCGAGGTCTACGAGAGCTTCGAGGCCGTGATCAAGGATCGCGAGAAGCACGACCAGAAAACCGAAACGCGGTTTGTTTCGATCGACAAGGCTGAACTCGTGAGTGCGGAAGCCCGCGACCGCGCGGCGCAGCTTACGGTTCGGTTCGTGTCGCAGATGATCTCGGTCACTCGCGACAAGGCCGGCACCATTGTCGATGGCAACCCGGATAAGGTCGCCGATATCACCGATGTCTGGACATTCGCCCGCGACACGAGTTCCCGCGATCCGAACTGGAAGCTGGTTGGCACCGGAAGCGCCGCCTGAGACGCGAAGCCCTGGAAGGCTCGCGTTTGGCGTGATCGCTCTCGCGTTGTCGATTGCGCCGCTGGATGCTTCGGCGCGCCAGTTGCGCTCGCACAAGCACCCATCGCCGGCGCCTGTCGTCCGTCACCTCCCGTACCCCGATCTCGAATTGCCGCTTCAGATCAACGGCGGCCAATATGCGCCGGTCGCCTGGGCCGACATCGCCGGCTGGAGCGAGGACGATCACCTCGCCGCCTACAACGCGTTTCGCGTGAGCTGCAAGCCGATCGCGGCTCAAACCAGGCCGCCCGCCGATTCGAAGGCGCTCGGCACGTCGCTGCGTGATCCCTGCCTCATCGCCAGGGGCCTCGAGCTGACCGACGGTGCCAAAGCGAGGGCATTTTTCGAGCTGAGCTTTCTTCCCTTGCGCATCTCGCGGCTCGGCGAGGGCGAGGGGTTCGTCACCGGCTACTACGAGCCGATCATCGACGGCTCGCTCGAGCAGAACGAGGTTTACAATGTGCCGGTCTATCGCCGGCCTTCGAACCTGTTCGTCCGCGGCACCAGGCAAAGCTCGGCAGGGCTTCCCAACAAGGGCCAGGTGTTTCGCAAGATCGGCCGCCGCAAGCTGGTGCCCTATTACGATCGGGGCGAAATCGAGGACGGCGCGATCGAAGGCCGCGGCCTGGAGATCTGCTGGCTGAGGGAGCAGACCGATCTCCTGTTCGCGCAGATCCAGGGCTCGGCCCGCGTCCTTCTCCCGGATGGTTCGACGATTCGGATCAATTACGATGCGCATAACGGCTATCCCTATACGCCGGTCGGCCGCATCCTGATCGAACGCAACATCATCCCCAGGGATCAGATGTCGATGCAGAAGATCCGGGAATGGATGGAGCAGAACCCGGAGGGCGCCAACGAGCTGCGGCGGCAGAACAAGTCCTACGTCTTCTTCCGCGAAGTGCAGCTTTCCGACAAGGACGAGGCGGTCGGCGCGCAGGGCGTGCCGCTGACGCCGGGGCGCTCGATCGCCGTCGACAAGGCGTTGCATGTCTACGGCACGCCGTTCTTCATCGAGGGCGAACTGCCGATCGAATCCGCCCGGTCGAAGACGCCGTTCCGGAGGTTGATGATCGGGCAGGATACCGGCTCCGCGATCGTGGGACCTGCGCGCGCCGATCTCTATTTCGGGGCCGGCGCGGAGGCGGGCAGGGTTTCCGGTCGGATCCGCCACAATGCGCGGTTCGTCATGCTGGTGCCGAAGAGCCTCGATCCGACCGCGCGCGGCCGCAAGCTGCCGGTGCCGGATGAACGGCCGTCGGAGAAGATCGCAAGACTGTTTCCGCAGACCAATGCGATGAAGGATCCGGGCAGGGAATCCAGCCGCGCCGTGAAACTACCGGACACGGCCGGGCCTTCGCAAACCGCCGCCATCCAGGCCGAGGCCACAAAGGCGGTACCGCTGCCTGAACCACGGCCTGCCATCGCGCCGGTCTCGACAAAGCCCCAGCCGCGCCATCTCCGCCGCCATCGCTACTACAGATGAAGCGACGGAGTTCGATCCCCGAATTGCCGCTGCCGCCGCGGCGCAAGCGCGGGCTGAGCGAAGAGGAGCGCGCGCTGTGGGAGAGCGTGGCCAAGCAGGTCAAGCCGCTGCGCAAGCGGCATCGCGCGAAGCCGCCGGCAGCTTCCGCAACGACTGAACCGAGTGCCACACCGAAAGCCGCTGCTTTGCCAAAGCACGCAGCAAGGCACGCAGCGCCGCCGCGGATCGTTGTCACGCCGAAGCCGGAGCCGCCGCCGCTGGCGCCGATCGGGCGTCGCGAGCGCTCGCATCTGTCACGCGGCCGGAAGGAGATCGATGCCCGGCTGGACCTGCACGGCATGACGCAGACGAGGGCGCACCGCGCGCTGTTCGGTTTCCTCCAGCGCGCCCACCATGACGGGCTGACCTTCGTGCTCGTCATCACCGGCAAGGGCAAGATCGGCTCCGGGTCCGAACGCGGCGTGCTTCGGCGTCAGGTGCCGCAATGGCTGGGACTGCCGGAATTCCGCTCGCTGGTGGTCGGCTTCGAGGAAGCCCATATCGGTCACGGCGGCGAGGGCGCCTTGTACGTCCGGATGCGGCGGGCCCGCTTCTAGAAGGGGCGCAGCTCCGCTACAGGATAAACCGGCTCAGGTCGGCGTTTTTGGCGAGGTCGCCGACGTGCTTCTGCACGTAGTCGGCATCGACCTTGATGGTTTCGCCGTGGCGGTCCGGCGCGGCAAAGGAGATGTCGTCGAGCACGCGCTCCATCACGGTCTGCAGCCGCCGCGCGCCGATATTCTCCACCGTCGAATTGACGGCGACCGCGACATCGGCCAGCGCGTCGATGGCGCCGTCGGTGATGTCGAGCGTCACGCCTTCGGTCTGCATCAGCGCGACATACTGCTTGATCAGCGACGCCTCCGGCTCGGTCAGGATGCGGCGCATGTCGTCGCGGGTCAGCGCTTCCAGCTCGACACGGATCGGCAGGCGCCCCTGCAGTTCCGGCAGCAGGTCCGACGGCTTTGCGATATGGAATGCGCCGGAGGCGATGAACAGGATGTGGTCGGTCTTGACCGCGCCGTGCTTGGTCGAGACCGTGGTGCCTTCGATCAGGGGCAGCAGATCGCGCTGCACGCCTTCGCGCGAGACGTCGCCGCCGCTGCGGCCATCGCGCACGCAGATCTTGTCGATCTCGTCGAGGAACACGATGCCGTTGTTCTCGACCGCGTTGATGGCTTCCAGCACAAGCTGATCGCTGTCCAGCAGCTTGTCGGATTCCTCGTTGACGAGGATCTCGTGCGAGCCTTCGACGGTCAGGCGGCGGGTCTTGGTTCGTCCACCCATCTTTCCGAAGATATCGCCGATCGAGATGGCGCCCATCTGCGCGCCGGGCATGCCCGGAATTTCGAACATCGGCATGCCGCCGGACGATTGCGTCTCGACCTCGATTTCCTTGTCGTTGAGCTCGCCGGCGCGCAGCTTTTTGCGGAAGGAATCGCGGGTGGCGGGACTCGACGCCGGACCGACCAGCGCGTCCAGCACGCGTTCTTCGGCGGCCTGCTGCGCGCGGGCCTGCACGTCCTTGCGCTTGCGCTCGCGGACCTGCACGATCGCGACCTCGACGAGGTCCCGGATGATCTGCTCGACGTCGCGGCCGACATAGCCGACTTCGGTGAATTTTGTGGCTTCGACCTTGATGAAGGGCGCGCCGGCAAGCTTCGCCAGCCGCCGCGCGATCTCGGTCTTGCCGACGCCGGTCGGCCCGATCATCAGGATGTTCTTCGGCAGCACCTCTTCGCGCAAGCTGCCGGTGAGCTGCAGCCGCCGCCAGCGGTTGCGCAGCGCGATCGATACCGCGCGCTTGGCGTCGGACTGCCCGACGATGAAGCGGTCGAGTTCGGAAACGATTTCACGGGGAGAAAAGTCGGTCATCTGTTCTAGCTAGGGTTCAAATGTCGTGAGAGCAAGGCGCAATGCGAAGGCTCTAGATGATCGGAGGTCCGCCTTGCCAAACTTTAATGGCCTCGAACGGGTGAATCAGCATGATGATGTTGAGCGTCAGATTGTCGCGAATGTGAAGCAACATTACGAGTTCGAACAGCAGCGCCAGCGTCACAGTGACGGCAACCGGGAGCCATTTCGCCAGCAGGAAGCCGCCGATCATGGCAAAGGTATCCGAGATCGAATTGACGATGGTATCGCCGAAATAATCCAGCGAGATCGTGCCGGCACGGTAGCGGTCGATGATGAAGTTTGAATTCTCGACCAGTTCCCAGCCGCCTTCGACCAGCATGGCGAGGATCAGGCGACCCTGCCAGGCGAGGCGAGGGAACGCGAGAAATGCGGCGCCGTAGAACAGGAAGCCGTGCAGGATGTGCGACAGCGTGTACCAGTCGGCGATGTGCTGCGAGTTCTCCGAGCTGAGAACTGTGCCGTGCCACAGTTTCACATAACCGCAGGCGCAGATCGGCAGGCGGCCCATGGCGTACAGGATCGCAGCCTGGAGCATCAGGATGCCGGCCCCGATCAGCATCCAGTGCAAGTTTGTGACACCGGCGGTCGGGGATTTGCCGGCGACGTCTTCGGCAGTCATGCGTTGCGCACCATCAACAAGGCGGGACCGTCTGGTGTGTCGACCATACCAGCTTTTTCAAATCCCGCCTTTTCATAGGCGCGAACGGCCCGGCCGTTCGCCGGATCGGGATCGGTGACGATGCGCGGCGCGCCGTTCCTCAACCGCTCGTCGACGAAGGCGCGAATGAAAGCCGATCCATGTCCGCGCTCGATCATGCCGGGTTCGCCGATGAAGAGGTCGATGCCGCTTGTGCCGCGCGGATGTTCGCCAAACCCGGAATTCCATGCGGTCAAGTCGTAGCACTGCAGATAGGCGAAATCGCCGCCCGCCGCGGAGACGATGAACTGCTCCATCGCCGGCTCGTCGAGATCGCCGCTGACCAGATCGTACTGCTCGGACGGATCGCCCCACCATTCCCGGACATGCGGCTGCACCAGCCACTGCCGGATCACCGGCAGATCATCTGACGTCATCGGGCGGAAGGCATAGTCCGGCGCCATGATCGGCGGATTCCTCAGAGCGACTCAATCGTGACGTTGCGGTTGGTGTAGACGCAGATATCGGCGGCGATATCGAGCGCACGGCGCACGATTGTCTCGGCATCCTTGTCGGTGTCGACAAGCGCGCGGGCGGCGGCCAGCGCATAATTGCCGCCGGAGCCGATCGCCATCACGCCCGCCTCCGGCTCCAGCACGTCGCCGGTTCCGGTCAGGACCAGCGACACGTCCTTGTCGGCGACGATCATCATCGCCTCCAGCCGGCGCAAATAGCGGTCGGTCCGCCAGTCCTTGGCAAGTTCGACGGCCGCCCGGGTCAATTGTCCCGGATACTGCTCGAGCTTGCTTTCCAGCCGCTCGAACAGGGTGAAGGCGTCGGCGGTGGCCCCGGCGAAGCCCCCGATGACGTCGCCCTTGCCGATTTTGCGGACCTTTTTGGCGTTGGCCTTGATGACGGTCTGGCCGATGGAGACCTGGCCGTCGCCGCCGATGACCACCTTGCCGCCCTTGCGGACCGTCAAAATCGTGGTGCCGTGCCAGATCGGCAGATTGTTCTCGGATGCTTGCATGGATTGTCCTCGTTCCCGTCAGATTTAGGGACTGGCGGGGAGGGTTACAATCGCGGCGTTCCAGCCGGAATTTCGGTCACCATAGGCCGAAGTTCAGCCTCCAAAAGCGTCATCCCGCAGTAGCGAAGGCGACATCGGCCTGTTACAAGGGCCGCGTTTTCGGCCCCCCAGATGGCCAAAGGGAAGCAGTTTTCATGCGCACGGCATCCATCAAGCGCAAGACCAAGGAAACCGACATCGAGGTCGCGGTGAACCTCGACGGTACCGGCGTGTCCAAAGTTTCGACCGGCATCGGCTTTTTCGACCACATGCTCGACCTCTTGGCCCGGCATTCCCGCATCGACATCACAGTGAAGGCGGATGGCGATCTGCACGTCGACCACCACCACACCACCGAGGACGTCGGCATTGCGCTCGGGCAGGCCGTGAAACAGGCGCTCGGCACCATGGCCGGCATCACCCGCTATGCCTCGATCCACATGCCGATGGACGAGACGCTGTCGCGCGTCGTGATCGACATTTCGGGCCGGCCGGTTCTGGTGTTCAAGGTCGATTTCCCGCGCGACAAGGTGGGTCAGTTCGACACCGAACTGGTGCGCGAATGGTTCAACGCCTTCACCATCAACGCCGGCGTGACTTTGCACGTCGAGACCCTATATGGCGAAAACAGCCATCACATCGCCGAGTCCTGCTTCAAGGGCTTGGCAAGGGCGCTCCGTGCCGCGGTTGCGATCGATCCGCGCGCGGCCGGCGAGGTGCCTTCCACCAAGGGTCAGCTCGGCGGCTGATATCCTGTTCGCGTTCTCGTCCGCGGCGGAGAGTTACGATGCGGGTCTACACAGTGCATGCTCCCGTGGCCAGCGGCGCCGATCTCGCGGCGGCCGACAAGTTCGTCTTCGTCCGTGACGGCTTCCATTTCTGGGCCGCTGCGGCGACCGTGATCTGGCTGCTCTGGCACCGGCTGTGGCTGGTGCTGCTTGGCTGGATCGCCCTGACGCTTGCGACCAATTTCGGCCTGGGCGCGCTCGGCGCCAGCCGCGGCACCATCCTGACCGTCGACATTCTCGTCGCCATCCTGATGGGCTTCGAAGCCGCCAGCCTGCGGCGCTGGACGCTGTCGCGCCGCAAATGGCGACAGGTCGATGTCGTGGTCGCCGACGACATCGAAGCCGCCGAGCGCCGCTTCTTCGATCGCTGGACTGCCCGGCAGCCCGGTTCCAGCGACCAATGGTCGGTCGATCGCGGCGGCCCGCCGCCGACCCGCAGTGTGCCGGGCCAGCCGTTCTCGAAGGCGCCGCCGCTGCCGCAGGGCGGCATCATCGGCCTGTTTCCGGAAGCGGGAGCGCCGCGATGAGCGTTGCGATCGTCGATTACGGCTCCGGCAACCTGCACTCGGCAGCGAAGGCGTTCGAGCGCGCCTCGCGGAGCCTGGAAGATCCGCAGAAGATCATGGTGACGCGCGATCCGGAAGCCGTGTACCGCGCCGATCGCATCGTGCTCCCGGGCGTCGGCGCCTTTGCCGACTGCCGGCGGGGCCTCGATGCCGTCGACGGCATGCTGGAGGCGATGACGGAAGCGGTGCGCGTCAAGGCGCGGCCGTTCTTCGGCATCTGCGTCGGCATGCAGTTGATGGCGACGCGCGGCAAGGAGCACGTCACGACCGACGGCTTCGACTGGATCGCGGGCGACGTCGAAAAAATCTCGCCGCGCGAGGAGAATCTGAAGATCCCGCACATGGGCTGGAACACGCTCGATCTCGTGCGCGAGCACGAGGTGCTGGAGCGGCTGCCGCTCGGGCCGAAGGGCCGCCACGCCTATTTCGTGCATTCCTATCACCTCAACGCCACCAACGAGGCCGATGTGCTGGCGCGCGCCGACTACGGCGGTCCGGTGACCGCGATCGTGGGCAAGGACACCGCGATCGGCACACAATTTCACCCCGAGAAAAGCCAACGCTTCGGCCTGGCTTTGATCTCGAATTTCCTGAAGTGGAAGCCGTGATTCTCTTTCCCGCCGTCGACCTGAAGAACGGCCAGTGCGTGCGCCTCGAACAGGGCGACATGGCCCGCGCGACCGTGTTCAACCTCGATCCTGCGGCGCAGGCGCGCGCCTTCGCCGAGCAGGGCTTCGAATACCTGCACGTCGTCGATCTCGACGGCGCCTTCGCCGGCAAGCCGATGAACGCGCACGCGGTCGAGGCGATGCTCAAGGCCGTCACCATGCCGGTGCAGCTCGGCGGCGGTATCCGCGACCTTGCGACCGTCGAGGCCTGGCTCGACAAGGGCATTGCGCGCGTGATCATCGGCACGGCGGCGGTGCGCGATCCGGAACTGGTGAAGGGCGCGGCGAAAAAATTCCCCGGCCGCGTCGCCGTCGGGCTCGACGCCCGCGACGGCAAAGTTGCCGTCGAAGGATGGGCTGAGACTTCGCAGGTCACCGCGCTCGAAATCGCGCAACGCTTCGAGGATGCCGGCGTCGCCGCGATCATCTTCACCGACATCGCCCGCGACGGCCTGCTGAAGGGCCTCAACCTCGATGCGACGATCGCGCTGGCCGAGCGTATTTCCATTCCCGTGATCGCCTCCGGCGGCTTCGCTTCGATCGACGACGTCAAGGCGCTGCTGCAGCCGCGCGCCAAAAAGCTCGCCGGCGCCATCGTCGGCCGCGCGCTGTATGACGGCCGGCTCGATCCCGCAGCGGCGCTCAAGCTGATGCGCGCCGCGTAGGAGACGACGACGATGTTCAAGGTTCGCGTGATCCCGTGTCTCGACGTCAAGGATGGGCGGGTCGTCAAGGGCGTCAATTTCGTCGACCTGCGCGACGCCGGCGACCCTGTCGAAGCGGCGATCGCGTATGATGCCGCCGGCGCCGACGAATTGTGCTTCCTCGACATCACCGCCACCCACGAGAACCGCGGCACCATGCTGGACGTCGTGCGGCGCACCGCCGAGGCCTGCTTCATGCCGCTGACGGTCGGCGGCGGGGTCCGCACCATCGACGACATCAAGACGCTGCTGCGCTCCGGCGCCGACAAGGTCTCGATCAATTCGGCGGCCGTCTCCAACCGCGAATTCGTCAAGCAGGCGGCCGAGAAGTTCGGCGAGCAGTGCATCGTGGTCGCGATCGACGCCAAGCGGGTCAAGCGCGCTGGCGGTTCGGACCGCTGGGAGATCTTCACCCATGGCGGCCGCAAGCCCACCGGGATCGACGCCATCGAATATGCCCGGGAGGTTGTCTCGCTCGGCGCCGGCGAAATCCTGCTGACCTCGATGGACCGGGACGGCACGCGGCAGGGGTTCGACCTGCCGCTGACCCAGGCGATCGCCGACAGTGTTCCCGTACCGGTCATCGCCTCCGGCGGCGTCGGCAATCTCGACCACCTCGTTGACGGTATCCGGCAAGGCCACGCCACCGCGGTGCTGGCGGCCTCGATATTCCATTTCGGCGAATTTACCATACGGCAAGCCAAGGAGCACATGGTGCGCGCCGGCCTGCCGATGCGGCTCGATCCCTGACGACTCGTTGTCACAAAAGTGCTAAGTCCCTGATTGGATGGCGCAGCGGCCCTCGGCCGGGCGCCAGTGTTGAGTTCAGTTGATGCCGCGTTTCACGATCCACGACCTGGCTGCCACCATCGATGCAAGGGCCGCATCGGGAGGGGAGGCGTCCTACACCCGCAAATTGCTCGACAGGGGTGCAGAGCACTGCGCGAAAAAACTCGGCGAGGAAGCGGTCGAGACCGTGATCGCCGCCGTCGAGGACGATCGCGATCACCTGATCGCCGAAAGCGCCGACCTGCTGTTTCACCTGCTGGTGCTTCTGAAGTCGCGTGGCGTCAAGCTCGAAGAGGTCGAGGCCGCGCTGGCGCAGCGGACGTCGATGTCCGGGCTCGAGGAAAAGGCGTCGCGCAAGCGCGACTAGCCGGGAGGGCTGCTCATGGATATCCGGGCCACCGATCAGCAATATAACCCCTACCGCATCTTTTCCCGCGAGCAGTGGGCCGGCCTGCGCGACGACACGCCGATGACGCTGGAGCCGGGCGAGTTCGAGCGGCTGCGCTCGATGCACGACCGCCTCGACATGCGCGAGGTCGAGGACATTTACCTGCCGCTGTCGCGGTTGCTGTCGATCTATGTCGATGCGACCGACCGGCTATTCCGGGCGCAGCGCCAGTTCCTCGGCATCCGCGACCGCAAGGTGCCCTACATCATCGGCATTGCAGGTTCGGTCGCCGGCGGCAAGTCGACCACGGCGCGCGTGCTGCAGGCGCTGCTGGCGCGCTGGTCGCCGCGGCCGAAGGTCGATCTGGTGACGACAGACGGCTTCCTGTTTCCCAACGCCGTGCTCGAGCGGCAGGGCCTGATGCAGAAGAAGGGCTTTCCCGAGAGCTACGACCTGCCGATGCTGCTGTCGTTCCTTTCGGACATCAAGGCCGGCCGCCGCCCGGTGCGCGCGCCGGTCTATTCGCATCTGGTCTACGACATCGTGCCGAACCAGTGGATCGAGGTCGACCGTCCCGACATCCTGATCGTCGAGGGCGTCAACGTATTGCAGACCGGCCGGCTGCCGCGCGACGGCAAGGCCATCCCCGTGGTGTCGGACTTCTTCGACTTCTCGGTCTATATCGATGCGGACGAACCCGTGCTCCGCGAATGGTATGTGCGGCGCTTTCTCGCGCTCAGGGACACCGCGTTCCACGATCCCAAATCCTACTTCCACCGCTACGCGCTGCTGTCGGACGCCGAGGCGACGGCGACGGCGATCGCGATCTGGGAACGCACCAACCTCGCCAATCTCGAGGATAACATCCTGCCGACCCGGCCGCGTGCGACGCTGATCCTGAAAAAGCGTGCCGATCACCTGGTCGAGACCGTGGCGCTGCGGCGGCTGTAACTTTCCGACTTGCTCTGGTAACAACTATTGAACCCTCATGGTGAGGAGGCGCGTAGCGCCGTCTCGAACCACGAGGCCCGGCTGGTGCCATTCATCCTTCGAGACGCCGCTGCGCGGCTCCTCAGGATGAGGTCCGACAGAGACGCCGAAGCTGCCTCACGCCGGGATGTGCCTTGACGCGGCGAGGACGGCGAGCGCTTCGGCGAGCTTTTCACGGTCGAGCGGCTTGATCAGGAATCCATCCATGCCGGCTTCGAAGCAGGCGTAGCGATCTTCCACCAGCGTGTTGGCGGTGAGCGCCAGGATCGGCGTCCGCCGATCCGGCTGGCCGGCTTCGAGTTCGCGGATGCGCCTGGTCGTCTCGATGCCGTCGAGGTTGGGCATCTGGATGTCCATCAGGACGAGATCATAGGGGCTGCCGGCGGATTTCGCCGACAGCCAGGATTCCAGCGCCTCGTTGCCGTCGGTGGTGATGACGGTGTGGTGCCCGAGCTTTGCGAGCAGCGAGCGGATCAGCAGCGCGTTGATCTGGTTGTCTTCGGCGACCAGGATCGACAGGCCGTGCGTCGACGGAGCAACGGGGGCGTCGGCGGCATCTGCCGGTTCGATCAGCGGGTCGGCGGCAAGGCCGGGTGCGGCGACTTCCGGGGGCGCCATCAGTCGGGCGGCGAGCGACGCGGCGCGCAACGGCTTGACCAGGTAGCCTGTGAAGGCCGAGTTGGCCTGCGGGTGCAATTCGCTCCGCGTCGCCGGCGTGAACATCACGATGCGCTGCCTGGCATGAAGCCGTGCAGCCTCGCCGAGCCGTTCGATGTCGGCGAACCCCAGCGTGTGGTCGATCAGGACCGCATGCCACGCCCGCTCCGGCAGCAGGGCCAGCGCGACATCGGCATCCGACACCATGCAGGTCTGGCCGCCCCAACGCTGCAGCCGCCGCGCAGCAAGCGAGGCCTCGATGCTCTCGGGCGAGACCAGCATGATGAACTGGCCGGAAAGATCCGGCGCGGTGAAGGGCTTCTGTTCGCTGCCGGCGGGCGCGAGCGGGATCGACACTTCGAACGTCGAGCCGGCATCCGGCTTGCTCTCCAGTGTGATGCGGCCGCCCATGCGCTTGACGATGCGGTCGGAGATGCTGAGGCCAAGCCCGGTGCCGCCAAAGCTGCGGGCGATGCGGTCGTCGGCCTGTTCGAACTCGCGGAAGATCCGAGCCTGCGCCTCGGGCGCGATGCCGATGCCGGTGTCGCGCACCAGGAAACTGATCTCGTTCGGCCAGATGCCGGGCTCCACGATCAGCGCGACGCCGCCGCTCGATGTGAACTTGATGGCATTGCCGGCGAGATTGAGCAGCACCTGCCGCAACCGCGCCGCGTCGCCGATCACCTGCATCGGCAGCCGGTCGTCGACATAGGCGGCGATTTCTATTCGCTTGGCCTGCGCGCGCGGCGCCAGCAATTCGGTGATGTCCTCGATCAGGCCGGAAAGCGCGAACGGGCGGTGTTCGAGATCGAGCTTGCCGGCCTCGATTTTGGAATAGTCCAGCAGTTCCTCGATCAGCGCAAGCAGCGCGTCGCCGGAAGTCTTCACGGCCTTGACATAGGTCGTCTGTTCCGGCGTCAGCGGCGTATCCATCAACAGGCCGCTCATGCCGATGATGCCGTTCAGCGGCGTGCGGATTTCATGGCTTGCCATCGCGAGGAAGCGCGACTTGGCGCGGCTCGCCGCATCGGCCTGGTCGCGGGCCTCCGTCAGCGCCCGCTCGCTTTCGGTGCGATCGGTGACGTCGCGGCCGACGCTCTGCATTTCGGCGGGACCGCCGGCGTCGTTGCGGACGAGTCCTTCGCGCCACGCGATCCAGCGCGGGCCCAGCGGCCCCGCAATCTTCTGGTCGTGAACGCGGGTGCCGTTCGATTCGAGCGCGGTGTCGCCCTGTTCGAGGACCGCAAGGGTGGCGCGGCTGCCGATCAGCGCGCTGCGCGGCGATTGCGCCAGCTCGCAATAGGCATCGTTGGCGTAGCTGATGCAGCCATCGGCGTCGCGCAGCACGATCAGGTCGCCCTGCGATTCGAACAGCAGGCGGGCGCGCTGCTCGGCTTCCTGCAACTCCCAGTTCCGGTCGGCCAGCACCTCGTTATGCAGCGCGATCTTGCGCAGCTTCTTGTGGATCATGCGGATGCGAAAGCTCGTGGCTGCGAGCGCGACGCAGGCGATTGCAAACAGGAAGGCGACGCCGATCGCAAAAATGTGTGGATTATAGTCGGGGTCCGAGAGGGTCCCGGCAATGAACCCATAGGTGCCGCCGAACACGGCCGAGTACACCATCAGCGAGCGAAGGGTGAAGGTGATCCACGGATGACGGCGGGCGAAACGGCGCAAGTGCAGTTTGATCCGGAAAGTCCGCCCCATCATCGCCAATGACCCTGAGATTGTTGCTTGAACTGAGGCGTCCCGATTCGCCGCGTGATTAACGCAGACGATGCGTCGCCGACATTGCAAAGTGTTTGAGGTTGCGGCCGGTTGCTTGCCCTGATGAGAACAGGGTGAATGAGAGCTTAAAGCGAGGCTGCATCGACCCGATGGCGCGCGCCGCGGGCGCCGACGATCAAGGCTGCGGCATCGCGTACCGAAAAGCTCTTCGAATTGACGAAGATCCGGTAGTCGGCGGGGCCGTCCGTGGAGAGATAGATCACGGCCTCTGTCGCCGAAGGAGTTTGCGAGATCGCGATCAGTTGCGGCGGCGCCGGGCTTTCGCAGGCACCGGCCTCCGTTGTGTCGAAGTCGTCGATCACGGTGAAGTCGGCGGCTTCCGCGCTGTCCGAGATCTGGACCCGCACCGTTGCGCGAGCGGGATCGCTGGTGAAGCCGACATGCCGATGCGCCTGCCAGGAGAGCGTGGCGATCTGGACCGACGTACCCGATATCTCGATGCAGGGCCGCGGACCGGCCGACAACTCGCCGCGCGCGAACAGGGCGGCAACAGCCAACGGAAGCACCGAGGCCAGAACCTTCAAACGCAACATGAGACGCAACCCACTCGACACCAGCCCGCGACAGCGGGCCTATGGTTGGCAGAGCGTAAACGGAAGTAGTTACCGGTGTGTTGATGGGGTGAGTATTTTTACGGTGAAGGTTGCCGTCATTGCGAGCGCAGCGAAGCAATCCATGGTGCAGCGTGTGGAGGCATGGATTGCTTCGCTGCGCTCGCAATGACGGAGAGTGCGTCCGTTCACGCCGCCCTTCTCAAATCCTCGGCCAGCGCGCGATACGACAGCGCCTCCGCCAGATGCAGCCGGCCGATCTTTTCCGCGGCGTCGAGGTCGGCGAGCGTGCGCGCGACGCGCAGCACGCGGTGATAGCCGCGCGCGGTGAGCTTCATGGTCTCGGCGGCATCGCGCAACAGCTTCTGCCCTTGCGAATCCGGTTGTGCGATCGTCTCCAGAAGCGATGCCGGTGCTTCGGCGTTGGTGCGGACATGCGGCATGCCGGCGTTGATGTAGCGTGCGAGTTGGACGTCGCGCGCGGCAGCGACACGGGCTGCGACTTCCACCGAACCTTCGGAAGGCGGCGGGAGGATGAGATCGGCGGCGGTCACGGCGGGGACCTCGATGCGCAGGTCGATGCGGTCCATCAGCGGGCCCGAGATCCGCATCTGGTAGTCGGCCGTGCAGCGATCGATGCGTCCGCGCTTGCAGGAATAGCCGGGCTCACTGGCATGGCCGCAACGGCACGGGTTCATCGCCGCGATCAGCATGAAGCGCGCGGGGTAGGTGACGCGATGGTTGGCGCGGGACACCGAGACTTCGCCGTTCTCCAGCGGCTGGCGCAGCGAGTCCAGCACGCGCGGATCGAACTCCGGCAATTCGTCGAGGAACAGCACGCCCTGGTGCGCCAGCGAAATCTCGCCGGGTTTGGCGCGCACGCCGCCGCCCGTCAGCGCCGCCATGCTGGCGGAATGATGGGGGCTGCGGAACGGCCGCCGCGCGGTCAATGCGCCGTCGCGGATTTCGCCGGCGACGGAGGCGATCATCGACACTTCAAGCAGTTCGGAAGGCGACAGCGGCGGCAGGATCGAGGGCAGCCGCGCCGCCAGCATCGACTTGCCGGCGCCGGGCGAGCCGATCATCAGGAGGTGGTGCCCGCCGGCGGCGGCGATTTCGAGCGCGCGCTTGGCGCTCTCCTGGCCCTTGATGTCGCGCAGGTCGAGATGCGTCGCTTCAGGTTCGTGCACTTTCGGCTGCGGGCGCGACAGCACCTGCGTGCCCTTGAAGTGGTTCGCGATCTGGATCAGCGACTTCGCCGCGATGATTTGGATGTCCGGGCTCGCCCAGGCCGCTTCGGTGCCGCACGCCGCAGGGCAGATCAGGCCCTCGTCGCGCGAATTCGCCCCGATCGCCGCCGGCAACACGCCCGCGACCGCGGCGATCGATCCGTCGAGTCCGAGTTCGCCGAGCACGGTAAAGCCGTTGAGCGCATCCGGCGGGATCGCGCCGATCGCCGCCATCAGGCCGAGCGCGATCGGCAGGTCGTAATGGCTGCCTTCCTTGGGCAGGTCGGCCGGCGCGAGATTGACCGTGATCCGACGCGCCGGCAGCGCCAGCCCCGAGGCGATCAGCGCCGAGCGCACCCGCTCGCGCGCCTCTGACACCGCCTTGTCCGGGAGACCGACGATGGCAAACGCCGGCAGGCCAGGCGCGACCTGCACCTGCACGTCGACCGCGCGGGCCTCGATCCCCTCAAAGGCTACCGTAGAAACCCGCTGAACCATGCCGCCCCCAGTTTCACAATCGAAGGTAGCGGGGAACCGGAGGAAAAGTCAAGAACATTACGGGAACATGAGTGCCAGCGTGTCATTCCGGCATCGCCACCTCCGTGCCGGCGTGCGCCTGCGGCCTTTTCCGGCGTAACGCCGGACGGCTCGCCATTGCGGGCTCTCGGGGTTTTCCGCAGGTTGCCGGGCGGTCAACGGCGACGTAGTAAAACCTTGCGCTTTCTTGCGCACACGACTTGAGCACACCGCAGCAGTTGGGGAATCAGGAATCACATGTCGAAAATCTGCTTTGGCGCGGGTCTTTCCGCGATTGCGATTGCATTCTCGGCGCCTGCCTTCGCGCAGGCACAGCCGGTTCGGGTTGGCGGACTGACCTGCGACGCGGCTCCGCGCGTCGGATTGATCGTCGGCTCGCGGCAGAATTTGCGTTGCGTGTTTCGCTCGAATGCGACCGGACGCACCTACACTTACAGGGGGACGATCGGCCGGCTTGGTCTGGATGTTGGAATTACCGGCGGGGGTAGACTGTTCTGGGCCGTGTTCGCGCCGACTTCGCGGGTCGGATACGGGGTGCTGCGGGGAACCTATGTCGGCGCCAGCGGCAACGCCTCGCTTGGCCTTGGTCTGGGTGCCAACGTTCTCGTCGGCGGCTCCAATCGCACGATTTCGTTGCAGCCGTTGTCGGTCGAAGGCCAGTTCGGTATCAATCTCGCGCTGGGCGTGGCGCGCCTGACGCTCCGGTAATCCCGAACTTCCTGCAGCGAGGGACGTGCGTGAGAACGTCGGATATCCGGGCGGGGATATTGCCTGCGCTGGCGCTCTTGTGTGTCGTCCTGCTCGCCGGATGCGCCACGGTCTACAACCTGCCCGGCAATGTTCCGCTCGGCGAGGCGCACGCCGACAACAATTTCGGCCGCGAGGTTCCGAACTTCGACGACGATGTGCTGCTGGCGCTGTCGTTTTCCGGCGGCGGTACCCGCGCGGCGGCCTTCTCGTTCGGAGTCCTGACCGAACTGGAGCGCACCCGCGCCGGGTCCGACAAGACCAAATCGCTGCTCGACCGCGTGGACTTCATATCCGGCGTGTCCGGGGGATCGGTGACGGCGGCGTATTTCGGACTCAAGAAGCGCGCGGCGCTGGATGATTTCCGCGAACGTTTCCTGCTGCGAAATGCCGAGGAAGGCCTCAACACCAGCGTTTCGCTCGGCAATATCGCCCGTGCCATCGGAGGCGGCGTAAACGACAGCCAGTTCACCAATTGGCTCGATGCCAATGTCTTCGAGGGCGCGCGGTTTGACGCCTTCCGCGAAGACCGCCGGCCACGGGTCTGGATCAACGCCTCCGACATCTACAACCGCACGCCGTTCGTGTTCGGGAAAACCGCCTTCGACGCCCTTTGCAGCGATATCAGGCCGTACCGCGTCGCCGAAGCGGTCGCAGCCTCGGCCGCGGTGCCGCTGGCGTTTGCGCCGATCGTGCTGGAGACGTTTCCGGGCGGCTGCACCAAGCAGTTGCCGCCCTTGCTCGAACGTGCCCGTCGCGATCCCCAGGCACAGCCGCTGTTGCGATCGTTTGCGGAAGCCAATGCCCGCTACCGCGATGGCTCGATGCGTTTTGTGAAGCTGCTTGACGGCGGCCTCGTCGACAATTTCGGCCTGTCCGGGTTCAGTATCGCGTTGATGGCCGCACAGCGACCGTTCGAGCCGATGACCGAGCGGCAAGCAGTGAAGGTACGGCGCATCATGTTCCTCGTTGTCGATGCCGGCCGTGGCACCTCCGGCGACTTCGCGCAGCGGCTGGAGGGGCCGAGCGGCGTCGAACTGGTCTCCGCAACGGCTTCCACCGCGATCGACGCCAGCGTGCGTTTGAGTTACGCCGCGTTTTCGTCGCAGCTCGCAGAATGGTCGAACAAGGTGAAGCGCTGGCGTTGCGGTCTGTCGGCCGCCGATCGTGCGCGCCTCGGCGTCGGCCCTAACTGGCGCTGCGGCGACGTCACCTTCATCATCGACCGGCTTGGCTTCGAGCAGCTCGGTCCAGCGCGCGCCGGCATCCTCGAGGCGATCCCGACGCGTTTTGTGTTGCCGGCCGACCAGATCGACCTCCTGATCCAGGGCGGCGCCGACACGCTGCGCGAGAGCCGGGCCTACCAGACGTTTCGGAAAGGTCTTTGAGGCAGGCGCGGCAGGGTTTGCCGCCGAAGGCGGGCTATCGAGCGATCAGTTCAGCTTCCCCGCCGCGATCGCCGCAGCGTTCGCCTGCGGCTGCTCCAGCATCTTCAATGCCGAATCCAGTCCGTTGCGCAGATTGGTCGCGGCGTTCTGGGTGCAGCGAAGGCGGCCGGAGGAGATGAATTTGACCTCGGTCGAGCCATCCGGCTTGGGCACGAGGATGCGGGTGGCGAGTTCGATCTCGATCGAGCCGTTCATGGTTCCGTAGGCGCCGACGATGTCGAAATAAACCAGCGGGGCGTTGGCGCCGGTGTCCTCATAGATGAGGTCGCCAGGCTTGGTGGTCGGTTGGTCGGTCAATAGATTCTCCCAGGGTCGCGCAAGGTCAGGACGGATACCTGCTTACGCGAATCCGGGGGCCCTCCCTAGGGCTTGTTTGGTCTGGTTGAACCGGAAGCTGGTGCCGGGGGCGGCCGAAGACCAGCCGCCCCCGAAGACGCAGGTTCTAGAGGTTCATCACCATCGCCGATGGATAGTAATGAAAACCATCGCCGGTCTTGGCGATGTGGCCGAAGCCGGGCCAGTTGAAGTGATAGGACATGACCGGGGTCTTGCTGGTCGCGATCATGTCGAGCAGCTTCACCCGCGTGTCCGCTGCCAGCTTCGGATCGGTGTCGTACGAGAACTGCATCCGCGGCTTCTCCAGCAACAGCACGGCGTGGTGCGTGAGGTCGCCGAGGAAGGCGAATGATTTGCCGGCCGACGTCACCATGAAGATGGTGTGACCCACGGTGTGGCCTGGCGCCGCGATCGCCTGCACGCCGGGCAGGAACTCCTGGCCGTCCTTGATGAACACGATGCGGTCGCGCACCGGCATCAGGTTCTTGCGGGCGTGAACCACGAAATCCTTCAAGGGACTGCCGAGCTTGCCTTCGTCGGTCCAGAAGTCGAAGTCGCTCTGGGTGATGTAATATTGCGCGTTGGGGAACAGCGGCTTGTCGTCGGCGCCGACGATGCCGCCGATATGATCGATATGGGCGTGCGACAGCACGACGGCGTCGATATCGCCCGGCTTGATGCCGGCCTCCGCCATGCTCTTCTGCTGGCGGCCTGTGGTCGGCCCGAACGCTTTCGATGTGCCCATGCCGGTGTCGAACAGAATCAGCCTGTCGCCGGTGTTCACGATCGGCGAGTTCTGCTCGAGCACGACATTGTCGGGATTGAGGAAGTTGTCGGAGAGCATCTTGCGGACTTCCTCATCGGGCACGCCGACGAAGGTGCCCTTGGGCGGGCCGAGCGGCAGCGGGCCGTCGGAAACCACGGTCACTTCGGCGTCGCCGAGAATCAAGCGGTGCCAGTAGGGGGTCTGCGTGCCGAGCTTCGGCGCCTTGGCCAGTGCGCTGCCGCCGAGCATGGTTGATGCGCCCAGGCCCGCACCGAGACCGGCGCCAAGCGCAAGCAAGGACCGTCGCGAAAGATTCGTCGTCATGCGTCTTCCTCCACTGTTTTTATGTATTGCAGTATGTGCCCCGGATAGATTCATCCGTGGCTGCAGGCTGCGCCCGCTTCCCGGAATTGGCAAGTGGAATGAGGCGAGAGGAAAGGTGGGAGAAATGGATCGCCGGACGTGGCGCGATCTTGCACAAGCCGCGCCTTCTCGATGGCATCCCGGATGGTGTTGCGCTGCACTCCCTATCGTGTCGGACGTTGTTACCGGAAGAGGATCACGACGATCACGAAGCCGGCCGCTACCAATCGTCGTAGTACCACTCGCCCCTCGGGTAGTATCGAGGCCGCGCTCTCACCTGTGGCGGCGGAGACGCCCGCTCGGGCCTTCGCACCGCCGGAGCCGGCTGCGCTGCAGGCGCCGACGCCTTGGGTGGGGGCTGCTCGGAAACCTTCGCGAGCGTGCGTTTCATCTCTTCCTGGCTGGCCTTGAGCTCACCAATGGCCTTTGAATTGTCGCTGGCCATTTGCTGCTGGTTCGCCTTGAGCGCTTCGATGCTCCGCTCCAGCGTCGCGAGATCGCGCGCGATCTTTTGCAGCAACTGGGCCTGATCGGGAGGCGCTGCGGCGGCCGGCGCTGCAGCGGCTGGCGGCGCGGCAACTGGCGGCGCGTCGGCGGGCGGTGCGGCATCTTGCTGCACGGTCTGCGCCTGGGCGAGCGATGTTGCCCGCGGTGGCGTTGCCTGCGGCGGTGCAGCCTCTGGCGCCGCCGGCAGTGACGCTGTCTCCGCAGATGCCACCTGAACGACTGACGGCGCGGACTGCACGGCAAGCGTTGGGCCTTCGGGCGGCGATGATCGCGTTGAACCGAGCTGCGGCGCCCAACGGGTGACAACCCCGCCGCCATAGGCGGACAGGACCAGGGCAGCGACAACGAAGCCTGCCGCCAGCAGCAAGGCCACCGGGCTCCGGGACACAGACTTTGCTGGCGATGCCTGCGCAGGCGATGGCTCCGCAGGTGGTGATGGCGTGGCCGGTTCGTGCGGAATAGAACCTTGCAGGGCAGGCGCGGCCGAAGGCGGGCTCGCGGCACCATCCTCGATCTTCGCCAGCCGTTCGCTCATTTGCGTGAGCTGTTCATCGGCGCGCTTGATCTCTTCGTAGGCGTGCGCCAGCCGTTCATCGGGGCGCCCGACCTCGGCATCGGCAGCCTTCCGGGTATCGGCATCTTCTGGCGTCGGTGTGGAGTTCACTGGCGTTCACCTTGTTCCGTCCAATGTCATCCGCAGTTGGCCGGCTCTCCGTGCAGTCTTGTCCAAAGAATGGCCGTATGATGGTAGAATACTGGATCGCACGACGATAGCCCCGGAACCCGACGGCCATACCGCACGGTTAACCCGTGCTCATTTCCCGGCGCGCTTTTTCTCGATGGTGTCCCAGATCCTTCCCGCGACGTCAGGCCCGCCGAGCCGGGCGATGGCGCGGATGCCCGTCGGCGAGGTGACGTTGATCTCGGTGAGGTTGCCGTCGATCACGTCGATGCCGACGAAGAGCAGGCCGCGCTCGCGCAGCGCGGGGCCGAGCGTGTCGCAGATCTCGCGCTCGCGCGGCGAAAGCTCGGTGGCCTGCGCGGCGCCGCCGCGAACCATGTTGGAGCGGAGGTCGTCGGCCGCCGGCACGCGGTTGACAGCGCCGGCGAACTCGCCGTCCACCAGGATGATGCGCTTGTCGCCGTGCTTCACTTCGGGAAGGAAGCGCTGGATCACCCAGGGCTCGCGGAAGGTGACCGAGAACATATCGAACAGCGAGCCGAAATTCATGTCCTGCGGCATGACGCGAAATACCGCGGCGCCGCCATGGCCGTGCAGCGGCTTCATGACGACCGCGCCGTGCTGATCCCGGAACGAATTGATTTCGTCGAGGTCGCGCGAGATCAGCGTCGGCGGCATCAGGTGCGAAAAGTTCATCACGAACAGCTTTTCCGGCGCGTTGCGCACCGAGGCGGGATCGTTCACGACCAGCGTCTTCGGATGGATGCGCTCCAGGAAATGCGTCGAGGTGATATAGGCGAGGTCGAATGGCGGATCCTGCCGTAGCAGGACGACGTCGAAGGCTTCCAGCGATTCGCGCCTGGGCTCGCCGAGCGTGAAATGGTCTCCGAGCTCGTCGCGGACGGTGAGCGGTTGCATCGGCGCCACCAGCTCCTCGCCGCGCAGCGAGAGCTTGTCCGGCGTGTAATAGGAAAGGCTGTGGCCGCGCTTCTGTGCTTCGAGCAGCAGCGCGAAGGTGGAATCGCCGCGGATGTTGATACGCGCGATGGGGTCCATCTGGACGGCGACATTCAGTTTCATGGGAGGTCCGGGTCTCTTGAGGGATCTTCAGGGGCTGGCGTCGAAGGCCGCTAACAGATGGCGTGGCAAATGCCGCGGCGCAATCAGGATCGCGTCGAAACGCAGGTCGAATTCGGCATGTTCGGGATGCGCCGCGAGCCACCCCTGCGCGGCGTCGATGATGCGGGCCTGCTGGCGCGGCGTCACCGCGTAGGCGGCCTCATCGAGGCTGGCGCGGGCCTTGACCTCGATGAAGGCGAGCAGATGGCGCTTCCTCGCCACCAGGTCGATCTCGCCATGGGGCGTTCGGAAGCGCTTTGCCAGGATGCGATAGCCCTTGGCCATCAGGAAGGCGGCGGCGCGGCTCTCGGCCGAGAGCCCGGTGCGGAAGGCTGCGACCCGCGCCGGCGAAGCGAGGTTTGCGGACTTGTCCGGCGGTGCGGTGCCTTCAGACTTCGCCATCGCCGCCTCGGGCTTGTTTCGCAAGTTCCAGCGCGCGGGCGTAGACCTCGCGGCGCGGACGCCCCGAAAGTTCGACCGCGTGCGCCACGCTGTCCTTGACGCTGCCCTGCGCCAGCGATGCGCGCAACAGATCGTCGAGGTCGTCCTGCGTCATCACCTGTTCGTCGGCGCGCGGCGGGCCGACCACCAGCACGAACTCGCCGCGCGTTTCCAGCGTCGCGGCGGCCTTGGCAAGTTCCTCGATCGGCGCGCGCGTAACCTGTTCGTGCAGCTTGGTCAGTTCGCGGCAGATCGCAGCGTCGCGGCGGCCCATGATGTCTGCAAGGTCGGCCAGCGTCTCCTGCACGCGGCTGCCGGACTCGAACATGACGAGCGTGGCGTCGATGCGGGCGAGTTCGGCGAGGCGAGTTCGCCGCGAGACCTCCCTGGCCGGCAGAAACCCCTCGAAGAAGAACCGGTCGGTCGGCAGCGCCGCCACCGAGAGCGCCGTCAACACCGACGATGCGCCAGGCACCGCGATCACGGCGTGGCCCGCGGCGCAGACCTCGCGCACCAGCTTGAAGCCGGGATCGGAAATCAAGGGCGTGCCGGCATCGGACACCAGCGCGATCGAGGCGCCCCGCGCCAGTCTTTCCAGGATCTTTGGCCGCGCCATCACCGCGTTATGTTCGTGGTACGGCTTGAGTTCGGCTGAAATTCCGTAGCGCTCGGTCAGGCGGCGGGTCACGCGCGTGTCCTCGCAGGCGATGATGTCGACGCCGGCCAGGGTTTCAAGCGCGCGCAACGTGATGTCGCCGAGATTGCCGATCGGGGTTGCCACCAGATGGAGGCCGGGAACCGGCTTCGGGGCGGTCAGGACCTGGCCGCCGATCAAAAATGTTCTGTGAGCCGAACCCGGTTCGGCCTCGACACCGTGGTTGGAACTGGGTTTTGCGCGCATAATGGCAATTCTAGAGGGCCCGCAGCGTCAGCGCCACCGTGCGGTGGGCTGGCTGCCCAGGGCAGAAAAGGAAGACGGGTTCCAGCACCGGCAATGACGCCGAAGGGACCATAATCCTTTTGGTTTAGTTAACTATTTCTCGACTTTGTGCTGAATCCGGCATTGGGTTCAGGAGCGGTTCAGGAGCCTTGGTCCCAGATGGCCGGAGTTCCGGCTGACGGCGGTCGGTCAAGAGAAGAGAGACGATGGTAGGCCCGTTCAATCGCAAGCCCGGATCTTCGGATCCTCGGCTGCCGGGAGCGACCCGGCGGACGGTGGTAGGGTTTATCCTCGGCGCGCCCCTGCTTGGCGCGTGCTCCGGGGCGCAGAACTCGTTCGGATCGATCGAGAATACAGGGCCTGCCGGGCCGCAGCAGCAGCCGCTCGCCGTCGGCACCGGCCAGGTCAAGGTCGGCCTGATCCTGCCGCTCTCGGCCGCCGGCAACGCCGGCGTCGCCGCCCAATCGATGAAGAACGCGGCCGAGATGGCGCTGGCGGAATTCCAGAATCCCAACGTCCAACTCCTGATCAAGGACGACGGCGCGACGCCGCAAGGCGCGCAGCAGGCCACCCAGCAGGCGCTCGAGGAAGGCAGCGAGATCATCCTGGGTCCGCTGTTCGCGGGCTCGGTGCCATCAGCCGCGCAACTGACGCGCACCCGCGGCGTCCCGGTGATCGCGTTCTCGACCGATTCGAGCGTCGCCGGACGCGGCGTCTATCTCCTGAGCTTCCTGCCGGAATCCGACGTCAACCGGATCGTCGACTACTCCGCCGGCATCGGCAAGAAATCGTTTGCGGCGATGGTGCCCGACAATGCCTACGGCAACGTGGTGGAAGTGGCCTTCAAGCAGGCGGTCGGCCGCAAGGGCGGGCGCATCGTAGCCTTCGAGAAGTATGGATCAGATCGCGCGGCGGCGGCGCGAACGGTGGCGCAGTCGCTCGGTTCGGCCGACGCGCTGTTCATCGCCGACGACGGCGAGTCTGTCGTGGCGACGGCGGATGCGCTGACGGCGGCGGGTGCGAACTTGCAGAACATCCAGCTGCTTGGTACCGGGCTCTGGGACAATCCGCGCGTGTTCGCGAGCCCTGCGCTGCAGGGCGGGCTTTACGCCGCGCCGGATCCGTCGGGCTTCCGCGCCTTCGCCGGCCGCTATCGCGCCAAGTTCGGAAACGACCCGGTGCGCACTGCAACGCTCGCCTATGACGCGGTAGCGCTCGTCGCGGCGTTGTCGAAGCAGCAGGGCGCGCAACGCTTCGCCACGGAAACGCTGGCCAGCCCTTCGGGTTTTGCCGGCATCGATGGCCTCTTCAGATTCCGCTCCGACGGCACCAACGAGCGCGGCCTTGCGGTGATGAAGGTCGCCACCGGCGGCGCCACGCCGGTCGCGGGCTCGCCGAAGAGTTTTGGAGCGTAAGCGTTACGCCGCGAGATCCGCCACGACGGCATCGAGCACTGGAAAACCATCCTTTGTCACGCGCAGCCTGCCGTCGGGATCGACCGATATCGCGCCTTCCTCGCGCAGCACGGCGATACGACCTGGATCGAGCGCGCGGCCTGACAACGCTGCATAGCGCCGGGGGTCGATGCCTTCGGCCAATCGCAATCCCATCAGCAGAAATTCATCCGCGCGCTCTTCGCTGTTGAGCTTGTCGTCCGCCACGACGCCGTGGCCTTTGGCCTCGACGCGCATCAACCACGTCTCGGGGCGCTTTTCGGTCGCGACCGCGTGCCTGGTGCCGTCGATATCGAGCCGGCCATGCGCGCCGGGGCCGATGCCGGCATATTCGTCGCCGCGCCAGTAGACCAGGTTGTGCCGGCACTCCGCGCCGGCGCGGGCGTGATTGGAAATTTCGTAGGCGGGAAGGCCGTGTTGCGTGCAGACCTCCTGCGTCACGTCATAGAGCGTGCGCGCAAGCGCTTCTTCCGGCGTCTTCAGTTTGCCTGCGGCGTGCAGGCCGAAGAACGGCGTGCCTTCCTCGATCGTGAGCTGATAGAGCGACAGATGTTCGGCCGCTTCCGAAATCGCGAGCTTCAGTTCGTCGGCCCACATCTGCGGCGTCTGGTCGGGGCGGGCGTAGATCAGATCGAACGAATAGCGGTCGAACGCGGAGCGTGCGATCGCCACCGCATCGAGTGCCTCGCGCGCGCTGTGCAGCCGTCCAAGCGCCTTCAGCGAGGCGTCGTCGAGCGCCTGCACGCCGAGCGATACGCGGTTGACGCCGGCGGCGCGGTAACCGCGAAACCGCGTAGCTTCCACGCTGGTGGGATTGGCCTCCAGCGTCACTTCCACCTTTGGCGCCACGCGCCAGTATTTTCCGATCGCATCGAGAATGGCGCCGACGGTCTGCGGCTGCATCAGCGACGGCGTGCCGCCGCCGAGAAAGATCGAGGTGACGGTTCGACCCGGCGCACGCGCCGCCGTGGTTTCGATCTCGCGCGCAAAGGCGCGTGCAAAGCGTTGCTCATCGATCGGTGCATGCCGGACATGGCTGTTGAAATCGCAATACGGGCATTTCGACAGGCAGAACGGCCAGTGCACGTAGACGCCGAAGGCTTCGTGCTTGCTGCTAGCCAAGGCAGATCTCCGCCAGTTTGACGAAGGCGCGGGCGCGGTGCGACAGGCCAAGCCCGATCGGGGGCAGGCCGTGCTTCTCGATCGAGGTCATCTCGCCAAACGTCCGCGTGTATCCGTCGGGCAGGAACGCCGGATCATAACCGAAGCCGGCGGTGCCGCGCGGCGGCCATACCAGAGTCCCATCGGAGCGCGCCTCGACCTCTTCGAGGTGGCCGTCGGGCCAGGCCACGCACAGCGCGGAAACGAAATGGGCCTTGCGCCTGTCGGGCGCGGTCGCGCCGCGTTCCTGCAGCAGGCGCTCGACCTGGCTCATTGCCGCCATGAAATCCTTGCCCTCGCCGGCCCAGCGCGCCGAGTAGATGCCCGGCGCGCCATCCAGCGCGTCGACCACCAGCCCGGAATCATCGGCAAACGCCGGAAGCTGCGCGGCATTCGCCGCCGCGATCGCCTTGATCGCCGCATTGGCGCGGAACGTCTTGCCGGCTTCCTCAGGCTCCGCGAGGCCGAGTTCGCCCGCGGAAACGGCTTCGACGCCATGGGGCGCCAGCAGTTCCCGCATCTCGGCAAGCTTGCCGGGATTGTGGGTCGCGATCACGAGCCTGCCGGTGATTCGACGGTGCAGCGCCATGTCCATTTCTATTCCGTCATGGCCGGGCTTGTCCCGGCCATCCACGTCTTTAGGAAGGAAGTCGTGGATGCCCGGGTCAAGCCCGGGCATGACGACCTGTTGTGAGTCACGCTACGGCCATCTTCTGCAAGTCGACCAGCCGCGCGACGCCCTTGCGCGCGAGTTCCATCAGCGCGAGGAACTCGTCCTGCGAGAACGGCGTCTTTTCGGCGGTGCCCTGCACCTCGATGATGCGGCCGTTGCCGGTCATGACGAAATTGGCGTCGGTCTCGGCCTCGGAATCCTCGGCATAGTCGAGGTCGAGCACCGGCGTTCCGTTATAGATGCCGCAGGAGATCGCCGCGACGTTGTCGCGCAGCACGTTGGTCTTCAGCATGTTGCGTGCCTTCATCCACGCGATGCAGTCGGCCAGCGCGACCCAGGCGCCGGTGATCGAAGCCGTGCGCGTGCCGCCATCGGCCTGGATCACGTCGCAATCGACCGTGATCTGGCGTTCGCCCAGCGCCTCGAGGTCGACGGCTGCACGCAGCGAGCGGCCGATCAGCCGCTGGATCTCGACGGTGCGGCCGCCCTGCTTGCCGGCCGCGGCCTCGCGGCGGGTGCGTTCCAGGGTGGCGCGCGGCAGCATGCCGTATTCGGCCGTCACCCAGCCGCGTCCCTGGCCCTTCAGCCAGGGCGGCAGCCGCTCCTCCAGCGTCGCCGTGACCAGGACGTGGGTGTCGCCGAACTTCACCATGCAGGAACCTTCGGCGTACTTGACGACGCCGCGTTCCAGCGACACGGGGCGCAACTGGTCGGGTGCACGGCGGCTTGGCCGCATGGGAAATCCTTTCGAAATCGAGCGAAAATTCGTTCGCGGTGCTTGTAGGAGGGGGAACGGGCAGCGGCAAGGGCTTTTGGTCCTGTTCAGGGTAAATAGAGGTTGGGGGCCGAATCCCTATCCTTTTGTTTTGACGCGCTTTCTTCCACCGAACCGGCGTCGGCTGCGCGGGAAAACGTCCATCTGCACGCTTGTCATCGGCGCGCCGGAACGACAAATTAGAGGGGTCTGAGGAGTGAGAAGTGGCCCACCACGATCCGATCGGCCTGATCGCGCCGCATGCCGGGCTCGCCCAGCTGAACGAGCGGTCGCGCGACATTTTTCGTCAGATCGTCGAGAGCTATCTCGCGACCGGCGACCCCGTCGGCTCGCGCAACATCTCGCGCCTGATCGCCGTGCCGCTGTCGCCGGCCTCGGTCCGCAACGTGATGTCGGACCTCGAAGCGCTCGGGCTGATCTATGCGCCGCATACCTCGGCCGGACGGTTGCCTACCGAACTCGGCCTGCGGTTCTTCGTCGATGCCCTGATGCAGGTCGGCGACCTCACCGAGCCGGAGCGGGAATCGATCCAGAACCAGCTTGCCTCGGTGGGCCGCGCGCAATCGGTCGAGGCGGCGCTCGGCGAGGCCCTGACGCGGCTGTCGGGGCTGACCCGCGCGGCCGCGGTGGTGCTGACCGCCAAGCACAATTCGCGCCTCAAGCATATCGAATTCGTGCGGCTGGAGCCGGAGCGGGCGCTGGCGGTGCTGGTCGGCGAAGACGGCCAGGTCGAAAACCGCGTGCTGACGCTGCCGCCCGGCGTGCCGTCCTCGGCGCTGACAGAGGCGACCAATTTCCTCAATTCGCGGATCAGGGGGCGGACGCTTGCCGAGGCGCGGCTCGAACTCGAAACCGCGCTGACGCAAAGCCGCGTCGAACTCGATCAGCTGACGCAGAAGGTGATCGCCGCCGGCATCGCGAGCTGGTCCGGAGGCGAAAACGACGACCGGCAATTGATCGTGCGCGGCCACGCCAATCTGCTCGAAGACCTGCATGCGCTGGAGGATCTCGAACGCGTCAAGTCGCTGTTCGACGATCTCGAGACCAAGCGCGGCGTGATCGACCTGCTGGGCCGGGCCGAGCGCGCCGAAGGCGTGCGCATCTTCATCGGATCGGAGAACAAGCTGTTCTCGCTGTCCGGTTCCTCCACCATCATCGCCCCCTATAGCGACGCGGCGGGCCGCATCGTCGGCGTTCTCGGCGTGATCGGGCCGACGCGGCTGAACTATGCGCGGGTAATTCCGACCGTGGATTACGCGGCCCGGATCGTGAGCCGGATGCTGGGCGGCTAAATCGGCCCGAATAGGGCCTCAATCCGGGCCTTCTTGTTTTGACGCGTTTCCTCGCACGAACCGGTGCCCACCCCCGGATCAAGTCCGAGGGCATGCTTCGCTTGAAAACGCTATGGAAGCTTGATTTCCGGTCCCCAAAGCACGATATCCCGCTCAGCAAATCCCCATCGACCCCGACCCGTTTTTCGAGAAGGCAGTGTTATGACCGATCCCAACCGGCCGAGTGATGATGCGGTGAAACCGGCCCAGACCGGCGAGCCCGTGGTCTCAAAGCCCTACGTCATGCCCGACGATCCCGAGGAAGGATCGCTGGAGCTGCTGGTCAAGGAAGCGACCGAGTCGCGCGACAAGATGCTGCGCACGCTGGCGGAGATGGAAAACCTGCGCAAGCGCACCGCCAGGGAAGTCGCCGATGCGCGCGCCTACGGCATCACCGGTTTTGCGCGCGACATCCTCGATATCGCCGACAACCTGCAGCGCGCGCTCGATGCGATCCCGGCCGAGGCCAAGGAAACCGCCGATCCCGGCATCAAGGCCTTCATCGAGGGCGTCGAACTGACCGAGCGTTCGCTGCTCAACTCGCTGGAGAAGAACGGCGTCAAGAAGTTCGATCCGTTGGGCGAGAAGTTCGACCCGAATTTCCAGCAGGCGATGTATGAAGTCCCCGATCCCTCCGTCCCGTCGGGAACGGTGGTCCAGGTGGTGCAGGCCGGCTTCACGATCGGCGAGCGCGTGCTGCGCCCGGCGCTGGTCGCCGTCTCCAAGGGCGGGGCGAAGACCGCGCCGGGAGCGAACTAAGAGCCGAAATAGCGCTTGTGGTTACGCCTCATTCTGAGGAGCCGCGTTAGCGGCGTATCGAAGGATGAAGGCCCGGTCGGGCCACATGGTTCGAGACGGCGCTTGCGCGCCTCCTCACCATGAGGGTCTACCCGCCACCCGCGGCTCAGGCCGCGATATCGTTCGACTGGATCCGCTTGACGCCGGCCTTGGTCATGTCGGCCCAGGCCTTGGCGAGCGAGCCCTGGGTATCGATGCCGCGGCAGGCGTCTTCGACCACGTAGGTTTCAAAGCCTGCCTTGCGCGCATCGAGTGCGCTCCATGCCACGCAGAAGTCGGTGGCGAGCCCGGCCAGGACCAGCCGCTTCACCTTGCGCGCCTTGAGGTAGGCGGCGGTCAGCCGCGCGGCTGGATGCCGTCGCGCACGGCGCGGAAGCGCGGAAACGCCGTGCTCCAGTTGTCGCGCGGCGAAGAGCCGATGATGCGCATCGAGGTCTGCCCCCCGAACCGCAGCCACTGCACGATGGTCACCGGCGTGTTGTTCTTGCCGCTGACGGCATCGATCCGCGTCTCGTAGCCGGGCTGGCCATCGATGCGGACCGGCTCGGACATCGTGATCTTGCCCTCGCGCACGCCGGGAATCGTGGCTGCGATCTGCTGCGCGAAGCGGCCGCGATCGTCGGGCGTTGCCGGCGTCGAACTGATCAGGCCAAGGATCATGAAGGGCGCGGTCTCGAAGCCGGATTTCTCGTCGCCGTCGGAGAGGATGAGCGCTGCGCCCGGCGCCAGCGTGCGAACGTTCTTGAAGCTCGACAGTTCGCGGATCTTGAACGGCATCAGCCCGAGTTGCTCCTCGACCGGCACCTCGTTGCGGAGGACGGCGGTCTTGAACATCTGGCGCACGGCGTCGTCGGTGTAGATCCTGGAAGCGTTCTCGGGCACCTGCACGGCGACGTAGCCGGAGAAGGTGGGGCCCGGCAGGATCATCGAATAGCGCTTGACGTTGCCGGCGCCATCCTTGGCGCTTTCGACGGTGTAGTAGGCGAGCCCTGCCGAGGTCTCGATGCTCTCCGGCTTGATGCCGCCGGCGCCGCCGGGATTGGCCTTGAAGGCATTGGCGACCTCGCCATAGGCCTCGGCGGGCAGGTCCGCGATCAGGACCTTCACGCCCTGATCCTCGGTCTCGAATCCGGGAAATGTCCTGGCCTTGTTGAGGCCGACCAGCGGCGTCATGCCGACCCTGGCGCCCGGCGGGAAGACCGGATCTGCGGCGAACGCGGAAGATGCTGCACCGATGACGAGGGCGACCGCAGCGAGGTATCGAAGTAGCTTCATGAAAGATCTACCGGGTTTGCATTGAGACCGCCCAACGATCGGCCGTGCAGCCAACGATTCAAAGCTGTGACGGCACCCCGTGGACGGGGGTCGTTCAGTCGGCCCGCTTTTAGCGGTTTTGATGGTCCTGCAACAGGGCAGGGCGGGCTTCCGTTCCTTCGGAACGCCCGCTTTTCGGGGCGATTTTGCCCGGCCTCCGCGCTTTTTTTAGGCAGGCCGTCGCGGCCAAATACCGCGTCCCCGCCGCAGGCCGGCGAGCGGCCGCGGCGATGGCGCATTGCCGGCAGGCTGGATTTGGCGGCATGCGAGGCGGTTCGCGCCGGCTGCCATTCGTGGTTTCTTAACGCCGCCGAAGGAGACGGAATCCGATCTGCCCCGGCTGACACAATCTTTCAAACGTCAGGCTTTTCAGGCCTTAAGGTTGCGTTCGGTCCTTGCGGGGCCAACCCCCCCTCCTATATGAGGCTCATCGTCGCAATATCGCGAGTATGTGAACTTTGGGGGTTCGGTTAGGTGCGCCGTCCAGGGCCCAGCCAACCTGCCGCAACAAGAAGGATATGAGGACCATGGGAAAGGTCATTGGGATCGACCTCGGCACCACGAATTCGTGCGTCGCCGTAATGGATGGCAAAACTGCGAAAGTCATCGAGAACGCGGAAGGCATGCGCACGACGCCGTCGATCGTCGCCGTTACCGATGATGGCGAGCGCCTCGTCGGCCAGCCTGCCAAGCGTCAGGCGGTGACCAATCCCGAGCGCACGTTCTTTGCGGTGAAGCGCCTGATCGGCCGCCGCTACGACGACCCGATGGTCGAGAAGGACAAGAAGCTCGTCCCCTACAAGATCGTCAAGGCATCGAACGGCGACGCCTGGGTCGAAGCCGACGGCAAGACCTATTCGCCCTCGCAGGTCTCCGCCTTCATCCTGCAGAAGATGAAGGAGACCGCGGAAGCCCATCTCGGCCAGAAGGTCGAACAGGCCGTCATCACCGTGCCCGCCTACTTCAACGACGCGCAGCGCCAGGCCACCAAGGACGCCGGCAAGATCGCCGGTCTCGAAGTGCTGCGCATCATCAACGAGCCGACGGCGGCAGCGCTCGCCTACGGTCTCGACAAGACGAAATCCGGCACGATCGCGGTCTACGACCTCGGCGGCGGCACCTTCGACGTCTCCATCCTCGAAATCGGCGACGGCGTGTTCGAAGTGAAGTCCACCAACGGCGACACGTTTTTGGGCGGTGAAGACTTCGACATGCGGCTGGTCAGCTACCTGGCCGACGAGTTCCAGAAGGAGCAGGGCATCAACCTGCGCAACGACAAGCTTGCCTTGCAGCGCCTGAAGGAGGCCGCCGAAAAGGCCAAGATCGAGCTGTCCTCGACCACGCAGACCGAAATCAACCTGCCCTTCATCACGGCCGACCAGACCGGGCCGAAGCATCTGACGATGAAGCTGACGCGCGCCAAGTTCGAGGCCCTCGTCGACGATCTCGTTCAGAAGACCATCGAGCCCTGCCGCAAGGCGCTCAAGGACGCCGGCCTGACCGCCGCCGAGATCGGCGAAGTGGTGCTGGTCGGCGGCATGACCCGCATGCCGAAGGTCCAGGAAGTAGTGAAGCAGCTGTTCGGCAAGGAGCCGCACAAGGGCGTCAACCCGGACGAAGTCGTCGCCATCGGCGCCGCGATCCAGGCCGGCGTGCTGCAGGGCGACGTCAAGGACGTGCTGCTGCTCGACGTTACCCCGCTTTCGCTGGGCATCGAGACGCTGGGCGGCGTGTTCACCCGCATCATCGATCGCAACACCACGATCCCGACCAAGAAGAGCCAGGTGTTCTCGACAGCCGAGGATAACCAGAACGCGGTCACCATCCGTGTCTTCCAGGGCGAGCGCGAAATGGCGGCCGACAACAAGGTGCTCGGTCAGTTCGACCTGATGGGCATTCCGCCGGCGCCGCGCGGCATGCCGCAGATCGAGGTGACGTTCGACATCGACGCCAACGGCATCGTCAACGTGTCCGCCAAGGACAAGGCGACCGGCAAGGAGCAGCAGATCCGGATTCAGGCATCCGGCGGCCTGTCGGAAGCCGACATCCAGAAGATGGTCAAGGACGCCGAGGCCAACGCGGCCGAGGACAAGAAGCGCCGCGAGGCGGTCGACGCCAAGAACCATGCCGACGCGCTGGTGCATTCCACCGAGAAGGCGCTGGCCGAGCACGGTTCGAAGGTCGAGGAGAGCGAGCGCCGCGCCATCGAGGACGCCGTCAGCGATCTGAAGGAAGCGCTGAAGGGCGAGGATGCCGAGGCGATCAAGGCCAAGACCAACACGCTGGCGCAGGCTTCGATGAAACTCGGTGAGGCCATGTACAAGCAGCAGGCCGAGGCCGACGCCAAGAAGGATGCGGCCCAGGATGACGTGGTCGACGCGGAGTTCACCGAGGTCGACGACGACAAGAACAACAAGAAGTCGGCATAAGCAGGCTTTGGATCATGACCCCCACGCCAAAGAGCGCAAGCGCAGCGTCTCGATGGGTGGGGGTCATTTTTCTTTAAGCCGAAGGCTGCATCTTTTCGGCTCCTTCGGTACGAAGGCGAATTCGGGCGGGTTTGACTGATGTCCACCAAGCGCTGCTATTACGAAACCCTGGAAGTTGAGCGGAACGCGGACGACGGCAAGCTCAAGGCGGCCTTCCGCAAGCTGGCGATGAAATGGCATCCGGACAAGAATCCGGGCGATGCTACCAGCGAAGTGAAGTTCAAGGAAATCAACGAAGCCTATGAAGTCCTCAAGGACGGCGAGAAGCGCGCCGCCTATGACCGCTACGGCCATGCCGCGTTCGAACAGGGCATGGGCGGCGGCGGTCCCGGCTTCGGCGCCGGCTTCGCCTCGTCGTTTTCAGACATTTTCGAGGACTTGTTCGGCATGGCCGGGCAGCGCGGGCGCGGCGGCGGACGCGAGCGCGGCGCCGATCTGCGCTACAACATGGAAATCACGCTGGAGGAAGCCTATCTCGGCAAGACCGCGCAGATCGAGATTCCGGTCTCGGTCACCTGCGAGCCCTGTTCCGGCACGGGCGCCAAGGCCGGCACCAAGCCGAAGAACTGCTCGGTTTGCGGCGGGCAGGGACGGGTACGGCAAGCCCAGGGCTTCTTCACGCTGGAACGTACCTGCCCCGGCTGTCAGGGCCGCGGCCAGATGATCGAGGATGCCTGCCCCAACTGCGCAGGCTCCGGACGGGTGACGCGCGACCGGACCTTGTCGGTCAACATCCCGCAAGGCGTCGAGGACGGCACCCGCATCCGGCTGGCCGGCGAAGGCGAGGCGGGCGTCCGCGGCGGGCCGCCCGGCGATCTCTACATTTTCCTGTCGCTTTCGACGCACGAGTTCTTCCAGCGCGACGGTGCCGATCTGCATTGCCGAGTCCCGATCTCGATGGTGGCGGCGGCCCTCGGCGGCGATTTCGAGGTCCCGACCATCGACAAGGGCAAGACCAAGGTGAAAGTGCCGCCAGGAACCCAGTCCGGCCGGCGTTTCCGCATCGCGTCAAAAGGCATGCCGGTGCTGCGTTCGCGCCAGACCGGCGATATGTATGTCCAGGTCATGGTGGAAACGCCGCAGAATCTGACCAAGAAGCAGCAGGAATTGCTGGCCGAGTTCGAAAAGCTGTCGTCCGGCGCCACGCAGCCGGAAGCGGCGGGCTTCTTCACTAAGGTCAAGGATTTCTTCGGCAACCGCGCGAGTTCCTGACCGCACGCACGCGAGACATGCGGGCGCCGAGTGATCGCCCGCAGTCATGATTCATTCAGCTTGTACATGATGTTATCGCCGGATCGAGGGCACTTTGGCTGATCTTGCGCGTTACCGTTTGGCTTGACCATGCCCCCGTCGACCTATACCTGTTTATGACTGTTTTCTGACATTCCCCGCTTTGTTGGCGGTCCCGCCTGGTAGCGACATGCCTTTGCAATCGTCCGTGCGCGCGTTGAAGAAGCCCCGTCTTGACGACGAGGTTCGCTTCCTTCGTTCATGGATCGAAAAACCGCTGCACATGGGCGCGGTGATGCCGTCGAGCAAGTTGCTTGCCCGGACCATGGCCGAATATGTCGATGTCGAATCCGATGGTCCTGTCGTCGAACTTGGGCCCGGGACCGGCGCGATCACCAACGCGCTGATCGAACACGGCGTCGATCAGAAGCGGCTCGTGCTGGTCGAGTATAATCCGGGTTTCTGCGCCCTGCTGCGCGATCGTTATCCGCAAGCCAGGGTGGTGCAAGGCGATGCCTATGCGCTTCGCGCTTCCCTCGCGGGCGTGCTGGATGTGCGGGCCTCCGCGGTGGTCTCCGGCCTGCCGCTGGTCACCAAGCCGATGCTGACGCGCCTGAAGCTGATCCGCGACGCCTTCACCGCGCTCGCGCCGGGCGCGCCTTTCGTGCAATTCACCTATTCGGTCGCGCCGCCGATTCCCAAATCGTTGCCGGGCGTGTCCACGGAAGCCTCCGAGCGGATCTGGATGAACCTTCCGCCCGCGCGGGTCTGGGTGTATCGCAAGGGCTGATGCCGCGTATTCGCGCGGCGGTTCTGCCCGAATACGAATTCAAATATGTCGGCACTGAAAATCCTCGTGATCCCGGGATCGCTGCGCACAGGCTCGCTCAATGCGAGGCTGGCGGCCGTCGCCGCCCATGAGCTCGCGCAATCCGGCGCCGACGTCACCCGGATCTCGCTCGCCGATTATCCGCTGCCGATCTACGACGGCGACCTGCAGGCGAAATCGGGCGTGCCGAGGCACGCGGTCAATCTGAAGCGCATGATGTCGGCCCATCATGGCGTCCTGATCGTGACGCCCGAATACAATTCCTCGGTGCCGCCGCTGGTCAAGAACACCCTCGACTGGGTCAGCCGGGTCCAGGACGCGCACGAGAGCCGCGGGCAGGTTTTTCGCGACCGGGTGTTTGCGATTGCCTCTGCATCGGGCGGGCGGCTCGGCGGCGCCCGCGCGCTGGCGGCGCTGCGGCTCATTCTCTCGGCATGCCACGCCACCGTGATCGCAAACCAGCTTGCGCTGCCGTTCGCCGACGACGCCTATGACGAGATGGACAGGCTGAAGCATTCGGCCGACAGCGAGGCATTGAAAGCGTTGGTGCGGCAGCTGATCGACGTTTCCCAACGCATGATGTGAGGTGACATGCAGCCAGCCAGTATCGCACCAAAGGACCGCCTGATCGTAGCGCTCGACTTGCCCGGCGTTACCGAGGCGGAGGCGCTGATCGCGCGACTCGGCGACAGCGTGAGCTTCTACAAGATCGGCTATCAACTCGGATATGCCGGCGGCCTGGCTCTGGCGCAGCAACTGGCGAAGTCGGGCAGGAAGGTCTTCATCGATCTCAAGCTGCACGACATCGGCAACACGGTGGGGCGCGGTGTCGAGAGCGTCGCCAAACTGGGGGCGACCTTCCTCACGGTGCACGCCTATCCGCAGACCATGAAGGCCGCGGTCGAGGCGCGCGCAGGATCAAGCCTGAAAATTCTCGCCGTCACCGTGCTGACGTCCTACGACGATGCGGATCTCCACGCCGCCGGCTATCGCCTCAACGTGTCGGACCTGGTCGAGGCGCGGGCGCAGCAGGCGCAGGTGCTCGGCGTCGACGGGCTCGTCAGTTCGCCGGAAGAGGCGGTCAGCCTGCGCAAGATCGTCGGCCACCAGATGACGCTGGTAACGCCGGGCATTCGCCCCGCAGGCGCGGCGACCGGCGACCAGAAGCGCATCATGACGCCGGCGCGCGCGATCGCGGCCGGCGCCGATTATCTCGTGGTCGGACGCCCGATCACGGAAGCCGCCGATCCCAGGGCCGCGGCGGATGCCATTCAGGCGGAAATCAAGCAGGCCCTGAGATAGAGCGTTTTCCAGCGAAGCATGCCCTCGGACTTGATCCGGGGGTGGAAACCGGTTCGCGTGAAGAAAACGCGTCAAAACAAAACCTGGAGCCCCGTTCCGATTCAATCGGAACGGAAAAGGCTCCAGCAGACTGACGAAACAAGAAACGGGAGAGTGAAATGGCGAAGGGATACTGGATCGGTCGCGTCGATGTTAACAGCGATGAGGGCTACAAACCCTATGCGGCGGCCAATCCCGCGATCTTCAAGAAGTTCGGCGGGCGTTATGTCGTGCGCGGCGGCAACTTCACCGCGGTCGAGGGGCAGAGCCGCTCGCGCAACGTCGTCATCGAGTTCGACAGCTACGAGAAGGCGCTGGCTTGCTACAATTCACCGGAATACCAGGCCAACATCAAGGTGCGGCAACCGCATTCGATCGCGGATCTCATCGTGATCGAAGGCTATGACGGTCCGCAGCCCTGATCGGAAACGGCAAGCCGGTCTGTCGTGCCGGCTTGCCGGCCCCATCGCATCAAGAAATATGTGCGAATGTTTCCGGCCGCGCCTGGCCCAATGGTTCCTGCCGCAAAGGCAAGTAACTGACGTTCATTCCTGAAGCGAGCACATGGCCTGCGGGCCATGTGCTCGCTAACACGCATTTCTTTTGTCCCCAAATGGGGATTGCAGCGCCGCTGGATAATCATCAAAGGTTGCCACCGTGCCCCATTATCGATCCGTGGGGCTCCACATCGATCGTGACGGAATCGAACCAATACAAACACAAAATCCGACGTGCATGACGGGCCGCGAGCGGGCCCGTATCGCGGACGGCTGTGCGCAAACGGCAATGCGTAAGGAGTAGACACCGCAAGGAGTAGACACCATGGCACTCATTATCGGAACGCCCGGCGACGACGTATTACTCGGCACGGCATTGGACGACGAGATTTTCGGTCTGCAAGGCAATGACACCATCACCGGTTTGGCCGGTAACGACCTCGCCAATGGTGGCGCAGGTGACGACAATATCGACGGCGGCGCCGGTGACGATACCCTCAACGGCAACGCCGGCAACGATACCATCGTCGGCGGCGACGGCGATGACACCATCTCGGGGGGAGCCGGCGACGATATGCTGTCGGGGAATGACGGCAACGACACGATCGATGGAAACGCCGGCAACGACATCATCGACGGCGGAGCCGGCGATGACGAACTGTCCGGTGGGGCGGGCGCCGACGACATCCACGGCGGAACTGGAAATGATGACATCAGCGGCAACGCCGGCGCCGATACCCTTTGGGGCGATGCCGGCGACGACACGCTGGATGGCGGCACGGGCGACGACGTGTTGAATGGCGGTCTCGGCGACGACACGCTCAACGGCGGCCTTGGCGACGACACCCTGAACGGCAACGAGGGAGCCGATACGCTCAACGGCGGCCCGGGCAACGACGAATTGAACGGCGGCGTCGATAACGACGTGCTGAACGGCGGCACCGGCGACGATACGCTCAACGGCGACGAAGGCGACGACACCATGCACGGGGACGCCGGAGCGGACGCCATGGATGGCGGCGCGGGCAACGATACGATGTTCGGCGACAATGGCGCCGACATCATGGCCGGCGGCGCGGGCAATGACATCATGAGCGGCGGCGCCGGAGATGACGAGCTCGACGGCGGCACCGGCAACGATACGCTGGACGGCGATGCCGGCGACGACACGCTCGACGGCGGCGCCGGTGTCGATGAACTCAATGGCGGTACCGGCGACGATACGCTCACGGGCGGCGCCGGCAACGACTCCCTGAGCGGTGGCGATGGCGATGACGAGTTGGACGGCGGCAACGGTGCCGACCAGCTCGACGGCGGTCTCGGCGACGATATGTTGACAGGCGGTGCGGGCACCGACACGCACAATTTCGGTGACGGTACTGCCACCAACTTCGGTGACGATGAAATCACTGACCTCAGCTTTGCCGACGGCGATGAGGTTGTCGTCGACGCCGAAGCGGGATTCGACCCGAACACGGTCGTGGTCACTGACGACGGCACCGACACGGTTCTCGACTTCGGCTTCGGCACCATCACGCTCGACGGCATTACCGGTGGCGCCGGAACGGAATTTGAGTCGATCGACGACATCAACACTGCGGCAGGTTATGACGCTGTCGTAGTCGTCTGACATCCGGTTTGGCGGGGCGGCTGCCGGGCCGCCCCGCTTCTGCCTTCCGCTATGCCCAGTCAGTGACAGTACCGGCCGCTCATGTACTCGCGTAACCGTGGTGAAACCCCAGCGTCTGGCCAAAGATCGCTGGTGGGACTGATTCCAGGGCGATCCGCGTTGGCGTGGATCGTCGCCTTTGGCGTGTCGATCAACATGCTGCTTCTGGTCCTGCCCCTCTATTCCATCGAAGTGTTCGACCGGGTGATCAGCAGCGGCAGCGTCGAGACCCTCGTTGGCCTCACCATCATTGCTGTAGCAGCCCTGGCCTTCAGCGCTGCATTCGACACGCTGCGCAGCCGGCTGCTCAGTCGCTTCGCAGTCAGATTCGAGCGATATCTTGCTCCCATCGTGCTTGAAGGCACGATCGTCGGCGCCGCCAACCGGGGCGACAGCGGGGCGCAGGATCTTGCGAAGCTGCGCGAGTTGAGAACGTTCCTGTCCGGCACAACGGTCGTAGCGCTGCTCGACGCTCCCTTCCTTCCGGCATTCGTTCTCATTCTCTTCTTCCTGCACCCCTGGTACGGCGTGATTGCGCTGATCGGAACGGCAATTCTGCTCATCATGGGCATTGCCAGCCGCTGGATCGCCCGCCGCGAGATCGCGCAGGCGCACCAGGCCGCGCAGAAGACCCAGGCTACCCTCGACGGTATCGTCCGGCATTCCAGCCTCGTGCGTGCAATGGGCTGGACCAGAGGCGCCATCCGCGAATTCATGGAGCTCAACGATCAGGCCTTGTCGCCGGTGGTTCGGGCCAGTGAACGCGTCTATGCCATTGGCGCGGTGGCCCGCATGGTAAGAACCATATTGCAGGTTTCCGCGATCGCCGCGGGCGCCTGGCTCGTGCTACAGAATGAAGTGCTGGCGGGTAGTCTGATTGCGAGCTCGATCCTGATCGCCCGCACACTGCAGCCGATGGAGGGCCTGACCTCGGCATGGCGCGCCCTCGCATCCGCGCACGAGGCCTGGAAGCAGGTTCAGGCGGCCGCGGCGCCGATCCTCGTTCGAGAGCGGCATACGCTGCTGCCGGTTCCGTCCGGCAGGCTCGAAGTGAAGCGGGTGACCTATCGGATGGCCACGGTGCAGCGTCCGATCCTCGCGGGCGTCTCGTTTGAATGCCAGCCTTCCGAGATCATTGTCGTTATTGGTCCGACGGGCGCAGGAAAATCGACCTTGCTGCGCCTGATGGCGGGGCTGGAACGACCGGGCGGCGGCACGATCCGGCTGGACAGCGCAGCCTTGAACGACTGGGATCCCGACCAGCTTGGGCAGTTTGTCGGCTATCTTCCTCAGGACGTGCAGCTTCTGGGCGGCACCGTGGCCGAAGCCATCGCCGGCTTTGACGGACATGCGCGGGACGAGGACATCGTTGCCGCCGCCGTGCTCGCGCAGGCGCATGAGATGATCCTGTCTCTGCCGGCCGGCTATCAGACCGAAATAGGGCGCGATGGCAACAAGCTTTCCGGTGGCCAGCGCCAGCGTATCGGTCTTGCCCGTGCGTTCTTCGGCAATCGCAAACTGATCCTGCTGGACGAGCCGAACGCCAACCTTGACCCCGATGGCGAGCATGCACTTTGTTCCGCCATCGAGCAGGCCAAAGCGCGTGGCGCGACCGTGGTGATTGTCACGCATCGGCCCCAGCTATTGACCATCGCCGATGCGGTACTCCTCCTGAGAGACGGCGCGCAGCTCGCTTTCGGGCCGCCTGCTGAAGTTCTTCGCCCGCCCGTCACCTCATCCGCCCCGAAGCCGCAGATCGTCCGCCATCATCCCGAACCCCAAAAACTGACCGCGGGGGGGACTGGTCGATGAGGCAGGGTCCGGATTGCAGGGCTGTCGTTGCGCGCAAGGAGCGGCCGCGATCCGACATGCGGCGGATCATCGGATGGGGATGCGTTCTGCTCATCCTGCAATTCTGCGGCTTCGGCGTCTGGGCCACGACGGTTCCGCTACGCGGCGCGGTCGTTGCGCCGGGGGTCATCAAGGTTCATTCGAAGCGCAAGGCCGTCCAGCATCTCGAGGGAGGGATAATAAAGTCGATTCTCGTCAGGGAAAACGATCAGGTGAAGACCGGTCAGGTCATCGCGCGGCTTGACACCACGCAGATCGAAGCAACGCTCGGCTCGCTTGCGACAAGATACTTCGCGGCTCTTGCGATGGAGGCGCGGCTGGCTGCGGAACAGACCCGAGCCGAATCGATCTCGTTTCCCGACGAGCTGAAGAAGAACGCGGGCAATGCGTCGGCGCGTATCGCCATGCAGACTCAGGAAGCCGAGTTTGCAGCGCGGCTGGCCGCGATCGAGAACGAGCGCAAGATGATCGATCAGCAGATGCTGCAATTGACGGACTCGATCCGAGGCCTCGAGGCCAACACCAAAGGGGTCGAGCAACAACTCAAATTGTTGCAGGAAGAGATAGCCGATACGAGCTACCTGCTGGCGAAGGGCCTTGCCCGAAAGCCCCGCCTGCTGGCTTTGAAACGGGCCGAGGCCGACGCCAGCGGACAGATCGACCGCAACTCGGCGTCGGTGGCGGAGATGAAGAGCAGGATGGCGGAGCTGGAGGGCAGGCGTCGGCAGCTCGGCTTCAATCAGAATCAGGAAGTCGCCAGGCAGCAGCATGCGACGAGCGAGGAGGTCGGCGATCTCCGGCATCGAATTGCCGCCTTGCGCGACCAGCTTCGTCGATCCGAATTGCGCGCCCCGGAGAGTGGAAAGATCGTCGGCCTCAAAACGCGGGATCTCAGTGCCGTGCTTGCACCCCGCGAAACCCTCCTGGAGATTGTTCCGACGGAAGACCGGCTTGTCATCGAAGCGTCATTGAGACCAATGGATCGGGAAGAAGTTCATGCCGGGCAGACTGCGCGCGTGCGTGTTCACGCGACGAATATTCGTCGCCGGCCGATGCTCGATGGAAGGGTCGTGGCTGTAGCGGCAGACGCGCTGACCGACGCCAAGAGCGGCGTTACGTCTTACATGGCGGAGGTCGAACTCGATGTCGACGCGCCGACAGGCGCGTATATGTCATCGTTGCTGCCCGGAATGCCTGTTGAAATATTTGTTGAAACCGGAGAAAGAACTTTTGCCCAATATTTGCTGCAGCCTATGGAACTGCGCATCAATCGTGCGTTTAGGGAGCATTAGGTCGCCGGTATGAGTCCGGCTGCGTATTTTTACGGGAGGCGCCCGTGCATCAGAATAGCAAAAAATTGGTATTCAGGCAGAGTGGTCGCGCCGAGCGCGGCGAATCTTTTCAGAACGCCGACGAGCCCCAGACGGGACAGCCTGCGGAGCAAGGTCCGAACCAGAGCGCGATGGAATATTTTGGCAAGGCTGTTGCCGAACTTTTCGATTGCCACAGTTGCTATGTCGCGGTCATGTCACGTCCGAGCGGGGCGGAGCTTGAAGAGGCAGGAGTCGGACACGCTACAATCGATCCGTCGTGCGCCACGACTGTCGCGCGAATTGCCCGCAAGGCCGCCGGAGCAGATTGCGCTTTGCTCGAACGCGTCAATGCGCGCACCAGCTTTGTGCGGAAACTGATCGGCTCCGAGCCTGGAACGAGCAGGCATTCGGTCATAGGCAGGTTCGCCTCCCGAGACGGGTCGACCGTGGTGTTTGTAGCGGGGTGGCGGCAGGCTCCGCTATCCCGGGCGGAGATTCCCTGCCTCGTGCGCGCGGTGCACGCGGTTTGGGAGACAGCGCATTCCGTTACGCAGCGGCTGCCTGATCGACATTCGGAGGCTGAAAGCTGGCTGGAAAAACTGGCTTTTCCTGCCCTCATCGTGGATGAGGATCTGCACGTTCATGAAGTCAATCGCAGTGGACGGGCGCTGCTGGCAAAGGGCGAACTCATCAAGGCGGATGGCGGCAGGCTCGCCGGGTCCAGCGGGCCGGTAACCGAGAGTTTAAGGGAGGCGGTTCGGGAGGCGCTGAATCCCGGGCCCGGTCAGGTCTGGTTGAACACCACCGTGTCGCTGTCGACGGACCACCAGCAGTTTGCCTTCGCCAAGATCGGGGCCGCACCCGCGCATTGCGACGCGGGGAAAGCGCTGGTCATCGTGCCGCAATTCGATGAAGTGCTGGGAGCGCACCGCATTGCATCAGCTTTCGGCTTGAACTGGGCCGAGGAACGAATCATTGCCCGCATTCTTCAATTCCAATGTCCACGAGATATCGGAGCTGACCTGCGGTTGACCGAGGCAACGGTAAGAACCTACACCAAGCGCATCATGCTCAAGCTGGGGATCAATCGGCAGGCAGAGTTCTTCCTGCTCTATCACCTCACGCAATCGCCATTCGGCGCCGGGGGGCGTGAGAAGGCCGTCGGCCCGGCGTCATCGGATTGCCGGTTGAACGACGACGGCGAGGAGGATCTTTACGCAGCCGGCAAGCGGCCGCCGAACTGATGCGCAAGCCGCCTGCGATGACCCGGGACTTCAACTGCGGTGCGACTATTCCCAGGGCCCTGGCCTTTGTGGCGGCGCTGGGGTTTTCTTCCGATGTGCTCGGCCAGGGTATTCAATTGGGAATGCCGATCGCCTGCGAGGCTGGCCGGACCTGCTACATCCAGAATTACACTGACGCCGACCCGTCCGCGTCAGCGCGAGACTTCAAATGCGGCACGCGGACGTATGACGGCCATAACGGGACCGACTTTCGCTTGCCGTCGCTGGCTCCGCAAAGGGCGGGCGTGGAAGTCCTCGCTTCCGCAAGCGGCCGCGTTCTTCGCACCCGTGACGGCGAGGCGGACGGCGCCTTTGGCAAATCAGCGCGCGAAGCCGTTCGCGACGTCGAATGCGGCAATGGCGTCGTGATCGAACATCCGGAGCACTGGGAAACCCAGTATTGCCACATGGCCAAGGGCAGCCTTGTGGTGAAGCCGGGAGATCCGGTCAAGGCCGGACAGCCGCTTGGCCGCGTCGGTCTCTCGGGGTTGACCGAATATCCTCATCTGCATTTCACGGTCAGGCATAACGGAGCGGTCGTCGATCCTTTCGCCCATGGCGCTGCTGCCGGTTCCTGCGGAAGCGGCGAGTCGCTATGGCAACCCGCGCTTCACCAGCAACTCGCTTATCAGGAGCGCGCTATTCTGAACGCCGGCTTCGCCGGCGGCCCGGTGACGATGGAGCACATCGAGGATGGAAGTGCGGGCAAGCAACTGCCGTCTGCCAGTGCGGAGGCGATCGTTGTCTTTGTTCGCGCCATCGGGCTGAAGACGGGCGACGCACAACACCTCGCGATCAGGGACCCGGCCGGCAAGGTCGTCGCGGAAAATCGATCCCCGCAACTTCAGTCGAACAAGGCGCAGTTCATGTTGTTTACCGGCAGAAAGCGCCCGTCGACCGGCTGGGAACGCGGCACTTACAAGGCCACGTATGTCGTCGAGCACGACGGCCGGGTCGTCCTGTCGAAGGACATGGAACTCCCCCTTTAGCCGCAAGCCGCCGGTCTCCGGCGCCTCTGGTTTGGGCCAGGGCAAGCCGCCGACCGGTGCCGATATGGCCGCCTGACCCCTCGGATCGCCTGATTGGTTGCCGGAATGACCTCGTCCCGCTATAGGGCGTGAAGAGGTGAAACCATGGCCGATATGCGGTTGATCGTTGCGGGTGCCGGCGGACGGATGGGACGCGCCCTGGTCCGGGTCATTTCGGAGACACCGGGCGCGGTGCTGGCAGGTGCACTGGAGGCACCGGGGTCGGACCTGCTGGGCAAGGATTCCGGTGTGCTCGCCGGCCTGCCGGCCAATGACGTCAAACTCTCGGCCGACCTGTGGGAACTGTCGGCGAACGCGGACGGCATTCTCGATTTTACCGTTCCTGCGGCGACCATCGCCAATGTCGCGATTGCCGCCCAGCGCGGGATGATCCACGTCATCGGCACCACCGGGCTGTCCGAATCCGACATGGCTGTCATCAAGAGCGTGACCTCCCGCGCCACCGTGGTCCAATCCGGCAACATGAGCCTTGGCGTCAATCTCCTCGCCGCGCTGGTCAAGCGCGTCGCTCAGTCGCTGGACGAGAACTTCGATATCGAAATCCTCGAGATGCATCACAAGGCGAAGATCGATGCGCCGTCGGGCACCGCGTTCCTGCTCGGCGAAGCCGCCGCCGCGGGCCGTGGTGTCGACCTGCACGCCCGCTCCGCACGTGGCCGCGACGGCGTGACCGGCGCCCGGCGGCCCGGCGATATCGGCTTTGCGTCGCTGCGCGGCGGCACCGCCGCCGGCGATCACAGCGTGATCTTCGCAGGTCCCTATGAACGCATCACGCTTTCGCACCACGCCGAGGATCGCCTGATCTTCGCGCATGGCGCGCTGAAAGCGGCACTTTGGGCTCACGGCAAGAAGCCCGGTCTCTACTCGATGGCCGATGTGCTGGGACTGCCCGAAAGCTGAATCGACTTCTCGAAAAGAAAACGGAATTCTAAATGAGCGATCGTCTTCTCGTGCTCGTGCGCCATGGCCAGAGCGAATGGAATTTGAAGAACCTGTTCACCGGCTGGAAGGATCCTGATCTCACCGAGCAGGGCATCACCGAGGCCAGGGAGGCCGGCCGCAAGCTGAAAGCTCAGGGTCTGTCGTTCGACAAAGCCTTCACCTCTGATCTCACCCGCGCCCAGCATACGCTCAAGCTGCTGCTCGAAGAGATCGGGCAGACCGGACTGCCGACGACGAGGGATCTCGCGCTCAACGAGCGTGACTACGGCGATCTCTCGGGCCTCAACAAGGATGACGCCCGCAAGAAGTGGGGCGAAGACCAGGTGCTGATCTGGCGCCGTTCGTATGACGTGCCGCCGCCCGGCGGCGAGAGCCTGAAGGATACGCTGGCGCGCACGCTGCCCTATTACGTCAAGGAGATATTGCCCGGCGTGCTTCGCGGCGAGCGCACGCTGGTCGCCGCCCACGGCAATTCGCTGCGCGCGCTGATCATGGTGCTGGAGAAGCTTTCGCCGGAGCAGATTCTGAAACGCGAACTCGCAACCGGCGTGCCGGTGATCTACCGGCTCAATGCGGATTCGACGGTGGCGTCGAAGGTCGATCTGGCGGCGTGAGTTCCGGGCTGCCCGAAGGGGCGAACCCGGAACGACAATCGGGAATCAGTGGATTCCCACCTGGCCGGCTTCCCAGCCGAGCATCGCCTGTTTCCGCGTGATGCCCCAGTGATAGCCGGTCAGCGCGCCGCCCTTGCCGAGCGCGCGGTGGCACGGCACCACGAACGACACCGGATTGCGGCCGACGGCGGCGCCGACCGCGCGCGAGGCCTTCGGCTTGCTGATCTTGTTGGCGATATCCGAGTAGCAGACCGCGCGGCCCATCGGGATCTTCAGCAGCGTCTCCCACACCCGCACCTCGAAGTCGGTGCCGATCAACACCACGCGCAGCGGCTGGTCGGGCCGCCAAAGCTTCGTGTCGAAGATGCGTTGCGCGAGCCCTGCGGTGCCGTCGTGATCCTCCACATAGGTCGCGTTCGGCCAGCGCCGCTTCATGTCGGCGAAGGCCTGCGGTTCCTCGCCAGGATCGGCAAAGGCGAGGCCCGCCAGGCCGCGGCCGCTGGCGATCACGATCGCTGTGCCGAAGGGCGAGCCATGGAAGCCGTAGCGCAGCGTCATGCCGGCGCCGCCGTTCTTCCATTCGCCGGGCGACATCGCCTCATGGGTGACGAACAGATCATGCAGCCGGCCTGGCCCTGAAAGGCCTGAGTCGAGCGCGGCATCGAGCACGCTGGCGGAATCGCGCAGCAGACCCTTGGCATGGTCGAGCGTCAGCGCCTGCATGAAGGCCTTTGGCGTCAGCCCCGCCCAGCGGCGGAACAGGTGATGCAGTTCGTCCGGCGTCACGGCGGCGGCATCCGCCATCGCCTCGATGGTCGGCTGCGCGCGCCAATGCTCCGAGATGAAGGCGATCGCGCGGCGCACCGAGTCGTAATCGCGCAGCGCGGCGTTCTGGGGGCCCGGCCTGGTCAAGCGGTGGTCATGTATGGCAAGTGTCATCATGGGATCTGATCTAGGCTTCATCCGAGGTCCAAACCACCCGATTTCAGACAAGCCATCAGTTGATCGGATTATACGTGATGCCGCGTTTGGCGGTCTGCAACGCAGCCAGTAAGGTTTTGGCAAAGCTCGCTTTTTCGTCCGGCCCCAGGAAATGCCCGATGGAGAAGCGTCGGCCGCGGGAGACCAGATAGAGCCGCTCGATGCCGAATTCGGGGTCGCCGGTCTGCTCGAGCTGCACCCAGAGCGGATTGAGCGTCCATTCCATGACGTCGCCGCGATGACTGACCCTGCGCACGCGCAATTCCGACGGCGTCATCACGATGTCCTCGGTGGCATTGGCGCTGCGGAAGTTGGCCCGGAAGGCCCAGTAGATCACCAGCACGTCGAGCCCGAAAAGGCCGAGCACCGGCCATGCGCCCATCAGGCAGAACGAGATGCCGGCGACGAAGCTGACGATGCCGATGAAGCTCATCAGCACCGTGAAGCCGGTGCGGCTCAGCGAGCGATGCGGCGTCACCCGCGCCGAGAACAGTGTCGGCTGGTCAAGCGCCGGATCAAAGTCGTTGCCTGCTGTCATGGCGTATCAGTATATCCCGATCATGGCCAAAATCATCCGCTCTTCCGGCGGCAGAAAATCCAGCGTTCCATCCGTGCCCAGGAAAGCAGCAAGGCAAGCAGCAAAGAAGGCCGTCAAGGCGTCGCCCGGCCGCGCCGGGAACAAGGCACCCAGGCCAAGGAGGCCAGAACCTCGGAAGCCAAGGCCCTGGACGCCGGCCGAGGTTTACGAGGCGTTCAGCCGCTTTCGCAAAGCCAATCCAGAGCCGAAGGGCGAGCTCGAGCACCTCAACCCCTACACGCTGCTGGTCGCGGTGGTACTGTCGGCGCAGGCGACGGATGCCGGCGTCAACAGGGCGACGCGGTCGCTGTTCGCGGTCGCCGACACGCCCGAGAAGATGCTGGCGCTCGGCGAAGACAAAGTGCGGGACTACGTCAAGACCATCGGTCTCTATCGCAACAAGGCGAAGAACGTCATCGCGCTGTCCGCGAAACTGATCGCCGAGTTCGGCGGCGAGGTGCCGCGCACCCGGGCCGAAATCGAGACGCTGCCCGGCGCCGGGCGCAAGACCGCCAATGTCGTGCTCAACATGGCCTATGGCGAACACACCATGGCTGTTGATACGCATGTGTTCCGGGTCGGCAACCGCACCGGGCTCGCGCCGGGCGAAACGCCGCTGGAAGTCGAGCTGGGGCTCGAAAAGGTGATCCCGTCCGAGTTCATGCTGCATGCACATCATTGGCTGATCCTGCACGGCCGCTACACGTGCCTGGCGCGCAAGCCGCGCTGCGAGGTATGCCTGATCAACGATCTGTGCCGGTGGCCGGAAAAGACGGTGTGAAGCGCACTGCGCAATCCCGATTCCGTCGTCATTGCGAGGAGCAAAGCGACGAAGCAATCCATTTATCCCCGTGCGGAGAGGTGGATTGCTTCGCTTCGCTCGCAATGACGGGTTTGGCGCCTTCGCCCTTAGGCCACCGGCATTCCCGATTTCCTCGCCGGCTCGATCAGTTCGGGCCGCGAACCGGACAACCGTTTGTGCATGTGGACCATGAAGGCCATGCCGAACAAGGGCGTCGCCAGGTTGACGACCGGGATCGAGACGAACGCCGCGATGAACAGGCCTGCGGTGAAGATCGTCGCCGCATTGTCCTTGCGCATCGCCTTGGCTTCCGCCGGCGAGCGGAAGCGCATTGCCGCGAGTTCGAAATATTCGCGCCCCAACAGCCAGGCAGTGGCGATGAAGAAGATCAGGAAGCCGGCGCCGGCGAACAGCACGAAGGGCAGCGCGATCAGGTAGACCAGGATCGTCAGCAGAGCCGTCTTGACGCCTTCGGGGATCGAGATGCCGAGCGGCAGCGCATCGCCCGGACGCTCCGCCGGGTAGTGCTCGCGCTCGACGTGCTCGGCGACGTCGTCGACGAACACGCTCGCCACCAGCGAGGTGACGGCCGGCATCAGGAAAATGCCGCCGAGCACGACGCCAAGCCCGGCCGCGATCGAGACGATCCATGACAGCACATTGAGCGTCGTGTGGAAGCCCGGCCCCAGCAGCGCCTCGGCCCAGACTTCGCCTGACACAGCCAGCCAGCTCAACAGCCGCTGCAGGCCGATCGCCAGCACCGTAATCAGCACCAGGGCCAGCCCGATCGAGCGCCACAGGATGGAGCGCATCGGCGGCGACAGGACCTGCGAAAGCGCCTTGACGGCGGCGTCCAGCATGGCGGTTCAACCTCTCGTGAAAACCCTTGCGAGAAGTAGATATGCGCGAGCCCTTCGACAAGTGCCCGCTCGCCCATGGCAAAGGGCCGGGCGGCCGGATCAATTGCATTTGCGTTATGCAGCAGCGAACGTGCCGTTCGACAGATAGTGTTTTCCCGGGGGCATCGAAAACCCTAGTCTGTCCTGCAGGCGATTGGCGCTGCTACGGGAGAGATCCGTCATGACCGGAACTGGGCTGCCGCTCGACGGCGTGAGGGTCGTCGAGATGACCCATATGGTGATGGGCCCGACCTGCGGCATGATCCTCGCCCAGCTCGGCGCCGAGGTCATCAAGGTCGAACCGCCGGTTGGCGACAAGACCCGATCGCTGGGCGGCATGGGAACCTCGTTCTTTCCGCTGTTCAACCGCGGCAAGCGCAGCATGGTGCTCGATTTCGCCGTGGATGAGGATCGCGACACCATGCACCGGCTGCTCGCAAGCGCCGACGTTTTCCTGGAAAACTTTCGCGACGGGCAGTTGGACAAGCAGGGGCTCGGACCGGAAGAGCTGCGGCGAAAACACCCGCATCTGATCGTCGCCGGCCACAAGGGTTTCTTGTCAGGTCCCTACGAGCATCGCCCGGCGCTCGACGAGGTCGTGCAGATGATGTCGGGGCTCGCCGCGATGACCGGCACGCGGGAGAAGCCGCAGCGGGTCGGCTCTTCCGCCAACGACATCATGGGCGGCATGTTCGGCGCCATCGCCATTCTCGCCGCGCTCTACGAGAAGCGCGGCGGCAAGAAGGATGGGGCTGATATCCGCATCGGCCTGTTCGAGAACTGCCTGTTCCTGGTCGCGCAGCACATGGTCGAGTATGAGATGACCGGCCGGAAGCCGCGCTCGATGCCGGAGCGCGAACATGCGTGGCCGATCTACGACATCTTCGAAACCGCCGGCGGCGACCGCATCTTCATCGGCGTCGTTACCGAGGGGCACTGGTGGAGCTTCTGCCGCGAGTTCGGCCTGCAGGAGTTTGCGGACGATCCGAGCCTGCGCAACACCACGGACCGGATCCTGGCGCGCGGCAGGATCATTCCGCGCGTGACCGAGGTGATCAGGGGCTGGAACATCGCCGATCTCTCCGCGAAACTCGATGCGCTGAATATCGCCTATTCCCCGATCAACCGGCCTGAGGATCTGCTGCATGACCCGCATGTGCTGCGTCCGGGCGGACTGGTGCAGAATTTCAACGCCGACGGTGCGCCGTTCCGCGTTCCGGCGTTGCCGGTGGAGTGGAACGGCGGCAATATCGGCGAGGGGCTGAAGGTGCCGGTGCTTGGCGCCGACACCGAAGCCATCAGCGCTGAACTCAAGAAGAACCTGTCTTCAACCGACAACGCCGCGTGAGGCCGCCATGACTCGTGTCCAGGAAATCTACCCCGACGATAAAGTGATCTTGCGCGAAGTCGGCCTGCGCGACGGCCTGCAGCTCGTGAAGAAATTTCCGTCGACCGCAGCCAAGCAGCGCTGGATTCGCGACGAATATGCCGCGGGCGTGCGGCATTTCGAGGTCGGCTCGTTCCTGCCGGCGAAGACGTTTCCGCAATTCGCCGATGTGCGCGACATCATCGGGACCGTGGCGTCGCTCCCCGGCGCCTGCGGCATCGCCTTGACGCTGAACGAACGCGGCGTCAACGAGGCGCTGGCCTCCGGCGTTTCCGAAGTGGCGACCGTGGTTTCTGCCACTGAGGAGCACAGCCAGGCCAATGCCAACCGCTCGCGCGAATCCGCCATCGCCAACGTGAAGCGGCTTTGCGAGTTGCGCGCCGCCAGCACGCATAAGCCCGTCGTGAATTCCGCGATCTCGATGGCGCTCGGCTGCTCGATCGTGGGACCTGTGGCCCCTGCGGAAGTGCTGCGGCTGACGGAGAAGCTGTTCGAGGCCGGCGTCGACATGGTCGCGATCGCCGATACCGTCGGCTATGCCGGGCCGAAGCAGGTGGGAGAACTGGTCGCCGGGGCGGTGAAGATCGCGGGATCGAGGCCGATCTGCATCCACCTGCACGACACCCGCGGCATGGGTATCGCGAATGCGTCCGCCGCGCTCGATGCCGGCGCCCGCGTGCTCGACGGATCGCTCGGCGGCCTCGGCGGCTGCCCGTTCGCCCCGGGCGCGACAGGCAATGTCGTGTTCGAGGACCTGGCGTTCCTGTGCGAGAGCAAGGGATTTGCGACGGGCATCGACATCGAGAAGCTGGTTGCGGTGCGCGGAATCCTGAGATCCGAAATGCCTGACGAGGCGCTCTACGGCGGACTCGCGCGCGCGGGATTGCCGCGCGGGACGGCAGCGAAAGCAGCGTGACATGGGTCTCGCGTCCCGGACGCGGTGCAGCGTGAAACGCTGCGCCGCAGAGCCGGGACCCAACACCTGTCAGTGTGGACCCCGGGCACCTACAGCCGCGTCGTTCGCAGCCGCAGCGCGTTGCCGACGACGCTCACCGAGGACAGCGCCATCGCGGCGGCGGCGATGATCGGCGACAGCAACAGGCCGAACGCCGGATAGAGAATGCCCGCGGCGATCGGGATGCCGGCGGCGTTGTAGATGAAGGCGAAGAACAGGTTCTGCCTGATATTGCGCATCGTCGCCTCCGACAGCCGGCGTGCGCGCACGATGCCGGTGAGATCGCCCTTCAAAAGCGTGACGCCGGCGCTTTCCATCGCGACGTCGGTTCCGGTGCCCATGGCGATACCGACTTCGGCGGCGGCCAGCGCCGGTGCGTCGTTGACGCCGTCACCAGCCATCGCGACGATCTTTCCGGCCTTTTGCAGTCTTGCGACCACCGCGCTCTTCTGGTCCGGCAGCACTTCGGCCTCGACATCGGCAATCCCGAGGGAGCGCGCGACGGCGTTCGCGGTGGTCCTGTTGTCGCCGGTCAGCATGATGACCTTGATGCCCTCGGCCGCCAGCGCCTTCAGCGCGTCCGGGGTCGAAGGCTTGACCGGGTCGGCGATCGCAAACAGTCCGGCGAGCTTGCCGTCAACGGCCATGTTGATCACAGTCGCGCCGTCGCCGCGCAAACGCTCGGCCTCTGCGTTCAACGCCTGCGCGTCGATGCCGAGGGATTTCAGGAAATTCGCGTTACCGAGAACGATGGCTTTGCCCTCGACCTTGCCGATAGCGCCCTTGCCGGTAGGGGAGTCGAATTCGTCCACCTCGCCGAGGTCGAGACTGCGCTCCCTGGCAGCGCGCACGATGGCATCCGCCAGCGGGTGTTCGCTCGCCCGCTCGACGGTCGCAGCCAGCCGCAGGAGATCGGTCTCGGCAAACCCCGCGGCCGGAACGATGGCGACGACCTTGGGCTTGCCTTCGGTCAGCGTGCCGGTCTTGTCGACCACCAGCGTATCGACCTTTTCCATGCGCTCGAGCGCTTCGGCGTTCTTGATCAGCACGCCGGCCTGCGCGCCGCGCCCGACGCCGACCATGATCGACATCGGCGTGGCGAGGCCGAGCGCGCAGGGGCAGGCGATGATGAGGACACTGACGGCGGCGACAAGGCCGAACGCCAGCCGTGGCTCTGGCCCGAACCAGGCCCAGGCGCCGAACGCCAGCAATGCTACGGCGATCACCAGCGGTACGAACCATCCGGAAACCCGATCGGCCATCCGCTGGATCGGGGCGCGCGAACGCTGCGCGTCCGCCACCATCTGCACGATCTGCGAAAGCAGCGTCTCGCGCCCGACTTTTTCGGCGCGCATCACGAAGCCGCCGGACTGATTGAGCGTACCTGCGATGACCTTGCTGCCGGCTTCCTTGGTGACCGGCATGGATTCGCCCGTGACCAGCGATTCATCGAGCGAGGAGCGGCCTTCGAGGATGACGCCGTCCACCGGCACCTTTTCGCCCGGCCGGACGCGTAACCTGTCGCCGACGGCCAGCGTATCGATCTCGACTTCATGATCGGCGCCGTCGTCTCCGATACGGCGCGCGGTTTTCGGTGCCAACTGGAGGAGCGCCTTGATCGCGCCCGATGTCGCTTCGCGGGCGCGCAGTTCAAGCACCTGGCCGAGCAGCACGAGCACGGTGATAACGGCGGCTGACTCGAAATAGACCGCCACCGCGCCGCCATGGCCGCGGAAGGTGGACGGGAAGATTCCGGGCGCGATGGTGCCGACGACGCTGTAGGCATAGGCAACGCCGGTGCCGACCGCGATCAGCGTGAACATGTTGAGATTGCGCGTCAGGAGCGATTGCCAGCCGCGCACGAAGAACGGCCAGCCGGCCCAGAGTACGACGGGCGTGGCGAAGACGAACTGGATCCAGTTCGACAATGTCGGGTCGATCAAGCCATGACCGCCGACGAGATGGCCGCCCATTTCCAGCACGATTGCGGGGAGCGCGAGGGCGAGGCCGATCCAGAACCGTCGCGTCATGTCGGCGAGCTCGGGATTGGTCGGCGCATCGAGGCTCGCGACCTCGGGCTCCAGCGCCATGCCGCAGATCGGGCAACTTCCCGGGCCGACCTGGCGGATCTCCGGATGCATCGGGCAGGTGTAGATCGCACCTTCAGGCACGGCGGCTTTCGGCCGCTTGTTCTTTTCCAGATAGGCGAGGGGATCGGCGGCGAACCTGGTGCGGCAGCCGGCCGAGCAGAAATGCCAGGTCTCGCCGCGATAGTCGAAGCGATGCTTGCTGGTCTCGGGGTTCACCGTCATGCCGCAGACGGGATCGCGCACGGTCGCCGCATCATGAGCGCGGTGGCCGTGGCTGGAATGGTCGTGGCCGGCGTGGTGGTGACCGCCGCAGCAGGCGCTTTTGGCCGGCTCACCCTTTGCGGTGTTGCTGTTGGCCTTGTGCATGACGTCTCCGGGACTTGAATTAGATACCCTATGGGGGTATATAGACCTCATGCGAAAAGACATCAAGGCTTCCTGTCAGAAGCGTCTCAGCCGGATCGAGGGTCAGGTCCGCGGCCTTTCGAAAATGGTCGACGAGGACCGCTACTGCATCGACATCGTCACGCAGATTTCCGCGGTGCGCGCCGCGCTGCGGCGGGTAGAGGAGGAGGTGCTGCGGGATCACGTGTCGCACTGCGTCGAACACGCGATCACCAGCGGCAACAAGGCCGACCAGCGCGAGAAGATCGCGGAACTGATGGCCGTGATCGGCCGCTCGGACAGGTGACGTAGCGAACGCTCGGCTGAACTCTGTCGTCATGGCCGGGACAAGCCCGGGCATGACGGGTTTGGCTTCGTGGTCCTAGTCGTGGTGGTGGCCGCCCCTGCGCGCCCTCGGCATCTTCTCGGACGCGGTCGGGATCATCACGACGCGGCCGTAGCGCACGCCGCGCTCGGCGATGATGTGATCGGCGAAGTGCCGGACCTCGCCGCTGGCGCCCTTGAGCGCCGTCACCTCCATGCAACTGTCGTCGTCGAGATGAACGTGCAGCGTTGCCAGCGAAAGGTCGTGATGGCCATGGAAACTCTGCACCAGCCGCTTCGACAGGTCGCGTGCGGCGTGATCGTAGACATAGACCAGGGCGGCGACGCATTGGCCTGAAGGTGCGGCCTCCTCGGCGCTCTGCTGCAGGCCGGCGCGGGCGAGATCGCGGATGATCTCGGAACGATTTTGGTAGCCGCGCGCTTCCGCCGCCGCATCGATCTCGGCGAGCAGGTCGTCTTCGATGGTGATGGTGATCCGTTGCATCTTGAATTTTCCATCTGCGCAGTATGACAATCTTCTTGTATCGTCATACTGCGCTTGCTAGCGTGAGGCGCCGGGTAAGATCGAACTGATACGGTCGCGCGTCGAGTGTAGCAGTTTATCATGTGGGGGCATGAGCGTTGCGCAGGACCGCTTGGGGAGCATTTTCCGCCGCCGCATACGTGTTTGCGACGGCGTCTGCAGTGGATGCCCAGACCGCCGCCGCGCCTGCCCCCGGCCAACTCCCTGCGGTGACGGTAAATGCCCCCGAAGCGAGGCCGCGCAACCGCCCCAAGCCGCCCCGTCGCGAGAGCGCAGCGCGAAATCCATCAGCGGTTCAACCAAGTGTCCCCGTTGCACCACAGGTGAGCAGCGGCGTGACGTCGGGCTCAGCGACCGCAGGGCCGGCCTACATGCAGCCGACCGCGGCCAGTGCCGTGACCATCAGCGGCGCGGAAGTGAACTCCATACCATTCTCCCGCCCCGGCGAGGCGCTGGAGGTGGTGCCGGGCCTGATCGTGACCCAGCATTCCGGCGAAGGCAAAGCCAACCAGTATTTCCTGCGCGGCTTCAACCTCGACCACGGCACTGATCTTTCCATCAAGATCGACGGCATGCCCGTCAACATGCCGACCCATGGCCACGGGCAGGGCTATGCCGATATCAATTTCATGATTCCCGAGCTGATCCAGTCGGTGAATGTGCGCAAGGGGCCGTACTGGGCGGACGTCGGTGACTTCGGCTCCGCTGGCGCCATCGCGATCGACTACATCAACCGGCTGCCCAAGAACATTCTGGAGACGACCAACGGCACCTTCGGCTATCACCGCGGCCTGGCGGCAGGATCGACGGCGGTCGGCGCGGGCACGCTGCTCGCGGCGATCGAGGGCGTCAAGTATAACGGCCCCTGGGACGTGCCGGACGATATACGCAAGATCAACGGCGTGATGCGCTATAGCCAGGGCACCGCAACCGACGGGTTCACGCTGTCGGCAATGGCCTATTCCAACGGCTGGAATTCGACCGACCAGGTGGCGCAGCGCGCGATCGACCAGAGCATCATCGGCCGCTTCGGTTCGCTCGATCCGACCGATGGCGGCACGTCGAGTCGCTTCTCGCTGTCGGGCAACTTCGCGCATTCGAGCGCGTACGGGCAGACCAAGGCCAACGCCTTCGTGATCCGCTCGTCGATGAACCTCTACAACAATTTCACCTACTTTCTCGACGATCCCATCAATGGCGACCAGTTCAGCCAACTCGACAAGCGCACGGTCTACGGCCTCAATGCCAGCCACGCTTTCGACGTGCGCCTCGCCGGCATCGAGACCCAGACCCGTGTCGGATTGCAGACGCGCGGCGACGATATCCGCGTCGGACTGTTCAAGACGTACCGGCGCGACACGCTCTCGACCGTTCGCGAAGACAGCGTGAGGGAAGGCAATGTCGGCCTGTGGGCCGATACCACGGCGCGCTGGAACGACTGGCTGCGCACCACGGTCGGCATACGCGAGGATTATTTTGCCGGTCGCGTTACCAGCGACACGCCGGAGAATTCCGGCAGCGCGCAGGCGACGATGACGAGCCCCAAGGCCGGCATCGTGCTCGGCCCCTGGTACAAGACCGAGTTCTACGGCAATGCCGGCTATGGCCTGCACTCCAACGACATCAGGGGCGCGACGATCACGGTCGATCCCATCGACAGGGTGACGCCGCAGGATCGCGTGCCGCTGCTGGTCCGCTCGAAGGGCGCCGAGCTCGGCATTCGCACCAGAGCGATCGAAGGACTGACGAGCTCGGTTGCCGTGTTCATGCTCGATTTCGATTCCGAACTGCTGTTCGTCGGCGACGCCGGCACCACCGAGGCCAGCCGGCCGAGCCGCCGGGTCGGCGTGGAATGGACCAACAACTACAAGCCGGTGCCGTGGATGGCGTTTGATCTGGATGTTGCCTACACAAAGGCGCGCTTTACCGACTTCGACCTTGCGGGCGACCGTATCCCCGGTGCTCCGGCCTGGATCGCGAGCGGCGCGGTCACCTTCGGCCACGAGACCGGATGGTTCGGCGCGCTGAAGGGGCGTTATTTCGGCCCGCGTCCGCTGATCGAGGACGACAGCGTCCGCTCGCAGTCGTCGCTGATCTTCAACGCGCGGGCGGGTTACAAATTCGACAATGGCTTGCGGTTTCAACTCGACGTGCTGAATCTCTTCAACGCGAAGACCAACCAGATCGAATATTACTATCTGTCGCGATTGCCGGGCGAGCCGATCGACGGTGTTGCCGATCGTCACGTGCACCCGGCAGAGCCACTCGCGGTGCGGCTGACGCTGGCGGGGAAGTTTTGAGGGGTTGAAATTCGTGGCCTACGCTACCGTCTCCGGCGACTTGCCGCGGGGGCGGGCGGGGCGCTCCGGCGGACGGACCTGGATATATTCGACGGCGAGGTAATGTTCCGACACGGTCACGCGTTCGACCTCGATCGTTTCCGTCGCGCTCACTTCTGCAACCGCAAGCGTCGCTTCCTCGTCAATCGTTTCAGGAACAAGCGTCGGCGATTCGATCTCTTGAAACACACTGAATTCGCCCGCTACCTCCGGGAGCGGCTTCTGCTTGTCGGCCCAGTGCAGCGCGGTGTAATCGAACCCGTGCACGATCGTGGGTTTGACGACTTCGAAATAGGGCGAGATATCGAAATCGCGCGGCATGTAGAGCGAGGAATCGCGGATATGCAGGATTTCGCGGCGAGCCTTGCGTGAGGCCGCGCGGGTGATCTTTGGCAGGATCGGATAGCGCACCGCGTCGAACGCCTGCGCGATCAGCGCCGAGCAGATGATCTTGGTGGGATCGCCGGAGCCGAACGCGATCATGCGCCGCCGCCAGCGCTGCGGCACCGGCAGCGGAATCAGATAGCGCATCAGGTCGACGATGTTCTTGGTGTCGTAGCCGAAGCCGATCCGGTTGATGGCGTAGCGGCACACCGTGGTGCGGTCCTCGTAGGACAGCCCGATCGGACGGCAGATGCGGGTGTGATAGGGGAAATATTTCGACAGCGGCGCAGAAGTCACGCCTTCGCCGATATTGGCCTCGATCAGCACATGCGGCTCGCCGTCGGGCTCGAACGCACCATCGACCGGGCCGACGTAAAGCGCACCGTGCGACCAGGTGGATTGTGTCAGATACTTGATGATGCCGGAGATGCGACTATTCCCCTCGACCAGCAGCACGTCGCCGGGCTCGATGACGCCGCGCAGATGTTCGGGATCGCTGGGGGTGAACGGCTCGTAGCCCGGAACTTCCTTCTGCAGGTAGCTCGCGATCAACTTGCCGACAGTATCGAGCATTACGCCCATGAAACTCCCCCGGAGCGGATTTTCGTCCGCCTTTTTTGTTCCATTAGCATGGTCGCAAGCCGTTTCAATTTAGTTCATGCCTCAAGTGGATCAATCATGATTGATTTACCATGAGTGTTGCTGCGGTTCGTGAGATGCGGCACAGTTCGCTAGCTGTTCTCATTCCTTCAAGGTCCCGGAAACCATGACATGACAATGACCCGCCGCCATTTCCTGTCGGCGTCCGCCGCGCTGGCGATGACGCCGGCATTGTCAGGCGGTCGTGCAGGAGCGGCGCCGCTGCCGCGCGAGGCCGATATCGTCGTGGTCGGAGCGGGGGCCGCAGGCATCGCCGCAGCGCGGCGCATCATGGCGGCGAACCGCAAGGTGGTCGTGGTGGAGGCGTCGAACCAGATCGGCGGACGCTGTCAGACCGACGTCTCGACGTTCGACGTGCCGTTCGATCGCGGGGCGCGCTGGATGCACAATCCCGAGACCAATCCGATGATCAAGCTCGCGCGATCGGCAGGGCTCGAGATCGCCACCGCGCCGCAGGGACAGAAGATCCGGATCGGCCGCCGCAACGCGCGTCCCGGCGAGATCGAGGAGTTTCTCGCGGCACTGGTGCGCGCCAACCGCGCCATCGACGATGCCGCGCGGCGCTTCGACGTTTCCTGCGCGTCGGTGCTGCCGAAGGATCTCGGTGTCTGGGCGGACACGGCGGAATTCGTGCTCGGCGCCGGTTTCTCGGGCAAGGACCTGCAGGATATCTCCGTCGGCGACAAAGCTCGCGCGCAGGACCGCAACACCGCGATCGCCTGCCGCCAGGGGCTCGGTACGCTGATCGCAAAGCTCGGCGAGCAGGTGCCGGTGGCGCTGTCGACGCCTGCCAATCGAATCGGATGGGGTAGCCGGGACGTCAGCGTCGACACGCCGTCGGGCAAGATCCTCGCACGCGCTGCCGTCATCACCGTGTCGACCAACGTGCTGGCCGCAGGCAACATCAAGTTCGCATCCGAGCTGCCCAAGCGCACGCTCGATGCGGCCTCGAAGCTAAGCCTCGGCAGCCATGATCGGATCGCGTTGCAGATGCCGGGCAATCCGCTCGGCCTCGCGCGCGATGACATCGTTGTCGAGCAGAGCAATTCGATGAAGACGGGGCTGATCTACGCCAATGTCGGCGGTTCGTCGCTGTGTTCGATCGACGTCGGCGGATCGTTCGGCCGCGATCTCTCCGCCGAGGGCGAGGCCGCCATGGTCGCATTCGCGAAGGAATGGCTGGCAAAACTGTTCGGCAGCGACGCCGCAGCCGCCGTGAAGGCGTCGAGTGCGACGCGCTGGAATGCAGCGCCGTTTGCGCTCGGTGCGATGTCGGCTGCCAGTCCCGGCGGACAGGCGTCGCGCAAGGTCCTGAGCGAGCCGATCGGCTGCATGTATCTCGCCGGCGAGGCGACCCACGAAACGCTGTGGGGAACGATCGACGGCGCCTGGGAGAGCGGCGAGCGCGCCGCCGAAGCCGCGTTGCGCCGCATCGGCGCGCTGAGGGACTCGGAGCCGCCGCCGCGGCGGCCGACGAAGTCACGGCGGCGCGCGCCGGCGTCCAACTGATGACGCGTCCGAAAGCGTTGATCTCCTGGTCGAGCGGCAAGGACTCGGCATTTGCGCTGCATGAGGTGATGCAGGCGGGAGAGTTCGAAGTGGTCGGCGCGCTGACGACCGTGACGGAAACGTTCGGCCGGGTATCGATCCACGGCGTGCGGCAGGAAATCCTGCAGGCCCAGTGCGCGGCCGCCGGCCTGCCGCAACGGATCGTGCCGATTCCCTATCCCTGTCCGAACGAGGCTTACGAGGCGCGGATGGGTGAAGCGGTCGCGCGTGCCGTTGCCGACGGCATCACCCACATGATCTTCGGCGACCTGTATCTCGCCGACATCCGCGTCTATCGAGAACAGAAACTCGCAGGCACTGGCATCACGCCGGTGTTTCCGCTGTGGGGGCGGCCGACGCCGGAACTGGCGCGGTCAATGATCGCGAGCGGGTTGGAAGCGCATATCGCGACCGTCGAGCTTAAGAAGCTTCCGTCCGAATTCGCCGGCCGCAAATTCGATGCGAGCCTGCTGGCCGATCTGCCCGCCGGCGTCGACGCGTGCGGCGAGAACGGCGAGTTTCATACCTGCGTGGTGGCTGGGCCGATGTTTTCTCGACGGATCGCGGTCACGCCGGGCGAACGCGTCGAGCGCGGCGGGTATGCGTATTGCGATTTGGTGATGGATACAGAATCGCAGGATGGGTACCGTTGTTGCGCATCAGCGCAGCACGCCGTCCAGCACCGGCAGGCCGATGAGCACGGCGGCCGCGATCAGCGCATAGCAGATCGCGCGGAACAGCGATTCGCTGGCCTTGCCGAACAGCGATGCGCCGAACCAGACGCCGACGGCATAGACGGGGCCGACCACCAGCGATAACCGGATCGCGTCCATCGTGATCAGTCCGGTCGCGGCGTAGCTTACGGCGGAAAAGAAATCCGACGCGCCGAAGAACAGCACGATATTGGCGCGGGCGACCGCGGAAGCGATGGGGCGGCCGAGCCAGTAGCCGACGATCGGCGGGCCGCCGGTCTGCGCCAGTCCACTGCAGAATCCCGACAGGCCGCCGATGCCGATGGAAATCGCCGCGTGATCCTTGCCGCGGTAGCGCCAGCCCGAGAGCAGCAGCGCCAGCAGTGCGGCCACGAAGCCGGAAATGATCCAGCGCGTGGTCACAGGCTCGAGCCGGGTCAGGAAATAAGTCCCGATGGGTACGCCGATCAGGGAGCCGAACGCCATGATCGCGGTGGCTCGGCGGTCGGCCTTTCGCCACGCATTCGGGAGCAGCGGTGCTGCGGCGACGAAATCGATAATGAGAAGCAGCGCCGCGACCAGCCGCGGATCGGCGATGCTGCTGGCCAGCGGCATGAAGATCAGCGCGGAGCCAAACCCGGAGAAGCCTCGCGCCGTCCCGGAAACGAAGGCGATCGCGCAGATCGCCATCGCCATGTTGAGGCCGACGTCAGCCGGGATGAGGGCCGAAAGGTCCATGCTTTATTTCCTGGACACGGTGTCATGCCGACGCCGCATCCACCCTCCGGCATCACGCCCGCAACGCGCCGCCGGTCTTCTTCGTCACCTCGGCCACGATCTTCGCCGCCACTGCGTCGATCTCCTGGTCGGTCAGCGTCTTCTCGCGCGGCTGGATCGTCACCGCAATGGCGATCGACTTCTTGTCTGTGTCGATGCCCTTGCCCTCGTAGATGTCGAACACGCTCACGTCGGTGATCAGCTTCTTGTCCGCGCCTTGTGCCGCGCGCACGATGTCGCCGGCCTTGACGCTGCGACCGACGATGAAAGCAAAGTCGCGCGAGACCGGCTGGAACGCCGAGAGTTCGAGCACGGGCTTTGCGCGAGTCGGCTTCTTCTTGGCGTCGGGGATGCGATCGAGGATCACCTCGAAGGCGATGATCGGGCCGTCGGCGCCGAGCGCTTCCAGCGTCCGCGGGTGCAACTCACCGAAGTAGCCCAGCACGTTCTGCGGCCCGATCTGGATGGTGCCGGAGCGGCCCGGATGCAGCCAGTTCGCGCCGGCAGGCACGACCTGCAGCGCCTGCATCGGCGCGCCGGCCGCCGCGAGCACGGCGAACGCATCGGCCTTGGCGTCCAGCGCATCCGTCATGGCGGAGCCGGACCAGTGCCGTCCCATGCCCTTGGCGGACGCAAAGCCGTGACGAACGCCCGACGCTGCAACGAACTGGTCCTGAGGCCTGTCGCCCCGGAATACCTGTCCGACTTCGAACAGTGCGACATCTGAATAGCCGCGATTGGCGTTGGCCTGTGCCGCCGCGACGAGACCAGGCAGCAGGCTCGGCCGCATGTCGGATAGGTCGGACGCAATCGGGTTGGCGAGTGCGAGCGCGGCCTGTCCGCCGCCGAACAATTCGGCATGCGGTTTCGAAATGAACGACCACGTCACGGCTTCCACCATGCCGCGCGCCGCGAGCCCGCGCTTGGCGCGGCGGGTGCGGTTCTGCATCGTGGTCAGCACCGGCTTGCGGGCATCGTCGCCGCGCTCGAACGGCGTCATCGGCACCTTGTCGACGCCGACAATGCGCACGATTTCCTCGACGATGTCGGCCTTGCCGTGCACGTCGGTGCGCCAGGACGGCACTGCCACCTTCACGACAGGGCCGTTGCCGGCGACCATGAAGCCGAGATGGCTCAGGATGCGTCGCGTCTCGATCAGGGGCACGTCGATCCCGGCAAGGCGCTTGACCTCGCTCAGCGGGAAATCGATCACGCGATCTTCGCCGAAGGCGTTGCCGACGACGATATTCTCCGACGGCGTGCCGCCGCACATTTCCATGACGAGCCTGGTCGCAAGTTCGAGCCCCGGCACCATGAAGGCCGGGTCGACGCCGCGCTCGAAGCGGTAGCGCGCGTCCGAATTGATGCCGAGCTTGCGGCCGGTCTGCGCGATGTTGATCTCGTTCCACAGCGCCGATTCGATTAGCACGTCGGTGGTGTTCTCGTCGCAGCCGGACGTTTCGCCGCCCATGATGCCGGCCAGAGACTCGACGCCGTGCTCGTCCGAGATCACGCAGATCGAGGGATCGAGCGTGTAGGTGCGGCCGTCGAGCGCCAGCAGGCTCTCGCCGTCTTTGGCGCGGCGCACGGTAAGATTGCCCTTCACCTTCCTTGCGTCGAACACATGCAGCGGCCGGGCGCGATCGTAGGTCATGAAGTTGGTGATATCGACCAGCGCGTTGATCGGGCGCAGGCCAATCGACGTCAGGCGCTTTTGCAACCACTCGGGCGAGGGCCCGTTCTTGACGCCGCGCACCAGCCGCAGCGCGAAGCCCGGACACAGCGTCGTGTCCTCCACCGTGACCTTCACCGGGCAGGGGAATTCGCCCTTGATAGGCTTGATGGTGGGATCCTTGAACTTGCCCATGTCGGCGGCGGAGAGGTCACGTGCGATGCCGTGCACGCCGGTGCAGTCCTGACGGTTCGGCGTCAGGTTGATTTCGAGCACGGGATCGCCGAGCCCGGCCCATTCGGCATAGCCCTTGCCGACGGGCGCATCGGCCGGCAACTCCATGATGCCGTCATGGTCGTCGGAAATCTGCAGTTCGGCCGCCGAACACAGCATGCCGCGGCTTTCGACGCCTCTGATGGTGCCGATGCCGAGCGTGATGTTCTTGCCGGGAATGAAGGTGCCGGGCGGCGAGAACACGCTGATCAGCCCGGCGCGCGCGTTCGGCGCACCGCAGACCACCTGAACCGGTGCGCCGCCGTCGCCGGTATCGACCATGCAGACGCGCAGACGATCCGCATTCGGATGCTGCTCGGCCGAGGTCACCCGGGCGATCGAAAACGGCGCCAGCGCCTTCGCCTTGTCCTCGATGTTTTCGACCTCGAGCCCGATCATGGTGAGCTTGTCGGCAAGCTTTTCCAGCGGCTCGTCGGTGTCGAGATGTTCCTTCAGCCAGGAGAGCGTGAATTTCATGGTTTGATTCCTAGAAAACCTCGACCAGCCGGAAGCGTTCGCACATCAGCATCATGTCTTCGCGAAACTTGCCTAGCCGGCCGAAATAAGTGCGGTGGGCGTTGCGCCAATATTCGAGGCTGCGGTCGCCTTCGCCTTCTTCGTGGGCAAAGGCGGCATCGACATCGCCGAAACGGCGGTACGTCACTTCGGTGGATTCGATCACGCAGCGGGGATCGCCGCGGCCATCGAGCACGATCCAGCGTTCGCCGGGTGTGGATGTGTTCGGTTCGTCCTCGGTGGAGCAGGTCGCGGTCTTCACGCCCCTGATCACGAGATCGAGCAATTCATCAGCCAGCGCCGGGCCGTCGCCGAAGGCAAAGGAACGCAAACCCTGATATTTATCAGGGACCGAAATCACGTGCTCAGTCCCCCGGCCAGCGTCGGGACATCGAGCGGCTTGAAGCCGTAATGCGAGAGCCAGCGCACGTCGCTGTCGAACAACTGCCGCAGGTCGGCGATGCCGTATTTCAGCATCGCGATGCGGTCGAGGCCCATGCCCCAGGCAAAACCCTGGTAGACGTCGGGGTCGATGTCGCAGGCGCGCAGCACGTTCGGATGCACCATGCCGCAGCCGAGAATCTCCAGCCAATCCTCGCCCTCGCCGAAACGAATCTCGCCCTTGTCGCGCCGGCACTGGATGTCGACTTCGAGCGACGGCTCGGTGAACGGGAAGAACGACGGCCGGAACCGCATGTTGATGTGGTCGACCTCGAAGAACGCCTTGCAGAACTCGTGCAGGATCCATTTGAGATGGCCGAGATGCGAGCCCTTGTCGATGACGAGACCCTCGACCTGGTGGAACTGCGGCGTGTGGGTCGCGTCGGAATCGATGCGATAGGTGCGGCCCGGGCAGATCACGCGGATCGGCGGCTTCTGGCTCAGCATGGTGCGCACCTGCACCGGCGAGGTATGCGTGCGCAACAGCATGCGCGAACCGTCCTCCTTCGGGTTGAAGAAGAACGTGTCGTGCATCTCCCGCGCCGGATGGCCTTCGGGGAAATTCAGCTTGGTGAAGTTGTAATCGTCGGTCTCGATGTCCGGACCTTCGGCGATCGAAAAGCCCATGTCGGCGAAGATGGTGTTGACCTCCTCGAAGACCTGGCTGAGCGGATGGATGCGGCCCTGCTCGGCCGGGCTTTCACGCAAGGGCAGTGTGACGTCGATGGTCTCCGAGGCAAGCCGGGCATCGAGCGCCGCCGATTTCAGGACGTCGCGGCGCGCGGAGAACGCCTGCGTAAGCTTGTCCTTGGCGAGATTGATCACGGCGCCCTGCGTCTTGCGTTCCTCGGGCGCCATTTTACCGAGGGTGCCAAGCAGTGCGGAGATCGAGCCTTTCCGGCCGAGCGCCGCGACGCGCACAGCTTCGAGCGCAGGCTCGTCGCCTGCGGCTGCGATATCAGCGAGGATCGTTTGTTCGAGGGTGGCGAGGTCGGTCATAGCAATCCCCTTTGGCCAGGATGCTTAGCCGGTGCTCCTAGCCCCCGTCATGCCCGGGCTTGTCCCGGGCATCCACGTCTTGCAGACTTCGCGAGCAGGAAGACGTGGGTGGCCGGGACGCCTGGCACGAAGACGCGCTTCGCGCTTTTGCCCGGCCACAGCGACTTCAGCAGACATCGCGGCAGAATGGGCCTCAGGCCGCCAGCGCAGCCTTGGCCTTCTCGGCGATCGCCTGGAACGCCACCGGCTCGTTGATGGCGAGATCCGACAGCACCTTGCGGTCGACCGTGATGCCCGACTTCGACAGGCCGTTGATGAAGACGCTGTAGGTCATGCCGAACGGGCGCACGGCCGCGTTCAGGCGCTGGATCCAGAGCGCGCGGAAGGTGCGCTTCTTGCGCTTGCGGTCGCGGAAGGCATATTGCCCCGCCTTCTCGACTGCGGCCTTGGCGGCGCGGATGGTGTTCTTGCGGCGGCCGCGGAAACCCTTGGCGGCCTTGTAGACTTTCTTGTGCTTGGCGTGAGCGGTCACACCGCGTTTGACGCGAGACATGACTGTAATCCTTGATCGGAAATGAGGTGACGGGATCGCCGCGCGGACGCGGCTCGGCTGTGAGCGGGGCGAACGCGATCAGGCGTTCGGCAAGAAGTACTTCTTGACGTTGTCGCCGTCGGTCTTGAACAGCACGCGGGTGCCGCGGAGCTGGCGAATCTGCTTCTTCGTCCGCTTGATCATGCCGTGGCGCTTGCCGCGCTGGGCGTGCATCACTTTGCCGGTGGCAGTCACCTTGAAGCGCTTTTTGGCGCCTGACTTGGTCTTCAGCTTGGGCATTTGGCTCTCCTGTGGCCACGGAAAAATGCGCCCGAGGGGCGCTTCTGCGGCTTAAAATGCTCGTTAGAGCGTTGAAAGTGCTCAGGTTTTCTCAAAAGCGAGACGACCCGCACGGACATCGACACGGCAGCCCTTGATCAGCCGGGCGATGAAGGTTGGGCTTATGGCAGAGGAAGCGCCGATTGGCAACGATGAACCGCGGATATCGGGGGCCGTGGCGGCTGGCCGGTCCAGCAACTCGTGCCCCGGACGCCGCGCTGCACGCCGCAGGCGTGATGCGCTGCAGAGCCGGGGCCCATCGTCGAGCGGGTCCCGGCTCTGCGGAGCGTCACTTCGTGCCGCGCCGCGTCCGGGACACGAGAAGATGGGACTACCGGGGCTACGGAAAAAGAAAACGGCCCGCCGGATCATCCGACGGGCCGCTTCACATCAGACGAATTCGGTTTATCCGAATCAGCGCGGTGCCAGCACCATCACGACCTGGCGGCCCTCGAAGCGCGCGTCCTGCTCGACCTTGGCGAACTCGGCGACGTCGGCCTTGACCTTGTCCAGCAGCTTGGTACCGATTTCCTGGTGCGCCATTTCGCGGCCACGGTAGCGCAAGGTGATCTTGACCTTGTCGCCCTCTTCGAAGAACCGCTGCATCGCACGCATCTTCACGTCGTAGTCGTGATCGTCGATCATCGGCCGCAGCTTGATCTCCTTGATCTCGACGATCTTCTGCTTTTTGCGCGCCTCGGCGGCTTTCTTCTGTGCCGAATACTTGAACTTCCCGTAGTCCATGATCTTGCAAACGGGAGGATTGTTGTTCGGCGAAATCTCGACGAGATCCATGCCCGCCTCGAGGGCCATCTTGACGGCGACCACGGTCTCGATCGTTCCGTGGTTGGTGCCGTTCTGATCGATCAGCTGGATCTGCGCGTTGCGGATTTCATCATTGGTGCGCGGCCCGTCTTTGACTGCGGCGGGCGGGGCTCTGTTGGGACGGCGAATGGGTAACTCTCCAAAGTTGTGAAGGAAGGGCCATATTTTGAAGCAATACGCGGCACGGGGCAAGCGAACTCACTGTCTGCGCCCGAAAACCGTCAAATGCGAGGCATTTTGATCACGCTCGGCAAATATAGCGCGGCGGTGTGATCCGCAAGGACGGGTCGCGCCCGGCTTGACCGGGCAAGCGCGCTCGCGGACAAGCGGCGGGCGGGAGTGACAAAACCATGACCGATTCGGCTGCAATCGACCAGGAACCGGCGTTTATCGAGGTGGGGGAGGGCGACGGTCGTCGCCGCATCGCGGTGCGAGCCCGCGCCGGTGGCTCGCCCGGCAGCACAAGCGGTGCGCCCGGCAGCACAAACGGTGCGCCGGGGCTGTTCTGGCTCGGCGGGTTCAATTCCGACATGCGGGGTACCAAGGCCCTGGCGCTCGACGAATGGGCCGCGGCACAGCGCCGCGCCTGCGTCCGGTTCGACTATTCCGGCCATGGCGAATCGGGCGGCGCCTTCGCCGATGGCACCATCGGGCGCTGGCTGGAAGAGAGCCTTGCCGTATTCGAGCAGTTCTGCCGGGGACCGCAGGTCGTGATCGGCTCCTCGATGGGCGGCTGGATGGCGCTGCTCCTGGCGCGGGCGATCGCGCAGCGCGAAGCGAAGCTGGCGACGCTCGCCGGGCTGGTGCTGATCGCGCCGGCGCCGGACTTCACCGAGCAACTGATGTGGAACAATTTTTCGGAAGCGATCCGCGAGGAGATCACGACCAGGGGGGTGTGGCTGCGGCCATCGGAGTATGGCGACGGCACGCCCTATCCGATCACGCGCGCGCTGATCGAGGAGGGCCGCAACCATCTGCTGCTCGGCAGCGCCATCGAGGTCGGATGCCCGGTGCGCATCCTGCAGGGCGCGCAGGACCCCGACGTGCCCTGGCAGCATGCGTTTGCGCTGGCCCACCGCCTGCCGGCCGAGGACGTGGTGCTGACCATGATCCAGGACGGCGATCACCGCCTGTCGCGTCCGCAGGATATCGCAAGGATTTTGGCGGCGGTGGCGGAGATGGGGTGAACTTCCAGGCTCCAACAACGGTGTCATCGTCCGCCATCGGGTCGCGCGCATGCGAGCCCGACGACAGGCTCCGGCGGACGATCCAGTACGCCGCGGCCTATCGATCAAGCGCGCTTTCTCTGGAATACTGGATGCCCGCCTTCGCGGGCATGACGAGTGAGGGATTGAGCGCATGAACACTTCCACCATGCTTCGCGCCTTCTGCGATGCCGTCGAACAGCGCAACGGCAAGGCGTTCGCGGATCTGTTTACCGAGGACGGCGTCTACCACGACGTGTTCTATGGCGCGTTCGAAGGCCGCGCGAAGATCGCCGGGATGATCGACGACTGGTTCTACCGCACGGCAGAAGATTTCCGCTGGGACATGCATGCGCCCGTCAGCGACGGCCGCACGCTCTATGCGCGCTATACTTTCAGCTACCGCTCGACGCTGCCGGAGGCCTGTGGCGCGCGGGCGATGTTCGAGGGCGTCGCCATCATGCAGCTGCGCGACGGCAAGATCGCGGAGTATCACGAGGTCGCCAACACCGCGCCGGCATTCGTCGATATCAAGTTCGCGCCCGAGCGCATTGCCAGGATCGTCGCCAAGCAGGGCGCGGCGCTGAAGGCGCGACCGGAGATGGCGCGGCATTTATTATAATTTCGAATCGAGGAACCCTCCGCGTCATTGCGAGGAGCGCAAGCGACGAAGCAATCCAACTATCTCCGAGTCGAGAGA
>JAFAGM010000094.1 GCA_023422775.1 Pseudomonadota bacterium
CATGCAGACAGAGATCCGTCGCATTCACCAGCGTCTCGGCGTGACCGTCATCTATGTCACGCACGATCAGGGCGAGGCGCTAACAATGTCGGACCGCATCGCGATCATGAATGAGGGACGGATCGAGCAGGTCGGTTCTCCCGCGGACCTTTACGATCGTCCCAATACAAAGTTTGTCGCGGACTTCCTCGGCGATACCAACTTCATTGCAGGCAAGCTCATCGACGTCGCCAACGAGCAGGGCACAATCCGGACCGAAGACGGTTGGTCATTCTCCGGAATGCTGTCTGATCCCAGCCTGAAACCCGGCAACCCGGTTGTTGCAGGCGTACGTCCTGAGAAAATCCACGTCGCCGATGCCGGAGAAACTCCGACTAATACCTGCACGGCCACGATTGCCGAGGTCGTCTATTCCGGTGACGTCACGCGTTATGAGGTCCGCGCGCCTGGCGATGTCACTCTGACCGTCAGCGCACCTAATCGGGCAAACATCGCGCGGTATCAGGAAGGGCAGTCAATCCCGCTCGCCTGGGACCGCAGCGAGACGCGTATCTTTCCGGCTTGAGGACCACGCATGTCCGACACTCCTCACCATCCTCTCGAGCGGGCATCACGGAACAGATTCCGTCTGATGCTGGCTCCGGCCATTTTGCTGTTGATCGTATTTTTTGTGTGGCCGTTGATCGGGATGGGCGGTCGCAGCCTTTTTACCGATCACATCACGCTCAATAACTACGTCGAGATCTTCACCGATCCGATCTACTTTTACGTCATTGCCCTGACCTTCAAGATGGCAGCCACGGTGACACTAATCTGCGTCATCGTCGGCTATCCCGTAGCCTACGCATTGGCACACGCATCCACGCGACTACGCAATCTGCTGCTGATTGCGGTGATCCTGCCGTACTTCACCAGCGTGATCGTGCGCACATACGCCTGGATGGTGCTGCTCGGCCGTGAAGGCCTGATCAATCAGTATCTGCAGATGTTCGGACTCGGCCGCGCCGACCTGCTCTACAATCAGACCGGCGTGCTCATCGGCATGACTTACGTGCTGCTGCCGCTCATGATCCTGACCCTGCTCGCCGTCATGCGCGGTATCGATCAGCGCCTGATCAGCGCTGCGCTCAGTCTGGGTGCGGGCCAGTGGTATGCGTTCCGCCGGATCTACTTGCCGCTCAGCCTGCCCGGGCTCGCCGGTGGCATGCTGCTCGTCTTCATCCTGGCTATCGGCTTCTACATCACGCCGGCCCTCATGGGCGGCACGGGTGACGTGACCATCGCCATGCTGATCCAGCGCGAAGTGGAGATCACCGTGAACTGGTCATTCGCGTCAGCGCTGGCTGTCGTCCTGCTGGCGGTCACTTTGATTGCCTTCGCGATCTATGCACGTTTCATCCGTCTCGAACAGCTTTTGAAGAGTAGCAACTGATGGACGGCAACGGACAAAAGCCCGGTTTCGGCCACTACTCGCTTTGGCTTGGCAGCCTGCTGGTTCTGTTGTTCCTGGCGGCTCCGGTTCTGATCATAGCGATCATCTCGTTCGATCAGTCGCGCGTTCTGAGCTTTCCGCCGCAAGATATCGGACTGCGCTGGTACGAGCGCGTTCTGGGTGATGCCGGCTGGCGACGGTCACTCTGGGTCAGTCTTCAGGTTGCTCTGCTGACGACCGCATTTGCGACGACGCTCGGCTTTCTTTCGGCGTTGGCGCTCGTGCGATCCGGCTTCAAGCGCAAGATGGCGATCTACGGCTTCATCCTGACACCGATGATTGTGCCGAATGTCATCGTCGCGATTGCCTTTTACATGGCCTTCGCGCGCATGGGTGCCAGCGGCAGCCTGCTGGCGATGGCCATCGGACACTCAATACTGGCGCTGCCGTTGACGACAATCATCCTGACCGCCAGTCTCCAGGGGCTCGATGAACGGTATGAGCGCGCAGCGTTGAGCTTAGGCGCAAGCCAGTGGCAGACCATGCGCATGATCACCCTACCCCTTGCGCTGCCAGGACTGGTTTCGGCTGCTCTGTTTGCCTTCCTGACGTCATTCGACGAGCTCCTGATCAGCCTGTTCCTGTCCGGCATCCAGACCCAGACGCTGACAGTGCGCATCTGGAACAGCCTGTCCCTCGAAGTCGAACCGACCATCGCCGCAGTGAGCACCCTGCTGATCGTGATGACCGTCATCATTCTGGCAATCAACGTACTTCTGCAGAAGAAATCGTGAGGTGCTGATCATGTCGCGTGACGCCGTTACAGGACCTATTGCGATAATCGGCGGCGATGTCCGTGAGCAAACGATCGCGGCGCTTGCGGCACAGCAGTTCGCCGATGTCCGGATCTTCGGGTTTCCGCTGCCCGATCCGGCCCTGGACGGGGTTACGGTCGCAACCTCTCTGAGTCACGCGGCTCAGGATGCCCAAGCTCTGGTGCTGCCACTGCCCGGTATGAAGGGACTGTCGGTGTTCGCCCCGCAGTCCAAGGAGCCGGTGGTCATCGATCGCTCGGTTCTGGAAGTTCTGACCCCTGGTGCCAGGATCATCTGTGGTCATGCATCCTCGGAGTTCTCCACACTCACTGCAGAACTCAAGTTGCCGCTGTTTGAGTACGAAGAGGATATGTCTGGTCGCATCGCGCGGGCTCCGGCCATTGCAGAAGGCGCGGTCGCGCGCATCGTCACGGAGACGACAGCCACAATTCATGGCGCCCGAATTGCCGTCCTGGGATTTGGCGTTATCGCTGAACATGTCGCGGCAGCGCTTGCTGCATTGCACGGACACGTCACGGTATTCGCGCGTAGCGAGGCACAACTGTCGGCGGCAAGAGCGGCGGGCCATGGTGTGGAA